>CANQWA010000007.1 GCA_947627445.1 uncultured Ruminococcus sp.
CGGATAGATCACTGCGGAAAGAATGAAAGAATAAATACAGTATGACAAAAATTTGGTACGCTCTGCCATTGCACCGGAAACAATGGTTGCAGTGGTAGCGCAAAACACCATATTGAATACAAAATTGGACCAATTAAAATTGGCGTAATCCGAAAAAATATCAAAACCCGGCTTGCCGATGATGCCAACCACATCCTGACCGCAAAGAATGCTAAAGCCGATCAGAATGAATGCAACCGTACCCAGACAAAAGTCCATCAGGTTTTTCATAATGATGTTGCCGGCGTTCTTTGCTCTGGTGAAACCGGCCTCTACCATGGCAAAACCGCACTGCATGAAGAATACCAGTGCAGCGCCAATCAAAAACCATACGCCGAATGCAGTTGCACCGATCTGCTCGGAGACCATATCCATAATTGTTGTTTCGTCCATGAATGATACACCCTCTTTAAATCTTGAGTTTCTCAAAAAACAGTGGTACCATGCTGCCTTTTAAACAAAAAACAGCAAAGGCACGAAGAGCATCATTGCTCAGCGCCTTTGCTGTTTGCATTATTAGTATACTCGTTTTTCAAAGCTTTGTCAAGGAATTCCCACGTTTTTTTGAAATGAAAAGTAATTGCAGCGCATAACTTTTCAAAAATGAAAATTATGCAGATCTTTTTCGTGATTCAGAAAGTGTCTATAGACAATGAGGTGTTCTTAGAAAAACAGGTTCATGAAATCTTTGTTCATGTCCTTTCCAAAGGAATCCGCCACGATCTGCGCCGTGCATTTCAGATAATCCACCTGCGCTGATGCCAGCGTACCAGCATCGCACGCTGCTGCAATTGCCGGATCTAGGGGAATGCGTTCCAAGACAGGAAGAGGCGTGCTGTCTACCGTATCGTCCGAACCAAACAGGGGAATCTCCTTGCCGCAGTCCGGACATTTCAGGAAACGCATGTTTTCCACCATTCCCAGAACAGGAATATCCATTTTCTGTGCCATGAGAACTGCTTTCTGCACGATCATGGAAACCAGGGACTGTGGTGTAGAGACTACAATAATGCCGTCCAGAGGCAGGCTTTGGAATACGGTCAAAGGCACATCGCCTGTTCCCGGGGGCATATCCACAAACATAAAGTCCACATCGCCCCACTTGACGTCTTCCCAGAATTGTTTTACGACGCCAGAGATGACAGGTCCCCGCCAGAAAACCGGATCGGTTTCGTTTTCCAGCAGCAGGTTCAGAGACATGAGCTTTGTGCCGTCCTCTGCGATGTGGGGGAGAAGGCAGTCGCCCTCGGTCTGTGCGTGATCGTGGATGCCAAAGATTTTGGGAATGGATGGCCCGGTGATGTCGGCATCTAATATGGCGGTGTTATAGCCCAGACGGCGTGTCTGGATCGCCAGAAGGCTGGTGACCAGAGATTTTCCGACACCGCCTTTTCCGCCGACGATACCGATGACGCGGCGAATATTTTTTGTATTTTGCAGTGCGCGGGTGTTTTGGCTTTTTTCCTGGCAGTCGGAACTGGAGGAACAGGAACTGCACTGATGATTGCATTCTGACATGATGATACATCCTTTCGTAATGAATTGATATCATTATTATACCACATTTCCAGCGTTTCGTAAATAGCTAAAAAGATTTTTCCGGTAATTTTGCAAAATTTGCAGTGATCTGAAAAATGCTGTTTGTCATCAAAAAAGGCAAAGGTATGATGCACCGTGAGCTTCTCGACGGACTGTTCAGGAGTTTCATAAAAAAGAAAACAGGCAAAAACCTCATGACGAAGCATCTGCCTGCTCAATTGATAACCCACTGTAGGGATATTTCTATTCAATTGTCATGGTGAAAATGAAAGAACTTTCATTCTTTCGCTGTAGTGCCGATGGGAACCACCCCTCACGTAGATTCTTTTCTCGTAAAGTCGTGAACCAGATACCACATATGAAAACACGTCCTTTCGTCAGACGAAGTTGTTATAACCAATGTAATATCAAAAAACCATCTCAGCCATGGGACTCAGCCTTTCTGTATCATTGTATCAGAAAACAGCCTTTCTTGCCATGGGAATCACCTTTTCTTTCAGAAGTGTCAATTCAACTTATCTCATTTGAAATCAATTACTTCATCGGTATCACCTAATGTTGTTATTTCTCTTCAGCATACTATATATAAGACATTACTGTCGGAGATTTCGTGCCGTCATCGCACGAAATTGGAAAACCATATGCTGTCAGTTCCATAACAGATTTCAGACGCAAACAGTTGCCTACGTCATTCACCGCTACACCCAGCCCACAACTTCATTATCATTTCCTGAGTGCCCTCAGCCGATTCAAACGGCTTCTCGCTACTCCTACGCTTGTGCGGCTGACGATGTATCCGATGCTGACAGCATATGCAGCTGCGATTCTTCACATGCCATCGGACCTCGCCCCTCCTTTTTGATATAAAATCGTTTTCTCAAAAGGATAATCCTTAAACCTTGGAAAACCTATCGCTTGAGAACCATCTGCGGAAGCTTTTGCAAGCTTCTGACTGGTGTTCTCTTTTGTTGTTATTATCATACCATACTTTCTGGCAAATGTCAATAGTTATTCCTTCATTTTTTGGAATATTTTATGCACTTTTTGCTAAAGAAAGAAAACCGGGCAGAATACTTTATTTTATTCTGCGATTACTTTGAATATTTATGTATCTGTCATTTATATAAAATATTATATGGTTGACAATTGATATTTATCATGTGAAAGTTGAATTGCAATTGGATTCAAAAAGTAAATTTTCTCCGATACACCCGGCAGCGTGGATATAAGATATCAGTCATCTGGCATATTTCTGAAAAAATGCAGCCTCTTCACCATTGCATTTCCTGCCGTTTTCACTGTACAGATTCAAATGGAACACATGGCTGTCTTCTGGTACACCTTCTCCGAATTCCCGGTATACAAAAGGCACACCAAGTTCCTTCAAACGTTGCTTCATAGGCAGTGTATGGATGTTCATTCCGTCATTGACGCTTGTCATCAGATAAGTTGGGGGAAAATCAGCTGTCATATTGTCCAGCATGTGATCAAACAGTGCCAGTTGCTCTGGATTGGCTGTCTGTATATAGCAATCTTTGAAGGACTCATGGAGATTTTTCATATCATAAATACCGCAGTTCAGCGCTACAGCATCCGGAAGCTGCTCAGATCCGGCGATGCCAAGCCGCTCACGATAGGATGTATTTGCCGCCAGAATACAATACTGGGTCACCAGTTGCGCTCCGGCAGAATCTCCCGTCATAAACCAGTGTGCGTTTTCTGTCAATCTTTCCATATTTTCCCGAAGCCAGCGGACAACAGCGCAGACATCTTCCAATGCCGCTGGGTAGAGATATTCCGGCACCAGCCGGTAGTTGCAGTTGATCACAACAAATCCCAATTTTGCCATGTACATACAGTAAAACCGGTAGCGTTCCTTATCCCCATAGAACCAGCCGCCGCCGTGAATGCTGAGCAGCACGGGACAATTTTTTCTGGTTTTCGGGCGGTACACATCCAGCAAATGCTCTGTCAGACGATCCGCAAGATAGGGAATGTTCCGGAAACTTTCGATTTCCGAAGGCTCAGTCAGACCGGCGTCCCTTTTGTTATCTCCCTCTGACCAGGCTTTTCTGGTCCGTATGATTTCTTCCAATGTCATTGCAATTCGGCTCCTTTCAAACGTAAAAACCTGTCTTTGTCAGAAAATACATCTGTTTTTCCAGCATATGTTGGAGAGTACTGCTCTTATAAAGTCAGATTCTCAATGATTCTCTCATGGATTGACCCATATAAAGCTGAAATGGTCAATTACATGATAAATTATTTTATCACATTTTTAGACAAATGTAAATGAAAAATAACATATACCGATTTTTTCTTTTGGAGGATTGGAGAGAATCAATCGGTTTTTTATCTGATATTTTTGATATTTTCCTGTTTCTCTCAAGTTTTTTTGTGAAAAAATCCAATTTTCCGAATTTTCCTTTTTCTGCTCTTGACAAAGTTGCTTTTATAGTGTACTATTTAGATAGAAAACCAAAACTTCATTCATTCAGAAAAAACAGAAAGGAGCGTTTTCATTGCTTCAAATCAAAGACATTGTCAAACAGTATAAAACAGGAGATCTGGTGCAGACTGCATTAGATCATGTGAGCCTGGGCTTTCGTGACAGCGAGTTTGTTGCGGTTCTGGGACCCAGCGGTTCGGGAAAGACAACACTACTGAACATTGTGGGCGGACTGGATCGTTATGACAGCGGAAATCTGATCATCAACGGAATTTCCACCCAGAAATATCAAGACCGGGATTGGGATTCTTACCGGAATCATACCATCGGTTTCGTGTTTCAGAGTTATCATCTAATTCCCCATCAGACCATTTTGTCCAATGTTGAGCTGGCACTGACGATCTCCGGCGTTTCTCGCAGTGAGCGCCGTCAGCGTGCGAAAGAAGCCTTGGAACAAGTGGGATTGGGGGATCAGCTTCACAAAAAACCCAACCAGATGTCTGGTGGTCAGATGCAGCGTGTGGCGATTGCCCGTGCATTGGTGAACAATCCAGACATTCTCCTGGCTGACGAGCCAACTGGCGCACTGGATACAGAAACCAGCTTGCAGGTAATGAATCTGCTCCAGCGTGTGGCAAAAGATCGTCTGGTCATCATGGTTACCCACAATCCAGAGTTGGCAGAAGCTTATGCCACCCGTATTGTCAAGCTGCGTGACGGCAGGATTATCGACGATTCTGACCCCTTTGACATACCGGAATCCAAAGAAGAACTGATGCACAAGAATATGGGAAAGGCATCCATGTCTTTCCTAACGGCATTGTCCCTCAGTTTCAACAACCTCCGTACCAAAAAGGGAAGAACCATTCTCACCTCTTTTGCCGGAAGCATCGGCATTATCGGCATTGCCTCCATTCTGGCGCTTTCCAGCGGTATCAGTGACTATATTGATACTGTCCAGAAAGATACATTGTCCACTTATCCGCTGACCATTGAAAAGGAAACCATGGATCTTTCCACCATGATGGTGGATATGATGTCTCAGAATATGGAGGAAGGCGTGGAGCATGACAGGGATCGGGTTTATTCCAATGACATTACCATGGAGATGCTGAGTTCTATGAGCGCAGAAGCCAAATCCAACGATCTTGGCGCATTCAAGGCGTATCTGGAAAGCGGCGAATGTGACATAGACGACTATGTTTCTGCCATTCAATACAGTTATGATCTGGATATCCCGCTGTACAGCGAGGACACCGAAAACGGCATTGTTCAGGTGAATCCCAGCACGTTGGGCACCAGTTCTGGGGCCGGGTCATTGAATGTTGATGAAATGTCATCCGGACCGCCAACTTCTGTCAGTGATCTGACGGCATATATGTCCTTTGGAAACGTATTTCAGGAGATGCTGGACAATCGGGAACTTCTGGAGAATCAGTATGATGTTCTTGCAGGAAGAATGCCGGAAGAGGGCGCATTTGATGAACTGGTACTGGTTGTGGATGAAAACAATGAAATCAGTGACATTGCGCTGTATACCCTTGGGCTGAAAGATCAGCAGGAATTCTTGGAGATCATGGATGCAATTAACAAGGGAGAGACGGTAAAGGAAACCGAAGGGGTTTCTTTTACCTATGACGAGCTGTTGGACACTTCTTTTCGGCTGGTACTTCATACGGATTATTACAAATACAACGAAAAGGAAGCGGTCTGGGAGGATAAACATGAGGATATCAATTACATGAAAGAGGTGATTGCCGCTGCGCCGGCTCTCAAAATCGTGGGAATCCTCCGCCCCAATGAGGAAGCCACGGCTGCTTCCATCAGCAGCTCTGTGGGGTATTCCTCTGCATTGAAAGAATATGTGGTGGAACATGTCAACGAAAGTGATATTGTCAAGGCACAGAAAGCAGATCCAGAAAACAATGTACTCACAGGCATGCCTTTTGATGCAGAATCCTTTGCAGATACATTGACCATGGAAGATGTGATGGCGGATATGGATGCCATGAGCGAAGAGGAGCAGATGCAGTTCCAGCAGATGGTCGATGCCATGGGGGAGGAAGCATTCCTGGAAAGCTATCGGGATTCTATCCGGAAAAATTTGACGGATACCTATGACAATGTGATGCAAAAGCTGGGGGTAGTGGACTTGGAACAACCCTCAGCGATCAACATTTATCCCAAGGATTTTGATTCCAAAGATAGGATCACAGATATCATTGACGACTACAACACCAAGCAGACAGAAGCAGGGAATGAGAATATGACGCTGAGTTATACAGATTTCATGGGGTTGATGATGTCGTCTGTGACTACCATTGTCCACATGATCAGCTATGTGTTGATTGCGTTTGTTTCTATATCGCTGGTGGTTTCGTCGATTATGATTGGTATTATTACGTATATTTCTGTGTTGGAGCGTACAAAGGAGATTGGTATTCTTCGGGGTATTGGTGCTTCTAAGCGGAATATTTCCAGCATTTTCAATGCGGAGACATTAATCATTGGTGCATGTGCAGGGTTGATCGGTATTGGGGTGACGCTTGTGTTGTTGATTCCTGCCAATGCGATTATTGGTGTTGTGACGGGTGTTGCGCATCTGGCGAAGCTGCCGCCAGTGGGAGCTTTGATCTTGGTAGTGATCAGTATGCTTTTGACGTTGGTGGCTGGGTTAATTCCGTCCAGTAAGGCAGCGAAAAAAGATCCGGTGACAGCATTGCGAACAGAGTAAAAGTAGTCCTGTAACATTTTCATATGCGGTGCCGCTTAAAAAAGCAATCAGGGTCAAGGAAAGCATTCCTTGACCCTGATTGCTTTTGCAAAAATGGGCAAAAAAAGTCATAATCCGACCTTTATGAATCCAAAATGTGCCTGGATTCCGGAAATTTTGCGGACAAAAATCAGGCAAACAGACTCCTACCAGTCATCTCAGCCGGTTGGGGCAGTTCCATGGCTTCCAGCATGGTTGGCACAATATCTGCCAGTACACCGCCTTCACGCAGCGGTTTATCCATTCCGACAACCACAAACGGCACCGGATTCGTTGTATGCGCTGTAAAAGGTGAACCATCCGGCTCATACATTTTATCCGCATTGCCATGGTCGGCAGTAATAAATGCCACACCACCCTTTGCCAGGATCGCATCCACCATACGCCCAACACAGGTATCCACCGCCTCAACAGCAGCCTTTGCCGCATCAAAAATACCCGTATGTCCAACCATGTCACAGTTGGCATAATTGAGAATGATCACATCATACTTATCGCTGTCAATGGCTTCCAGAACCTTGTCTGTTACCTCGTAAGCACTCATTTCTGGCTTCAGATCGAAGGTGGGAACATCCGGGCTTTGCACCAGAATCCGATCCTCACCATCAAAGGTCTTTTCCTCACCGCCGTTGAAGAAAAATGTCACATGGGCATACTTCTGTGTCTCCGCAATTCGCAGCTGTGTCTTGCCGCATTTACTCAGATACTCGCCAAAAGTCATGTGCAGTTCTTCGGGTGGATAAGCAACAGTCACATTGGGCATGGCTGCATCATATTGTGCCATGCAGACAAATTGTACCGGGAAATAGCCGTTTTTCCGTTCAAAGCCCTGGAATTCCGGATCGACAAAGCAGCGTGTCAGCTGTCTTGCTCTATCCGGACGGAAATTGAAGAAAATGATGCTGTCATCCTTCTGGATCTCTGCGCCTTCTGCCACAACGGTAGGCAGCATAAACTCATCGGTAACATGGTTTGCATAGCTGTCTTTGATTGCCTGGACTGGGCAGCAGCCCTTCACGCCTTCACCATAAACCAGCGCAGCATATGCCTTCTCTACACGATCCCAAGCGTTGTCACGATCCATGGCATAATAACGACCGGAAATGGTGGCAATCTTGCCCACGCCGATCTCCTCCAGTTTTGCCGCAGCTTCTGCCATAAAGTCCGCAGCAGAAGTCGGGGGCACGTCACGTCCGTCCAGGAATGCGTGAACATATACCTTGGAAAGTCCTTTTTTCTTTGCCATCTCCAGCAGACCGTACAGATGCTCTATGTGGCTGTGTACACCGCCTGTGGAGAGCAAACCCATCAGGTGCAATGCAGTTCCCTTTGCCTTGCAGGCATCCATGGCATCAGACAATGCCGGGTTAGAGAAAAATACACCGTCCTGAATATCCTTTGTAATTTTTACCAGCATCTGATACACGATACGGCCAGCGCCGATATTGGTATGTCCTACTTCGGAATTGCCCATCTGACCGTTTGGCAGACCAACATCCAGTCCGCTTGCGCCGATCAATGTGTGCGGACCTTTCATGTATGCATCCAGATGGGGTTTGTTGGCGGCAGCAATGGCGTTGCCGTAATCATCAGCATTGTAGCCAAAGCCGTCCATAATAATCAATGCAACAGGTTTTTTGCTCATGTGCGTCTTTCCTTTCCAAAGATGGGCAGCCAAATTCTGACTGCCCAACCATGATGATTTATGATGCGTTCAGGGCGCGCATTACTTAGAAGCCTCAGCCAGCAGCACACCGAACTTGTCAGCTACCAGAGAAGCACCGCCGATCAGACCGCCGTCGATATCTTCTTTTGCCAGCAGTTCTGCACAGTTCTTTTCATTCATAGAACCGCCGTACTGAATGGTCATGCCGTCAGCAATTGCCTTGTCATACAGAGAAGCAACCGTTGCACGAATAAATGCACAAACCTCTTGTGCCTGCTCTGCGGTAGCGGTCTTGCCTGTACCGATCGCCCATACCGGCTCGTAAGCGATCACGAGGTTCTGTACCTGATCTGCGGAAAGTCCGTTCAGAGCAACCTTGACCTGCTTTGCCACAATCTCTTCGGTGATACCCTGCTCACGCTCTGTGAGAGTCTCGCCAACGCACAGAATAACCGTCATACCTGCTTCGATGGCAGCAGTGGTACGCTTGTTGACAGTCTCATCGGTTTCACCGAAATACTGTCTGCGCTCAGAGTGACCAACGATGACATACTTGACACCCATTTCTGTCAGCATATCTGCGGAGATCTCGCCGGTGAAAGCGCCGCTCTTTTCAAAGTGTACGTTCTCTGCGCCTACTTCAATGTTTGTGCCCTGTGTCAGAGACAGTGCTGTTTCCAGATTGGTGAAGGGTACACAGATAATCACACCGCAGGTCTTATCTGCTGCAATGGGTTTGAGAGCTTCAATCAGCTCAGCAGCTTCCTTGCGGTTCTTATTCATTTTCCAGTTGCCGGCAATAATTGCCTTTCTCAGAGATTTGTTCATTTGGATTTCCTCTTTCCTTTCGGTTTTTCGCAGCTGCATTCGCACTCGTCTTCATCACAGCCGTTGATGGTATTATTGCTGCCGATGCATATGCCCTTGGAAAAGGGGATCAGCAGCATGCCCAGTATCAAGCCGCACAGTGCACCAACAACTAAGGCGGTTGTGGGATTTTGCAAGGCTTTGAGAAGTTTCTTTTTCAGGTCACATTTCATCATTGTTTTTCCTCGAAGATTACTTGTCAGCAATCACAGCAACACCCGGCAGAACCTTGCCCTCCAGGTATTCCAGAGAAGCGCCGCCGCCAGTGGAGATGTGGCTCATTTTATCTGCAAAGCCCAGCTGCATCACGGCTGCTGCGGAATCGCCGCCGCCGATAATGGTGGTTGCATCGGTATCAGCCAGAGCCTGTGCCACAGCGATGGTACCCTTGCTCAGGATCGGATTCTCGAATACGCCCATAGGACCGTTCCATACCACCGTCTTTGCGGACTTGACTGCGTCAGCAAACAAAGCCTGTGTTTTTTCGCCAATATCCAGACCCATCTTGTCAGCCGGGATCTCGTGAGAATCATAGGTGGTTACCTCGATTTCTGCATCAATGGGATCCGGGAATGCAGCAGCAGTTACGGTATCTACCGGCAGAAGCAGAGTCTTGCCGTTTGCCTTTGCTTTTTCCAGCATTTCTTTGCAATAGTCCAGCTTAGAATCATCTACCAGAGAAGTACCGACCTCATAGCCCTGTGCCTTCAGGAAGGTATAAGCCATACCGCCGCCAATGATCAGGGTGTCACACTTTTCCAGCAGATTGGAGATCACGTTCAGTTTATCAGCGACCTTAGCGCCGCCCAGAATTGCTACGAAGGGACGAACCGGTGTTTCCACTGCGTTGCCCAAGAACTGGATTTCTTTCTGCATCAGATAGCCGACAGCAGTTTCATCCACAAACTTGGTCACGCCAGCGGTAGAAGCATGTGCTCTGTGTGCGCTGCCGAATGCATCCATGACGAATACATCTGCCAGAGAAGCCAGTTCCTTGCTGAATTCTTCGCCGTTTTTGGTTTCGTCAGCACCGCGGAAACGGGTATTCTCCAGAACAATGATCTCCCCATCCTGCATAGCATCTACAGCAGCCCTTACGGAATCATCTACAACGGTGTCGGAGGGAACAAAGGTCACCTTGGCGGAAACCAGTTCACCCAGACGGGCAGCAGCAGCAGCCAGAGAGAACTTTGCCTCTGGACCGTTCTTCGGCTTGCCCAGATGAGAGCAAAGGATCACCTTGCCGCCCTCAGAACTCAGCTTGTTGATGGTGGGGAGTGCAGCCTGGATGCGGTTATCGTTGGTGATAACGCCGTCCTTCATGGGAACGTTAAAATCCACACGAACAAGCACACGCTTGCCCTTTACATTGATGTCGTCTACAGATACTTTGTTTAAACCTGCCATTTGATTGACGTCCTTTCAAATAAAGATATACGGGATCGCACACGAATGCGATCATCTATTATTATACACTATTTTTCAGAATTTTGCAAGGGGTTTGGAAATATTTTCTGAAAAAATAGAGATTTTTACAAAAAATATGGTTCTTCCGCACATATCGAAAGCGTTACACCTGGATACAAAACCTTTTTTCTCTTTTGAAGACCGGTTTTTATCGGTTGTTTTTTTGTTCCAGATAGGGTTTCAGATATTTTCCGGTATAGGAATTCGGGCAGGCAGCAACCTGTTCCGGTGTACCGCTGACCACAATTGTTCCCCCCTTGTCGCCCCCTTCAGGACCCAGATCAATTATATGATCGGCAATCTTGATCACATTCAGGTTGTGTTCGATAATTACTACTGTATTCCCGGCATCTGTTAGCTGTTGCAGCACCTGGATCAGACGGTGAACATCTGCGGTATGCAGTCCGGTGGTAGGCTCATCCAGGATATAAATGGTCTTGCCGGTAGGACGCTTGGACAGTTCTGTGGCAAGTTTGACACGCTGCGCCTCGCCGCCGGAAAGGGTCGTAGCCGGCTGACCGATTTTCAGATAGCCCAGTCCAACCATGTTCAAGGTGTTTAACTTTCGTGCGATCTTGGGGATATGCGCAAAAAATGCCGCGCCCTCTTCCACCGTCATTTCCAGTACATCGTAGATGGATTTCCCTTTGTATTTCACCGACAGAGTTTCCCGGTTGTACCGTTGTCCCTTGCATACTTCGCAGGGAACATACACATCCGGCAGAAAGTGCATCTCAATGCGCAGAATGCCATCGCCCTGACACGCTTCGCATCGACCGCCTTTGACATTAAAGGAAAATCTCCCGGAAGTGTAGCCCTTTGCCTTGGCATCCTGCGTCTTGGAAAACAAATCCCGGATATCGGTGAATACTCCCGTATAAGTTGCCGGATTGGAACGCGGCGTTCTGCCGATGGGAGACTGGTCGATATCAATGACTTTATCCAGATGCTCCAGACCTTCCATGCTGTCAAAATCTCCGTAACGGGTACGGGCATGGTTCAGTTTTGCTGCCAGATACTTATAGAGAATCTCGTTAATCAGAGAGGATTTTCCCGAGCCGGAAACACCTGTGACACAGGTGAGTACACCAAGGGGAATGGTGACATCAATATTTTTCAGATTGTGTTCTCTTGCACCGTGAATGCGCAAGGCGTTGCCGTTTCCGGTACGGCGGCTTTCCGGCAGGGGAATACATCGGCTGCCGCTAAGATACTGACCAGTAATAGATTCCTCACACGCCAAAAGTCCCTTGACATCGCCGGCATATACGACCTTACCGCCGTTGACACCAGCTCCCGGTCCGATATCCACCACATAATCCGCTGCTAAGATTGTGTCGTCATCATGTTCTACCACGATCAGTGTATTTCCCAGATCCCGCAGATGCTTCAGGGTGTCTATCAGCTTGTCGTTATCCCGTTGGTGCAGACCAATGCTGGGCTCGTCCAGGATATACAGCACGCCCATGAGATACGAGCCGATTTGGGTCGCCAGACGAATCCGTTGGCTTTCACCGCCGGAAAGCGTTCCGGCATTCCGGGAAAGAGTCAGATAGTCCAGGCCTACATTTTTCAGAAAGCCCAGCCGTTCTCGGATTTCTTTGACGACACGGGCGGCAATGGCAGCTTCCCGCTCTGTCAGTGTCAGGTGTTCCAGAAAATCCAGAGCAGCAGATACCGACAGATCGGTTAGCTCCATAATATTCCGGGCACCCACTGTGACCCCGAGAACCTCCGGTTTTAGCCGTTTGCCGTGACAGACCGGACAGGGGACATCGCTCATCAGGGCGCTGATCTCCTCCTTTGCCCGTTCCGAGCCCTCTGCAAATCGCCGTCTCAGATTGGGAATGATCCCTTCAAAGGGCGTGCTGAAGCCTTCGGTTTTTCCCCCTGCCGTGGTGCGGTGGAGAAATAGCCGTTTGCCCTGTGTGCCGTATAGAAACAGATCTAATTGTTCTGGTTTCAGCTTTTTGACCGGGACATCCAGAGAAATGCCATATTGATTTGAAATGGCAGTGTAATACATCATGGCAATAGAGCTTTCATCCAGCGTATTCCAGCCGCAGGCTTTAATGGCGCCCTGACGGATGCTTAGATCCGGATTGGGGACGATGAGCTTCGGGTCGATTTCCTGAAACACACCCAGACCGGTACAATGAGGACACGCACCAAAGGGGTTGTTGAAGGAGAACATCCGGGGAGTCAGTTCCTCCACAGAAACGCCGTGCTCCGGGCAGGCATAGCTCTGGGAGAACAGCATTTCCTCACCGCCGATGACATCTACCATGACCAGTCCGCCGGTGAGTGACAGAACCGTTTCCAAACTGTCTGTCAGGCGGGTACGGAGAGAGGGCTTTGCCACCAGACGATCCACAATGATCTCAATGTCATGCTTCTTGTTTTTATCCAGTGCGATCTCTTCAGACAGATCGTACTGACTGCCATCCACACGGACACGGACATAACCGGATTTTTTAGCACTTTCCAGTACTTTGACATGCTGACCTTTTTTGCCTCGGACAACGGGGGCTAACAGTTGAAAGCGTGTACCCTCCTCCAACTCCATGATGCGGTCTACGATCTCATCCACGGATTGCTGTCTGATTTCTCTTCCGCAGACCGGACAGTGGGGGATGCCGATACGGGCATAGAGCAGACGGAGATAATCGTAGATCTCCGTCACAGTTCCCACAGTAGAGCGAGGGTTTTTCGAGGTGGTTTTCTGGTCGATGGAAATAGCCGGTGACAAGCCCTCAATGCTGTCCACATCTGGTTTTTCCATCTGTCCCAGAAATTGACGAGCATAGGAGGAAAGACTTTCCATATAACGCCGCTGACCATCTGCAAAAATGGTGTCAAATGCCAGAGAGGATTTTCCTGAGCCGGACAGTCCTGTCATGACGATTAGTTTATCACGGGGCATTTCCACATGGATGTTTTTCAGATTATTGGCACGTGCGCCATGCACGATGATTTTTTCCAGCATAATTACTCCTGTTCCTCCAATTCTCGTATTTTGTCCCGGAGATAGGCTGCATGTTCAAATTCCAGCAGCTTTGCCGCTTCTTTCATCTGTATACGGAGTTGTTCCAAAAGCTTCTGTTTTTCTTTGCCGCGGAGCTTTTTGCCAGAGGTCTTTTTCTCCACCTCCGCCTTGGTGGTGATTTCGATCACGTCACGGATGTCTTTGCGAATGGTCTGGGGCACAATGCCGTGGGCTTCATTATATGCCATCTGCTTGGCACGGCGGCGTTCGGTTTCTGTAATGGCACGTTCCATAGAGCCGGTGACTGCATCGGCATACATGATGACCTGTCCTCCGGCATTTCTGGCAGCTCGTCCAATGGTTTGTATCATAGAAGTTTCACTGCGCAAAAATCCCTCTTTATCCGCATCCAGAATTGCCACCAGGGACACCTCCGGAATATCCAGACCCTCACGGAGCAGGTTGATGCCCACCAGCACGTCGAATTCACCCAGACGCAGGTCACGGATGATCTCCATACGTTCTACAGTGTCAATGTCATGGTGGAGATAGCGTACCCTGACGCCCATGCGTTCCAGATAAGCGGTCAGATCCTCTGCCATTTTTTTGGTTAGTGTAGTGACAAGAACACGTTCGTTTCGTTGAGCACGCATGTGGATCTCTGAAAATAAGTCCTCGATCTGCCCCTCTACCGGCTTGACGGTGATCTCGGGATCTAACAATCCTGTGGGACGGATCACCTGTTCGGCAATGTGGGTGCAGTGCTCCCGCTCAAAAGGTCCGGGGGTGGCACTGACATAGATCGCCTGATGCACGTGACTGTAGAATTCGTCAAAATTCAGGGGACGGTTGTCAAAGGCACTGGGCAGACGGAAACCATAATCCACCAGTGTCTGCTTCCGGGCACGATCGCCGGCAAACATGGCACGAACCTGGGGCAATGTCACATGGCTTTCGTCTACCACCAGCAGGAAATCCTCGGGGAAGTGATCTAAGAGGGTATAGGGGACGCTTCCCGGTGGTCTGCCTGCCAGCACACGGGAATAATTCTCAATGCCGCTGCAAAAGCCGATCTCCTCCAGCATTTCCATGTCATACTGGGTGCGCTGCTGGATGCGTTGAGCTTCGATGAGCTTGTGATTTTCGGTAAACCATGCCGCCCGTTCTATCATTTCCCGGCGGATTTCCTGTACTGCCTTTGTGATTTTTTCACTTCCCACTACATAGTGAGAAGCTGGCATAATGGCGGCATGTTGCATCATTGCAGTAATCTCTCCGGTAATTACGTTGATCTCACAGATACGGTCAATCTCATCGCCGAAGTATTCCACACGGATCGCCTTGTCTGTGGAATTTGCCGGAAAAATTTCCACCACATCTCCTCGGACACGAAACTTGTTCCGGACAAAGTTAATGTCGTTGCGCTCATACTGAATGGCGGCAAGCTCTTTTGTCAGCTGTTGAATGGGTTTTTCCATGCCTTGCCGCACGGAAACAGTCATAGAACGGTATTCCTCCGGACTTCCCAGAGAATAGATGCAGGACACGCTGGCGACAATGATGACATCACGCCGTTCTGCCAGGGCAGAGGTAGCGCTGTGTCGCATTTTGTCGATCTCATCATTAATAGAGGAATCCTTTTCGATATAGCTGTCCGTGCTGGGGATATAGGCTTCCGGCTGGTAGTAGTCGTAGTAGGATACAAAGTATTCTACCGCATTATGGGGAAAAAACTCCCGGAATTCGGAACAAAGCTGTGCTGCCAGAATCTTATTGTGTGCCAGTACCAGTGTGGGCTTGTTGACCTGTGCAATGACGTTGGCAATAGTAAAGGTCTTGCCTGAACCGGTGACACCCAGTAAAGTTTGTTCCCGCTGACCGGCTTGAATGCCGTGAACCAGTTCGGCAATTGCTTCCGGCTGGTCGCCTGTAGGGGTGAAGGGCGCATGCAGTTCAAAGTGATCCATATAGACCGCCTCCCTGATGGGTCGATACACGCTTAGAACTTGTTTTCACTATATATTATACATAGATACGGGGGAAAAGTCAACAAACGAAAAAAGAAAAATGACGGAAAGATGTTGAAAAGACGGCGGTTGAAAGACACGAAACAGACTTTGATAAAAAAGCCTGTTTCCCATCTTTTTCAATGGAAAACAGGCTATGTGTTCTCACTCTTCATCTGAGAGATATGTTTCTACAAAATATTTCGGACGCTCTTTCGTTTCCAAATACGCCTTTCCGACATACTGCCCAATGATCCCAATTGCCAGAAGCTGCAGCCCTCCAATCGCCCATATGGACACGATCAGCGAAGTCCAGCCAGTGGTCGTCGCTCCAGCAAAATGCCGTATTACAGAGTAAACCAACATCGCAATGCTTACCAGAAAGATCACAATACCCAACCGAGTGATTATCGTAATGGGTTTTGTGGACATGGAAGTGATTCCCTCCCATGCAAAGGAAAGCATTTTACGCAGGGGATATTTCGATTCACCGGCAAGCCGTTCCTTCCGGGCATAGTACACACAATCGCTTTTGTACCCAATCAATGGCACAACACCCCGGAGAAACATATTGACTTCCTTGAAATCCTCCAGAGCATGCAATGCCCGTTTGCTCATGAGGCGATAATCTGCATGGTTGTACACAATATCCGTACCCATGTGATGCATCATTTTATAATAGCCCTGTGCTGTGAATTTTTTGAAAAAAGTATCCGTATCCCGGGCACTGCGCACGCCGTAGACAATATCGTTTCCGGCATAGTATTTCTCCACCATTTCGTCAATGGCATTGATATCATCCTGGAGATCTGCGTCCAGAGAAATTGCCATGTCACAATACGCCTTGACTGTCATCAATCCAGCAAGCAGTGCATTCTGATGTCCCCGGTTTCGGGAAAGACAGATGCCCTGATAGATGGGTTCTTCCCGGTGGAACTGCTTAATGATCTCCCAGGTGCGATCCCTTGAGCCGTCATTCACAAAGACGATGCGGCTTTTTTCCGAAATCTTTTTTGACTCCATCAGCGTTTGCATTTTTGACAGAAGCTGTCTTGCTGTTTCCGGCAGAACCTCTTCTTCATTGTAGCAGGGAATCACCAGATATAACGTATCCATTCAAAAATGCCCCCTTAGCGAATTACTTCCAGAAAGCGAACAATTGTGTCAGATGATCCGCAAGTGCCGGATAATCCTCCTGCGGAAAGGAGAAGTTGAAAATCTGTACACCATTGATCAGCACTGACCAGATCATAGAAACCGCCAGAAATTTTTTCATCCAGAGCTGTTTGGTTTCATTTCGGCTCTTCTGATATAGGAAGAACAGAATAATAAGCGCCCCAAAGATCATTTCCCAGGAGAAATCCGCCACGTAGCGCACAGCATAGCCGCTTTCCCAGATAGAACAGATAATCACCAGCGGCATGACAACGCAGGGCAGACCCACATACAGCAGATGCCGGATTTTTGTCTTGCGATTCGGCAGCCGGCGGAGCGCAGACCGTGACAGGATAACATATGCCAGTACGGGCAGCGCCAGAAACAGAATGCCGGCGGTGTTTCCGGTGTCGTTAAAGTAATAGCCGTTTGCTTCCATTTTGGAGAAAGGCACCGTGAAAAACGGGTATTCCGGAGAGATCAGAACAGGGGCAAAGAGATAATTCCACAGACCGATCAATACAAAATGCGTATGATACTGAGAATGGGTAAAGTCGTTGATGGTGAGGGAATACTGAATGCCGAAATCCAGCGGCGAACCGAACCTGGCGGCATTGTACCACATCTGCACTGCACCAAGTGCTGCCAGGGGCAGTGCGGCACAGAAAACAAAGGCGATCCGGCGCTTCTTGTTGACGCCGCAGATGCTCCCCTCTTCCAGTATGTGACCGGAACGAGGAATGGCGCAGACAAAGTACAGTGCGGCACAGATAGCATAAACTGCCAATGTGGGGCGGCACAATACAGCGATTCCCAGAAAAAGAGAAGCCAGCGCCGTCCGGGGCAGGGATATTCTGCCGCTGCCTGTGAGCAGATCAGAAGAGATCAGACAATAAGCGCCCATTGTCACAAAGGCAAAGCCTGAAGAAATAGAGATCTCATAGAATAAGGTCCGCCCGAGGCTGTACCCAATGCCGCAGGACGCCAGCAGTACAGCCAATCCGGCAATGATGCAGCCGGCAGGGGTTTTCCGGAACCATCGTTTGACTGCCGCCATATAAGCAAGAGTCAAAAACAAAATGCCAATAAGACCGAACAGCAGAACCGACAGATTGGTAGAGGCATAGTGATGGGTGAGCTTATGCCACGGAAGGAATACCAGAATAACAGGCGCAATGCCATAGTAGGAGTAATATTTTCCCTCATAGTAAACATGATCCCATTTGGCGTCTACATTCTGGTCACCGCGCTGACTCCAGTCATAGGGATTTTCCATGTCCATCAGTGCTTGTGACGGCTCTCCATTCAGATACAAGTGACCGTCCTCAAAGGCGTCTACCAGTTCCTCTGTAATCTGGTTGCCGCTGGAGAGCCGGAATTGTTTGGCAAAATCTTCGACCGGAAGTTCTTTCAGGACAATCATTGTGCCCAGACCCATAGTGATGACAGTCATCAAAGCTGCCGCTGCACCACAGATGCGTTTTGTGTTCTCATAGGGCTTTGCAAGGATTGCCGAGGAGACAATGGCATATGCCATTGTGCCCAGAATCAGGATCAGCAGCAGCCGCAGGGGAGAAACCGCAAAGGGAATCTGCTCGTTGAGCCGGATGCCCTGAATGATCAGTGCATCGGCATCTTCTTTTCCAGTGAATTTCAGCCGGAGATCGGACACGTTTCCGGAGAGCAGGCAGGAGATATATGAGGTGTTCTCTCTGTCTTTGATCAGCTTGGATTGCGCAACGTCATACCGATAGCTCTTGTGAGTTTCATCGCATGCATCCAGAATAAAGTTATAGCTTTCCGCCTCTGTGCCAAAGCGTGTGATGGCGTGGACAGTTCCTACGGGAATATCCAGATTGGAATATGTGATGACGCATTCATCTTTGCCCTGAAGGAGCAGCGTGCCGGTTTTGTCATCGTATTGTGCATTTCCGATTTCGATCTGGGCATTTTCCAGAGAGAGTGTTGTCAGCGGATAATTTCCCAGCAGAAGATGATAGGAGGGAAATTGCATCACGGTCAGTTCCAGGATAGCAGTCACAGCGACGAGTTTGCCGAAAAACCGGGTTGTCCGGCTCTTTTTTCTCAGACAGAGCTGATACACCAAAAACTCCAGCAGCGCAGCAATTCCCAGCAGCAGGAAACCGCCGGAATAAGCGCCGTATTCCACTGCGGGAAATAGATCCAGAAATCCCAGAAGCACCAGGATACCTGTGGAAATATACAGGATGTACTGCTTCAGACTGGGTTTATGGGCAGAATTCTGTGCAGCAGGCGTTTGATTTGTGGATTTTTCATTTTCTTCATGAGAATCGGCATTTTTTTCGGCAGCAGGCTTTTTGGACGGCAGAAAAGTTTGTGCTTTCCATACAGCGGCAATGCCTCTTTGAACCCCAATGGTAATGCCGGATATCAGAAGCAGGCAGAGAAAGAGCAGAATGGTGGTAAAGTTCATATCGTTTTCTCCTTTTGTTTTCGGCAGTGTTCAGGGGAGACAACTGCCGGATTTTTTAGGGCAAACCCGCACAATCTATGAAAACAGGTTCTTAGAGCGTGTTCACATAAAAGCCCTCCTATAACCTATGACGGAAAAGAGAATGGTAATGTGCGCAATTATATTGCAAATTTTATGTGAACAAACATTACCGCTGGATATCCCGGAAATAGCTCATGAGACAGCATTGCAGCATGCCGTTGTACAGCTTTCTTTTTTTATGTGCCGCTTTGCCAAAATGCAGTTCAAAATCTGCATCCGGGGTAATGATATGGCAGGGATGGTTCTTGTCTGCCGGAAACACTTCTCCCATGATCCGGTAGATAGACTGGGCGTGCTGGATATCCAGCATACGCTCGCCGTAAGGGGGATTGCAAATGGTGATTGCTCCCTCCGGAGGCTGAAAATCTCCGATATCCTGTTGCTGAATATGAATGCGGGGCTTGACACCGGCTTTCCGGCAGTTTTCTTCTGTCAAAGCAATGGCTTTCGGGTCAATGTCAAAGCCGAATGCCGTAAAATCTCCGTCATGGCGGATATTGGACACAGCTTCTTCCCGTGCCTCACGCCAGACACCCTGAGGAATCTGTTCCCACAGTTCTGCCTGAAAGCGGCGGTTCAGACCGGGCGCCATGCGCATCGCCTTCCATGCGGCTTCGATGAGAAGCGTGCCGCTGCCACAAAAGGGGTCACAGACAATACTCTGGGAATTGACCCGTGCCAGATCGACAATACCGGCAGCCAGTGTCTCCTTAATGGGTGCGGCATTGGCGTTTTTGCGGTAGCCCCGCTTGTGCAGACCGATGCCAGAGGTATCCAGATAAATGGTTACGATATTCTTCCGGATCGAAAATCGGATGAGATGCACTGCACCGGTCTCCTGAAACCAGTGTACATGATAGACGGAACTGAGGCGTTCTACGATGGATTTTTTGATGATGGACTGACAGTCCGGTATGCTGTGCAGCTGGGAACTCAACGCATGTCCCTTGACGGGAAAAGCATCATTCACGCCGATCCACTGCTCCAGGGGCAGAGCACGAACGCCTTGAAACAGATCTTCAAAGTTATAAGCAGGAAACTGTCCCAACTGTACCAGGATGCGCTCGGCAGTGGATAGACAGAGATTTGCCTTGGCAATGGTTAAATCGTTTCCCCGGAACAGTACTCTGCCGTCCTGTGCGGCAATATCTGTGCCGCCGATCTTAGATATTTCAAAACAAAGCGTGAGTTCCAGTCCAAAATGACAGGGACAGCAGAGTTGATATGATTGTTGCATGCGTAGCACATCCTTATTATTGTTCAGATTCACCGGCACCCTGTGCTGGCGGTGCTGTCTGAGAAGCGGCAGCGGTCTGCTCCGGAGCGGGGGCTGCTGTCGTCGCAGTGGATTCGCCGGGTGTGGTGATTGCCGTGGTTGCCTTGGGTTTATAGGTGCAGACGTTGCAGACAGGTGCGTTGGAGGATTTATAAAAGCCAGTGGTGGAGGAGGAACAGTACGGACCGGCGATCATACCGGATCTTGCACAGACTTTTTCCTCAATGACACTGTCGCAGGAGGGATATTCTTTATCAGTGTCCAGGCTGTTGGCGTATTCTCCAATGATATTTTGCCACACTTGTGCAGATTTAATGCTGTGATCCTCCAGCTCAGAGCGCTTGGGATATCCCAGCCATACGCCGCTGACAAAATCTTCGGTCAGTCCCACAAAGGTCAGATCGTTCCAGTCCTGTGTCGTACCGGTTTTGCCGGCAACATGCTTGTTCTCCAGCTTTGCCTTGGTACCTGTACCGTTGTTAATGACATCCTGCAATAATTTATTCATTACATAGGCAGTCTCTGCAGAAACAGCCTGCTGGGGATTGCCATTGTTCTCATAGACCAGTTCTCCTGCCCCCTGAATGACTCTGCTGACCAGATGTGCCTCATAGTGCATACCGCCGTTGCCGTAGGGGATATAGGCGCTGACCAGATTCTCCAGGGTCACACCATAGGTCAGAGCGCCTACTGTCAGAGGAGAATATGCCACGTCAGTATGACCGTCACCGGAATCTTCACAGAGTGCCAGACCCATGCGGGTGGTGGCGAAATCAAATACCTTTCGGGGGGTCAGAGCCTCACAGAGCTGTGCCGGCACCGTATTGTAGGATTTTTCCAGCGCTTCATAGATCTTCAGTTCTTTGCCGCTGACGACCATGGCGGAACTGTCCTCACTGTAGTTGGTAGGCCATTTTTCGCCGTCTACTTCAATAGGCTGGTCTTTGTAAATCGAGCCCCAGTGAATCAGGTCGCTGTCCAGTGCCAGTCCATAGGTGGTCACCGGCTTAATGGTAGATCCCGGCTGACGCTGTTCCATGGTGGCGTAGTTCATACAAAGGGATTCGGTTTTTTTGCCGACTGCGCCCACCATTGCCAGAATCTGTCCCTGATAGTCCATTGCTACAAAGGCAGACTCCGGATAATAAGGTTCGCCGTCCTCGTCATACTTGACCACGCGGGATTCCTCCACCAGATTGTTCAGGTCGAGGTATTTTTTTTCCACGTATTCCTGCATATCGCTGTTCACGGTGGTGTAGATCTGATAACCGCCGTGATTAATACGGGAGATCGCCTGCTGTCGGGTCAAATTGAAACGATCCATCAGATAGTCGGACACTTCGTACAGTGCAGCGTCAATGATCCATGAGGTGGGACCATCGGCATTCTCTGCATTTTTGTCCTCTGTCTCAGGGTGGGCTGCCTGATATTCCTCGGAATCGGTAAATATCAGCTTTTCATTCAGTGCAGCCTGATATTGGTCATAGGTCAATGCGCCGTTGTCATACATTTGCCAGAGCACATATTCCTGACGGCTACGATTCTTTTTCTTGCCGGATTCTACCCATTCCCCGGTCTGGTCATCTACATAGCCAGCGAAGGGATTGAGTGTTTCCGGGCTTTTGGGGATAGCTGCCAGACAGGCTGCTTCTGCCACATCCAGTTCCGAGGCGCTTTTGCCGAAGTATTTCTGCGCAGCATGCTCAATGCCGTTGGAGCTGCCGCCAAAGCCGATGTAGTTTAGGTATGTTTCCAGAATTTTATCTTTGGAATATGCCCGTTCCAGTTCCATGGCACGGAAGATCTCACGAATCTTACGGGAGGGGGATTGTAAACTGTCGCCGGTGATATTTTTGATCAGCTGCTGTGTAATAGTAGAACCGCCCTGATTGGTGTCGTAGATATGCACGAACATATTGATAAAAGCGGCCAGTGTACGCTTGTAATTCACACCGTCATGGGTATAAAACTGATCGTCCTCAGCGCAGACAAAGGCAGAACGGACATGCTGGGGAATGTCATCGATGCTGATGGGGATACGCTGGGCTTTGCTGCTGACCTCGTAAATTTCCACCCAGTTATCCTCGTTATCCTTGGCATAAATATTGGTATTGTAGGAAAGCTCCATTTCTTCGATAGTGACATTTGGCACATCATCCCGAAAATCCATGACATAGATCACCAGTGCAGTCACCACAATGGTGCAGGTAATGATCATAATGAGAAACAGCGCAGCCAGGGTTGATCCGAGAATAGAAATGGTACGATGCAGTACTGGAAACCGCTTTTCCTTGGTCAGATGCTTGTCCAGTTCAGGGTTATGGTATGGATATTCCGGCGTTCCGGTCGGTCCGAAGTATTTTCTCTGAGAAGTGCCCTGCCGGGAACGATTGTTTTGGTTTTTGCCAGAGGAGTTTGGTTTTTTCCTTTCCATATTGATAAATTCCTTTCTGTTGCCTGTGTTCACAGGCGGAAAAATCCGCATAACTATACATCATATATTATATCATAAATTCTTTTTCTTGTGAAGCGACAATGTGAATTTTTTTTAAAAATTATGCAAAATGAATAAATTTTGAAATTTCGGCAATGCTGTTTATGGTAGTATTCATTCGGGCGTGTTGACACGCCCTAGAAAGGAATGGCTGAATATGGAAAAAAAGAAAATCATCTGGACGCTTCTCACCGGGCTTGCCATCTCACTGGTCATTGCAGCCGGGTCGATGACTTATGCCGCTCAGCAGGAGCGCAGCATCGTGCAAAAGCCAGAGCCGACAGTTCCAGCAACCGAACCGTCCACTGAGCCGGGCTATTTGCTGCGTATTCATGAGGGTCAGCTGTCACTGTTCCGCATAGGAAGCGATGAGCCTTATGAGAAACTGGACATGCCTTTGAATCTGCTGTCTGAATATGACTATGACCGGTTGGAACAGGGGGTCACTGCCAGAACAGAGGCGGAAATGCGGCGGTTGATCGAGGATTATACTTCATAAAAAACAGGACAGACCTGTCTGTGTGTCTGCCCTGTTTTTGAGGATTGCTCCGGATTATTTGAAATAGTTTACACCGCTTTTAAAGATCTTCTGATCCTTTTCACCCGGCACATTGCGGTACAGGTTCTGTCCGATGCGCTCACTGTGTCCCATTTTTCCAAGCACCCTGCCGTCGGGTGAGGTAATGCCCTCAATTGCCATCATAGAGGTGTTGGGATTGAAATGGATATCCATAGACGGATTGCCATCCAGATCTACGTACTGTGTTGCGATCTGACCATTCTTCACCAGATCGTCCAGCAGCGCCTGAGGTGCAACAAAACGTCCTTCACCGTGAGAAATTGCTACAGTATGGATGTCATCCACCTCTGTACCGTACAGCCACGGGGATTTGTTGGAAGCGATTCGTGTATGAACCAGCATGGACTGGTGGCGTGCAATGGTGTTGAAAGTCAGGGTGGGAGAAACATCTGTCATATCCATGATCTCACCAAAGGGAACCAGACCAAGCTTCACCAGTGCTTGGAATCCGTTGCAGATACCCAGCATGAGACCGTCCCGGCAATGCAACAGTTCATGAACGGCGTCTCGGATGCGGGGGTTGCGGAAGAATGCGGTGATGAATTTTCCGCTGCCCTCTGGTTCATCGCCGCCGCTGAAGCCGCCAGGAATCATGATGATCTGTGCCTGCTTGACCATGGCCGCAAAGGCAGTGATGGAATCCTCCATATCAGCTGGTGTCAGGTTTCGGATCACAAAGATCTGGGGCCTTGCGCCTGCACGTTCAAAAACACGGGCTGTGTCATATTCGCAGTTTGTGCCGGGAAATACCGGGATCAGCACACGAGGCTGGGCATTCTTGATTCCGGCAGACAGGGTCGTCTTCCGGGAATAGGAGATCTTTTCCGGAATCTCGTTGGTGGTCTTGATGCGGCAGGGAAATACCGGTTCCAACTTGCGCTCCCAGACAGAGAGCAGCTTGTTTAGCCGGAGCTTGTAATGCGGGCAGACGATCTCCGGCGTTTCCGTGGTCGTGCCGATCACATCCTCGCCCGTTTCGGCTTCGCCGCACAGTTCTAACAGGAAACCGCCGCAGCAGGGCTGGAACAATTCCTCATCCGTGAGCTGGCGAGAGAATGTAAAGCCGATACCGTTGCCGAAACACATTTTGGCGATACCTTCAGCTGCACCGCCGAAGTCGATGACCCAGCCTGCACGGATACGTCCAGCAGCAATCATGGCTTCTACCTTGTCAAATGCCGCCCGAATGCTGTCAAAGCAGGGAATGCCGTTCTCGTCAGTCCTGGGGCGGAGCATGATTACCTGGTCTCCGGCACACTTAAATTCCGTGGAAACAATTTTGTCTGCCTTTGCCACAGAAACTGCAAAGGAAACCAGCGTCGGCGGCACATCAATATTTTCAAAGGTTCCGGACATGGAATCCTTGCCGCCGATAGAGCCGCAGCCCATTTCCATTTGTGCCTGAAAAGCACCCAGCAGTGCTGCCATAGGCTTACCCCAGCGCTTGGGGTCGTTTTGTGTGCGTTCAAAGTATTCCTGGAAGGTCAGCCAACAGTGATGCCAACTGCCGCCGGCTGCCACGATCTTTGCAATAGAGGTTAGCACGGCGTTCATGGCACCCAGATAGGGGTTTCGTTCGCTAATATAAGGATGATATCCCCACGCCATCAGAGAACAGGTGTTTGTCTCGCCTTTGAGTACGGGGATCTTGGCAGCCATTGCCTGTGATGGTGACAGCTGGTATACGCCGCCGAAGGGCATGAGGACTGTGCCTGCTCCAATGGTAGAGTCGAATTTTTCAATGAGCCCCTTCTGAGAGCAGACGTTCAAACCGGAAAGTAGCTCTGTCCATGCGTCTGCACTGTCGGTGAGAGAAACCTCTCCAGCAGGCTGAGGCTCTTCAATGGCAATATCCGTGTACTTTGCCGCACCGTTGGAATTGAGGAATTCACGGGACAAATCAACAATGGTATTGCCATTCCAGTGCATTTTCAGACGGGGCTCTGCCGTGACAGCTGCCACAATCGTTGCTTCCAGATTTTCTCTGCCTGCTTCTTTGATAAAGCGTTCTGCATCCTCCGGTGAAACCACAACAGCCATACGCTCCTGGGATTCACTGATGGCGATTTCTGTACCATCCAGACCATCGTACTTTTTCGGAACAGCGTTCAGATTGATCTCCAGACCGTCCGTCAGTTCGCCGATGGCAACAGAAACGCCGCCTGCACCGAAGTCGTTGCAGCGCTTGATCATTCTTGTGACGGTGGGATTGCGGAACAGACGCTGGAGCTTTCGTTCTTCCGGTGCATTGCCCTTCTGTACCTCTGCGCCGCAGTGCCCGAGGGATTCCACCGTGTGGGATTTAGAAGAACCAGTTGCACCGCCGCAGCCGTCACGTCCGGTTTTTCCGCCCAGGAGAATCACGATATCGCCGGGAACGGGCGTTTCTCTGCGGATATTTTCGGCAGGAGCAGCGCCCAATACGGCACCAATCTCCAGACGCTTTGCCATATATCCGGGGTGATATACTTCGGCAACATGTCCCGTCGCCAGACCAATCTGGTTGCCATATGAGCTGTAGCCGTTGGCAGCGCCCACAGTAATCTTACGCTGAGGGAGCTTTCCGGAAATGGTATCCTCTACCGGTACAAGGGGATTTGCTGCACCAGTGACACGCATTGCCTGGTAGACATAGGAACGTCCTGATAGGGGGTCACGAATCGCACCACCCAGACAGGTCGCTGCACCGCCGAATGGCTCGATCTCGGTGGGGTGGTTATGTGTTTCATTTTTAAACATGAGAATCCAGTCCTCTTCCTTGCCGGCAATATCTACCTGGATCTTCACAGAGCAGGCGTTAATTTCTTCGCTTTCGTCCAGATCCTGAAGCTTGCCCTCTGCTTTCAGCTTTCGTGCGGCAATGGTTGCCAGATCCATCAGAGTCATGGGCTTGTCCCCACGCCCCAGTTCCTGGCGGACGGTGCAGTATGTATCATAGGTTTTCTTGATGTAATCCGTAGGAATATCCACATCGGTGATCTGGGTCAGGAAGGTGGTATGACGGCAGTGGTCAGACCAGTAGGTATCAATCATACGCACCTCGGTAATGGTGGGATCACGATGCTCGGTATCTCGGAAATACTGCTGACAAAATTGGATATCCCCCAAATCCATTGCCAGACCGTAGTCGGCGATGAACTGTTTCAGCGCATCCTCTGACAGATGAATAAACCCGGTGAGGGTCTCTACTGCAGTAGGGATGGTATAGCTGACTTCCAGTGTTTCCGGCAGTTCCATAGCAGCCTCTCGGCGTTCTACCGGGTTAATGAGATAGGATTTCAGCCGGTCAAATTCTCTGTCGGTGAGACTGCCGGTGATCACAAAAACTTGTGCAGTGCGCACCCGGCAGCGTTCGCCCTGAAGCAGGATTTGAATGCACTGTTCACAGCTGTCGGCACGCTGATCGAACTGTCCGGGCAGGTATTCTGTGGCAAACATACGCTGTCCCTCTTTTAGCTTGGGCAGTTCGGTATAAGTAAAGTCTACAGCTGGTTCGGAAAAAACAGTGGGAACAGCACGTTGAAAGGCTGCTTCGTCCAGACGATCGGCGTCATAGCGGTTGAAGATCCGGATATCGCTGACATTTAGGCGCAGTGCCGTTTGGATATCACTCAGCAGGGAACGTGCCTCAGCAGCAAATTCCGGTTTCTTTTCCACATAAATTCGGAAAACAGACATGGTAAAAGCTCCTTTTTTACGGATTTGCATCTTGATGTACGGCTTCATCCATCATAGTGCCGTAGCAGCATGACGCATCACTCTTTTCTATTATAACATAAAAAATCTGATTACGCAAACTAATTTTTTCGTTTTTGGCAGATATTTTGACAATTGTCCCGTTAGGGGCGTGTCCGGTGTGGAATCCGTCCCCTTGTTCCTGTTCAAACAGCACGGGAACTGTCTGCCCAATTTGCCTTCGGAGAAAGTCGGCTTTGGACGCTGCGGCAACTTGTGCTGCCTGCTTCATGCGGCATGTTTTGACGGCATCCGGGACTTGCTCCGAAAAGGAAGCAGCTTTTGTGCCGGAGCGGGGAGAATAGCGGAACACATGCATGGAAGCGAATCCGATGCTTTGGGCAAACCGGAGAGACCGGGAAAAATCCTCATCTGTCTCCCCGGGAAATCCCACCATGAAATCCGTGGTAATGGCACAGTTGGGAAAATACTGCCGGGCTGTGGTACAGATCTTCTCATATTCTGCGGCAGAATACTTTCGGTTCATGCGCTGTAAGGTGTGGTCACAGCCGCTTTGCAGAGAAAGGTGAAACTGGGGACAGAACTTCGGCAGAGCGGATAGTCGTTTCAACACATTCTCTGTCAGTTGCTCTGGTTCTAAGGAACTGAAACGGATTCGGGTAATGCCTGCCACAGTGCTGCAAGCTTCGGCAGCATCCGCCAAAGAGCCTTTCCATTCCGTGCCGTAAAATCCCAAATTGATGCCGCACAGGACGATTTCCCGGTATCCTTTTGCGGCAAAGCCCCCGGCAGCATGGCGAAGTTCTGACAAAGGCATAGAACGGCATCTTCCTCTGGCGTAGGGGATAATGCAATAAGTACAGAAGCAGTTGCATCCGTCCTGGATCTTCAGGAATGCACGGGTGTTCCCCGGCATCTCATCGTAGGGGAGCCGTTCAAAGACCTCGCTGCCGCTGTACGGGGAAACGGTTTCACCGGAGGCGGCACGCATTCCGGCATATTCTTCCAATAGTACAGGAAGCCGGCTGCGATCCTTTGTACCGAGAATGATATCGGCATCCGGGATGGCGGCAGCAGCTTCCGGATATGCCTGTACATAGCAGCCGGTGAGTACAATGACTGCATCGGGATTGGACTGGCGAATCTTCCGCATGGCGGTTCTGGTTCTGCTGTCGCCGGAAGCGGTAACCGTGCAGGAGTTGAAAATTACCGCATCTGCTTCTGCCGGGCGGTTAACGATGGTATGCCCAGCATTTCGCAGAAGAGCCTGCATGCCGGCAGTTTCACAGGTGTTGACTTTGCAGCCAAATGTGACAAAATAGCAGTTCAATATGAAAAACCTCCGATCTCATAATTGGATTTTATCCAGATTTTACCGGAAACCGGCGAAAATCCGACAGGATTTTCGACTGGTTTTCACCGGATTGACATAAATTTTATCGTTGCCGTCAAAAAAATTGGCTGGAAGCTTAATCCTATTATACTATATCGACGAAAATGCTGCAAGTATCTTGACAAGAAAATTTTTTCGTGGTATGCTATAGACACAGAACAGATACCGCACCAGCGGCATTCCGGAGCATTTGTCGCAGGGTTGCATATCTATTCTGTGAAGAGAGAAAAAGCATTGAGAAAACAAGCGAGTCGTTTTCAAAAGGAGGTAATTGTTATGTATGAGACAATTATTCAGCTGAACGCCATCAATGATGTCAAGGATTTTGTCAACACTGTGATGCAGTTCGACTATGACATCGATCTGATCTCTGGCCGTTATGCCATTGATGCAAAGTCCATCATGGGTATTTTCAGCCTAGATCTTTCCAAGGCCATCAAGTTGCAGGCACATACGGAAGATGCTGATGCACTGGTAAAGGCAATTGACAAGTACATTGTCAAGTAATTTCAAATACGTAAAAACTTTCAAGAATTAAGTAGAGTAGTAAGAGAGCAGAACGGCATTCCCGTATGGGAGTGCCGTTCTTCTTTTTACCTCCGCCAGTGCATAGAATATCAACGGAGGTGGTACGATGAAAGAGAGGTTGATGGCATCGGTTCTGGTCGCATTGCTGCTGACCGGACTTTTTTCTCTGCCGGTAAAAGCAAAGGAGCAGGAGGAAATCTCTGCGGCGGCATATGTGCTGATGGAGGCGGAAACAGGAACAGTTTTGCTGGAATCGGACGGAGAGAAGCAGCTTTCTTGCGGTGTCATGGCAAAGCTGATGACGGCATATCTTGCCGGAGAACAACTTCGCTCCGGCGCATGGACAGCAGAAACAGAACTGACGGCTTCAGAAGCGGTCAGCGGTATACGGGGCGCCGTGATCTGGCTGCTTCCCGGAGAGGTGATGACAGTAGGGGATCTGCTGAAAGGCATGATCATCGGCAACGCCGGAGATGCGGCAGTAACACTGGCTTGCGGTATTTCCGGGGATGTGGAATCCTTTGTCATGGAAATGAATGCCCGGGCGTTTGATCTGGGGATGCAAAATACACGGTTTGACAGTCCTCAGGGGAGCAGCAGCGGAAATCAGTATACCACGGCAAAGGATCTGGCGCTGCTCTGTCGGGGATTGTCAGAAATGGAAGAACTGACACCGTATTTTACCACATGGCGGGATTTTCTCCGGGGTGATCAGACAGAGCTGGTAAATGAAAACACCTTTGCACGGACAGACGATACATCTGTGGGCTGGAAAGCCTGTCATACCGAATCGGACGGCTGGAGTATTGCTGCTGGAGCAGACCGAAAGGACATGACCTGTATTGCAGTGGTATTGGGCTGCGAGACGGATGATGACCGCTTTGCGCTGGCAAAGGATCTGCTTCGACGGGGCTTTCTGGGCTGGAAGGTGGTGCAGCCGGCTTTTTCCGAGGAATTTCTGTATCCGGTTCAAGTGCGGAGCGGCGTGGAACGTGCGGTTCTAATAAGACCCGGGGAACTAAAGGGACTGGTTGTTCCTCGGGATTGTCATGAATTGGAAACCGTCATGGTGATCCCACGATATGTGGAAGCACCGGTGCAAGAGGGACAGAAGCTGGGAACGGCCGCTTTTTATCAAAATGATACGCTTTTATATGAAACCTCAGTGGTTGCATCGGATTCTGTCCGGAAACGAAATTTTGGGGATGCACTTCTCCAAATCATCGTCAAAATGCTGGAAATTTAATTGTTGAAATTGGACTGAATATACAATTATTTGGATTACCCTTGCAATTGGATGCAGAATATAGTATGATATATATGGTAAAGTGGTCAAACAGGCGGCTGATGGCGGAATGCCGGATACGGCTTCTGTGAGACTGCTTCTAAAATAGTGGAGGAATGAGCATTATGTCTGTTACGCTGAATACAAAATATCTCGAGTCATTTGTCAATAAGAACGAACTGGAGGGCATTCGTCATCAGGTAGAAGCTTCTGCCGAACTGCTTCACAGAAAAACAGGTCTGGGTTCCGATTTTCTGGGCTGGATGACCTTGCCTACCGATTATGATAAGGAAGAGTTTGCCAGAATTCAAGCTGCCGCCAAGAAAATCCAGAGCAATTCTGATGTACTGATCGTCATTGGCATCGGCGGCTCTTATCTGGGCGCTCGTGCTGCCATTGAGTTTCTCAGATCGCCGTTTTATAACAACCTGAAAAAGGATACACCGGATATTTATTATGTGGGCAACAACATCAATCCCACATATCTGAATGAGATTATTTCCATCTGTGAGGGTAAGGATTTCTCCGTGAATGTCATCTCCAAGTCCGGCACGACCACTGAGCCTGCGCTGGCGTTTCGGGTGTTCAAGCAGCTGGTAGAAAAGAAGTACGGTAAGGAAGGCGCAAAGGATCACATTTTTGCCACTACCGATAAGGCAAAAGGTACCTTAAAAGAATTGTCTGACACCGAGGGCTATGAGACATTTGTCGTTCCCGATGATGTAGGCGGACGTTTTTCTGTCCTGACTGCTGTTGGTCTGCTGCCTATTGCGGTTGCCGGCTGTGACATTGAGGCATTGATGGCAGGCGCTGCACAGGCGCAGCAGGATTTTATGGCGGATTTTGACCACAATGATTGCTATCAATATGCGGCACTTCGCAACATTCTGTACCGCAAGGGTAAAAGTGTGGAAATGTTGGTTTCCTATGAACCCAGCTTTGTGATGATGTCCGAATGGTATAAGCAACTGTTCGGCGAGAGTGAAGGCAAGGATAACAAAGGTATTTTCCCGTCCTCTGCGGTATTCTCTACCGATCTCCATTCGATGGGACAGTACATTCAGGCAGGCAGCCGTATGCTGTTTGAGACAGTTGTGGATATCAAGAAGCCTAAGCAGGATTTCTATCTGGAGCCGGATGTTGAGAATCTGGACGGATTGAATTTTCTCACCGGTCAGAACATGTCTGTAGTAAACCGTAAGGCACTGGAAGGTGTTGTTCTGGCGCATACAGACGGCGGCGTACCAAACATGATCCTGGAAGTAGAGGACGTTTCGGAAAAGAGCCTGGGCTATCTCATCTATTTCTTTGAAAAGGCATGTGCGGTTTCCGGTTATCTTCTGGGCGTGAATCCTTTTGATCAGCCTGGCGTAGAAAGCTATAAGCGCAACATGTTTGCCCTGCTGGGTAAGCCGGGCTATGAGGATCAGAAGGCAGCTTTGGAAGCGCTTCTGGCAAAGTAAGTTTTTTCCGGCTGCATCGGCGGCCGTGACAAAGAAATACATAGGAATCTGTATAGCGGGTTCTGACGAAAATGTGTCCGGAGGTTTCCGGCATGGAAGGAGTAAAATATTATGGTAAATTTGATTACAGGAAAAAAAGGTACCGGTAAGACCAAGATCCTCATTGACAAGATCAATGCCGCTGTCAAGGATTCAAATGGCTGTCTGGTTTGCATCGAAAAAGGGGAGACATTACGTCGTTCCATCAGTTATAAGGTAAGATGGTGCAACGCAGAGCAGTTTGCTATCGACAGTTTTGATGCATTCTACGGCTATGTGGCAGGTATGCTTGCCGGCAACTATGACATTAAGGAGATCTATGTGGACGGCATTCTGAAGATCGCCGGCGCAGATTTTGACGAGTTGGGTCGTATGCTGGAAAAGGTGGACAAGCTGACCGGTGATGAGGTTTCTGTGACCTTTACTGTTTCTGCAGATGCTTCTGAGTTGCCGTCCTTTGTCACAAAGTTTTTTGACTAAGAGAGCCTGTCTTCATCAGTTTTTTAGGTTTTTGGAAAAAAAGCTTGACAAGCCGGTATGGAATAAGGTATAATAAATAATGCAGTGCTTGAAAGGGAGCAGATATGATTTTACAACTGCGGGAGATTTTTCAAATAGAAGGCATGCGGCTGCCGGTGGCATATCAGATTGCTCCGGAGGAGCTGACAGATGTGCGCGGATATACATTTGACGCACCAGTGACAGTTTCCGGTTTTTTTCAAAATCGTGCCGGTATTGTGACGTTGGAATATACCGTGGCTTGTGCGCTGCATGTTGTCTGCGACCGTTGTCTGGAAGAACTGACGAGGGAATATACGTATGACTTTTCTCACACAGTTGTACAGTCCCTGCAAAGCGAAGGCGACGCTTATGACACATATCTGGTTGCTGAACATGACTGCATAGATATGAATGAGACAGCAATCTCAGACCTGTTGCTGATGCTTCCCACCAAAATGCTTTGCCGGGAGGACTGTCAGGGTTTGTGTGATGTCTGCGGGTGCAATCTGAATACAGATACCTGCGATTGTAATGTATAAAAAAGGAGGTGCCAAAACATGGCTGTACCAAAGAATAAGGTCTCCAAAGCGAGACGTGATAAGAGACGTTCTGCTGTTTGGAAGCTGGACGCGCCTGCCATGAGCGTATGTGATAATTGTGGTGCGTTCAAGGCTCCGCATAAAGTTTGTAAGGCATGCGGCTATTACAAGGGCGTTGCTGTTCTGAAAATGAACGATGCTGAATAAGTGCAAACAAAATCTGTATGAGGAGGAGAGGCGGCTTTTGTCGCCTCTCTTTTTAGGTATGACGGCAATACCATTTTGCCATGCTTATCATACAAGCATGGCGGATTGCGGCAGCCTATTCCTGAATAGAAGAGGCAAAACGGATAAGATATTGCCTTTGAGACCGAACAGAATCCTGAGATATAAGGAGATGATATCATGGCTTTACCAGTTGTTGCTGTTGTGGGGCGTCCCAATGTGGGAAAATCCACTTTGTTCAATAAACTGATCGGACGGCGGCTTTCTATTGTAGAGGATACACCGGGTGTGACCCGTGACCGGATCTATTCCAAATGTGAATGGCGGAATCGTCCGTTTATGCTTATTGATACCGGCGGCATTGAAACGGCATCGGATGATCCGATCCTGAAACAGATGCGCCGTCAGGCAGAACTTGCCATTGAACGTGCCGATGTGATCATTCTGGTGACAGATGTGCAGTGCGGTGTGACGGCAGATGATAGTGCCGTGGCAAGCATACTCCAGAAAAGCGGAAAGCCTGTGGTTCTGGCGGTCAATAAATGTGATTCCATCGGCGAGCCGCCGATGGAGGTGTATGAATTTTACAATCTGGGATTAGGGGATCCCTTTCCGGTTTCTGCTGCACACGGACACGGCAGCGGCGATATGCTGGATGCCGTGCTGGAGTTGCTCCCGCCGGAGGAGGCAGAGGAAGAGGACGAAGATGTGATAAAGGTTGCCATCATCGGAAAACCCAATGTGGGTAAATCTTCTCTGGTGAACCGTCTTGCCGGAGAGGACAGAGCTATCGTCTCTGACATAGCGGGAACGACACGGGATGCCACAGATACCATGGTAGAAAATGAGGACGGTAAGTTTGTTCTGATTGATACGGCTGGCATCCGGAAAAAGGCAAAGGTGACAGAACGGATTGAGCATTACAGCGTGCTCCGGGCATATATGGCAGTGGATCGGGCAGATGTGTGTCTGATACTGATTGATGCGGAAGGAGGTTTTACAGAACAAGATTCTAAGGTTGCTGGATATGCCCATGAACAGGGAAAAGCTGCTATTATTGTCGTGAACAAATGGGATCTCATTGAAAAAGATGGTAGCACCATGAAGGAATACGAAGATAAGCTGAAAAATGATTTTAGTTTTATGTCCTATGCGCCCTTTCTGTTTATTTCGGCAAAAACCGGACAACGTGTGCAAAAGCTGTTTGCCAAGATTCAGGAAGTGTACATGCAGAACTGTATGCGCATTTCCACAGGGATGCTTAACGATGTTTTGGCATATGCTACTGCAAGAGTGCAGCCGCCTTCAGACAAAGGGCGCCGCCTGAAACTGTACTATATCACCCAGGCAAGTACAAAACCACCAACCTTTGTGATCTTTGTGAATCGAGCCGAACTGTTTCATTTTTCCTATCAGCGATATATTGAAAATCAAATCCGTTCTACCTTCGGGTTGACGGGGACGCCGGTGCGGTTTGTGGTGCGTGAGCGTGCCAGAGAAGAAAGGTAACAGGAGGGGATAGAAATGCTGATTTTTGCAATTCTTTTATCGGCAGTGATCTCTTATTTGTTAGGAAGTTTCAATAGTGCCATTATCGCTGTGCGTTTGCTGAAACACAAGGACATCCGGGACTATGGCAGCCACAATGCCGGTTTGACCAACACCCTGCGCTGCTTTGGCAAAGGCTGTGCGGCATTGACGCTGGTCGGCGATCTGGGCAAGGGAATCCTTGCCGTGTGTCTGAGTCGCGGTATTTGTCTGCTGCTGGATACCGGTCTGACAGCGCAGCAGGATATTCACTTTATTGGTTATATTGCCGGTATTTTTGCCATTCTGGGACACGTTTTTCCCTTGTACTATCACTTCAGAGGAGGAAAGGGTGTTCTGGTGGGCGTGTCTGTTTTTCTCGGTATTGACTGGAAGGTGTTTCTCTGCCTGATCGTCATATTTGCTGTTGTGTTGGCTTTTTCCAAGTATGTTTCCTTAGGTTCGATTGTGGCAAGTGCCTGCTGTCCGGTGCTGACCTTTTTGTTACAGACCATACAGCGGGGGGAACTGCCTTGGTGGTATGTCTGGCTGAATACACTGATGGCAGCGGCAATGGGTGCATGGGTGATCTTTATGCACCGGTCGAATATTCTGCGGCTAAAAAACGGGTCAGAAAGCAAATTTTCGTTTCATTCCTCAAAAAATGACAAGTAAAGGAGCGTGTTGTTATGGCAAAAGTAACTATTATCGGTGCCGGCGGATTTGGTGTTAGTCTGGCGATCACAGCCTTTCGCAGCGGGCACAGCGTCAGTGTTTATGACATTTCAAAAGAGCTTATTGCGACGATTCTACGAGACGGCGAGCACCGAACCAAGTTACCGGGTGTGCCGATCCCTCAGGGAATTCATTTTACCAGTGATCCCAATTCCATTCAGGGCAGTGATCTCATCGTATTTGTCGTACCCTCCCGGTATATCCGTTCCGTGGCTCAAAAGCTGAAGCCGTATATCGGAGCAGATACCATTCTGGTCAATGCCAGCAAGGGTCTGGAGGAAAACACGTTTTTTACCATGAGTCAGGTCATTGCATCGGAATATCCGGAGAATCCGATAGGTGTGATCACAGGACCTTCTCATGCAGAGGAAGTGGGCAGAGGTGTTCCCACAACTGTGGTGGCGGCTTCCAGAGATGAAGCTGTAGCAGGAATCATTCAGGATACCTTTTCCAGCAGTACCCTTCGTATTTATATCAACACCGATCCGGTGGGCTGTGAGATCGGTGGTGCGCTGAAAAATATCATTGCATTGGCAGCTGGCGTCTGTGACGGTCTGAAATGCGGCGATAATACAAAGGCTGCATTAATGACCAGAGGCATCCACGAGATTACCAATCTGGGCGTCAGGATGGGCGGAAAGCCGGAGACATTTGGCGGTCTGTCCGGTATCGGCGACCTGATTGTGACATGCTGTAGTATGCACAGTCGGAATCGCCGTGCGGGCATTCTCATCGGGGAAGGTGTTTCACCGGAGGAAGCGGTGAAGCAGGTAGGAACTGTAGAAGGCTATGACTGCTGTCATGCGGCATGGCAAATGGCTCAGAAATATCATGTGGTCATGCCCATTACCGAGGAGTTGTATCACGTATTGTTTGAGGGTATGCGTGCGGAAAATGCAGTGAAAAATCTCATGAGCCGTCCCAAGAAAAAGGAGTACGAGGACTTGTTCGCATAGAGACCTGTGCACGCTTTTCCGGCAAATTTTGCTGAAAGCTGTGTCAAAAAATTCTGACCAATCCTCAAATGATGTCCAATTGTATGGGGCTCTCCCCATCTGATTAAAAATGAAAAGGGTGTTTCTCGTTGATGGAGAAACACCCTTTTCTTAAAAGCTTGTTATATGGATTAGTAATGATGCGCCTTTTTGAGAACCATATTTTTGACCTTCATGAGTCCGGCAGCCGTGCTGCGTTCGTTTTCTGAAAGTTTCATGGTGATATATCGGATGGTTTCCTCATAGTCGGGGATCATAATATGCTCCAGCGCATTGACACGGCGGCGTGTTCTTTCAATCTCATCCGCCATTAGCTGACAAGACTTCTCCACTTCTGCCAGCCGCATCAGCTTCGGAAAGATCTCACTGAGGGATCTGACGGCTTCGTCAAGATCACTGGAGGTAAAGGCTGTTCCGTAAGAATAAATGTCACTGGAATTTTCGGTCTTATATTTGGTATTAAAAACTGGAATCTGGACGCTCATGATATTCTGTTCATGAACATCAAGCTGCAGTTCCTGTTTTGGCAGCATCAGAGCAGTCTCTAACTGAGCCGTCTGCATTACCGAGCCAGCAACTGCCATATGTGCATTCGCCTGCTGTATAGCGGCTTCGACCTCGCTGCGCAGCCTTTGATTTTCACGAACCATTTCCATAAACCGGCGCATCAGTTCATCACGTTTATCCTTGAGAAGCTTATGCCCTCTTCTTGCAGAGGCAAGTTTTTTTTTCAGATTCGTAAGCTCCATTCGAGTGGGGTTTACGTTTAATCTTGCCAAAGATCGTCACCTCGCTTTACTGCTGTTCATCATAGTAGGTCTGAAGATATTCCTCATGGATACGTTTCAGTTCACTTCTTGGAAGCAGTCTCAGCAGCTCCCATCCGATCGAGAGCGTATCTTCAATGCTCCTGTCCTTTTCAAAGCCCTGTGATACATATTTTTTTTCAAACTCGTCCGCAAATTTTGCATAGAGCCGGTCAATGGGTGTCAGTGCAGCCTCGCCGAGAACCACCATCAGTTCCTTGGCATCCTTTCCTCTTGCGTAGGCGGAGAAGAGCTGGTTCATCGTGTCCGAGTGATCACGTCGGGTCCTGCCCTCACCGATACCCTTATCCTTCAGTCTCGACAGGGAGGGGAGAACATCTATCGGCGGATTGATGCCTTTTCTGTACAGATCTCGTGAGAGAATAATTTGCCCTTCTGTAATATAGCCAGTCAGGTCAGGGATGGGATGTGTTTTGTCATCCTCAGGCATTGTGAGAATGGGGATCATCGTAATGCTGCCCTCTGAGCCATCCTGTCTGCCTGCACGCTCATAAATAGAAGCCAGGTCTGTGTACATATATCCGGGATAGCCTCTGCGTCCGGGGACTTCCTTTCGAGCCGCCGAAACCTCACGAAGGGCATCTGCATAGTTGGTGATGTCAGTGAGGATGACCAGCACGTGCATGTTCTTTTGGAACGCCAGATATTCCGCAGCAGTCAAAGCCATTTTTGGCGTAGCCAGACGTTCGATTGCCGAATCATTGGCCAGGTTGATAAATAGAACCGTTCTGTCCAGTGCGCCTGTACGGCGGAAACTATTCACGAAATATTCAGATTCTTCAAAGGTAATGCCCATCGCTGCAAAGACAACAGCAAACTGTTCGTTGCTTCCCCGGACCTTTGCCTGACGTGCAATCTGGGCGGCAAGATTTGCGTGAGGAAGACCGCTTGCCGAAAATATGGGAAGCTTTTGCCCTCTGACAAGGGTGTTTAGACCGTCAATGGCAGAAACACCTGTCTGGATAAACTCCTGTGGATATTTTCTTGCCACCGGGTTGATAGGAAGTCCGTTAACATCCATTCTCTTCTCCGGAATGATTTCCGGGCCGTTGTCGATGGGATTGCCCATACCGTCAAATACTCTGCCCAGCATATCTTCCGAAACACCGAGTTCCATCTGACGGCCGGAGAATACAACGCTGCTCTCTTTGAGATTGATGCCGGCAGCATTTTCAAACAGCTGCACAAGGGCATTCGTGCCATCTATTTCCAGCACACGGCATCGTCTTTTTTCACCATTCTTCAGTCGGATTTCGCCCAGTTCGCTGAAGGTCACGTTTTCGACGTCCTTTACCAGCAGCAGGGGACCTGCGGCTTCTTCGATGGTTTTGTATTCTCTTGGCATCAGACTGCCCCCTCTCTTACGGTGCTGCTTGTTTCAGCGGCGATCTCACGGCGGAGCTTTTCATATTCGCTGTCGATCTGGTTTTCGGGTGTATACTTAAATCGTCCGATCTTTTCCCTGACGCTAAGACCGGAAAGTTCCTCTATGTCAGCACCTTTTTCTGCAGCATCCATTGCCTTATCATGGAACTCCAGGATCAGCCGGATCATATATAGCTGTTTTTTCAGACTGGTGTAGGTGTCGATCTCATGGAATGCAAGCTGATGCAGAAAATCCTCACGAATAGAGCGTGCGGTCTCCATCTTCAATCTGTCTCCGGCAGAAAGTGCGTCCATACCCACCAGCTTGACAATCTCCTTTAGTTCTGATTCTTCGTGAAGCAGCTCCATGAACCTTGCCCGAAGTTCCATCCAGTCTGGGGAGACATTTTTTTTGTACCAATCCGCCAGCATATCTGTGTAGAGGGAATAGCTGGTCAGCCAATTGATTGCCGGAAAATGACGCTGATATGCCAGATTCGAGTCCAGTCCCCAGAATACTTTGACGATTCGGAGTGTTGCCTGGGACACCGGCTCTGAAATATCGCCGCCAGGAGGTGAAACTGCGCCGATGACGGACAACGACCCCTCTCTGTCCTCATTTCCTGTGGAGATGACCCTGCCGGCACGTTCATAGAATTGTGCCAGTCTGCTTCCCAGATAAGCAGGGTAACCTTCTTCACCGGGCATTTCTTCCAGACGTCCCGACATTTCACGCAGTGCCTCTGCCCAGCGAGAGGTGGAGTCTGCCATGAGTGCAACAGAATAGCCCATATCCCTGAAATACTCGGCTATGGTAATACCCGTATAAACCGAAGCCTCACGGGCTGCCACCGGCATATCCGAGGTATTTGCAATCAGGACTGTCCGCTCCATCAGGGATTTTCCGGTTTTCGGATCGATCAGATTCGGAAACTCATTGAGCACGTCCGTCATTTCGTTTCCGCGCTCTCCGCAGCCGATGTAGACGATAATATCTGCCTCAGCCCATTTTGCCAGCTGGTGTTGGGTCACAGTCTTTCCGCTGCCGAAAGGTCCCGGGATCGCAGCTACACCGCCTTTGGCGATAGGAAAGAGGCAGTCCACCACACGCTGTCCGGTGATCAGGGGCTTGTCAGGGGAGAGCTTCTTTTTATAGGGTCTTCCCTGGCGGACAGGCCACTTCTGCATCAATGTCAGTTCTTTTTCGCCCTTGTCTGTTTCCAGAACGCAAACCGTGTCGTCTATATGAAATTCTCCCGATGAGATGGATCTGACAGTTCCGCTGATGCCATTGGGCACCATGATTTTGTGCAGCACGATGTCTGTTTCGGGGACAGTTCCGATCACGTCTCCGCCGGAGAGCCGGTCACCTTTCTTGACAGAGGGCGTGAAGCTCCAGAGTTTGTCACGTTTCAAAGCGGGAACGTCAATGCCTCTTTTCAGATTGCTGCCCGAGAGTTTTTTGATATCGTCAAGGGGACGCTGAATCCCGTCGAAAATACTGCTGATCAGTCCAGGACCCAACTCTACGCTCATGGGCTCTCCCACAGATACAACTTCCTCGCCTGTACCCAGACCGGCAGTTTCCTCATAGACCTGAACAGATGCACGGTCGCCGTGCATTTCGATAATTTCTCCGATCAGGTGCTGACTGCTGACACGCACGATATCGAACATGTTTGCGTCACGCATGCCCTCTGCAACCACCAAAGGACCTGAAATTTTCACGATTTTTCCAATACTGCTCATTTGTAGATAACGGCACCTCTTTTCTTTAGTGATTCAATATATCCGAACCCACCGCTTTTTCAACGGATTCGTGGAGATTTCGCATTCCCTCACCGGTATTGCCGGTAATCCCGGGAATTAGGATGATTGCCGGCAGCTTTGTATTTCTGTATCGGACAATGGTGTCATAGACCCCGGCTGCTGCGGCTTCTGTGATAAAAATCACCGCAAAATCATTTTGTGCAAGACGTGAGATCAGCCGTGACACCTTTTCAGGTTCGGACTCAGGAAATACCGAAAGTCCCAGAGCAGCAAAGCCCGAAACGCTTTCTCTGTCTCCGATCACAGCAGCTTTATACATAAAGTCTTCGCATCCTTTCTATAATAGTCTCTCTGGAAGTACCGCAGCTTTTGCAGACGATTAATATGCGGAGATTTTTGATCTCCATTTCCTTTGCGATATAATATGCCGCAAGAGGCTCAATGCCAAAGGCTTTCAGTTTTGCTTCCTCAGCAAGGGCGATCAATGCGTCGTCGCACCACTTTTCAAATTGTGCAGAAGAACTGGAGATCAGCTCCGCAGCTTCGTTGTATGAAGTGCCTTCCAGCCACGAAAGAAGCGCATCTGTTCCCTTGAGAGCTTCTCGTATCAGAGAGTTTTTGTCCAACTCCGGACTGCCGCATATGGCTGTTTCCAGAAAGCTTTCGGACTTTTGCATCTGGCTGCATCGATAGGCTGTTTGGATGTCCGCACATACCGTTGTTAGCTGGGCGTATTTTTGCATGAAACCGCTTTTCAGCCGGTTCGCTTCATTCTGCATAGCTTCCAAAGCAGCCCGGTCAATTACTGCATCCGTCAGCTGACCGTCAAGGGTTCGCGTCAGAATGCCGTAAGCTTCCTGTGCAGTCTCACGCATATACACCGGAAGCACATCATATTGCTTGGATGCCACGATCTCCGGTAACGCATCCAGATCAAGAGTGGATGGACGAATGAAAAGACGTTTTGCATCGGTATTCATAATCAGTGCTTTAAGAGTCGCTTTCAGATTATGAAAATTGTTCCTGTAGAGGAGTATTTCCAGTGTTTTGTGATTCGGCGCATAGTCATGCAGAAAGCTCCAGACCTGATCCAGTTCTGTTTCCAGCGCAGTTATCAGTTTGTCCTTGTCCGACACAGCAGATCTGCTGCAGGAGACGAGAATATCAGAAATTTCTTCGATGCTTCCGGCAGCCGTCATACGCTCAATATCAGATTGCACAAGAAGAGAAGATTCCATTGCACGGACAGCGGCAACTGCACTTGCATATTCAGTTGTCATGTGTCTCACCCCTCAAACAGGACAGCGGCGGCAATATCTCTGATCTCATTTTTTTCCGACTCAGCGATGGAATCAAAACTGCAATTTTCTGAGATCAGTCCGTAACTCAGGATAAAGCCGTTTTCGATATCAGCCGGTTCAGCCAAAAGCTCGATCTCTGAGTTTTCGGATTCCGCCAGCAGATGGATATTTCTCTCGAAATCAGCCGGAAGCCGCTTCAGATCTTTTGCACTCAGTTGAAGAATACCTTTGCCTTTTCTGATGTGTTTTCCGAGAAGTCTGATCAGAATTCCGAAATACTCGCTGTCAGGCAAATCAGCCGTTCTCTCGATCGCTGTTTGAATCGCCTTGTCGATGTATGCCACCTTGCAGGCAAGAAGCTCACGCCTTGCAGCCGCATCTGCGGAAGAACAGGCGTTTCTGTATGCCATATCGCAGTCGTTTCTAAAACGCTCGATTTGTCTGTCAAACTCTTCGTTTGCCTTGGCTTCCCCTTCCAAGCGGATTTTTTCGGCCTTTTGCTCTGCACTTCTGATTAGCGCATCCGCATTCTGCTTTCCCTGACTTTCAATCATGTCAAGTATTTGATCCAATCCAGACATATCCAAGTCTCCTTTCGATAAAATATAGCTTTAAAGCTGGATATTATAAATCAGAAGAATGGAAACAAGGAGTGCCAGGATTGCGTATGTTTCTACCATGGCAGCCATAATGATACCCTTTCCGTTTTGATCGGGCTTTTTGGCTGTGATGCCTACGCCGGCTGCCGCGGCTCTTCCCTGTGCGATGCCCGAGAACAGACCAACGATGGCAATGGGGAGCGCTGCGGCAAAGAACATGAGTCCTTGCGTAAGGGTCAGATCCGCCGCTCCTGAGCCAATGATACCAATGCGGCTCATCATCAGGATCGCAGTGAGAAGTCCGTAAAGTCCCTGTGTACCAGGAAGCAGCTGGAGAATCAGCACCTTGCTAAATTTTGACGGGTCAACCGAAACAACGCCGGCAGCCGCTTCACCTACCAGTCCCACGCCTTTTGCCGAGCCGATTCCGGCAAAAAGGGCTGCGCATACTGCGCCGAAAACTGCAAATGCAAGACCTAAACTATTCATGGTTAGATTCCTCCTTGAATTGAATATAATTGGTTTTCACCTGGAATGGCTGGAAGGCTCTGCCTCCGCCCTCATAGAATTTGGAGAATAGCTCCACAAATTGAAGCCTGTCTGTGTGGACATAAGCACCGAGAAGATTGATCGCCAGATTTGCTGTGTGACCCACAACGAAAACAACGATCAGCATAATTGCCTTGACAACCGTGTTTTCGGGCATGGTGCCTATGAGGTTAATCACACCGGCAATGCTTCCGGTGGCAAGACCCAGAGCAAGAAGTCTGGAATAGGAAAGTATATCGCTGAGATATCCGGTTGCCGTATTATAGAGTGCATAGAGCCCACCGAAGAATTTTCCGAATATGGACTTAGAGCTTCGTCCTGCGGTCAGCACCAGCAGCACAACGCCCACAGCAGCTGCATATTTTCCGATCTCACCAAGGATCGCAGGGACATCTGTGAGAATACCGGCTGCAAGGGGACATACGCCCAGTATGGTCAGATAGACCGGTACGGTATCGAGAAAAGCATCTAGCTTTTTACCTTCGTCCCAGCGCATTTTAAAGGAAACGCCGATACCGAGAAAAAGGTGTGCAATACCCAAAGCAAAGGAATACAGCAGAAGCTTGATGGGATTGTCCAGAGGCTCGAACCAGAGTGCAATGCTGCCGATCTCCTTTCCGAAAAATTCCCGTGCCACGACCGGAATAATATCGCCAAACCAGCTGCCGAACAGTGCACCGAAGATGACAGTGGAGATACCACAGTTCCGGAACATGACCAGCGTTTTTTGCATGGATTTTTCCAGCCTGAGCTTTTTCAGTGCAAGCATTGTGCCGATCACCATGATTAAACCATATCCGGCGTCTGACAGCATCATGCCAAAAAACAGATAGTAAAAAAACGCCATGACGGGAGTCGGGTCAACATCCTTTTTCCCGGGAAGTGCATACATTTCTGTAATGCCTTCCACCGGATTTGAAAACCGCCCGTTTTCGAGGAGTACAGGAACTTCTTCATCCTCACTCGGTTCACTGAAACGGATGGCAGCACTGTACTTTGCAGTGATCTCCTGTTCCATTGCTTTTGCATATTTTTCGGGAATATATCCGGTCAGAATAAAGGTGCTTCTGGTAAATGCAAGGGCATTCAGCGCCTCATATTTATCTTTTCGCATCAGTAGATAGTCAGCTGCAAATTCCAGTTGCCTGCGCTGTGCGCTGAGCTCCCGTATCTTTTTCGTGCACTGGGATATTTTTTGTCGAAGCTGGTCGGCTTCTTGTTTCAGCTGCGCTTTCAGTTGAGCTGGGGTCAGCTTTTCCGGCTCAGAAAGAGGGACAAATGCATGGATTCGGAGTGTTTCCTGCACCTCGTCGGATACATCTTTGTGGCATAGAATGAAGAGGTTTGTCTGCTCTTTTGATGCAGAGATGATTTCGGCACAGCAGAGCTTCGGCAGCAACTCGGAGAGTTTTTCTTCGGAGATGTTTTCTGGCATAGAGCCGATGAAGCCTGTGGTGGAAGTAGTTTCTCTGAAGTTCAGGGGAAAGTCTAAGTTCATCCATTGGCCCAGGTTGTCCAGTCTGACACCGATCTGGGTGATGGAAGCTTCGTATTCAGAAATAGAACGGCTGCACCTTGTGATCTCCGAAGCACACTGCATGATTTTCTCCAGTTTCAGAGTCTCTTTGCCAAAATCGTGTTTATCGATCTCCATCTTACCGGAAAAGCTGTCAAGGAGACTTTTTTTCTCCGGTGCATGCGTGTCCAGGACATCGAGCGCCTGAGTCACTAAATTGCGGAACTTTTCAAATTCTGCAATGATCGAGGTTACATTTGTCTTGACAAGGCTGCTGTCTGTGCAGTCTGAAAGCTCTACGACACCCCGCCGCTGAAGAAGTTCGACAATTTTTTTACTGTCAGTCAGGAGCGCAACAAGCTCGATTTTCTGCATTTTCAGTTTCGCCATATATTGCATCACATCCTTTCGGGGGTTCGTTTTATGAACCAAAAAGCTGTCTGATGATTGCTTCGGCTGCGGCATCCATATTCTTTTCTGCCATTGCACAAATCCGATTTTTCTCGTTCCTGCATGTTTCAGCAGCTTTCAGCTTATAGTGTTCGATGCGGGTCTGATTTTCAGCCATCAGATCCGCACCGGAAGCTTCTGCTTCAGCCGTTTTTTGGCAGAGAAGGCTATCGGTGTACTGGTCTGCCTCTGCCATGATCTTTTCGCACTGCTTTTTGGCAATAACCACAAGTTTCTCAGATTCTGATTCAGCGTCAAGCACCTGTTTTACAGTATCCGAAACCATATGAAATCCCTCCTTTTTGGATAAAAACAAAATGGGAACTACCTCTACAGACAGCTCCCATCAAATCATATGCATTTGTTTGGAATTATTGTAGCATAACATCCATTTATTTGTCAAGTATTTTCGGGCGTGAGTTGGTAAAAACTGTGGAATTGCACAAAAACTATTTTTAGTAATTAGCCAATATACCATGATCGTTTGGACGAACTGCATTTGATTCAGATGCTGTCCCGTGAAATCCGTGTGATGTTGCAATAGATAGGTGACAGAAGAAATGGAAAAACAACTTTCAACAAGATATCATGTCCAATATAGTCAAAACAGCAGGCAGATTTTAGCCTATTTTTGTTATGCTTTGCACAAATTTATGGGATATTACCTGTGGTTTCCCTGATTATTTTTTGAAAACTATTGAAATCGCTCACGTTTTTTGATATAATAAAAAAGAAAGGAACTCTTTTGTTCCCGAATTGCCATCGGGGGTCTAAGCATATGAAAATCACCATGAGAATAATCAGAATATTCAGTCAGATAGTTTCTGCTGCAACGGCGGCGATTCTCTGCCTGTCATGTATGCCGTCCATATTTTCTTCTGCCGAATCAAAGCGGATTGTCCGTATTCCATTTGGGTTCAATGAATTTCTCCGTGTAGACGAGGATGGAGAGGTTTCAGGCTACTATGCCGATTATCTGGACGAACTCGCAGAACTTAACAACTGGAAATACGCATACATAGAAGCCACATGGACAGAGGCCGTTGATATGCTCGAAGACGGCAGGATAGACTTTTTGTTTCCCACCAACTACAGCGAAGAACGCGATAAGACAATGGATTATTCCGCTGTTCCAACCGGATACACCTCTGTGGGAATTTTTGCCTCTGCAAACAGCAATTACAGTTATGAGGATTTTGAGGCTTTCGATGGTGCAAGAATCGCATGTGCGGAAAATTCTACAAACGAACAGGAGCTTGTAGAATATGCCAATAAGCATCAATTTACCTATGAGCTGGTGCCCTGTTCGACAAATGATGAAATGATACAGGCTGTAAATGATGGTAAAGCCGACCTTGCGGTGTTCAGTGCCGCCAATATGTTTCCTGATTCAAAACTTGTTGCGGTGTTCAGCGCCCAACCGGTTTACATTACGGTAAAAGAGGGAAATACTGAGATGCTCTCTCTCATTAACAACAGCATGCAGGAAATCATAAGGGAAAATACGGAGCTTGTTTCAGATGTTTTGCAAAAAACTTTTGTCGGCGAAAATGGAAATATTACGGCATTCACTTCCGATGAACTGAAATTTATCGAATCGGGAAAGGAACTCGTTGTCGGATTCTATGAGGAAAGCGAACCTCTCGCCTATGTAGGTGCAGATAACGAATATAAAGGCATATATATCCGGTTTCTGTCCAATATCATGGAGAATTCTGGCATTAAGTTCACTTTATATCCGATGAATCGTGACGAAAAGTGGCAGGATCTCATAAAAAATGGCACGATAGATTTCTACATAGGGACGTCGGATATTATTGATTCTCAGGAGCAAAACATCACCACGACATATCCATTCATGGAATACTCCAATTTTCTTGTGACAAAAAACAATTGTCTGCTGAATCAGATAGAAACACCTACGATTTCTATGACATACGGACGGACAGCCTGGGAAGAATTTCTGGAGGAAAAATTCGGAAAAAAAATTCAGTTCAAATATTATAGGACGACAAGGGAGTGTATGCTCTCTGTGACAAAAGGCAAGTCTGACGCTGCACTCATAAACAACCTTGAATATAACTACCATAAGAAAAATTCCCGTTTTGCTTCGCTGACATATTCCACCCAGTACCGGTATCCAACTCAGATGTGCATGGCGGCTTCGGCGGATATTGACCCAAATGTTTTCTCAGTTGTCAATAAAATGATAAGAGCTGTTGACCCGGATTATATCGATGCTATCTCAGACGAATCACTCAACATCTCTTACCACTCCTACTCGTTCAGCGACTATATCTATAATCTCCGGTTCGTGCTTCTGATCATAAGCGGTTTGATCGTCGTGATCATTATCGGTTCTGTATCACGCAGAAGCAAATTAAAGATCCAGGAGGAATTACACAGAAAGGAACAAGAAGCTCTGCGGATTCTTGCCGCACTGAGCGATGATTATTCTTCCATTTACTTTACCGATCTTGACCATGATAAATGTACGATTGTGCGTGGATCGGAAAATATTCCCCCATTCATACAAGATGTGGATAAGCATTCAAAAGCTCTTGCCATCTATGTCCGTGAGTGTATTCTGCCTGAATATCACAATGCAATCATGCCTTTTTGCCATCCTGAAAATATTATCGAAAGGTTCAAAAAGGAAAAGGCTTTCTATATTCGGTATCAGGTAGACCCTTCAAAAAGTTTGAGAAGTTACTATGAAATGAGCTTTGTAAACATCAGTGAAAATGGAAACAACAGAATGGTATTTGGTATACGATGTGTGGATGAACTTGTAAATGCTGAAAGAAAACAGCGTCAGATACTCGAAGATGCTCTGAAGAGTGCAAACCGTGCAAATTCTGCCAAATCGGACTTTCTTTCCATTATGTCACACGACATTCGGACTCCTATGAATGCTATTATCGGAATGACGGCGATTGCTTCTGCCCATGCAGAAGAACCTGACCGTGTACGTGACGCTCTCAGCAAAATTTCAAGCTCCAGTCAGTATCTGCTCAGACTGATCAATGATGTTCTGGATATGAGCAAGATAGAATCCGGAAAATTCAAGCTGTCACAGGAAAATATAAACCTCACGGAATTTCTGGACGAACTGATTGAAATGATACAGCCGCAGATCAAACAACACAGACATCATCTTACCATAGATATGAAGAATATCCGTCATAATGATGTGATAGGCGATAAACTTAGATTACAGCAGGTATTCATGAATATCATGAGCAATGCCATAAAGTATACACCGGACGGTGGAAAAATTTCATTCTCTGTCAGTGAAAGAAATATCAATTCCAATTCGGCAGGTTGTTATGAATTTGTTTTCACGGACAACGGAATAGGGATGTCTTCTGAATTGATAGAACATGTTTTTGAGCCGTTTATCCGTGCTGAAGATTTGCGTATCAGCAAAATTCAGGGTACAGGTCTCGGTCTGCCAATTACCAAGAATATCGTCCATATGATGAACGGTTCCATTGAGATAAAAAGCCAACCTCAGAAAGGTTCGACATTTATTGTCACTATTTTTCTGATACTGCAAAATATCAGCAAAGTGGACAGAAAATTGGATGAAGATTCCGATATGAACAAGATACATACCGGCAATTTCAGCGGGAAACGAATCCTTCTCGTTGAGGACAATGAACTCAACCGTGAGATTGCAAAGGAGATTCTTGAAATGTCTGAGCTGACAGTTGATGAAGCTGAAGACGGTCAGATCGCTTTTGATATGTTTACAAATTCAGAAGACGGCTATTATGATATGATATTTATGGATATCCAGATGCCAAATCTGAACGGCTACGACACGGCACGTGCTATTCGGAATCTCAACAATCCGTATGCAAATGATGTGCCGATCGTTGCTATGACCGCCAATGCCTTTGTGGAGGACATCAAGGCCTCGGAAGCGGCAGGCATGAATGAACATCTTTCAAAGCCTATCGACTTTACGAAATTACATCATATCCTCGAAAAATATCTTTGAAATCAACTTGCGCACAAAAAACCCGGAACAGTCTGCCAAAAATGTTCCGGGTTTGCCTCAAAACAAGCAAGCGGTGTTGCCTCAGATTATGATTGACTTGGCTGCGATTCCATACAAAACCGGCGTCAATCCCACATAACGAAATATATCCAGTCCCAACAGACAAAGCACAATGGGCAGTACAAACACGACACTGCCGATGCAATACGCTGTCACAAGGCTCTTGCATTTCGAGGCAATCCATGTCACCAGACAACCGGTGAGAACAGCACCCGCCATTCGGATCAGAACCACACGTACCATTGCCATTCCCACCGTAAGGAATGCATTGCCGTAAGCAAAGGCGGTCATGCTGACAAGAGGTTTTTTCAAGCCCTGGGTTCCGTAACACAGCAAAATCTGACCGAAATACGGCAAGGTAAGCAGCAGCGTCAGCACCACGCCGGCAAGGATCGCAAATCCGAAAAGCATTCGGAAATAACCACGTTTTCCCGCTTTGGCAGCAAATAAAATTGCCGTCATATTGGTACGTCGGTCTTGGGAAGCCACTGGACTGCACAACAGCACCAGCGCTATGGTCAGAAACAGGATCTGCACCATGCCCTCCTGATTGCCGTCCACGGCAAAATAGCGGGCGTAGCCGGTGTCGTAAAATATTTCACTGTTTTCTGGAATAGTCTCCACACGCTGTGCGAATTTCTCAAAGGCATTGCGGTCGTTGAGTTCTGAATGAAGCGTGTTGATCTGATATAAGCTGCCGCCATTGGCTTCCAAATCTGCAATTTGTGCTTCTACATCCGCATAATGGCTGCGTTTTTCTTCCAGAAATTGTAATGTTTCATTAGTTATTTTTCCCTCATAGGCTTCGCAGAAATTCTCATAATAGATGTCATCATTGCTATAGATACGGGAAAAAGTCTGGTACATTCCGGCTGCCACGATCGCCGTTGCAAAGACGATCATCAGCCCCTTTTGCAGGATTAGGATCCGGTGGCTGGTGTGCCAGAATCTGCCATGCATGTGGGATTTTCTGAAAATGCTGCCTTTTAGCCGGATGTGTTTGTATTGCAGATTGCGCGTATGGGTGAAAATCGCTATACTGCCGATGAGACAAGCCGCCAGTAAAATCACAATGATCATGCAGCCGGAAATTTTCAGGGACACCGGATAGCCGAACAGATTGACATTGGTATATGTTCCCAAAACCTCTTCGCTCTGTAAAAACTGCACGGGATTCCAGAAGTGCAGCAGGCTCAGTGGAGACAGTACAGAGATGTTGGCATAGAGCAGATAGGAAAGTCCTGCTACACCAGCGGTGACACCATAAACAGTCAGGTTGTTCTTGGATATCGTACAAATTATGCCGAAAATTCCAGCAAATACCAGATAGGCAGCTATTTTTAACAGCAGATGCATTCCCATATATGCTCCAACCGACACCGGCAGGTTACATGTATAATAGCCAAAGACGGACTGGATGGGACGAGACAGATCGCCAAAGCCATACAGGATACTTTCGATGCAAAATATTTCCCCGTAGAATAGTACCACCAGTCCCACACAACAGATTCCAGCGACAGCGAATTTGGTCAAAAACATGGTAGTTCTGCCATTTTTTGCAGCGTACAGCAGCGGGATCATGCCTTGTTCTCGATCCCGCAGGAAGATACCAGAGGTACACAAAAACAGCAAAATCAGTGCCAGAATGTCTGTCAAAGGACTGGAGAGAAAGTCCTCCACCCCAAGGGAGGTATGAAAGGTCAAGGTAGTTCCTGCCATGGCCGTATATGCCGGCGGCGTCTTTTGGATGTTGCGGTAGGAGAAGGTGTCTTGTCCGCCCCAGATGGATATACTTGCCATGTTTTTTGCATTGGTCTGAATGCTTTCCAGATATGCCGGATAGTTCAAAAGCTGCTCTGCAATCTCCACCGTATCATAGTAGAGAGCGCCGTTATAATAGCCATTTTTCTCAGGGTCTGCCGAGAATGCATCTATTTTTTCGTTGGTATAGTCGATGATTTCCTGTAGATCCATGTTGCTTATTTCATCCAGATATGCCGTATATTCTGCCGGCGTATAATAGCGGTCATAGGCGGCGGTGATTTTGATATAGCCATTGATGCAGAGCAGACACACCAACAGAATCCAGATAACCCGATAGGAGAAGAGCTTTTTCAGTTCAGCACGCAGCATTGGCATCCCCTCCATAATATTGCATATACAGGTTTTCTAAGGTTTTTTCCCCCTGTTCCACACGTTCTACCAGTTCGGGTACCGTGCCGTGGATGAGTAGTTCTCCCTCTCGGATGAGCAAGATCTGGTCGGCGATAGTTTCGATGTCGGAGATGATATGGGTAGAAATGAGGATGATCTTATCCTGTCCCAGCCGGTCGGTGAGCTCACGGATAATAACACGTTGTTTGGGATCGAGACCAGCGGTGGGCTCATCCATGATGATCAGATCCGGATTGCCCAAAAGAGATTGTGCAATGAGAAGCCGCTGTTTCATGCCGCCGGAAAAGCCGCCGATTTTCTTATGAGCATTGTCAGGCAGTTCCACCTGTTCCAAAGCCTGCTGGATCTCCGACTTGGCGGACTTTTTGGGAATGTCCTTTAAGGCACAAAGATAGTCCAGAAAATCCCATGCAGTCATATTGGCGTAAAGCTCCTGCTGTTGGGGCATAAAACCCAACTGAGCACGATAGTACTTGCCCAACTTTTGGATAGGTGTGCCGTCCCATAGAATCAGACCGCCGTCCTTATCGGGCTTCAAGTTATCGGTGATTAGGTTCATCAGGGTGGATTTTCCAGCGCCGTTGGGACCGAGCAAGCCGTACACACCCTTTTGAAAGGTGTAGGAAAAATTCTTCAGGGCATGTTTTTTGCCATAGTGTTTGTTAAGGGCGGTCAGGGTCAGCGTATGCATCATGATCATTCTCCTAACAGTTCGGATTTGGGGACATCCTTGAAAACCATTGTATCTGTTTCTGCATCATAATATTGTATGACATATTTTTGATTTTCATATGCGAGAATTTGAATTCCTTTATCGCAATATGGATCTGCAATGGTTTTTACGGTATTTGCGGCAAAATCATAACAAGTAGTTGGATGGTATTCATCATAAACCAAGTCATGTATCACATGGAGAAGGCTAGTTTGATTTTTGGAAAAACCTGCCATCGCCTTTTCTCCATCCTTCTTTCGGGCAATATATTGTTTTTGGTCCGAATCCCAGTAAATATAAGTGTCCTCGCCGATACACGATGCCAGCGGTTCAGATGACACAGAAAGCTCTTTGGTGGACAGATCGAAGGTAACGGCTTCATTATGCCACACAGAAGTCGAAGAATCTGGGAAATCACCGGTAGAGACAAAAACATCATACAGTGCGTCAACAGAGTCTGCATAACTATAAGACATCCAAATTTTTCCATCATAAACGCCAAGAGTCTTTACGTCGCCGTTGATGCCGTATGCCGTATTGTCCTTACAAAAAAGCGTGGTGGCGGCTTTTTCGGTGTCGTTGATCTGTCCATAATTTGTAAATGTGCCAGAATTCAGATCAACAGAGCACATATACTGGATTCCAGCGGTTGAAAAATAGGACCAAGCGCCTCTGCTATCCTGAATTGAGCCGTTATTGGCAATAAAATAGAGTACGCCGTTATCCAGATAGACGCCGGAGGTACGTGTTGCTTCCATTCCATCAAATGTACAAACCGTAGTTTGTTCGCCATTGGAAATATCGACTTTGTGCAATTTGCATTCGATGGCATAAGAAGTATCCCTGCCGTCTTCACTTGTTACAATATCATCAGATTCGGTAAAATAATAGACATTGTCCTGATAAATCACAGGCGGTGTAGTGGTATCGCCAAAATTCGTGACAAGTTTTGCAATACAGTCATTTTGGGCATGGGTGCAGTTGGGCTTATTGCACAGCGGCGCTCCCACAAAAGAAGTATAGTCCAAAAAATAGGCTGCGATGTCATTGGCATTGATGTAAACCATACCATTTTCATATGCATCACTGTAAGAAGAAAAAAACGCTGGATCGGGCGTATGGATGGCATACTTATCTTCTGTTTTTGTTGTCCCACACGCAGACAATCCAATTGCGGCTGCCATGATGCATATGACAAGGTGTTTTCTATATTTCATGATAAACCTCACAATCAGCAGTTAAGAATGAATATATTCTATATTGTTTTATTGGAAGAAATCGAAGCCATGGCAAGAAATCGAAGACATGGCTCAAAATACGGCGATACTTTTTTTCATTTCGGCATAATTGAGTCCTTTCCGGTCTATCCAGAAGACCTAAAAATAATTTGGATATTTTTCAGGGAATTTCTACACCCGGTACATGATGATCCTGTGCATACTGCCAGGCGGAAATAACCCCCCTATAAAATAGTCTACCATAACAACCAAGCCGTGTCAAGAAATTCGACAATTTTTACCAATTGTTGGTAAATCCGGGCAATCCAGCTATGGAGATTTTTGTTATGTCACTGGACAAACAGATTTTGCTCGGATACGGAATCATATGCCGTATTGCCATCTTCGTCAAAGTATCGGATGATATACTTTCCGTTTTCATATGCCAGCATCGTTCCATTTCTATATTTTTCGATAAGTTGGTCTGTTCTGTTGTTCTCAACCTCATAGCAAGTTCCGCCGTACATCCAATAACGCTGATTTACGACAGCATAGGGTTGGCTGGAAAGCTGGATTTCGCTGCCGTCTGGAGATAAGGCGGTATAGCCATCCGATTCATTTTCATAGCAATAACAATCTTCACAAGTCAGAACCGCATAAGGCATCTCGCAGGTAGATAGTTCCTTTGTTTCCGGATCATAATACTTTTCCTCGAACACCCATGGAAAATCGGCGTCGTTGACTTCCTCTTCGTTCATTGCCTCGACATAAGCCAACATATCTTCCTTGTTCTCCATGTATCGATAATGCACATAGACTTTTCCGTCATAGACGCCATCTAGAATGACTTCCGTAAAATTGGTGCCATAAGAATTTCCATTTTCAATTGCGCTGTTTTCTACATAGGGAGAATCGTTTACAAGCCCCAGATTTTGCGTTTCGAAGCTCTCTAAATTGATTGCGTATAAATACTGTTCCTGAGAACGGCTGTTGTATCTCCATGTGCCATCTTGCATCTGATGCAGACTATAGCTGCAAATGAGATAGAGTGTGTCCTCAATACGTATCGCTTGATTGCCGTCCGTAAAGAGATTATCAATAGAAGCAACATCTGTTACGGTTCCCGTTTCCAGATCTGCCTGATGCATGATACTTTGAATTTTGGGTATGGTATGCGTAGAATCTTCATCATCTTGTACAATTTCATATGCAGATTCAAACCAATATAATTGATTATTGTATATAAAATGAATAAAGGGATTGGTTGTACTTCCCACGCACTGAAATGCCACGCAAGAGGCATTCATGTGTGTACAATTTGGCTTATTGCAAATTGGTACGCCTTGCATGGTCTGATAGTCTAAAAAACAGACACAATCCGAACCATAGACGTTATCGGTGTATAGCAAACCGTTTTTGTAAAGATTTTGATCCATAGCGATGTAAGAAGTCGAATTGGTTTGAATGATGTTATTGTCTTTCTGCGGGGAATTATTGTTACATGCACATAGGAAAAGTGTTCCAAGCATAAAAAAAAAGAGACTATTTTTTTCATGATATTTCCTTCTTTCTATGGAATAATAAGAACTGGTTCTCATCGGATATTGCACCTGTCTTTTTGGCAAATTTTACCGATTGCTGTGTGAAAAAAGCGCACCATACGGCAGGTTGCTTTCGCTTTTTCGCCTTGCCTTCGTCAAAAGGATGCGCGAAAATCCATGGTCAAATCCTATGAGAACAAGTTCTAAAACCAAAAGCGGAGGGAATACTTGGTGTATTCACGAGCATTTTGGTGAAATAGGACGGAAAATAGGCAAGCAGTTGACATGCAAAGCCGATAGGCGCTCCTTATGTGGGTTTGCCTTAAGCAATCAAACTGCTTTCATCGAATTTCTGATAGATCAGTTTCCCGGATGCATCATAACTGCAGACAACATACTTGTTTTCTTTTGCAATATAGTCAGTTACATTTGCGCCAAGGAAATTTTCTGAAACACTGTATATTTCCTTAGTAGACAAATCATATACAACACCATTGTATAGATCCCAGATTTTGTTGTTGTAGATGGAATATTGATAGCTGTCAAAAGGAAGGTCATTTTTACTGCTGAACTCTATGGTGTTTCCGGTCTGATCTTTTGCCGTGATCGTTTTGTCAGATGAATTCTCTGTGACATACCAATTATTGCTCAGACATATGGGAGGTTGTTCTCTGGAAATGCACATTTCCCGACTGTTTAAGTGGAATTCCTTTACTTCGTAGTTCCAATCAATCGTTTGATTATCACCCTGGTCCATTGCATTTATGATGATATTTTTATCTTCCACATAGTTGTAATATAAGTATATGGTGTCATGGTACACGCCTGCAATGGTGACCTGATCGGCAACAGCATTGATAGAGTTTTCGGTAATAATCACATTGTTGGAAGCATTTACATTGTCATTGACTTGTCCATAATTTTCAAAGCTGCAATCTTTTAAATCTACACTGCACAGATACTGTTTACCATATCCCGCATTCATCCATGTGCCGTCTTCAAATTGGTGTGCCCCATAACAACCGATAAAATAAATCGTATCATCATGAAATACCATATTCACGGAAGAGGTGCAATTCAGATCCGGAATCTCCAGCACATCCGTTTTTTCTCCGGATTGCAGATTCCATTGATGCAAGGTGCTTTGTATTTGATAAGTTGTGTCTCGCCCTTCGCCTTCAATAGATTCATTCACTGAAAAATAATAGATGCAATCGTTGAAAATGAAACAATTGCCTGCAGAATTTACAGAACCTGTAATCGCCTTAGAGATACAATTCTGATCGCTATGGGTACAATTGGGCTTAAAACAAAGCGGAATGGTGATATCTGAAGCATAATCGTAGAAATTGCAGGTATTCTCATCAAAATAAAGCATTCCATTTTCGGATGCGTTGGATAAAGCAGTAATCACTTTTGAGGATTTGTCTTTTATTTTATGTTCACTTTCTGTTTTTCCACAAGATGGCAGAGTTAGCAATATACTGATGCATAAAATGTGAAATATCAATTTTTTCATTTGTATAGCTCCCAACTTTTTATACGACGAGTGAAGTGCTGTTACTAAAACTGCCCTTTGAAGCACGATGCTCTGTCGATGCGGTTCCTCTGCTTCCATTTATCATTGCGGTTGGCGTGGCGTTGATGTAATTGGAATAAGAGGCAGTTTTTCCGCAATATTTGAGCTTTACATCACATCTGCCGCCGGATAGTTTTGTACTTGCAGTAGCGTGTGAAGAGTCTCTATAAGCAACAGCAGTGGCAGTTGAATTTCCTACGATAAAGTTTTTGGTGATTGTTGGATAATATGCAGCACTCGAACGCATTCCGGCAACACAAGTCACCATAGACACCACTGCTAAAAATCCGGCTACTGCTTTTTGAAACTTTTTCATAATAGAGTCCTTTCCGGTCTATATAAAAGACCTAAAAAATAATTTGGATATTTTTCAGGGAATTTCTACACCCGGTACATGATGATCATGTGCATACTGCCAGGCGGAAATAACCCCCCTATAAAATAGTCTACCATAACAACCAAGCCGTGTCAAGAAATTCGACAATTTTTACCAATTGTTGGTAAATCCGGACAATCCAGCTTGGGTTCCAATGGCGCAGAGGAAATGGTCAGGCGGCAAGCAGTTTATCTTCGGGGACGGATTCAAAACGATATTCCACGTTATCATCGTTTTCACCGTAATATTGGATGATATAATTCCCTTTGTATAAATCCAGAACGGTAATATCTTTGCCCTGATATTGCGCCGCAAGGGGAATATCCTCGCCGGTTTTGGGATCAAAGCAGACATTTTGAGAACCTTTCCAGAATTTTCCATTCACAAACGTCTGATTGTGATAGCTGTCCCGTACGATTCCTGGACTTCGGGCAACATTACCGTCCTGGTCCATTACGCAAAATGTTCCATCATAGTAGACATAATCACCATCTCCTATGATTTCTGCAATGGGAAGATCGCTGATTTCTATTTCACCAGTTTTTAAATTCAAACATTTATTGATGCGATTCCACGGAACCGATGCATCTACATCAGCTAAAGACCAATTTGGATCATCAAAATCGACATGACTGAAATAGTCTGTAAGATCGGATTTTTTATCGACATAGCGATAGGAAAAGTAGAGTTTATTCTGGTAGATTCCTGTTAGCTGAACGTTAAAAAACATGGCATAGTCCAATGTCCAATTGTAATACGCCGTGGGGGCATCATTGATTAAGCCATAATTTTTAACTTCTGCGGTTTTTAGATTAATGGCATACAAATATTGATCACCACAGCAGCTGATTTCCATCCATGCCCCATTCTCCGTCTGATATGCCTGATCGCAGCCGATCACATACAAAATATCGTCTGCAATGACCATTTCGACGGCGTCTTTCATGCTGACATCGGGAATTTTTACGAATACTTTTTTCTCACCTGTTTTCAGATTTGCATAGTAACAAGTAGTGTCAAACTGATAATCTGTACTTTTTCCGTCTTTTTCCTCCACAATCTGTGAATCAGTTTCAAACCAATATATCTGATCTTGATAAATAACTGGCAGCGCACTGGTACTGACACACTGATATGACAGACAAGATTCATTACTATGGGTACAGTTGGGTTTATTGCACAGTGGCACGGATTGTAATGTTTCATAATCTACAAAGTGCGCAATATTGGTTCCAGATTCTGTTATCGTAGTATAAATGCAACCGTTTTGGTAGGTATTGGCATGCATAACATAATAGTGAATTGGATAATTTTGAATAACTGCTTTTGTGCTTGAATTCCCGCAAGAGCAAAGGAAAACTAGCATGAAAAATAATATACTATATTTTCTTATCTTTTTCATAACATCACCATAAAAAGGACGGCATTTGATTTCTCATGCCGTCCCGTTTGTCTGGATATGGCAATACTGTACAAATTGTTTATTAAGTTCTTTTGCAGTATACCATAAATTAGGGTTTATGAATTAATATACAATTGAAAATGCAGAGGTACCAGTTATTTTATGCCAAGTAGTGGCATTAGCAGTACCGTTGGTATTCTTATTTATAAGGGTAACCTTTCCCATAGCATATACCCATCCAGAAGTTGCACCTCCATGCTTGACTTTTACCCAGCATTCTTTATTAGGACATGCTGTAGTACCCGTTGCGTGACTTGCATCCGAATAAAGCGTACCTGTAACGCCGTTAACTGTTTTGGAGATCGTTGGGCTATAGGCGCTTGCACTCATCCCGGCAACACAAGTCACCATAGACACCACGGCTAAAAATCCGGCTGCTGCTTTTTTAAATTTTTTCATAATAGAGTCCTTTCCGGTCTATAAAAAAGACCTAAAAAATAATTTGGATATTCTTCAGGGTATTCTATTCCTACACTCAATATAAGATCTTTTTGCGCGCACGATCAGGCGGAAATAAACCCCCTATAAAATAGTCTACCACAACAACTAAGCCTTGTCAAGAAATTCGACAATTTTCTGCCAATTCATGGTAAATCCGGACAATCCAGCTTGGTCTCAAGGTGAAAATCAATCCCATACTGCGGAGCGAAACACAAGAGATGGACGTCAAATGGTCAAATAAACAAAAATACCGGCTTTTCTGCCGGTATTTTAAGATTGGATTGGAATCGTCATGGAAATCTGAAACAATTCATCTTTCGTCCTGACAGATACCATGCCATGATATTTTTCCGCAATTTTCCGCATATTGGATCAACCAATTCCCATATGATCCTTTTTGGCGGAATGCCATTGCTGCAGAGAAAGATCCGCTGCTGTCTGACAAGTAACGGATGATTATTTTTCAAATTCTAACGTTAAAACAAATAGATTGCCGACAATACAGGCTTTTATCTTGCCGCCGAGCATCTCCGTGAACTGTTTTGCGATGGCAAGTCCAAGTCCGGTACTTCCTTTTGTGCGTGATGTGTCAACCGTGTAAAATTCCTCGAAAATCCGTGAAACATCAATATCTGTACGCTCTGTTCTGTTTTCAAATTGAATTCGGATTTTCTCCTCTGTCTCCATTCGAAAAATTTTTATTTTCAGGTCACCGATGCCGTGTTTCAGAGCGTTGCCAATGAGGTTATCAAAAATCCGCATGAGCATATTGTCATTTGAATATATCATCATTTTGCGGTAACGATATTCTGAAAGAATCTTCCTGTTCTGGTTGGAATAATCGTCGTAATGGTGAACGATGGCTTCCTCCAGTACTGAAACAAGATTACATTCGGATTTTTCCGGTTCTTTTCCGCTGGAAATGATTTGTGATAATTCAAAAAAAGAATGGATCAACTCTTCCAAACGAACCAGTCTCTTTTCCACAATTTCGAGTTCACGGTTTTTTTCTTCTTCTGGAATTTCTGCATGCTGTATCAGGTCGATATATCCCATTGCAGAGGTAAGCGGCGTGCGCAGGTCGTGGGAGATATTGGTTATCATTTGTTCTAGGGCGTGCTGCTTTCGGCGATATTCAGCCTTTATGCCGTGAATTTCTTTGAGTAAAACATTGATCTGTATAATCAATTGATCCGCAGTGCCAGATGAGGATTTCAAAAGGCTGTTTGTGTCCTCATTGCTGAATTTCTTTAGCTGTCCGGTAATATTTTTTATCTCCCTATATTGTAAAATGCAGACGGCAAGCAGTAAAATCGCTGTCATTGCAAGTATGGCGTAAATCATATTCAGTCCAGTTCTCTTTTTAAAAAACTGAAATATCCAATTGCAAAGGAAAAAACCGTCACCACAATGCAAATGATATAACAATTATTCCTGTAGCTGTCAGACGGGTCAAGAACAATTTTTGCTGACATCATCTCCACACCGTAGGAAAGCGATTTTTCGCCAAAATCTCTGATTTTTTGGAAAAACTCCTTTTCACTGTTTATGCTCATGAAAACCTGTACCATCATTGAGCAGACAATTGGCATACTTATCGTCACAGCATTGTAAAGCGCACCTTTTCGGAGAAGAAATGCAAGCATGGTGAACGCTGAGACAATCGCAATAAATATTGGAAACTGTATGAAAAATGCCTTTGTAAAATCCGCAGGCGAGGAGCTGTATGTACTGCCGTTTACAAGCCTATTTGCGATGTAGTAGATGAAATTTGCAAGCGCAAATGAGATTGTTGCATACACAAGTGAAAAAAGGAATTTTGATGTAAAATATAGCCTTTTGCTCACGGATGAGCTGATTGTGTTTTTCCATGTGTGTTCGCTGAATTCAGACGTGATCACGCAGAAAACAGGTATTATCAACAGAAAGTAAAATGTGAAATTCATGGCAATCTGTCCTATGTCCGTTTTTGTGCTTTCCGGAAATTCCGGTGTTGCTCCGAGGGAAATTCCTCCCCATTGCTGATAGGCTATCGAGATAAAATACATGAACGCTGTGAACAGCCAGAAAAACAACATTCCCTTTGATTTACTCATGCGGTACAAATCCGCTCTCATCATGTTAATCATTTTACTTTTCCTCCCCAATCAGCTGTTTGAAGTAGTCCTCCAGCGAAACGCCGGATTCATATATACCCGAAATGCCAACATCATTTTGGATCAACATTTTGTTTATCACATCAGATTTTGCCGATTCGTCATATATGCGCACTTCATCTTGATGGATAACCTTGTAGTCCTCTATGCCGAGTTCGCTTTCAATCAGCATGGCGGTCTTTTTTGTGTCGTCCGTCCTGACAACAAGACACCTGCTGCATGCAAGATCCAGTTCCTGTTTGGTAACTTCTTGCAAGACCTTTCCTTTGTCCATGAAAAGAAAACGGTTCGCAACTGCATACAGTTCCGAAAGAATATGGCTTGAAATCATGAATGTGATATTGTTTTCTCGGTTCAGCTTGTGGAATGTTTCACGCAGTTCGCTGATTCCAATTGGATCAAGACCATTGATGGGCTCGTCCAGAATGACAAGGTCGGGGTTGTCCAGCAATGCAAAGGCAATGCCGAGGCGCTGTTTCATTCCGAGAGAAAACTTGCGGAATTTTTTGTTTTTGACGTCCGAAAGATTGACAAGCGTAAGCACATGGTCTATCTGTTTCAAATCCGTGATGCCCTTCTGATAACAGTAGTATTTCAAATTCTGATAAGCAGTAAGTCCGCCGAAAAAAGCCGGATTTTCGATCAGACAACCGATACGGCGTTTCTCGCTTCTGGCAGATGTGCCTTTCTTTCCGAAAATCGTATACTCGCCGTCTGTAGGCTCCGTAAGTCCTGCAATCATTTTCATTGCAGTTGTCTTTCCAGCACCGTTTCGTCCGATCAGACCGTAAATATCCCCTTGATATACCGTCATATCAGCTTGCTCCAGTGCGCTGAATTTCCCGTAACGTTTTGATATTTTTTTAGTTTGCAGAATTACTTCTTGCATTCTTATAACCTCCTGTTTTGTGGATGATTTTATTATAACAGCAAGGTCTTAAGAAACACATAATCAAACCTTAAAAAAGTCTTAGAACTTGTTCTCATGGGATTTGACCATGGATTTTCGAGCAACATTTTGACGAGGGCAAGGCGAAAAAGCGAAAGCAACCTATCGTATGGTGCACTTTTTCCACGCAGCAATCGGCAAAATTTGCCGAAAAGACAGATGCAATATCCGATGAGAACAAGTTCTTACTTTTTCAGACGATAACCGATTCCCCACACTGTTTCAATGTACTCCTCGTTCGGATTACACTCTTTCAGTTTTTTACGGAGCTTACTCACATGGACATTCAATGTATTGTCATCCGCAGAATTTTCATAATCCCAGACAGTATCATAAATCACACTTTTTGTGCAGGTGCGGTTGGGATTTTCCATCAGCAGTTTTAACAGAGCAAACTCATGTTTGGAAAGTTCAACCGGTTTTCCCTGGCAAGTTACGGAGTAATCGGTCGGATTCAGCACAATGTCCTTGTAAATAAGTGTTTCATTTACAGAAACATTCACATTTTTGCGTAGCCGTGCAGAAATGCGGGCGAGAAGTTCATCATTGTGAAAGGGCTTTGTCACATAATCATCAGCACCAAGCGAAAAAAGATCTACTTTTTTGCTGACATCATGGATCGCACTCATGACAATAACAGGCACATGATGTTTTGCTTTCAATTCACCGATAATCTTCTCACCGTTTTTTCCAGGCAGCATCAGGTCAAGCAATATCAGGCTGATATCCTTACGGGGCACAAGAAGTCCTTCTGTCCCCGAAAATGCACTGACTGTCTGATAGCCGTTCTGCTGCAGCAAGATACACAGCATATCGTTGATCTCTATATCGTCCTCTATAATCAGTATCGTCTTTTGCAACTCTTTCACCTCTATTTCATTATACCATTTTTTTCAGAAATGGTCAACGGCATTATATCCATTCTCAACAGGATACATGGAACAAATTGAAGATGTCACTCAAAAATTATTTTCCAATAATCTTTAAGGCGACACGCCAGATGTTCTCTTATTCGCTTCAAAGCACCAACTGCATTTCTTTTGCATATGTATAACACGAAGGGAAATACTAATCTTGCACGGATGTGCAAGTAAAAAACTGTCCGCATAGGAGATAGACAAAGATTTCTATATAGACAGAATTGAGGTCAAAGGAGAGATGTATGATGTTTGGAATGTCACCATTTGAGCGTTCCGATCTGCGAACCACACTTCGTGATTGGGAACGGGATTTTCTCAAGGGATTTGTTTCTGCAGGAAATTGCCGAACGGATATTCTGGAAGAACCCAGCCGCTATATTTTGAAATGCGAAATGCCTGGTCTGGACAAAAAGGATATCAAAGTGGATATGGACGGCAACATCCTGACGCTGTGCGCCCGGTATCAGAAGGATGAAACCAATGATGTGCAGGAAAATTATATCCGTCGGGAACGTACCTGCGAATCATGCTGTCGTCGGTTTGATATTTCCGGTGTGCAGTCAGATGCAGTGGATGCTTCCTATCAGGATGGTGTCCTGACTGTGATCCTGCCCAAGAAAGAAGTGCAAAAACCTGCCACCAGACGAATTGAGATCAAGTAATAGAGCCAGAGAAAAAGCTGCTGGGGAGTAAATCGACCCTGGCAGCTTTTTCGATCTGTTTGACAATTTGTAAAAATTATGATACAATGAAATATATACTTTCCGCTATGGCACAATTTGCCATAGCGGAAAGTATAAGAACTGGTTCTAAATTCTTGAGGAGATGATTCTTTTGGATGTTTTTAATAACATCATCGTGACAATCAATGACTTCATATGGAGCTATCCACTTGTTGTAGCAGTTCTTGTCTGCGGCGCTCTTCTCACAGTCCGTCTTGGTTTTGTTCAAGTGAAAGCGCTGGGCAAAGCGCTGAAACTGATGGTTCAGAACGAGGAATCTGGCAGCGGCGAAGTTTCCAGCTTTGCGGCTCTTTGTACGGCACTTTCTGCTACCGTGGGAACGGGCAATATCGTTGGCGTTGCCACTGCAGTTGCAGCCGGCGGTCCGGGTGCGCTGTTCTGGATGGAAATTGCAGCATTCTTTGGCATGGCGACCAAGTATGCAGAGGGACTTCTGGCAGTAAAATTTCGTATCAAAGATGATAACGGCAATATTCTCGGCGGACCATTCTACTACATCGAAAACGGACTGGGCAGTAAGTGGAAATGGCTGGCGAAACTATTTGCCGTATTTGGTGTGCTTGCCGGACTGCTGGGTATTGGTACGATCACCCAGATCAATGGGATCACCTCAGCTGCCAACAATTTCTTTGATCCGAATTCTAACCATACGATTTCCATTTTGGGCACGGATTATACATGGACGACGGTGATCGTTGGTCTGATCATTACCGTCCTTGTGGCATTGATTGTCGTTGGCGGTATCAAGCGGATCGCTGCGGTCTCGGAGATCGTTGTACCTGCTATGATCATATTGTATCTTGTCAGCTGTCTGATTATTATTTTCACGCATGTCACTGAGATTCCTGCGGCAATCGTGAATATTGTGGAAAGTGCTTTTGGTCTTCGTCCTGCTGTGGGAGGTGCGCTTGGCTTTGCTGTCATCCGGATGTCTCTGAGAAAGGGCGTAGAGCGCGGTATCTTCTCCAACGAAGCTGGTCTTGGTTCTGCCCCCATTGCCGCAGCAGCAGCCAAAACCAAAGAGCCTGCCAGACAGGGTCTTGTCACTATGACCGGAACTTTCATTGACACCATTGTTGTCTGCACGATGACAGGACTTGCGATCGTGATGGCAGGCAGTTATAAAAAGGAGGGCCTGGAGGGCGTGGCAATCACTACCGATGCATTCAGCTATGGATTGCCATTTCCTTCAAGAGTTTCGGCGTTTATTCTGATGGCTTGTCTTGCTGTTTTTGCATTTACCACGATTTTGGGATGGAATTATTATTCTGAACGCTGTCTTTCTTACCTAACCGGTTCCAACAAAAAAATCGCTTTATTTTACAGATGGCTGTATGTAGCCGCAGTATGCATCGGACCGTATCTGACGGTTGAAGCAGTATGGAACATCGCAGGTGTTTTCAATGGACTCATGGCGTTCCCGAATATTATTGCATTGATCGCACTATCCGGTGTTGTGACTGCGGAAACAAAGGATTATTTCAAGCGATTGAAAGAAGGCAAAATACAGTCCTGACACGATTCCTCCAAAATCTGATAGAACATCGGATTTTGGAGGATTGGTATGACATGCATGATCTACATAGAAAAAGCAACAAAAAGCAGCAGTGTTGGATCTCTGTTGCTTTTTGCTTTATTTCGTATATGGTTCTAGGGCGTGTCAACACGCCCTAATTGCTCCAATGCTTCTGCCAGTGCAGCCCCGGAGTATTCGGCTTCTGTGCAAAGCAAAAATTCCAGTTCTTCCATATTATCACAGTCATATTCCATTTCTTTGACAAACCGTTGCCAGATTTCCAGACGTTTCTTCTGTGTAGTTACATGCAGACGACTGCACAGCACGATCACAGTCAGCACAGAAAACGCCGCTGTCTGCACATGCAGCAAAGCCATATCATCTGAAATGGTTCTCAGATAATGTCGATAGAGAAAATCAAAGGCAAAGGCACGGATCTCATGATCCAACTGCGGATCTATACGGAAAAATTTTGTATATGCATGCAATGCCTGTTTGACGAGACTTGCCCATCTGTTCGATAGAATGCTGCACGACTGCAAAAATGACAGGCAACTCTCATGGGTAAAAGTTTTTGTCACAACACTGGAAGCATGTTCTTTTTGCATCATCAGACGAAGGCATTGTGCAAGCTGTACCACTGCTGGTTTATCTGTATCTTTCAAGACTGTAAACATCCTGTCACGATCCTGTATCAGTTGATGCATCACATCCGTATCGTATGCCGGCAAAACAGTTACTGCGGAAACGGTACTTTCCAGCAGCACCAGTTGCTCCGGTGTTTTGGTCAGGAGAAGTTTTGCAGCTTCCGGACATGCCACAGACAGATCCAGTTCTACAAAATCGCCGTAATCTTGTGTCAATCTGGGAAATTTCCGGCATGTCTCGCAGAGTGCCTCCGCTCCGTATTCACTCTGAATATCACAAAGCTGGTTCGTATTCCAGAAAGGACAACGTCTGGTTTCTCCTTGCAAAATCGTATCACCGTCTGCATCAGTGATCATGGATTTTTGCAGCCGTTCTCCCAAAATACCGGGGAATTGCCGGTATTTTGCTTCGCTTTCCGCATCGACTACAATTTCCCAATCGGTACAGCAGCTATCCGGACATGCATTTGCAAGACAGCGGAATGTCTCATATTCCGGCGGATAAAGATATTTCATTTTGATGCCTCCAGCATAAGAACAAGTTCTGATTGGACAAAAAATCTGACGGCGCATCTGACGCACCATCTTTGTGCGGGTTTGCCTATAAGAATAAATAATAGGGAATTGCAATGTACTTATTATACCATTATTTTTTGAAAGATGTCAACAGTTTCAGGCAAACATGACAAAAAATAAAAGGAAAGTATAAAACCACCAAAAAAGCCCATGTTTTTTGACAGAAGCCGATATTTTGTGAACCGTATAAGAATTTATCAAAAAATACTTGATTTGACTTGAAAAATGTAGTATAATACACCTATATGCTGTTTGCATATAATGCAAATGTTGAAAGGAGTTTCACCATGATCTATTCAAACGAAGTAAACAAAATGTGCTGTGTGAAACAGGGTGCTGCACACGGCGCTGCTCCAATTCCGGAGGAAGCGAAGTGGGTAAAGGCAAAGGAAATCTCTGATATTTCCGGCCTGACACATGGTATTGGCTGGTGTGCGCCTCAGCAGGGTACATGTAAGCTGACTCTGAACGTGAAAGAGGGCATTATTCAGGAGGCTCTCGTAGAGACTATCGGCTGTTCTGGTATGACACATTCTGCTGCAATGGCTGCTGAGATCCTGCCGGGCAGAACCATTCTGGAGGCACTGAACACGGACTTGGTTTGCGATGCCATCAACACTGCAATGCGTGAGCTGTTTCTGCAGATTGTATACGGCCGTACACAGAGTGCATTTTCTGAGGAAGGTCTGCCCATCGGTGCAGGTCTGGAGGATCTGGGTAAGGGTCTGCGTTCTCAGGTAGGTACTATGTATGGCACACTGGCAAAGGGACCTCGTTATCTGGAAATGACAGACGGCTATGTAACGAAAATCGCACTGGATGAGGATGACGAGATCATTGGCTATCAGTTTGTCAGCTTCGGTAAGATGATGGACTTCATTAAGGCAGGCGACGATGCAAATACGGCTTTTGAAAAGGCACAGGGACAGTATGGCCGTGTTGCAGATGCAGTGAAGCTCGTTGACCCGAGAAAAGAATAAGGAACAGGAGGAAATCATCCATGGCATTATTTGAATCATATGAGAGAAGAGAAAAGCAGATTCTGGCTGTTCTGAAAGAATATGGTATTGACTCCATTGAGGGAGCTGCTGAAGTCACCAAGGCTGCTGGTCTTGACGTGTACAAAATGGTAGAAGGCATTCAACCGATTTGTTTTGAAAATGCAAAGTGGGCTTATACAGTAGGTGCAGCTATTGCCATCAAAAAAGGCTGTAAGAGAGCTGCCGATGCTGCTGCTGCAATTGGTGAAGGTCTGCAGGCATTCTGCATTCCGGGTTCTGTTGCTGACCAGAGAAAGGTTGGTCTGGGTCATGGTAACCTGGGAAAGATGCTGTTGGAAGAAGATACTAAGTGCTTTGCATTCCTGGCAGGTCACGAATCTTTTGCTGCTGCTGAGGGTGCGATTGGTATTGCTGAAAAAGCAAACAAAGTTCGTCAAGAGCCGCTGCGTGTGATCCTGAATGGTCTCGGCAAGGATGCTGCGCAGATCATTGCTCGTATTAACGGCTTTACTTATGTAGAAACTGAGATGGACTATTACACCGGTGAGGTAAAGGAAGTATTCCGCAAGTGCTATTCTAAGGACGCAAACAGCCCCCGTGCCAAGGTAAACTGCTATGGCGCAAACGATGTAACCGAGGGTGTTGCTATCATGTGGAAGGAAGGCGTAGATGTTTCCATCACTGGTAATTCTACCAACCCGACACGTTTCCAGCACCCAGTTGCAGGCACCTATAAAAAGGAATGTATCGAACAGGGTAAGAAGTATTTCTCTGTTGCATCCGGCGGCGGTACAGGGCGTACCTTGCACCCGGATAACATGGCAGCCGGTCCGGCTTCTTATGGTATGACGGATACCATGGGTCGTATGCACTCTGATGCACAGTTTGCTGGTTCTTCTTCCGTACCGGCTCACGTTGAAATGATGGGTCTGATCGGTATGGGCAACAACCCGATGGTAGGTGCGACTGTTGCTGTGGCTGTTTCTGTGGAAGAGGCGATGAAGGGCTAATATACGCCTGTTTCTGAATTTCAGAAAATTCACAAAAGTTGTCAAATATCTCAAAAATACGATTTGTCACCCTGAATTCTTAGTGGATGACAAAATCGGTTGACAAGAATCATCAACCGCCGTTTAGGTACGTCCTGAGCGGCGGTGTTTTTTGTTGTAGGCAGATCGTCATGTAAGGTGGTATGCATACAATATCATTTTTGAAGCTAAGATTGCGTGGATGTATCACATGGCATTCGCCGATTGGAGCCTTGTATTTCTAATTGAAGCGTTTGAGTGACTCGATTGAATACTTCTTCCCCGACTTGACCTCGATCGGGAATATCTTGTATTTCAGCTTGCTGTTGTTGGCTATCAGAAAGTCTATTTCCATATCGTTGCGGTGCTTCTCAGCGTTGTGCTTTGTGTCAAAATACAGCTTGTGACCGTTGGCAGTGAGCACCTGGGCAATGGCGTTCTCGTAAAGCATACCCTCGTTCATATCATATCCTTATTCCATGTTTGGTCGCAATGGCATTGTAATGACAGCAAACAATTTGTGCATGAATGGTAGTTTGAATGAACTGCGTAAAATGTGGATTGGAAATACTTCATATCAAAGAAACCTGCATACCATTCTTATGGTGGATTGTTCGTCAAGTGCATATTCTTCTGACCCGTTTTCACTCGTTCTAAAAGAAGGATATAATGGTGTTACATCTGAAAATATCGAAGATATCAGAAATAGTATTAATAGCCAATGGGATGCGGAATATTATTGCGTAAAAAGCTGTAACCGCTTTGACATTTGTGATGGCATTATCAATAACAAGGGAAACAACGATGCTGTTGCTATCATTACATTCGCAGGTGAAGTTGTTTCAAATTCCGGTTTCTCATATAACAAATCATATCTGCGTGATTCCTTGGACGAGAAGATCGGTAATTATGGTTCAACAGGAAGTTGGAGAGTCGCTGTAAATTTGGCTCTCAGTATGGTAGAAACGAACACCACTGACCTTTATCGAATTGTTATAATATCAGATACAAATGCAAATTCAGGTGTAATTTCCAGCGATGAGTTTGCAGATAATGTTATTTTGAATGTTGTTAATATAGGTTCTGGATCATTTAGTAATAATATTGAAGCTGTTGCACAGGCTACTGGCGGTGATGTTTATAACGCTGTTAGTGCCAGTGATTTAGCTTATCAGTCAGGTGGCTTTATCACTTCACCGGAGCAGTTTGTTGGAACAGATTCTGACGGAGATAGAATCCCTGACATTGTTGAACTTTATGGATTAAAACCGAATGGTGAACCGATTAATACAGATCCTAACAAAAAAGATACCGATGGCGATGGTATTGATGATAATGTTGAATTGGGATATATCGGAGATGGTTTAGCATCTGATGTGACTATTGCTGATTATGTTCGTGCTTTAAAAGTACGTAGTGATCCTACTAAGGCTGATACAGATGGGGATGGGTTGAATGACAAGGAAGAAATAGAAGCTGGAACAAATCCTCTTTCAGCAGATACGGATATGGATGGTATTTTAGATGGTGATGATGTGTATCCGTTTACACCGTATACATTTGAGAAGACTTATTTTTGGGACTTTTCAAGTTATGACATAAAAGTCAACAAATGGAAATCTGTTCCCAGTTTTGTTAATATTGAAAATCCTCAGGAAATTGACTCTATAATGCAACGATTTTATAGTAATATTGCTAATTTCGGTTATATCAATGATCAACATCAAATACCAGTAAGCAATATGAAATATGGATTTAAATATACCATGGGGCACAATGGATGCGAGTTGATAGCTATTTATAACGCTTTAAAATTAACAGATAGTTATCAAAATTTATCTGATATTGCTTTGGAATTCGAATTAAACGGTGGTATGGCTATGACAACAGAATTATTAAGTACATATCCTGCGTTTTCATATATTCCGTCTACAGAATTAGGGTTAATTCTAAAATCGGGATATTTTGGTTCAAATCCATTTTATATCAGGCAATATTTAAATGCACATAAATATAAGAATGAACAAACTGATTCGTTAAACGAATTACAGTCATGGGTTAAACCTGAAAGAGCATTTATACTTTCCTATTGGAATGATAAGAATAATATCGACGGAGGTCTTCATACAATTGCAGTACAGGTTAATCCAGATGGAACAATAAAAACATATAATAAATCGAATAAAAATCACTACAAAGATTTTAGCGATCTCATGAATTATGTAAATGGTAGTTTCATTACAGGTTACTATTTGTACTAAGGAGTTTTAACAGTGAAAAGAATTGTTCATGTTCTTCTTGCAATTGTATTATCTGCATTTCTTTCGTCATGTGACATGCATGACGATGTAAAACCAAGAAATCAAGATGATACAAGGTGGATTACAGTTGATCAAAATATTTTTTTTCTGTTATGTACGATGGAAACTATAATATTTGTTTAGGTGCTTTAAAAACGACTAAAACAGTTTATAATATTAGTCTTGAATTTGATTATGGTTCCGGGCTTATCATTAGTGATTATGATATGCTTAAGGAAAATGATTTTCTTGTTGATATGAATCAAATCTTACTGAGAGCAGAATGTGATTTTGATAAGAAAAAATGTACTGCTGAAGTAACCGAATCATTTGTTGATGGTATCAGCGTTGGAGATAAAATAACTTTTCATTTAGCTGATGAATTGCCTGATTGGGCAGAAGAAATAGATAAAGTCAACAGAAAATCTTGTAAAGAAAATGGAGAAATGTCGACAACTATAAATACTTAAAAATAATGTTTCAAGAACAAATACGTTGTTATGGATTTCCTGATAAACGTAATTCAAAATGAGATGTCATATTTATTTACTGATAGTGACTGTGAGTATTATTTTGTTGCAGATGCAGTTAATGACTTTATCGTTTTATTTGGAAATGAAATATTTGAATCACAATGTTGATAAAGAAGCACTTATTGATAAATTTAAAACTTGTAATTATGACGATTCAGATATTATAAAACTTTATGATCTTTCTGATTCTAATTGAATCCTTTACTCATTGTATATCGTAAATAGTCTTAGAACTTGTCCACATAGGCTAAAATCTGCGAAGAAGAGTATGCAAATTTGAAACAATACACATAGTTTCAGCATAAAAAGACTTGATCTCATAATCTTTAGAAAGACGTCTGTCCCATGTCATCCAGCCGAACACAACCGGTTTTCACAAGATATAATACTGCATTCACCATCTCTCTCTTGTCGTATTTGCTTTTATTTCCGGCTGGAAAGTATTCTTTTATCAGTTCCCATTGGCTATCTGTTCAATCACTTGTATATCTCATACTTCTTATTATACCATATTTTTTCTATGTGGACAAGTTCTTACAGTCAAAATTTACTTATTCATCTTACAATTCTGACCAAGATTTTTACAGTCTTTCATTTCAAAATTTCAAAAATTGATTTCCGTGCATTTATATTCCCCATTTTTCCATAAGGGGACATGAGAAAATATAAAATCCGATATAGCATAATAAAGCGACGGAATTGTTTTTAGTATCGCCGCTTTTCGACATATTTCGACAACTATTTATGATATACTAAAACTGTAGAATTTATATTTCTGCTCTATTTTATTTGAAAGGAGGCAATAATATGAAGAAATCCATGAAAAAAATCCTGCGGTTTTTTCTGCGGCTGTAATTAGCGTTGTCCCACTTGCAAATTTTTTTAGTAAGTACAGTCAAGTGTCACATAGTGAATAGAGTGGCATAGGTCGTTGTAATGCAGCAATGGAGATGATTGAATTGCCAATGATTCATTCAATGGCAATATCAGACATTTCTCATGCAATTATATGTTGAAAGGAAGTTATTTATGAAAAAATTATTTCATTCATTTCTGACCATGGTGCTTTCAATGGTTATTATTTTTGAAGCGTTTCCAGCTTTTAACGTTCGTGCTGCATCAAGTCAGTATGTCCAGACGCTTACAAATGCTAGTGTAACATACACATATACAGTAAGCAACAGCAAAGTATCCATTTCTAAAGTAACAGTAACTTCAAGTACATCGAATTTGTCATTGACGATGCCCGACACAATTTCTGGGTACAACATTACATCTATTGGCGCCAACGCTTTTAGCACAGGCAGCAATAAAATCAGTACACTAAAACTGCCAATGCCATTGCAGTATGTAGAATCCCAGGCTTTTCATGCATTAAGTTCTAGCATGACAACAATATATGTACCGCAAAATTTAGCTGGTATTGATGGATCTGCTTTTGGTCCGAATACAAAAGTTTCAAACTTGTATATTAGAACAAGCAGCACCGCCAACAAACTAATTAATTCTGCAAACGTAATTAAATCATCTCTGAAAGATATGTATATTACTTCAAATGGCAATCTGGACCAGTTTGTTACATGCGATAAAAACGGTAATATACGTCGATTTGGATTCCTCGAACTTATTGATTCACTCAGTTATTCTCCAGCAATGTATAACATATATGAAAGTTATGCTGCGCAAATTATAGATAATATTGTTTCACGCGATGCCAGTGATCTGCAAAAAATGCAAATGATTTACAATTATGTCATTACAAACAGCAGATACAGCAATGTATACTCAGGAAACAGAGTGCAAATGATTGATAATCTTCCAACAAAGGCGTTGGGAACATTGATTTTTGGTATTGGAACTTGCGGAAGCAGAGCAGATACAATAATGTACTTAGGAAAAGCTGCAGGTCTGGATGTAAAAACCATTTCTGTACCCGGTCATCGACTAAATGTATTTCGTCCAAGCGGCTCAAAAGTATATTACTATGTGGATACCTGTGCTAACACATTTGTTTTGGGTTCGAATATATATTCCAGTGACAGTGTCTTAAAAACAGATAGCTATACGGCTGACGATGAGACAGTATGCCAAATTGCCAGCACATATTATGGCAGTACAATACAAGTATTAATTAACAATAATACCAGTACTCCTTTTGAAGTTTGTCTGGTCGACAAGGATAATTCAAGTAAAAAATATATTGATTATACAGCAACTAATTCAAATGATAATAGTATAACCACTCCGGATGCCTTGCCAATGAATAAAAATGTTTCATTGTATGCTTACTCTAATTCATACTATAATTTAATCATCAAACAAAATGGTACAACTGTTTTGACATTGGGTACTGCATTAAATCGTGGAAATAGTTATACATCTTCCTTCGTTGACAAAAATGGAAATAAGCATACATATACTATATCGATAAAAAATGATGCTAAAAATGACAGAACAGACAATCATGCTTATTTCCAGATTGATATTAATTAATGTTGCATGAAAATGTATCATATCATTCAAGATATTATGCGGTAATTTTAGATCATTGAAATGGTTGACTGTTACACACCTTTTCGGTGTAACAGTCAACCTGTCAATAAAACCATTCTATCACCCGCCTGGCAAAGGCAAGCCCTCCATCAAGCTACATGGAGGGCAATTTTTTTGAGATTCATAGCAGCATTGACCCATTTGGAGACTGGAGAAAAGCCCCTAAAGAGAGTGTACCACATCCCATGCTTTTCTCTTTCGCATCAGCGAAACACCGCTCGATCGGTTCTCTTCTCTTGTCGTAAAGTTGTCGCTTGCCAGTAGTATGCCGGATGTCCTCGACAAGGTCCATGTAATCCATCCAGACATGCTTTAAGACGGTTTTCTGATGCTTCCATTTTGGCCTCTAAATTTTATGATATTGCTCTTTTGACAAAATCACTTTCAAAAAAGCGTGACTGCTCAGAATCAGGATGAATATAACGAGCATTATAATGCATTGGTGGAACAGCATAATAGGGAAAAGGTAAAATCCCTGTCCTTGCAGAAACAGAAAGATGAACGTCTTGCAAAGCGTGATTTGATTGGAGGATTTATGCTTGAACTTTCCAAACGCAAAGAACTGCTGGCGGAATTCGATGATAATCTATGGGTATCAATTTTCGACAAGACAACGGTGTTCCATGCCGGCAGAGCTGCGTTTACGTTTAAGGATGGAACGAAAATAGAGGTTTAAATGATTATAAGAAAAGGCAGGACTGCGTAAGTGCAATATCCTGCCTCTTTTTTGATTGAAATCAAACAACCGCTTCCACGATCGTTCTGCCATTTAATTCAAGGGTATGCGTACTACTATGTTTATTTTTATTGAAATCAAAGCTAAGCAGATAGCCTTTATTGATATGGTAGTAGTCCAGATATTCAGACAGCTGTTTTTCTCTCTGCGTATGATATTCATCACCGTGCCAGATTTTCGGCTCAATGATATACTGCTTTCTGAGATAGTCAACGATTACATCGGTACGTCTTTGGTCACGGGTTTGTGCTTCGATGTAGTAATTTCCAACGTCATTAATTATCGGTCGGAGATAAAGCAAAAATAATTTTCTGCCATTATCTTCTTTCAATTTATCCGGCTTTGTACCGTAAATTGCATTGAAATGCATAATGAATTTTTCAAGGATAAGTTCCATATTCAGCCCATCACCATTAATGAATTGGGATTTATGATTGATTCCTTTTTCATTAGAACCAAATATGTATTTATTTATAGCAATGATAGAATACCAATCAAGATCTATTCTGGAATACTTTTCCACACATCTCCATTATTTATGTTTTTGATTTTTCAGACATTTTAAGTTTTTAGTATTAATGTTTTCTAAAACTATATATAATAATTATAAATCAGTTTAGCTCATTAAAAAATTCTGAATATTGCCGCTAGCATAATCAATTAACATAGTTAAATCAGCATTATTTACATAACCATCATTGTTTGTATCAGCAGAACGAAGGGAATTTTTTGTAAGTACAGTTTTACCGCTTAAGTGATTATTTAAAGCTGTTACATCAAGCCAATTAACAACTTTATCGTTATTAACATCACCAACCAGGACAGCACTAACGGTAACAGGATTTGGAGTAATGATATTACCTGATGCGTTTTTAGTTTCATTGATATTTATATAGATAATTTCTTTTAAATCTTTTATAGAGTTAAAATTAGTAATATTGTAGTTTGTACAAAAATTTTGTCTATATAAAGTACCGCCATCAGTGACATCATCTGTTACGTCAAAGTAATGAACAGCATTTCCCCATGTGTCTCCTGCACTACCATAGTCTCTAATATTTCCTGCAACGTTTCCTTTTACTTCACGATCTAATGAAACTATGCCTCTTCTGTGGGTAATGACAATATAACTTTGTTGCATACCTGATGCCGGGTCAAGGTCTGCATAAAGACGATAAGTATCATAGTAGTTTTTTGTAGCAGCAGATATCGAAAAAGGTGTGATGGCTAATGACGTAATTGCTGTTGTCGCAGCGGCTATTGTAGCCACCAATTTTTTTGATTTTTTCATTTTAATTCACTCCTTAAATATGAATTTTTGCATATTCCTAAATTATATGCATTTGTTATCTTGATATTTAGGAAATCCATTTTACTTGCTTTCTTTTAATAAATCCATTACATATTGAGATTCTTCTGTTATTTTTACAGTTTTGGCAAAATCATGAGCCTTTTTA
>CANQWA010000008.1 GCA_947627445.1 uncultured Ruminococcus sp.
CCGTTTCAGCAAACGACCTTTATCCTAATATTACTAAACAGAATGGAACAGTTATGCTGTATGCACAATGGGCAAAGAATACTGTCGCCATCCACTACAATGCCAACGGCGGTACAGTTGCCAGTGACAGTAACTACTATATTGGAAGCAATAACGACCTTTACAGAAAATCTGACAATAAGCTGATGGGACCTACATGGGAAGATGGATACAAAGATCCAGATGGTCTTGTTAATGCTTCTACTCTTAAACTGACAAAATCAGGATATACTTTTTTGGGATGGTCATTGCAGAAGAGCGGCGGCAAGATTTATGATCAAAATGATAGTACCGTTTCAGCAAACGACCTTTATCCTAATATTACTAAACAGAATGGAACAGTTATGCTGTATGCACAATGGGCAAAGGATACTGTAACAATGCCAACAATTTCAACTACTACAACGGCTCTGACCACAACAACCACTACAACAGCTCTAACTACCACAACCTCATCTACCACGACAACAATACCAACAACTAATCCAAAGCCTATTGAAGACTTTGATCTCACTATGCGTAATGGGGAACGATATACAATTGAAATTGAACAGTCAAATTTGATATTCAAGTCCAACAATACAGATGTTGCTGTTGTATCGAAATCTGGTGTTATTACGGCTATTGGAGAAGGCAAGGCTACTATAACAGTGATTTTCTCCAATGGGAATATATCACAGGTTTTTCTGAATGTAATATCAGCTGAACATATAACAGGTGATGTGAATTTTGATGAAAAATTTGATGTAGCGGATGTGATACTCCTTCAAAAATGGTTCTTAGCGGTTCCAAATACCCACCTTGTTGATTGGCAAGCCGCCGATCTGTGCGAGGACGGCAGACTTAATGTATTCGATCTTTGCCTGATGAAACGTCTGCTTGTTGAAAATCGTTAAAAATATTCTGTAAGCGTAGTTGGATGGCATTGACTCTAAAAATCATGCTGGATGATTGCCATCCGGTTGCCCGCCTCTGCGATCTTTCGTTTGTTTTCCCCGATCATGGGCGCTTGGGTTCGCTGCAAAGCGACAGGGGTTTTGCTCCGAAAAAAGACCTCATCACCAGACAAACATCTGGTGATGAGGTCTTTTGGACTTTTGGTTGACGCAGAAAGAGTCATTATTCCGTATAGGGCAGTGAAGCGATGGCGTGTACCAGGAAGCGAAGCAGTGTGATGGAATCGTTGGTATCCACGCCTGCTACGCCGTCAACATCTGCATTCCGGAGAGCCGGCTCAGAAAGCTGCATGGCAGCGGCAATATATTTGTTCAAAACAATGGAATCCGTCAGTTCGATTCTGCCGTCCAGGTTGACATCGCCGTACATAATTTCACCTGCTACTGGACTGGTGGATGTTGCGGAAGAGGTTGTAGATGTGGTAGAAGATGTGGTGGATGTTGCGACTGGCGGAGTCGAGGTAGGAACTTCCGGATCCAATGCGATAAAGGGAATGTCATTCGCAATGGCATAGTCCTCTGCATAGGTATTCCGATAACCGGTAATGGTAACAATGTCATTCTTGGACAGCTCGTCATTGACGCTGTTATAGCCCAGAGAATTTGCATCGACATAAGTATCTCTTGGAATGGTGATGCTTTCCAGGGACGGGCAGTTGACAAAGGCGCATTTGCCGATAGAATCCAGCGTCTCCGGCAGGATCACTTCATGCAGATTATCGCAGTTTGCAAAGGTGTACTGTCCGACAGAAGTAATATTGTCTGCGATTTTAACAGACTCCAGAGCGGTACAGCGGAAGAACATGTAGTTGTCCAGCTTGCTGATACCGGCACCAATCGTCAGATCCTTGACGCCGGAACAGTTGTAGAATGCCCACTTGCCGATTTTGGTGACGCCGTTGCCGATTACCAGCTTTTCTGCGCCGGAACATTCTGCAAATGCACTTTCACCCAGTGTCGTGATCTGATCGGGAATTTGAATTTCTTTCAGGGCTTTGCAGCTATAGAAAGAGGAGTTGCCGATCTTGGTCACACCGCTGCCCAGATCTACCTGGTTCAGGCTGGAGCAGTTGTAGAACAGGTTATCGCTGACTTCTGTCAGGCTGTCCGGCAAGGTGATTTGCTCCAGAGCCGTGCAGCTGTAGAACACGATGTCAGCCAGTTCTGTGAGGGTATTCGGCAAGGTAATATTCGTCAGGCTGTCGCAATAGGCGAATGTACCGGACTTGATTGCCGTGATGTTGTCTGGGATCACAACGTTGTTCAGTTTTCTGCAATAGGAGAATGTATCCTTACGGATGCTGGTCAGACCAGCGGAAAGCTTCAGGGACTCCATGTTCTGGCAGTGGCTGAATGCACCGCTGGCAATGCTGGTAATGCTGTCCGGCAGTTCCAGAGAAAGCAAACCGGCATAGCTGAATGCGTTTGCCAGAATACGCTGCATACTGGATTCCGGGAATACCACTTTTTCCAGGTTGGAGCAGCTGAAGAAGCAGCTTGCGCCAATGCCCTGTACGCCTTCTTCAAAGATGACTTCTTTCAGGCTGGTGCAATTGGAGAACATGGATGTACCAGTTTGACTCAGATTGCCGGGAATGGTAACAGATTTCAGAGCAGTACAGTAGGCAAATGCTTCATCGCCAACGAAATAGAGTGCCGCAGGCAGCTTGATAGATTCAATGCCGGACATAGAGAATGCATTTGCATTGATAGAGCCGCAAGTATCCGGAATGTCAATCTCCTTTAAGCTGGTGGTGGCACAGAATGCGCTTGCGCCGATAGCGACCAGAGAATCCGGAAGTGTGATGGATTCCAGTTCGGTATTGCCGTAGAATGCTTCCGCTGCAATAAAGGTTACTGGCAGCATGTCTTCCGGCTCGGGATCGTCCATACCGGGAGGCGGCAGCTCGGAGGGAATCACCAGATTCGTCAGACCCTCTTCGCAGCCCATAATGTGGATGGTTTTGGAAACCACCTGATAATAGATGCCGTCGTCGGTAACACCTGTAGCTCCTACGACATTGGCGTTGTCGCCGGTGTCTACCGTGGGAAGCTCTGCTCTAGGTGCTTCTGCCAAGTCGCTTGCGATCATGGCAGCCACTTCTTCCGATGGCAGAGGTTCGTCATAGTCGGGTGTTTCGGTTGAGATGGTGTCAACAGCGGCAGTGGCAGAAGGTTCTGCGTGAACGCTGCTGACGGCAGCCGGAATCAGTACTGCAATAGCGGTGAGTCCGGCAATGGTTTTTTTCCAGGTGAGATTCATTGGATTGCCCCTTTCTGGTGATTCGGACAAAACGCCCGAAAACGCACACGATATTTCTTACATTATAATCTATTTTTTTTGTTTTGTCAATAGGTTTTTATCAAAAATCACGGAAATCAAAAGAATTAAATTTCACCGTGGCATTGATCCGGGAAATAGACGAAAGTTTTTTTGGCTTGCCGCCAATATATGAATTGACTTATGGGAAATGGAATGGTATAATAATGGTATCATCCATGTGTGTGTTTACCTGAAAAAGGAAGGGGCGTACTTATGATGCAGAAAAAAAGCCATTTCATGCGTGTAACCAGCCTTTTGACAGCCGCTGTGCTGACCGTCAGCATAACACTTCTGCCAGCAACGGCTGCGGAAGAAGTGACAGCAGAAACTGTCATTCCCATTGATACCGAACATTTTCCGGATGAAACATTCCGGCATTATGTCAGCGAATACCTGGATACTCTCACTTGGAACGAAGAAGAAGAACTCTCCGGCAAGGACGGTATGCTCTCCCAGTCGGAGATGGAAGCAGTCACGCAAATTGACGTTACCGGCATGGGCATCAAAACACTGGAAGGCATCGGATCTTTCACATCCCTTACCACGCTGCTATGTGACAACAATGCTCTCACGGCTCTGGATTTATCTCAGAATACCGCCTTGACCAAGCTGAGCTGCTCGAACAATCAGCTGGCGGAATTGACGCTGTCTCAGAATGCTCCCCTGGAGAGCCTGGTTTGTTATTTCAATCCAATGCCGGCACTGGACATCGGCAGCCCGGCGAATCTGACAGATTTCCATGTGATCAGCAATCTGACAGAGCAAGCCGGTTCAGACGGCAGCGGCGGCTATTTTGTCGAACTCCCTGCTGCGGTGGATTTCAGCCGTCTGTCTGTCGACGAATCCGGCGGTGTCGAAGCGGATGCCGCCAATCATCGGATTCTATTGCCGTCTCTTTCGGATTTTTTCTATACATATGCCATCGACGAAAGCAGAAGCATGTATGTTGCCGTGCAGCCGGTACTGCCCCTGACAGACGATGTCTTTCCCGATCCGGCATTCCGGGCGGTATTGCAGGAAAACGATGACACGGACAAAGACGGCAGCCTTGCGCCGGCAGAGCTATCCAATATCACCTCGCTGGTTCTGGACAGCAGCTATGGCATCACAGATCTGACCGGAATCCGTCATCTGAGCAGCCTGACCGATCTGGATGTTTCCGGCGTATCCATGGATCTGCTGGATCTTTCCGGATTGAATCAGCTGGCGGTCCTCGATTGCCGTGCATGCGGACTTTCCGCCCTGAACCTGACCGGACTGACCAGTCTGAAGGACTTGGACTGCAGCGGCAATCGGCTGACCTCGCTGGAACTGACTGGACTGACCGGACTGGAAACACTGAGGTGTGCGGATAATCAGCTGACCTCCCTCCAGCTGACCGGATTGACCAGTCTGACCGATCTGGATGGTGCAAACAATCAGCTGGCTGCATTGGATCTGGCAGATACACCGGCAGACATTACTGTCCATGTGCAGGATAACACACGGCAGATCACCGTCCCCCTGAATTGTCGGTTTCCCTTGTCCGATCTGCCGGAAATGGATCCTGCCCGTATTGTACCGGACAGCCTGACCCATGCTGTGCTGGACGGGGATACCTTGGTGCTGGACGATCTGACCGGAGAGGCAGTATCTTATACATACATTTTACGCCAGACAGAAACCGAAACAGTGACCGAGGATTTTTCTCTGATGCCTGCGGCAGGAAAGCTGGAAATCAGCGCTGCGGTTTTCCCGGATGAGAAATTCCGCAGCGTTGTTCAGACAGTGGATACCGATGGCGACGGCTATCTCAGTCTGGATGAGACAGAGGCTGTCACAGAATGGGATCTTTCTGGCAGGAACATCCGAGATCTTACCGGAATCTCCCTTTTCCCGTCTCTGACCGTTCTGGATGTTTCCGGCAACAGCCTGCGTTCGCTGGATGTATCGGCGCTGACGGAACTGCAAGAGCTGAACTGTTCCATCAACAACCTCACCTCTCTGGAACTTGGCACAGCAGATGTTCTCCGAGAGCTGAACTGTGCCCAAAATAATCTAACCCAGCTCCGGCTTAGCACGCTGCTGTCTTTGGAAACACTGGATTGCAGCAGCAACAAGCTGGCATCACTGGAACTGTCCGGCTTGAACCATCTGACCACATTGCGCTGCAGCCGCAATGCCCTGACTGCTTTGCAGCTGCCGGCAGGAGACGCACGGCTGGAACAGCTGGCGTGTAACAGCAACCAGTTGACGGTACTGGAACTGTCCGGCTGCCGGAATCTGACGCATCTCAACTGTTCTTCCAATGCCCTGACGGAACTGGAGCTGTCCGGCTTGTCACAGCTCGAAGAGGTACTTTGTGCCAACAATCAGCTGACAAAGCTGGATCTGACAAACTGCGGTTGTCTCACCTATCTCAACTGCTCCGCCAACCAGCTGACGGAGCTGGAACTCTCCGGACTGGAACTTTTGACAGCCGTGGATTGCCTGTACAATCAGCTCTGCTGTCTGCATCTGCCGGAGCGTTCGGATGGTGCAGTGCCTGCGGCTTCTCTTGCGGGCAATGTCTGTCCGGTACAGCTGGATTTTCTGGGGCGCATCAGGCTGTCACAACTTCCCGGCGGATGGGATCCATCCCGTGTTTCTGGTCTGGAAAATGGCAGTATTGTGGGGGATTTTCTCACTGTCACCGATCCGGAACAGAATGTCACCTATGACTACAATATATCCAACTCTGACAAAAAGATTACCGCAAGCTTTACCATTCAGCCCATGGCTGCCACGGAAAGTACACGTCTTGCCATAGATGCCATTCACTTTCCGGATGAAGTTTTCCGCCGTTTGATTCGCCAGTATGACCTGGACGAAGACGGCTATTTCTACCGCATCGAGTTAGAACTGGTGGATGCTTTGATCGCAAACAATCTGGGTATCCGTGATCTGACTGGTGTGGAGTATTTCTCTGCACTGGAGACGCTGGAATGCACGGGCAACAACATCGCAGAACTGAAACTCTCCGGACTGCCCAAGCTGCGGACGATTAACTGTGCCATCAATAATATCTCCGTGCTGGAACTGTCTGACCTGCCGGCGCTGAAACAGCTGTACTGCGACTATAACCAACTGACGGAACTGGAACTGTCCGGTGTCCCCGGGGTGTCAGACCTCTCCTGTTCCGGCAATCAGTTGACGGAACTGCATGTGACAGGTCTGCCGGCATTAGAGTATCTGTACTGCGAGATGAATGATCTGACCGAACTGGATCTGCATGGATTGTCTGATCTGCAATATCTGGATTGCAGCGGCAACGCCTTGACGGAACTGGATCTGACCGAGCAGACCCATCTGGTGCAGTTGGGATGCCGTGAGAACTATCTCACCTGTCTGGATGTATCTCACTCTGTGCAGTCGGTACGTGTTTCAGCGGAGAACAACTGTGTGGAAATTCAGGTGCCGGCCATTTCCACATTGGATCTTTCCACGATCCCCGGCGGCTTTGTCAGCGATGACGTAGACCCGGGCAGCTGGACGAATGCCGTCTGTGAGAACAATATCATTACCATTCAGGATCTCAGCCAGCCGGTGACCTATGATTATGTGATTGATACGAAAAGGGGACTGGTCGCCACCTTTACTTGGATGCCCAGATTGTCCGAGGATGCAGGCATTGCCATTGACAGCCGTTTTCCGGATGAAGCCTTCCGCAGCTATGTGCAGGAGCATCTGGATATCAACGGGGACGGTTTTCTGGCGGTCTCAGAGATCGAAGCAGTCCATCAGATCCATGTGCCGGGACTGGATATCCAAGATCTCACCGGCATCACAACATTCGTCCATCTGACCGATCTGAACTGTGACAGCAACAAACTGACCAACTTGGATCTGACCGGGCTGACCCATCTGCAGAATTTGTCCTGCCGGCAAAATTGCCTGACATCCCTGGATGTCCTCCATCTTACAGAGCTGCGGACCCTCCGTTGCGGTGCAAACCAGCTGACGGATCTGGATCTGCATCTCAACCATCTGTTGACCACGCTGGAATGCGCACAGAATCAGCTGACCAGGCTGGCAGTAAACGCCCAACCAGATCTCACATCTCTCCAGTGTTCGGATAACCAGATTCAGACCATTTCTCTCACCGGCAGTTCTCTTCTGGAGCTGGATTGCCACATGAATGCGTTCTTTGAGCTGCCTCTGGAGAATCTGGTTTCTCTAAAAAGCCTGGACTGCTCGGATAACATGCTCACCGGCGCACTGGATTTGTCCCGGATGCATGATCTACAGACACTTGTTGCAGACAACAACGGCTTTTACAGCCTGATCCTTGCCCCCGATGCCCTCCTGGATGATTTTTCCATGCAAAACTGCATCACCACGATCACGCCGGATCTGGACGCAGATGACAACGTGATCTATGACTTGTCCAAGCTTGACGGACTGGATGCTGCCAGATGCAGCGAATGGGTGAACGCCAGTCAGCAGGGGACAATGCTCACCATAGACAATCCGCTGGATTCCATGACATATCGCTATGATACCGGTCATGAAAACGTCTCTCCCGAGTTTATCCTCCGGGCAGATCAGATCCCGATAGAAGCAGCGGACATTGTGCTGGAACAGACGGAATATGTTTTCCACAACACCTTTTACACGCCCATGGTGACAGTGACTGTAGGCGGCAGATCCCTACAGGAAAATGTGGACTATACCGTCCGATATGTGGACAACCATGACGCCGGAACGGCGACTGTCATTGTGAAAGCTGTAGAGGGTTCTTCCTGGTACGGCTGGACATCTGCAACTTTTGAGATTCGTAAGGCAACGCCGGTTGTCTCTCCCGAGATCGAGCAGCGTGTGTATTATGAGGGCGAAAAATCCCCCGAACTGGTGCTGGGTGAGGGCAGCGATCATGGGGATATCGCCTGGACATCGGCATTCCGAAACTATCTGCTGGAAGCTGGTATCAATGTACTGGAATGGATTTTTACACCTACGGACAACAGGAATGTGGAATCCGTTCAGGGGACGATAGAGATTCTCGCCCAGAGCACAGAGACTTCTGCCAGTACCACGACAGAAACAACCACGACGACGGCTATTGTCACCGCCACTGCCCCAGGCTCAGAACAGCGAACCGAAAAAACCGACTCCAGGTCGACGACTGCCACGACGATGGTTTCAGCATCATCTGTGCCGGAAACAACGTCCCTGACAGAGACATCCAGCCAGTTGGAAAGCGAAACGACGGTGACATGGGAGACGACGACATCCCAGACGACATCCCAAGAGAGTAAGACCTCTGCCCATGCCGTCACGACAACGGTCACCATTGTGGTACCCGTTGGCAGCAGCAGTGCTGTCTCCACAACGACCCATGTCAGTCTGTCCACCAGCAGCAAAACAACCACTTCTGCCACCACATTTACCAGACCCGTCGGAAGTACCTATACCTTTACCACCACTACCATCCCCACCGAAAGCACCCAAACCACGAGTTCCCTCGTGACAACGTCCACCGCCGATGTGACCACAGAATCCGGCAGTCAGACTACTGGTTTATCCACAACGTCAGAGGGGATATCCTCCGCTTCTTTTGTGACAACGACGTCTCAGACGACGACAACCGTATCCTCTACCAGACGTTCGATCAGCATTACAAAGCCTCCTGTCACGACAGACGCGTTCGGCGGAACGGGTACAACTACCACGACGATTCAGCGTGAAATTCCCACGGTGACGGGCGATGCGAACTTCAACCATGAGGTTGACAGCGGAGATGCCTTTGAGGTACTTCTCTATTCGTCCAATATTGCCATTGGCAACAGTGCCTATATGCTCTATCCGGATGATATGCTGATCAATTATACGCTGCTGATGCTCTGCGATGTGGACAAAAATCATAAGGTAGACAGTTCAGATGCATTCTGGATCTTAAAATATGTCTCCTATCAATCCCTTGGCATAGATGCCGCCTGGGAGGATGTCATAAATGGCACTGCCTGATATATTCCGAACCATAACAAAACATGCAGACAGCTGTGAAAGGCTGTCTGCATGTTGTTTTGTTCACGGTTCATGCTGCTGGGATGATTCTGTGACAGTGAGAATAAATCCGCCTCGATTGTCGCCGGAAACTTGGTATACCGACCCTTTTGGCAATTCAATGGCAGCAGTTCCGTCATCCTCGGCAGGAATATAATAAATCGTATAGTTATTTCCATGATCCGAATAGTGCAGTCCGTCGGAACCCCAGGTGAAATTCTGGAGATAGTCCAGATATTCCTCCAGGCAAAGCGCATTTTCGTGCATAATTGCCGCATGAAGCTTTCCCACATAGCGGAAATGATGGGGAGCATAGGCAACGCCGGTCACCTCGGTCTTATCCGCAGGATAGCGGACAATAAAGCCGTATTCCCAGGAATTTGCCGTCATCCATTCATTGTCCTTCTGAATGTAGGGAACGACCTCGCCGGTGCTGGTGATGAGCCCAATATCGAATCCATAGCCGCAGGCACGATCGGGCAGGGCATTGGAGTATAGCGACATAGAAGCATCCGTGGTGCTGTCAATCTGGAGATTGGACCAACCCATTGCTGACGCATAGTCGCTGAATAGTGCGCCCATAGGCTCTAATATTTCCCGCTGGATGGCAAGAGAGGGTTCTCTTGGCTGGATATTCTGATTGGTATTGGCGGAAAAATCTGAGAAGGTCTGGCTTCCGGTATACGGATGTGCCTGATCCACCAAGATCAGCGGACCATTGGCTTGATCTGCTGCGGAGAGCTGTATCAGATCCACGTTGCTTGGCGGTTCGGTGGTTTCTTCTTCTGTGGTGTTTTCTTCTATGCGTTCTTTGTCAGACTTAGCGCCAGGTGCAAAGCCGTCGACGCCGACGATGTTTTCTTCTGTGGGTGTCCATAATATTCTGGAAATCGTGTCAAATGCATATATTCCAAAAATGAGCAAAATCAGACAGGCAACAAATCCGGCAAAGCTAAGATGTCTTTTCGGATGATTTGCCAAAAATCACGCCCCCTTCCTGTGCAATGGATCCGATGAAAAAAAGAGTTACTCGCCTTCTTCCGGTTCTTCCGACGATTCTGTCTCTTCTTCCCAATGCAGATCATCGGGCATCTCATATCCGCCGTCGATCAGACCGTAGATGGCAAAGGTGTCAAAGATAGACTTCCAGTAGGAAATTTTTCCATGCGCTGTCACGGCGACATATTCCCGTCCGGATGTATCCGCCGCATAGGAGACAAGCGCATGACCTGCCTCATCTGTATAGCCTGTTTTTCCGGCGATGATCTTCATGCCGGTTACTTCGTCACCGTACATGCGGCTATACATGGTGCTGGTTAGGAGAATGCCCTCCGGGTGCTGCTCGGTGGGAGCAGTAGTATATTGATAGGTACCTAAAATCTCACGGCAAAGATCATTTTGCATCACATATGTCATCAGCATGGCAATATCCAGTGCTGTGCTGTAGTGGTTTTCGTCGTGCAGTCCGCTGGCATTCATGAAATGGGTATGCTTTAGTCCTAACTTCTCCGCCTTTTCATTCATCAGTTCCACAAAAGCCTCTTCCGAACCGGCAACATAAATGGCTGCTGCCGTGGTAGCGTCTGCGCCGGAGGGGAGGGCAATGCCGTAGAGGACATCCTTCATGCAAATGACCTCTCCCTCTTCAAAGCCTGCACGGGATGCATCTTCGGCAACAAGGGGGGCAATGATGTCATATGTCATGGTAAAGGTGTCGTCCAGATCTTCAATATTTTCTGCGGCGATCAAAAGGGTCATGATCTTTGTCATGGATGCTGGATAAATCTGCTCTTCGGCATCCCGGTAAGCCAGAATGGTATTATCCGTCACATCCACCAGCACCATATTGTCACAGTAGACATTGTTGGATTGCAGTTCTACGGCGTTTTCACGGTAGGTGGGGAATGTCAGTGCAATAGAAGGTTCGGTTGGCGGTTCGGTTGGCGATTCTGTGGTGGCAGCGGTGGTTTGCTGGTTGGCAGCTGGAACGGGAACATTTCGTTTATGGACTCTTCCGCCGCCCCGGATTAGTAAAACGGCTGCAAATATCAGGACAATGGCAATGCATAGGACGCCGACAGCAGCTTGCCACAGAGCTTGTTTTTGGATGTGTCGTCTTCTTCTCTTTCTCATATGTTTTTCTCCCGTAGATATTGTCTGTATAGTTATACACATTTATTATAAACTATTTTCCGGCATTTGTCAATGGGCATGCAAAAGCTTCGGGTGGATTAATGCGTGAACAAAACATGAATGGATAGCCAATCCTCTCTGTCCAAAAAAAAGGCACCATACCCCAAAGAGGATATGGTGCCCGTCTTATGATCTGTTATTCAAATCATCTCAAAGTCAAACGAGAATTAGTCGTTCGGCAGAGAAGTTGTCAGGTGAACCAGGAAACGCAGCAGAGAGATGGAGTCATCTACTGTAACACCACCAATGCCGTTGCAGTTTGCATTCAGCAGAGCCTGATCGTTCAGCGTAACAGCAGCTGCGCAGTACTTATTCAGCAGGATTGCATCGGTCAGGTCGATCTTACCATCCAGGTTCACATCACCCAGCAGAACATCCTTTTCAGTGCCGCTGACTGAGGTGGTGGTTTCATCCGTAGAAGTTGTGGTAGAATCTGTGGTGGTATTAGCTGCAGTTACAGTAACCGTCACTTCAGCGGTATTACCGTCTGCATCGGTAACAGTTACCGTCGTAGAACCAGGAGCAACGCCAGTAACGGTACCGTTCTCATCAACATCAGCAATGCTAGGATCAGCAGACTCGAAAGTGCAGCCGTCTTTGCTGGGCTTGATGGTATCTGTTTCGCCAACTTCCAGCTCGAGTTCGCTTTTGTCGACGGTCAGATCGGTGCTCGGATTAACCTCGGAAGAATCCGGTGTCAGCTCAGGATACAGCTCATACATAGCACCATTTGCCATCAAAATATCGCCGGCATGCCAGAATCTGTGCATCTTGTACTCATAACCATCTGTGCTGCCAGTTGCATCGTATTCAGCCTTAGCTGCCTGATACATCGCAGAATCTGCATACTGAGAACGAATGTCCACAAATGCAACGCCATCCTTGATGGTATCGCCGTTCGGCATCGTACCAGTGTAGCGGTCAGCAGCCAGAACCTTACCATGACCGTTTTCTCTTGTGCCGTTCGGCAGAACCAGCTTGGTTTCCCACAGACGTGTCAGGTTGCTGTTGTGTTCCCACGGAGACAGACCGATGTCATCACGATTTGCCTTCCACTCTCTGTCAAGGAGTTCCTTTGCCAGGTACAGAGCCTGGAGAGCCTTGTCATCAGAAGAAGTCGAAGCAGCATCCGTCTTGGACTTGTAAGAAGCCTCAGCCTTTGCCAGATCAGAGCTGCTTACGCCGTGTGCCTTTGCATAGTACAGCAGGGTATTTGCCAAAGAAGATGTGCAGCCCAGGTCAGCGCCGTAGCCAACGATGGTGCTCTTCAGACCCGTATTCTCCTGATATTTACCGCTCCATGTGTTGGGCTCGCCTTCCCAGATCAAGCTGGAGGGAACGTCAAAGGATTCACCGTCATCGACAACGCCGGAAGAAATATCCGGAATGGTGAATGTAGTCTTTGCGGTATCATACGGCTCATAGTAAGCGTCAAATGTCTTTTCAGCGTTAGCCTTACCCAGGATGGTGTAATCCAGGAACCAGCCAACCCACTTATCCAACACGGTCTCCAGAGACTCAGACAGCGTCATGCCAGTCTGACCGATCTGCGGATCTTCGCCGCCGCTCTTTACGACATAGAGGAGTTCAGCCAGACGCTGTGCAGCCCATACCTGGTTACCGATCCAGTGGTTAGAGCCCGGATCCGCATATACAGGATGCTCTACATACAGCATTTTGTTGAATGTGCTCTTGTGACCATAGTGATCCTTATCAGCAGTCTCATAACGGCCGTTCACAGAGTTTGTGGAACCGCCGGCGAACGGACCGTCCACAGAGGACAGCCACAGATAGTATTCAATCTGTGTCTCCAGAGAAGTCTGGAAGTCCTGCGTAGCGCCATTAGACTTCATGCCGGCATTGAGATCACTGTCATATACCAGCGCATAAGCAGCCAGCGGGTTCTGATAGAATTCATGGCAGTGAGAAGCGCCGATCTGCCATGCCCAGTTGTTGGTGTCATATGCACCGCCCCAGGATGTGTACCAGTTCATCAGATAGTGTTTACCCTGGTCGGAGCCGCCGCCGCCCCAAATACTGGTGCAGCCAATTTCTTTATAGTACTTATCGTACATATTGTTACGGGTTTCGTCACCCATCTTACCAGCCAGTGCGGAAATGGACTGATTGCCGCCCCACTTGCTGTTTACCTGTACATCGCCTACGCCCCAACGGTTTGCAGCGTATACAGCCTGGATCGCACGATCCTCGGCGTCAGGCGCATTGGTGTAGGACCACTGTTCAGCCGGGTTGTCCTCGGTGTTGAAGAAGCCCTTCATACCGCCGTTGCCCTTGATGCCATAGCCCTTATTGTGCATATCTACGCAGGCGTGCGGGATGGTTTCCCAACAAGATTCCTGCTCACCACGCTGGAAGGTGTTGATCAGCATGAAGTTGCCCGATACATTTTTCTGACCGCCGTTGCCGCCGTTTGCCTTGTTGAAGCCATACCAGTCGTCTACGTCAGCCAGCCAGTGCATCAGGTACAGACCGCCGTCGCTGCCGTATGCACTGCAGAAGCTTGCATGAAGCGGGTTAGAAGCAGTGTTTCCGCCCTGCATGTCGGTCGGATACATTTCGATCTGTTCCCATTCTTCCGAAACAGTTGCACTCAGGCTGCTGCCCAGTCCCATAAACTGATATGCGCTGGAGCCCTGTGTATCCGGGATCATGGTGGACTCCATGGTGAGCCATGCCTTAGACAGATCGCCGACTGTCTCATCCGCAGCGTCCTTGATGTTCTTGACGGTTACCTTGCCGTCCTTTGCATCCTGAACAATGTGGTCACGCATTGCAGCAATCCATACCAAGTAGGACATCGCCTCAGATGTGGTTTCATGACCATAGTCCGGCGCTTCGATACACAGCTCTTCTACAGCGTGATACGGTACGCCGAAACCACCGTTTACTGTGCTGTTGCTGGACAGATAGCCATTCGTCTGACCGTCAACGATGACGTCCTCATACAGGGACATGAAGCGTCCTGCATATGTGTCATCGCCGAACTGTTCGTCCTTGGTTCTCTCGTATGCAGCAGATGCAGCTACCGGCACTACAGCGGAGCATGTCATTGCAGCAGCGAGAATCGCAGACAGGAATGTTTTGCTTTTCTTGAATTGCATTTCTGAAAATTCCCCTCTCTTAATGGAATTAGATTGATGATTAGAAATGGTCGTGACCGGTCTATATGGGTACGCATACAGGAAACGGTCGGAAGATTCAGAGGATCTCCGTGCAATTTCGGTCGAATCACACATGAATCCCCACTATTGATAAAAAAATTATACACCTATTTCTAAAAGATGTCAACCCTTTGCATAGTTTTTCAGGGATTCCCTTGACAATTTTGTATGAATAGACAGATTTTGCGTTTTCGATTTGGTTACTTTGCCTATAACTTCCGGATTCTGCTGCAAAATTCTGGCAAAATTTTGGCGTTTCGCAGAATCATCGGCTGTCTTTCACACAGCTTTCACAGGATTGTGGGATACTGTTTTTGCGGAATTCCTGCATTTTTTTCGCATGGATGCAAAAATTTATCCATGATATTGATGTTTCATGATATCGTTACACTCTGTTTATGACAGGAACATATTATTTTGCGATAATAAAACCGTACAGGCTTTTTAGAAGTAAGATCCATTCCTGCCTCTTGCTTCTCAACATCTTGCCTCTGGCAAGCAAAGGAGTTATCATATGGTAGAAATCAAAAATCTGACCAAATATTATGGGAACAAAGCGGCACTGAAAGGCGTCAGCTTTACCATCCAGAAAAATGAAGTCCTGGGCTTTCTTGGACCCAACGGTGCCGGAAAGTCTACTACATTAAATATTATCGCAGGCGTGATTCCTGCTACATCCGGAACGGTGACGGTCGATGGTTATGACATTGTCCAGCAGCCGGTAAAGGCAAAGAAGAGCATCGGATTTTTGCCGGAGATTCCGCCCATCTATCCCGACATGAAGGTGCGGGAATATCTGATGTTTGTGGCGGGACTCAAGGGCGTTCCGGCGGAAAAGCGTCGTACAGAGGTAGAGCGTGCCATGGAGCGGCTGAAGATTACCGATGTGCAGAAGCGGCTGATCCGCAATTTGTCTAAGGGTTATAAACAGCGTGTGGGCTTTGCACAGGCGCTGCTGGGAAATCCGCCGGTGATTATTCTGGACGAGCCTACAGTCGGTCTTGACCCCACGCAGCTTTTGGAAGTGCGCAATCTCATTATGGATCTGCGCCACGATCATGCCATTATTCTCAGTTCTCACATTCTGGGAGAGATTAGTGCTGTCTGTGACCGGATTGTCATCATCAACCACGGCGAGATCAAAGCCAACGATACGATTGAAAATCTGGAGCAGAGCATGGAATCCAGCCTGATCCTCCAGCTGAAAGTCCAGGGCAGTTCCCGTGAGGTCAGCAAGATCGCGCAGGGCGTAGAGGGCGTTTTCAGCGTGAGCAACATCCAGTTTGTCAAAACGGGCGTATATACTTATGATGTGGAGATCGAAAAAGAATCTGTCCGAAACGCATTGCTCTCTGCGCTGCTTCAGCATGGACTGGAAGTGCTGGAGGTCTCCACCGAGAAAAAGAACCTGGAACAGGTTTTCACCAAACTGGTCAATCAGAAGAATTCTGACGGCGGTTTACAGGAACTGCTGGCAGAACTGCGCACAGAATCCGAAGCTGCGGATGCAGAGGATGACGGGCACAAGGACGATGCGGGCGAATTCTCGGAAGAGGCTGGGGATGATGCCGCAGAAAAGGAGGAATAATACCCGATGTTTGCACTATATAAAAAAGAACTGCACAGCTATTTTCTGTCGCCCATTGCCTATCTGGTCATTGCCTTTTTTACGGCAACATTTTCTCTGACCTTTGTGATGGATATTTCCAACGTGACATCCTCTGTGTATGAGTTTTCGTTTTCATCCATTTTCTATGTGAATCTGTTCTATTTCATTATTCTGCTGCCCCTGCTGACCATGCGTACCTTTGCGGAAGAGCGGAAAAACGGCACAGAGACATTGCTGTTGTCCAGTCCATTGAATGTCACCCAGATCGTTCTGGCAAAGTTTCTGGCGGCAGCCACAATCCTGCTGACCATGCTGGTGGTTTCCATGATCTATCCGGTGATCACTGCCATGTACGGACGTGTGATCTGGGCGAGCTTGTTTTGTACGTATATCGGATTTTTTCTGTTTGGTCTGGTCTGTATTGCTGTGGGAACATGCATTTCTTCTCTCACAGAAATGCCTATCCTGTCCATTCTCATAAGTGAGCTGGTCATGCTGCTCCTGCTGCTGATGGACAACCTGAGTGCCACTGCCTTTCTGTCCAGCATTCCGGTGTTGTCGGATATCCTGGCATGGTTCTCCAATCAGTCCAAGTTTTACACTTTTTCTCAGGGACTGCTGCAATTCTCGGATATTTTTGGATATGTCACAGAGATTCTGGTGTTCCTGATCTGGACCATCATTTCTGTGGAAAAAAGACGCTGGAGCCGGAGGTAACTGAAGATGAAAAATGAAGCAAAATTCCGGAACTGGAAAAATACAAAATTTGCCAGTGTGGCATGGATTCTTGCGATCCTGGTGCTGGTGATCGCTGTGGTGCTGAATATGATTGCCGCACGGTTGGATTTCAGTTGGGACGTTTCGCCCAACCAGAAATACAGTCTGACACGCACCACGGAAGAATATCTGGACAAGCTGGATGCCGAAGGTGTGACAGTGGATTTTTATTTTCTGGCAGAGATGGAGGATCTGGAAAAGGATACCGAATCCCTGACCCTCTATCGTGCGCTGAAAGCCTATGAGGATCACGACTGTATCCATATGATTGATTTTGATCCCAACACCAACGAAGAGATGATGGAAAAGATCAACGGCGACAATGCCTTCCGCCTTTCCACCGGCGATATGATCTTTGTCTGCGGGGAAAAAAAGCGCCGTCTGCCGGGCAATTCCATGTATCAGGTTCATACCGATGAGGATGGCAATCAGACCGGAGAAGATTTCAGCGGTGAAAACCTGATTACCGGAACCATCAAGGCTGTGGTGGATGATTTTACCCCTGTGATCTATTTCCTCACGGGACATGGAGAGAAGCCTTTGGATCAGTACACCAGCTTCTCCAATAACCTGACCAACTATAACTATACGGCAAAGGAACTGAATCTTTCCACCGCAGACCGTGTACCGGAAGATGCTGCCATGGTGCTGGTGGCTGCGCCCAAAAAGGACATTGCAGGCGATGAAAAGGATAAACTGGACGCCTATCTGGATGAGGGCGGCAATATTAGCCTGATGATGTCTCCCAACGGCGGCAGTTTTGCCTATACCAATCTGGAAGCTGTGATGCAGGATTATGGCTTCTATATGGACTATGACCGGGTGTATGAGACGGATGCGTCTTATCACATTTCCGGAGACAATACCACCATCCAGTGTGAACTGAACGAGCTGGACAGCGACAGCGAAGCGGCTGACCTGACTTCTGCGCTGGTGGGTGAGGGATTGTATACCTTTATGCCGGAATCCCGAAGCTTTCGGTATGACAGCGATGGCGGCAAATTTACCATTGTCCCCATGATCACCACCTATGATTCGGCGGTGGGAGAGCCTTACGGCGGCGTCAGCGATGATCCGGAGGAAATCGACGGCAGCATGATGCTGGCGGCGTATTCCCAGAGCAACGGCAGAAGTGAATCCAAGATGGCAGTCTTTGGCAATGCCGAATTTATCGACGATACACACGTGACAGATGAGACGGTGATCGTACCGGTCTACCTGTTCCTCAGTGTCATTAGCTGGATGTACGGCAGTGATGTGGATATGGGCATTGCTTCCAAAACGGACAGCATGGACGAGATCTCACTCCAGGAGCAGAGCTTTGCGCAGGGGCTGATTGTGGTGCTGACCGTGATTCCTCTTGCCATTATGGCTGTGGGCGTGGGCATCTGGATCAAGCGTCGGAATTCGTAATCCGATATCGCAGGAGGAATATGGCATGAAAAGACAACTGATTCTTGGTCTGATCCTGCTGGTGCTGGTGGCGGCAGCATTTGCCGCCTATTTCCTGGTCGATCGCTATGTTGCCAACAAGGAACAGAAGGCAGCGGAGAAAGCGGCTGAGCTGCAAATCGCCAGCTTTAACTCCAGTGCAGTGACGAAGCTGGATCTCCACACACCGGAACTGGATTATACGGTAGAGCTGACAGATGCTGGTGACTGGGCAGTCACCAACGAGGAGCTGAACATCAACTCCTATTATATCACGGCGCTGCTGACCCAGGGCTGCGATTTGACCGCAGACAAAGATCTGGGAATCGTCGGCGAAACGGAAATGGAAAGCTATGGACTGACAGATCCGATTTCCATTACCTATTATACGGACAGCGGCAGCGTGAAAATCTATGTGGGAAATTCTTCACCCACCAATGAATACTTCTACATGATGAAAGAGGGCAGCGACCATGTATACCTGGTGGATGCCGATGTTGCGGGCTATCTCTATGTGACGAAGGGGCAGCTGCGGTATCGCTATGTGATGGAGGATACCTCGGCGGAGATCACCCAGGTCTCCCTGAAACACGGGGACGCATTCGTCTATGATCTGACCCTGACAGACGGCGAATGGGAAATGACAGAGCCTTTTGATCTGCCTCTGACCATCAACTATGCCAACCTGACATCCTTGTTTGTCGACATCCAGCATCTCGAAGCGGATGATTTCGGTGAACCGGAAGAAGAGATCAACCGGGAGAATGCCTATACCTTTCGGTTTACCCTGGAAAGCGGAGAGGTCACAACATTGATTTTTGAGGAATATGATCCTCTGACCGTTTCTATGGTAAAATGTCTCCGGGAGGAGACAGGAGATATCCTGATCTTTGAGTCCAGTTATATCACATTTCTGCAATCCAAGGCAGAGGATCTTCTTCTGGAATCGCTGTGTGAACCGGCGATCGAGGACGTAAAGGAACTGACGTTCCAGTATGAGGGCTCATATAACGACAAAACGGTTTCGATTGACGATACCTTTGCGTGGAATGCAGACGAAGGAACCTATAGCCGAAACGGCAAGGCATTTTCTTCGGAGGAAGCCATTGCTGCTTTTCAGAGGTTCTTCTTGAATGCCACCATTATCTGCTATGATGAGATCGATCTCAGTCAGAAGCTTCCGGCAGAAGAACCAGCACTGACCCTGCGGTATGACTGCACAGACGGCAGCACCCGTGAGCTGACCCTGTACCGGAAGAGTGCTACAACATATCTGGCGTGTGTGGACGGAGAGTTTGTCTATGCATTGGTGCGGCAGCGTGAACTCAGCGGCGATGATATGATTTTGGAAGCATATGATGCATTGCTGGATGTTCTGAATTCCGAGACATGACAGAAAAGGCGATACCGTTTCAGCGGCGTCGCTTTTTTCTTAGAGCCGGAACAGGCGCTTATCGGACAGCCGCCGCAATGTTTACAAAGAATGGTAACACTGCTGCTATGTCTTTGTGCGGTATTGCCCTTGATTTTTTCTCCAGAAAATGCTATAATGATTTCGTATATCATGGATCTTCCCGGAAACTTCCGAAGCATCATCTTCCTCTGGCGCAGGACAAAATATCCGGCGGAATCCGGCACTTCTCCAGTTTTGAAAGAGGTTTTAGAGGTTGGATATGATGCCATGCTGCCGAAGATCCGGTAACACAGAAACAGGAAAAAGAGGTGACAGCCTTGAAAAGTATGACCGGCTATGGACGGGGTACTTCCAAAACAGAACAGTATGAGATCACAGCAGAGCTGCGTGCCGTCAATTGCCGGTATCTGGAGCTTTCTGTCCGGTTGCCCCGGTGCTATGTCTATCTGGAGGAAAAGCTGAAGGAACTGATTCAGACGGGGATCTCCCGGGGAAAGGCAGAGCTTTCTCTAACCATCCTGGCTGCGGATGGAAAAGCACCGGATATCCGGATCCATCACGGTGTCGTAAAAGCCTATCTGGCGGCAATGACAGAGGAAAATCAGAGACTTGCCGCTGAATTGGGCGGCATGGCTTCTGAGGGATATCTGCCCCAGGATCTGACTCTTTCCACACTGCTCCAGCTGCCGAATGCCTTTCAGGTGCAGCAGGTGACAGAGGATGCCGCCGTGATGTGGGAGTTCATCTGCCCGGCGGTGCAGGAGGCATTGGCACAATTTACGCAGATGCGTGAGATAGAGGGGCTGCGGCTGAAACAGGACATCGTTTTCCGGCTGGATGCTCTGGAACAAATGGTCTGCCAGGTGGAAGAGCTGGCACCCCGAATCGTGACGCAGTATTACAACAAGCTGTACAAGAAGATCACGGAGCTGCTGGAAAGCACTGCGGTGGACGAATCCCGGCTGGTGACAGAGGCTGCTGTCTTGGCAGAAAAGATTGCAGTGGATGAAGAGACGGTCCGGCTGCACAGCCATATCGCACAATTCCGCACGCTGCTGGAAAGTGCAGAACCGGTAGGCAGAAAGATGGATTTTCTGGTGCAGGAAATGAATCGTGAGGTCAACACCACCGGCTCAAAGGCGCAGTCTCTGGAGATTACCCGGTTGGTGGTGGATATGAAATCAGAGATCGAAAAAATTCGTGAACAGATTCAGAATATCGAATAGGGAGGTGCTGATGGATGAAAAGAGGAACGTTATTTGTGGTGTCCGGACCGTCTGGCTGCGGAAAGGGGACGATCTTGGCGGAAATCCGAAAAGACCCCGGGGTGTTTATTTCCGTTTCTGCCACAACACGGGGCATGCGTCCCGGTGAGACTGACGGCGTCAGCTATCATTTTCTCACACGTGAAAAGTTTGAGTCGTTGATCAGAAACGACGGCGTGCTGGAATATGCCGAGTACTGCGGCAATTATTACGGCACACCCCGCCAGCCCGTCGAGGAGCATCTGGCGGCAGGAGAAAACGTGATTCTGGAGATCGAAGTGGTGGGTGCCATGAAGATACGGGAGAAATGTCCGGAGGCTGTATTTCTGTTTATTGCGCCTCCGTCTCTGTCGGAGTTGGAACGCCGGCTGAGAAAGCGGGGGACAGAGGCAGAGGAAGTGATTCAGAACCGGGTGGCGCAGGCAACACGGGAGATTCTATGCGCAAAGGATTATGATTATGTGGTACGCAACGGCGAGCTTGCTGATGCCATTGCCGATGTCAAGGCAATCCTGCGTGCAGAATCCATGAAGATCGCAAAAAATCAGATGATAATTGATGAGGTGCTTGGAAAATGAATATGTTAAGACCGTCTGTGAATCAGTTGATTACCAAAAATGAAAGCAGTTACTCCCTGGTGATCGGTGTGGCAAAGCGTGCCCGGGGCATTGCGGATGAGCTGGTTGCCGAGCAAAAAATTCTGGAAGAAAAGCCGGTGAAGACTGCAATCCGTGAGCTGGCAGCCGGCAAGTACCGGATCATTGAGCGAAACGACAGCAGCCGATAAATGATGGAAACAGTTGCAGCTCTGCCTCGGATTTGGTGTGTGGGTGTTGCCGTGAATGCGGCTTCCTACTCCTTTGACCGGCTGTTTTCCTATGTTTCCACCAAGGAGATTCTGCCGGGCTGCCGTGTGGTGGTTCCCTTTGGAAAGGGCAATGCCAAACGAGTGGGCATTGTACTGTGAAAAACAGCAGCATCAGCCCCGGCAGCAGTTGAAATCCGTCTATGCGGTGATCGACAATCAGCCGGTGCTTTCGGCGGAAATGCTGGATATGGTGTTCTGGCTCAAGGAGATGACCTTCTGTACCTATTATGATGCCGTGCGGACGATCCTGCCGGCAGGGATGCAGGTACAGCTGGTGGAAACGGTGACAGTTGCGGAAGCGCCGCCGGATATTCCTCTCACAGAGACGGAAGAGCGGCTCTGGTTTTTTCTGCGAAATGCCAGAACCAGACAAGAACGGGATAAGATTCTTTCTGGACTGGATGCCGGGGGAAAGCGTGCGGCACAGAGATTGACAGAAAAGGGCTTTCTCATCCGCCGGGAACAGGTGAAGGAGAAAAGTCACGGACAGTCCGGGTTGAAAATGCTCCGTCTGGCACCGGTACAGCCGGATTTCCTGCGGCTCACCAAGACACAGCAAAAGCTGGTGAATCTGTTGAAAGAGACTGGTGCGCTTTCGGAAAAAGAGGCGTGCTATCTCAGTGGTGTTTCTCCGTCTGTGGCAAAAAAGGTGGTGAAAGCCGGTGCGGCAGAATCCTATACCATCAAGCCTGAGCTGACAAACGATACAGATGTACCGCCGTGCGGCAGCCCGGAGGAAATCACATTGTCTCCGGAGCAAGCGGATGTTACCGACAGGATGATAGCGGCTCTGGATGAAGGGATGCATGTGTATCTGCTCCATGGCGTCACAGGAAGCGGTAAGACCAATGTGTTCATCCGTTTGATTGATGCTGTGGTAAAGCGTGACATGCAGGTGATTCTGTTGGTGCCGGAAATTGCCCTGACCCCCCAGATCGTGGGAAAATTCTGCAGTCTATTCGGGAATATTGTGGCAGTGGTACACAGTGAGCTTTCTCTGGGACAGAGAAGCGATACCTGGCGGCGGATCGCTGCCGGAGACGCCAAAATTGTCATTGGCACACGAAGCGCCGTATTTGCACCGGTGCAGAAGCTGGGGCTGATCGTGGTGGACGAGGAAGGAGAGCGCACTTATAAATCCGATAGTGCTCCCCGGTATCATGCGGTTTCTGCGGCGAAAAAACGCTGTCAGACGCATCACTGTCCGCTGCTGTTGGCGTCGGCAACGCCTTCTATAGAGAGTTATTATTATGCCAGACGGCATGTCTACACGTTGCTGGAGATGAAGCAGCGGTATAACCAGTCGCCGCTTCCTCATGTGGAAGTGGTGGATATGCAGGAGGAACGTGCCCAGGGAAACGACGGCATGTTCTCCCGGGCTTTAGCAGAGGCACTTCGAGACAATCTCCGTGCCGGAAAGCAGTCGTTACTGCTGCTGAACCGCCGGGGCTATCATACCATTATCAGCTGTGCTTCCTGCAATCAGCCGGTATATTGCCCCAATTGCAGCGTGCCAATGACCTATCACAAAGTCAATGACAGTTTGCTATGTCATTACTGCGGATATACCCAGGAACAGGTGACAGTTTGTCCTGCCTGCGGCGGGCATCATCTGCGGCGCATGGGCTTTGGGACTCAGCGGCTGGAGGAAGAACTGCATCAGATTGTGCCGAATGCACGTATTCTGCGCATGGATGCGGACACCACCATGTCCCGGTATGCCTATGAGGAACGCTTTTCTGCCTTCCGAAAGGGCGAGTATGACATAATGGCAGGCACGCAGATGATCGGCAAGGGGCTGGATTTCCCCCGTGTAACCCTGGTGGGGGTGCTGTCTGTGGACAAGGCGCTGTATGCCGGAGATTTCCGCAGCTATGAGCGTACCTTTTCTCTGGTGACCCAAGTGGTGGGCAGGAGCGGCAGAGGCGAACTCCCGGGGCGTGCGATTCTGCAGACCAGTATGCCGGATCATTATGTGCTGCGGCTTGCGGCACAGCAGGCATATCCGGCGTTTTATGAACAGGAGATCGCACTGCGCCGTCAGCTGATCTTTCCGCCGGTGTGCGATATTTGTGTGATCGGTTTTTCCGGTGTGAAAGAGCAGGAGGTACAGGCGGCAGCCAGGGTGACAGTGGATATTCTGCAACAGCAGCTTTTGGAAAAAGCGTTTTCTTATCCCATCTGGGTACTGAAACCTGTGCCTTGCAGCTATGGCAGGATCAACGGAAAATACCGCTATCAGCTGGTGATCAAATGTAAGAACACCCAACCCTACCGCGAGCTGATCCGGACGGTGTTATGGGAAGCCGGCGGACAAAAGGAATGTGCCAGAGTTCAGCTTTATGCGGATATGAACGGGGATATTGGAATATAATATAGATGACCCTTTCGGGGGAATCAGAAACAACAAGGAACGAGGAAGAAGCTATGGCAATACGAAGAATTATCCAAGAAGGGGATCCGATCCTGCGGATGCGATGCCGTGCTGTGACGGAATTCGACGAACGGCTGCATCTGCTGCTGGACGATATGCACGAAACATTGGATCAGGCGCAGGGCGTTGGTCTGGCAGGACCTCAGGTGGGCTATTGCCGCCGGCTTTTTATCATGCATCTGGGGGATGTGCGCATTGAGGCGATCAACCCGGAGATTGTGAAGAAAAGCGGCAAACAGCGAGTGCTGGAGGGCTGCCTTTCCGTGCCGGATAAGTGGGGTTATGTGACACGCCCGGCAAAGTGCAGGCTGCGTGCCCAGAACCGCCATGGAGAATGGTTTGAATTGACTCTGACAGCACTGGGGGCACAGTGCGCCTGTCACGAAAATGCGCATCTGGACGGCGAGCTGTTTGTGGACATCGTGGAAGAATTTGTTGACCCGGAGGAGCAGAAAGAAGCATGAGGATCGTTTATATGGGAACGCCGGATATTGCCGTACCTTGTCTGCGCTTGCTGGCGGATGGAAAGCATGAAGTCGTGGGCGTATTCACACAGCCTGACCGCCCCAAGGGGCGTGGGCATCATACCATTCCCACACCGGTAAAAGCTGCGGCGGCGGCATATGGGTTTCCGGTATATCAGCCTCTCTCTTTGCGAAGGGGCGAGGAGGCACAGGCTGCCATAGAGACGCTGCGCCAGTTTGCACCGGATCTGATCGTGGTCATGGCATACGGGCAGATTCTGCCCAAGGAAGTGCTGGAACTGCCGAAGCATGGCTGCATCAATCTGCATGCTTCTCTGCTGCCGGCATATCGTGGGGCAGCACCCATTCAGTGGGCGATCTTAAACGGCGAAACCAAAACTGGTGTGACCGCCATGCAGATGGCAGAGGGTCTGGATACCGGGGACATGCTGCTCAAAAAGGAAATTTCTATCGGTGAAGAGGAAACTGCTGCAGAACTTCACGACCGTCTGGCAGCGCTTTCCGCAGAAGTGCTGGCAGAAACGCTGACGGCACTGGAGCAGGGAACGCTCCGGGCAGAGCCGCAGAACGATGCGCTTTCCAGCTATGCCAGCCGAATCACCAAGGAAATGTCCGCACTGGATTTCACCAGACCGGCGGCAGAGCTGCATGATCGAATCCGTGCGATTACGGGATTTACCATACTGGAGGGCAAGCGGCTGAAGGTCTATGCTTCCCGTGTGACAGAGCCGGTTTCCGGTACACCGGGAACCATTGTCGACGAAAAAGCCTTTGTGGTGGCTTGCGGCGACGGCAAAGGTCTCAGATTGACGGAGATTCAGCCCGAGGGCAAACGGCGTATGACAGCGGAGGAATTTCTTCGCGGAAAAACACTGTGCAAAGGCGAAACATTGGGATAACATCCAACACTAACCCAAAAAGGAGGAGCTTATGCTTTACGGATATGGTCTTTTGATCCTTGGTCTGGTGATCAGTCTTGCGGCTTCATGGCATGTGAAAGCGACATTCCGGCGGTATTCTAAGGAGAAGAACGTCCGAGGATTGACCGGCGCACAGACGGCACGAATGATTCTGGATGGACACGGTCTGTATCATGTCGGCGTGGAACGGATCTCCGGTAAGCTGACAGACCACTTTGATCCCGCTGCCAATGTGGTGCGGCTGTCAAACAGCACCTATGACTCTGACTCAGTGGCGGCAGTGGGCGTTGCTGCCCACGAATGCGGTCATGCGGTGCAGTATGCCGAGGAATACGGTCCCATGTCCACCCGCACCGCCGTACTCCGAGTCTCTCAGATCGGCTCACAGTTCTGGTATCTGATCTTTGTGGTGGGCATTTTTCTGGGCAGCAGCCTTCTGGGAGAAACTTTGCAGATCATCGGAATTGTGCTGTTCTCCCTGATTGTCCTGTTTCAGCTGGTCACTCTGCCGGTGGAATTCAATGCCAGCAGCCGAGCCATGGAGACCATGGAATCCAGATATATCCTCAGTGACGATGAGTTGGGAAAAGCTCGGAAGGTGCTGACTGCGGCAGCTCTGACATATGTGGCGGCTTTGGTGACCGCTCTGCTGCAATTGCTGCGGCTGATCCGGATTGCCAGAGGCGGACGGAGATGAGTGTACGCAAAACCGTTGTGCAGCTATTGAACCGTACCGAGCAGGAGAAAAGCTATTCCAATCTGTTGCTGGATGCGGTGCTGTCCGGTTCTTCTTTGTCGCAGCGGGACAAAGGACTTTGCACGGCGCTGTACTACGGCGTGACAGAACGGCGGATCACGCTGGATGCGGTGATTGCCCGATACAGCAGCCAGCCCCTGAAAAAGCTGGATCAAACCGTGCGGAATATCCTGCGGCTGGGGGTATATCAGCTCTTATATTGCAGCAGCATCCCCCAGCGTGCAGCCGTGAACGAAAGCGTCAATCTCACCCGCTCGATGAAAAAAGCCAGTGCTTCCGGGTTTGTCAACGGTGTGCTGCGCAGCTTTATCCGGGACGAGTGCCGGATTCCCTATCCGGCAGACAAGCTGGAAGCCATGGCAGTAGAATATGCCGTTCCCATGTGGCTGCTCAGACGGCTTCTGACCGCCTACGGAGAGGAAACCACCGCAGCATTTTTGCAAGATGCCCTAAAGCCGGCGCCGCGTTTTATCCGCCGTAACCCGATGGCGTGTTCTTCAGAGGAACTGGAAGCCGCTATGGGAGACAAGATCGAAAAGCTGGCATTTCCGGCAAATGCATACCGGCTGCACGCCGGTGAGATCCGCCGGCTGGAGACGTTCCGGAAGGGCTGGTTTTATGTGCAGGATATTTCCTCGCAGCTCTGCGGTGAAATTCTGGATGCACAGCCGGGAGAGACCGTACTGGACTTATGCGCAGCACCCGGGGGAAAAACCTGTACCATCGGACTTTCTATGGCAGGAAAGGGAACCGTACATGCCTTTGATCTGGCAGAGCATCGGGTAAGGCTTATTGCCGACAATGTGCAGCGGTTGGGGCTGACCAATGTGACAGCAAATCCGGGCGATGCCACTGTGTTCCGGGAGGAATTTGCCGGGGCAGACCGGGTGCTTTGCGATGTGCCTTGCTCTGGCATCGGTGTGCTGCGCCGAAAGCCGGAGATCAAGGAGAAATCCCCGGAGGAACTGAAAGACCTACCGGCGCTCCAGCTGAAAATTCTGGAAAATGGTGCACGGTATGTAAAGCCCGGCGGTATCCTGCAGTATTCCACCTGCACCATACTGCCGGAGGAAAATCAGCAGGTGGCAGAGCGTTTTCTGAAAGCTCATCCAGCGTTTTCCCCTGAACCTCTGATGCCCCGATGGGGAGGCGTCTTTGCAGAATCTATGCTGACCATGCTGCCGGAGCAGTTCGGCGGCGATGGTTTCTTTGTGGCGAAATTCAAACGTCATCATGGATGAGATGGAAAGGAGGAGCGAAACCATGGAAAAAACGGACATTTTATCCCTGTCTCTGGAAGAACTGACCGAAAAAATGGTTGAAATGGGTGAGCCGAAATTCCGGGGAAAAGAGCTCTTTTCATGGCTGCATCAGAAGCAAGTGACCGATTTTTCTCAAATGACCTCGCTTTCTCTCCAACTACGCCGTAAGCTGGACGAAATTTTTTGTATAAATAGACTAAAAATCGCCAGAAAGCTTGCATCTTCTATGGATGATACGGTAAAATATCTATATGAGCTTCCCGACAGCAATTTTGTGGAGACGGTTCTAATGGCGTATCACCACGGCAACAGTCTGTGTATTTCCACTCAGGTGGGCTGCCGGATGGGCTGTCAGTTCTGTGCTTCTGCCATCGCCGGATTTGTCCGGCATTTGACCCCGGCAGAAATGCTGCTTCAGATCTATGAGACGCAGCGGGATACCGGACGGCGGATTGACAATCTGGTACTCATGGGCATCGGAGAGCCGCTGGATAATTTCGACCATGTGCTGAAATTCTTCCGGCTGCTGTCCCATGCCAGCGGATACGGGTTGAGTCTGCGTCATGTGACGGTTTCTACCTGCGGTTTGGTTCCGCAAATTCGTCAGCTGGCAGATCTGCGGCTGGGAGTGACTCTTTCGGTTTCTCTCCACAGCCCGGATAACCATCGGCGCAGCGAGATCATGCCCGTCAACCGGAAATATCCCATAGAAGAACTGCTGGATGCCTGCCGGTACTATTTTTCCATGACCGGCAGACGGGTGACCATGGAATACGCCGTGATGGAAGGTGTCAATTGCAGCAAAGAGGCTGCAAAACAGCTTGCCAAGCGGCTCAAAGGGATGCAGTGTCATGTGAACCTGATCCCGGTCAATCCTGTGGCAGAGCGGCAGTTCCGGGCTATGCGGAAAACCGCCGAGCAGTTTCAGGCGAAACTGACCAGTCTGGGCATCCACTCTACCATACGCCGGACACTGGGCAGTGATATACAAGCGGCATGCGGTCAGCTGAGACGGGATGCAAACCGTCAGCGGGACTGTGCATGTCAAAACTTGTTCTCAGAATCTTTCCACATAGAAGTCGTGGAAAATCCTCATGGAGGTGACGGAAATTGACAGGTACATCGCAAACGCATATTGGCTATGTACGAAAGGAAAATCAGGATCGTGCCGAGATACGGCAGTTCGGAGAAAACTATTTGGCACTGGTCTGTGACGGTATGGGCGGTGAACGCTCTGGCAGCAAGGCCAGTTCTATGGCGGCAGAAATTTTCTTTGAGCATTTTACCGAGCAGTACACAGAGGGAATGGATGCCATGGACATCCGGGCGCTGATGCTCTCCGCTGTTTCGGCGGCAAATTCTGTGGTCTATACCACGGCACAGATGGACTATCAGAACCATGGCATGGGAACGACCTGTGCGGCAGCATTTGTGGGTGACACGTATATTGACATTGTGAATGTGGGCGACAGCCGTGTCTATCTGCTGACAGAGGGCGTTATGGAGCAGATCACGGTGGATCATACCGTGGTGGAGATGCTGATAGAACAGGGCGAAATTTCAGAATCTCAGAGAACGACCCATCCCCAGCGGCACATGCTGCTCAAGGCGGTGGGCGTTGAAAAAACGGTGGCACCGGATTTTTTCCGTGTCGATAAAACACAGCAGCAGAACTTTCAGCTATTGCTCTGCTCCGACGGGCTTTCCGGCTATTGCACCGATAAAGAGATACAGGCTGTGCTGGATGCAGAAGGGACGGCAGAGGAGACAGCAGAAAAACTGATTGAGCTTGCGCTTTCAAAAGGCGGCAGGGACAATGTTTCCGTTGTCGTTGTAAGAGAAAAAGAAGGAGGAACTGAATGATGGAGGACAAGTATATTGGCAAGCGTTTGGACGGGCGCTATGAATTGACCGCCTTGGTGGGGGCAGGCGGCATGGCAAATGTTTACAGTGCCACAGATGTGCTGGACGGCAATAAGAGAGTTGCCGTCAAGGTTCTGAAGCCGGAGTATTCTGAAAACGAAGAATTTCTGCACCGCTTCCGCAATGAGTCCAAGGCGATTGCCGTACTGTCACACCCGAATATTGTCAAGATCTTTGACATGGGCTTTTCAGACAAAATCCAGTATATCGTCATGGAATATATCGACGGCATTACCTTGAAAGATTATATCGACAGCGAGCGTGTGCTGAACTGGAAGGATGCGGTGCATTTTGTGGTGCAGATTCTCCGTGCTTTGCAGCATGCGCACAACAGAGGCATTGTACATCGGGACATCAAGCCGCAGAATATTATGCTGCTCACAGACGGCACCATTAAGGTCATGGATTTCGGTATTGCCAAATTTGCCCGGGAAGAAAGCCGTACTGCGACGGCTCAGGCAATCGGCACCGTACATTATATCAGTCCGGAACAGGCACGGGGCGACGAAACCGACGCCAGAAGCGATATTTATTCTGTCGGCGTCATGTTCTACGAGATGCTCACCGGTCAGAAGCCCTTTGATACGGACAACCTGGTTTCCATTGCCGTGATGCATATGCAGAATGTGCCTCAGCGTCCCCGGGATATCAACCCGAATATCCCCTCGGGTCTGGAAGAAATCATCATGCATGCCATGGAGAAGGATTCCAAGAAGCGGTATCAGAATGCCAATGACATGATCCGTGATATTGAAGCCTTTAAGGCAGATAATCGGATTATTTTCGGTTACTTCAACGCACCGGATGACAATGCCGGCACACAGTATTTCACACCGCCCCAGGATGTGCACAGACAGCAGCGGCAGCAGCAGATGCAGAACGGGTATGACAGTGAATACGATCAGAACGGCTATACCATGGTGGATGAGAGCGAGCCGGAGCGGCAAAAATCTCTGGCTGTGCCGATTCTGACCGCCGTGACCATTGTGGTGGTGATTGTGGCTGCCATTGTCATTTGTATGATCTTGGGACAGAACACGGGCAGGGATGGCGGCACGACCGTAGAAGTGCCTGACGTGATCGGCATGGACTATGACGAGGCAGTGGTGAATTATCCCAATGTCGTTTTCGATGTGGCAGAACAGGAATATACCGACAAATATGAAGCCAATATCATCTATAAGCAGAGTGTGGACGGCGGTCAGTTTGTCAAGAAGGACAGTGACGGAAAGATTCAGCTTGCCATTGCCGTCAGCCGGGGTATCCAGAAGGTAGACGTTCCGGATCTGAACAACTATGAAGCAGCTGAGGCAAAGGAAGTGCTTCAGGATCTGGGACTCACTGTTGTGGAGAAAAAAACCCAGAGTACCGTGGAAGAGGATATCGAAGCCGGACGTGTCATCCGAACCGATCCGAAAGCCGGTGAAAAGATCGTTGTCGGCGCAGAAATCACCATTTATGTGAGTCAGGGCGTTGCCGTGGACGAGGTGGATATCATCGAATTTGTCGGCATGGATATCGACCGGGCGAAGGAAGAATGTGAAAAGCGTCATCTGGAAGTAGAGACCGAGGAAAAGCCTTCTGATGAAGAGAAAGGCACTGTCATTGAGCAAGATCCCGAGCCGGGTACTACCGTAGAAGCCGGTTCTACCGTAAAGCTGACCGTCAGCAGCGGTGAAGAACCGGAGGGCGAGATCACCTATGGCATTGTCAACCTGCCGAAGAGTACGATGAGCGGCATGTACACGCTGAACTTTACCGGAGAAGAGGGCGTCATTGCCAGCCGGCAGTTTGTGGCAGAGACATTGGATGACAATTCCGTCAGCGTGAAGGTGACCGGCAAGGGCAAACAAACGGTCAAGGTTTCCATTACCAGTGCCCAGAGCGGTCAGACGGCTGTGGTAGGCACCTATGTCTTTGACTTTGCCAACGGCAACTTTACCGTGACAGATGAGGATATCAGTGCCGCACTGAATGCCATTGCAGTCGTGACAGCGCCTGTACCCACACAGGCGCCTACAGAAGCACCCACTGAAGCACCGGCGCAGCCGGCAACAGAAGCGCCTGCTGCACCTGCGGAGGACGAATAATATGACAGAACGTCCTGTACCGATACCGGAATATGCACAGGGCAGAATCACGACGTCAACAGGAGGCCTCTATACCGTAGAGACCTCCTGCGGCGTATGTACCTGCAAAGCAAGAGGCATATTTCGCAAAAGGGGCATTTCGCCCTGTGTGGGGGATTATGTACGGCTGTCTCAGGACGGTGTGATCTGTGAGATTCTGCCCCGGAAAAACAGCATTCTGCGTCCGCCGGCAGCCAATCTGGATCAATTGTTGTTTGTCGTTTCCTCTTGTCAGCCGTCTCCCAATCTGATGCTGCTGGATTCTTTTCTGGCGGTGGCATATTATCAAGAGATTCAGCCGGTCATTGTGGTGACAAAGCTGGATATGGATGATGCGGCAGACTTTTGCTTGATCTACGAAAGTGCCGGAATCCCTGTGCTGCGGGTGGATTATGAGAAGCCGGAGAGTATCCGTGCGGTGGCAGAGCAGTTGAAAGGGCGTGTCAGCATGATGACGGGCAATTCCGGTGTGGGCAAGTCTACGCTGCTCAATGCCATTGACCCATCTTTAGAACTGAAGGTCGGCGAGATCAGTGGAAAGCTGGGACGGGGCAGACATACCACCCGGCAGGTACAGCTGTATGCTTGTGCCGGCGGTTATCTGGCAGATACGCCGGGATTTTCCACCTTTGAGGCGGAGCAGTATGTGCAGATGGAGAAGGAGCAGATCGCCGGGTGTTTTCCGGAATTTGCGCCATATCTGGGAAAATGCCGGTTTTCGGACTGTGCGCATGTGTGTGAAAAGGGCTGCGCTGTGTTGGAGGCTGTGAAACGGGGAGATATTTCGCAGAGCCGGCATAACGCCTATACGGCATTGTATCAGACGGCAAAGCAGAGAAAGGCGTGGGAAAACGGATGAAAACGGCACTGATATTCGGCGGTGCGCCATGTCGGGGAGAGAAGCAGCCTGTGCCTCCGGAGGCGGATCTGGTGATCTGTGCAGATGCCGGTCTGCGATTGGCGGCGGCAATGGGAATTCAGCCGGATGCGGCAGTGGGGGATTTTGATACATTGGGGATGATACCTACTGGTGTGGCTGTGGAGTTGTTCCCGCCGGAAAAAGATGATACGGATATGATGCTGGCAGTGAAATACGGACTGGCGCAGGGGTGTGACCGGTTTGTGATCTACGGCGGACTGGGCGGTCGGCTGGATCATTTTATGGCAAATCTGCAAATGCTGTCTTTTCTGGCGGAGCGGGGTGCACAGGGAGTTTTGGTGGATGAGAATCACTGGATGACCTTGCAGTCCGGTGGAACGACAGTGTGTTATCCCAGGAGAGAGGGAATGGTTTTTTCCTTGTTTGCCATCCATCGGGCATGCGAGGGTGTGACGATTCGGGGCGTGAAATATCCGTTGGAGAATGGTGTGCTGACGGCGGCGTTTCCGCTGGGCGTCAGTAACAGCATTACGGCGCAGCAGGCAGAGGTTACGGTAGAAAAAGGGGATCTGCTGGTGATGTATGCCAGAGATGTGCAATAGAGAGAAAGCTGTATGGTTGGAGAGACTGTACAGCTTTTTTCTTTGTGCGGGTTTGCCCTTGTTCTAACCTGTCCCATCGCTGCATAAGATAAATCATGACAAAACAGGAGCGAAGCAGTATGAAACAGACAGGAATGACAACCATGCTGCGGTACTTACCGCCGCCATTACAAAACGCACTGCGCCGGATGCAGTCTTCGGAACTGGAACAGATTCAGGAACTCCGTCTTCGGACAGAAAAACCCATTGGCATTCGCCTGGACAAAACAGAGTGTTTTCTCACCTCTCACGGGTTTCTTACCACAGATCCCATTTCAGCCGTAACCGTCTCTGCCAAAGACATGGAACAAACCTTTCAGGCAATCTGCGAATACTCTGTGTACCGCTATACCAAGGAGATCCGGGAAGGCTTTATCACACTCCCCGGAGGCAATCGTGTCGGCATCGCGGGAACCGCCGTATATCGTGACGGTGAATTGACCGGCATGCGGAGCATCAGCGGACTCAGCTTTCGTGCGGCGCATGAGATCACAGGTTGTGCGGAAGCTCTTTTGGGACAAACTGGCGGAGGGATGCCTCAAAGTCTCCTCCTCGCCGGAACAGTGGGTTCCGGAAAAACCACCATGCTCCGGGATCTTTGTCGGCTGCTGGGAAACCGCCAACCTGTCACCCTGGTGGACGAGCGCGGCGAAATCGCAGCCATGCACCGGGGAATACCCCGATATGATGTAGGCTGCCATACCGACGTGTTGGATGGGTTCTCTCGTGCTGAGGGGCTGATGACGGCGCTTCGTGTGCTGACGCCGGCGGTGCTGATCTGCGATGAGATCGGCACTGCGCAGGATGCAGAAGCGATTCTGCGTGTCCATGGCTGCGGTGTACCAGTCATCGCATCTGCCCACGGCGCTTCTGTCAGAGATCTGGAACAACGTCAGGCGATCCGCCCGCTGCTGGAACAAGGGGTGTTCCGGTATATCGCCGTGCTGGACGAAAAGCGACAAGGCGAATTGAAAACATTCCGGCAGGTGGCGGTGGGATGAAGCTTGTGGGACTTTTATTGGTGGTGCTGTGCGGGTTCGGGTCAGGAGCGCTGGCTGCTGGAAAGCTGCGGCAGGAATCCACAGCGGCTGTCCGCATCTGCCAACTGCTCCGGGAATGGTCTGTGCAAATGGCGTTCCGGTGCAGTTCTGTGCCAGAGCTTTTGGAACAAACCGAACGGGAAGCTGCCTATCATGGATTTGGATTTCCGGCGGTGATGTTACAGGCACTGGCGGAGGGTCAGCCGGTCAGCAGTGCCTGGCAAATCGGTATACAGCAGGAGAATCTGCTGACAGAACCGCTGAAACAGCTTTTGCTGCCTCTGGGCGATGAGCTTGGAACCAGTGATCTGGAGGGACAGTTGGAAACGCTGGAGCAGTATCGCCGGCATGCGGCAAGCCTGGCGGACGAACTGCGGCAAAAATCGGCGCCAAAGCAGCGGCTGTATCTCACCATGGGAGCGCTGGGCGGCATCATGGCAGCAATTCTGCTCTGCTGACGGGCACATGGGCACGATCACGGCAAGCATTTCGGATAGAGTCAACACGCCCTGGATTCTGATGCCGATCCTCTTCATTCCGATAGATGGATCGATCAGATTTTGGAGGAGTCGTGTGAGAACTTGTTCTGAAAGGAAAGGACAGAAAAAGCATGGACATTGAACTCATTTTCAAAATCGCCGGTACGGGAATTATTGTGGCGGTGCTGAATCTGGTTTTGAAACGGGCAGAACGGGAAGAACAGGCAATGATGACAACCCTGGCTGGACTGGTGGTCGTGCTGATGCTGCTCATTGACCAGATCGGTTCGCTCTTTGAACGGGTCAAGGCGGTGTTCGGTTTATGACAGAGGGAACAGCTACAGTTGCAGCCGTCTGCGTCTCAGCAGCGATTCTGGCAACCCTTCTGCGCCAATACTGCCGGGAACAAGCCATGTTTTGTACCATTGCTGCTTGTATCGCTGTGGGAACAGCGGCACTGCTCTATATGGAGCCGGTGACGGAAAGCGTAGGGGAATTGTTTTCCCGGACAGGTCTGCCAAAGGGATATCTGAAGATTCTGTGGAAAGCCCTGGGTATCTGCTATGTGACCACCATTGCAGGGGATCTCTGCCAAGACTGCGGAGAAACGGCACTGGCACGTGTGGCAGAACTGTGGGGGAGAATTTCCCTGCTGCTGCTCTCTCTGCCTCTGCTGGAAACCCTATTGCAAACCGTGACGGAGGTGCTGCCATGAAACACTGGATGGTTGGCGTCGTGACCGCACTGCTGTTCACCCTGGGCTGGCTGCTGCTGCCGGAATGTGTCTGTGCAGAGGAAAGCAGCATGTCGGAAACGCTGTTGCAGGAGAGCGGTGCGGCAGATGTGACGGATGCACTGGACTGGGATGCCAGACAGATTCTGGAAGAACTGGGGATTTCGGGAGAACATCCGGAGAAAATGGCAGAGACCTTCACGCTGTCATCTGTATGGGACATGCTTACCAGGTTGATGAAAACCTATATTGCTGCGCCTTTGCAGCTATTGTCCGGTTTGATTGCCGTGATCCTGTTTGCTTCCTTGCTTTCCTGTTTTCACGGGGAAAAGCAGAACGCCTCGCAGCATCTTTTTGAATATTTCTGTACCCTGGCAGCAGTGACGATCCTGACCCAGCCCCTTTTGTGCAGCTTTTCTGCGGTGGAAGCTTCTCTGCGGCAGGGTGCGGAATTCATGCTGGCGTTTGTGCCGGTTTTTGTGGGCATCCTGATTGCCGGAGGCACTGCCGGAAGCGCCGTCTGTTATCAGACAGGCGTCATGGCACTGGCAGACGGCGTCATGCAATTGATCTGCCGTGTGCTGTTGCCTCTGTGTACGATGAGCTTTGCGCTGGCAATCGTGGATGCCGTGAATCCATCGGTGTCGGTCAGTGGGTTATTGCAATTGTCCCGCAAGGCAGTGACATGGAGTCTGGGGCTTTTGATGTCTGTCTTTCTGGGGGTGCTTTCTCTGCAAAGCTGGATGACAGGCAGTGTGGACACTGCTGCCACCAAGACGACGAAATATATGATCTCCAACTTTGTGCCAGTGGTGGGCAGTGCGGTTTCTGATGCATATGCCACGGTTCGGGGCAGCCTGCAAATTTTGCGGAGCGCCACGGGAATCATCGGCATTGCCTCTTTGTGTGTGCTGTTTCTGCCGCCTTTGGTGCAGCTTTTACTGTACCGGGGCGTGATCGGCATTGGCACGGCTGTGGCGGAACTGTTTGGGGCAGAACGTCTGACCCGACTGCTGAAAGGCACACAGCAGGCACTGGCAATTGCATTTGCATTGCTGGTATGCTTTGGGGTAATGTTCATTATCGCCACCGCCATTGCAGTGACACTCGGGGAAGGAAGTGTATAGCGTATGGAAAAAGCCCAGGCGATCGTTCTCATCACCTGTGTCATCAGTGTGCTTTCCGGTGTGATGGATGCGTTAAAGCCGGATCATCGCTTCGACAAGCAGCTTCGTCTGCTGCTCAGCGTGGTGTTTGTGCTGGCAGTTCTCACGCCGTTTGCCGGCGGAGCGAGACAGTTCCGGCTGCATTGGAACAGTGGGGAGACATTTTCCTCAGATGCTCTGGCAAATGCTGCGGCAGAGGAGACGAAAACGGCTGCTGCCAGAAATCTGGAAGCTGCGTTGACGGAAATTCTGGCAGAAGGCGGTGTTCCGGGGGCAAGCCTTCAGGTAGTCATGCATACAACCGAGGATGGCAGCATAGATATAGAACAAGTCACGGCATTCTGCTCCGATACCGAAACTGCATCCAGGCTGCTGACCCAATGTTTGGGCGAGGAGGTGAAAATCCATGTGGAAACAGCTTCGTGAAAAAGGAAAGCGTTGGCTGAAAGGAGAACGGGGCATACGGTTGGTGGTGCTGGCTGGTGTGGTCGGCATGGCATTGATCCTGTTATCCAGTCTTTACCCGGAGAAACAGGAGAAACGTCAGACGAAATCGGTGCAGACGGATGCGGGGCAGACAGACCATGTACAGGCATATTGCGATGACCTGGAGCAGCAGCTGACAGACACCCTGAAACAGATAGAGGGTGTGGGAAATTGTCAGGTCATGCTGACAGCCGGCAGCACGGCGGAAACGGTGTATGTGCAGGACGAAGAACAGGACACGGCGGACAACCGGATTCAGTCCCAGAAAAAAACCGTTTTGATCTCGGACAGCGGCGGAGAAAGCGCCTTGGTGCAGAGAGTGCTTCAGCCTCAGATCAGCGGTGTGATCGTGGTTTGCGACGGTGCAGCCTCGTCTGTGGTGCAGGAGCGTGTCAGCCGGGCTGTACAGGCTGTACTGGATCTGCCGGCATATCGGGTTTGTATTGTGCCCTTCCAGAAGCAAGAAGATGAGAGCGTGTTCCCATAAGGCAAACCCGCACAAAGAGCGCCTAACGGCTTTGCACGTCATCTGCTTGCGTATTTTCCGTCATATTTCACCAAAATGCTCGTGAATACACCAAGTATTCACTGCGCTTTTGGTTTCATCTGACGAAAAATCTGACGGCGCATCTGACGCACCATCTTTGTGCGGATTTGCCGTAAGGCACGTCTTTCCGGCAAATTTTCTCGACGCAGGCTGCGGATAATTCTGCCAACAAAAAGATGCGTTTTAGGCTGAGCGTCAACACGCCCGAGTATACACAAACACAGAAAGGAATCATCTTATGAAAAAACCATCCTTGATTATTGGAAAAAAACAGATCATTTTGTCCTGCCTGACACTGATGCTGGCAATTGCTGTCTATGTGAATTATGCCATGTCAGACGGCGATCTGAAAACGGCGGAGATCCAGAAGGAGGACGGTATCACCTACGGCGATACGGCTTTTGTCAACGCCGAAGCGCAGCCTCCTGCGGCAACCGCCACAGAACAGGAAGAACCGCATTCCACCGCTGCTATCAGTGAAGCGGATATCACCGCAGAAATGGAGGCAGCAGATACCGCAGCGGATTATTTTGCGCAGGCTCGCTTGCAGCGTACCGTCAGCCGGGATGAGACTGTGGCGACTTTGCAATCCATCTTAGGCGGCGGCGACCGCACAGAGGATGAGCTGGTTACCGATGCCATTGCTGCGGTAGAGACATCCAAACTCATTGAGAGTGAGAGCAACATTGAGTCTCTGGTGAAAGCCCAGGGCTATTCGGATTGCATTGTTTATCTGGATGGCGACAGTGCCAAGGTCGTGGTGCAGACTGACGGGCTGAATGCGGCACAGGCGGCTGCCATTAAAGATGTGATTCTGGGGGAGGTTTCGGTCGCCGCAGAAAATATCCGAATTTTTGAAGTAAAATAGTTGTCTTTTTCTTGTTTTTTTGGTATAATAGAAGAAAGAACTGATTTTGACGGTCTGAGAACCGGCAGCAAAATTCACGAAATTCTTTCTGAAATGTCGATTTGTTCGGCCATACCAAAAGAAATCAAAGTGAAATGTGATCTGCTGCTGTATGTTTTCATATAGCAGCTTTTCTTTTGGCGGAAATCATATTTGAGGGAAAAAGACTGTATGGGATACGGAAGCTTGAAAATCTGGAGGATGTTATGACAAAAAATCAAAAGCATAAAAATCGGGAATATGCATTTTTGCTGCTCTACGAGGCAATCATGCGGTCAGAGGAATTGCAAACGGTGGAGGATCTATATGCTTCCACAGAGGAAATGCTGGAACTGCCTATACCGGAACAGGTGAAGAAGCTTGTGTTCGGCGTCATGACCCAGGCGGAAGAACTGGACGCCATTATCGAAGCCCACAGCAAGCAGCGCAGTCTGAAACGTGTGCCGATGATCAATCGCACCATTCTGCGGCTGGCACTGTATGAACTGCGCAACATACCGGAGACCCCCGTGAACGTGGTGATCAGTGAGGCGGTAGCGTTGTCTCAGGGATATGCATATTCAGAGGATACGGCTTTTATCAACGGTGTGCTGGGTACTTATGCACGCTCGATGCAGCCGGCAAGGGAGGCGGGATCGGATGTCGCTGATTCTGGGGATTGATACCAGCAATTACACCACTTCCACGGCTGTGCTGGATATGGACACCGGAGAAATCTTGCAGGAAAAGCAGCTGCTTCCTGTCAAGCCGGGAGAGGCGGGTCTGCGGCAAAGCGATGCCGTGTTTCATCATACCCGGCAGCTTCCGGAGCTGATAGAACGGCAGGCGGTACGGCTCGCACAGGATAGACTCTGTGCAGTCTCGGCTTCTGCACGCCCCAGGAATGTGGAAGGCTCCTATATGCCCTGTTTTCTCACAGGGCTTGGAACGGCACGGTCGCTGGCAGCAGCGGCAAATATTCCTCTGCATACCACATCGCATCAGATGGGGCATGTGCTGGCGGCGCTGTATTCCGCTGGAAAACTTGCTCTGCTGAGGCAGTCATTTCTGGCATTTCATGTCAGCGGCGGAACGACAGACTTGCTCTATTGTGAGCCGGATGCAACAGACCTCTTGAAAATCACCTCCTGCGGTGCTTCTCTGGATCTGAAAGCCGGACAGGTGATTGACAGGGTGGGTTTGATGCTGGGTTTGTCGTTTCCCTGCGGCAAGGCGCTGGAACAGTTGGCAGTGCAGAGCAAAAGAGAGTTTCGTGTCCGCCCAGTGATTCGCAGGATGGATTGCTGCCTTTCCGGCTTGGAGAATCAGTGCCGTGATATGGTGCAAAACCATCAGCCGTCGGAGGATGTTGCTAAATTCTGTCTGCTGACGATAGGCGAGACAGTTGCAGCCATGACAGCGGCGGCACAGAAACAATACGGAAAGCTGACGGTGGTCTATGCCGGGGGCGTGATGTCCAACCGGCTGATACGCCCTATGCTGTCATCGTATGGTGAGGCGTGCTTTGCAGAGCCGGATTTTGCCTGTGACAATGCCGCTGGTATCGCCATCTACGGGGCATGGCAGGAAAAGAGAGGTGTGTTGTGGCAATTTTAAGCGTGACCCAGCTGAATCGCTATGTGGGGTTTCGGCTGAAGGAAGATAAAGCCCTGCAGGGCATATTGGTACGGGGTGAGATCACCAATTTTACCAATCACTTTCGCTCAGGGCATTTGTATTTTACCCTCCGGGACGGAGAAAGCGGCGTCAAAGCCGTGATGTTCCGCAGCAATGCCCAGCGGCTGAAATGCATACCAGAAGAGGGCATGACGGTTATTGTGGCAGCAACGGCTTCTTTGTATGAGCGTGACGGTGCATTTCAGCTATACGTGACGGATTTGCAGCCGGATGGTGCAGGGGCACAGGCTTTGGCATTAGAGCAGCTGAAAAAGAAGCTGACGGCAATGGGGGTGTTTGACACGGCAGCCAAGCGCCCGATTCCCTCTATGCCGGAAAGAATCGGTGTGATCACATCTGACACCGGTGCGGCGTTGCAGGATGTGATTCACGTGATTCGCCGCAGATATCCCATAGGTACGCTGGCAGTCTATCCGGCACAGGTGCAGGGAGACAAGGCGGCAGATTCGATTTGCCTTGCCATTCTGGCAGCGGAGCAAGGGGGATGTGATGTGCTGATTGTGGGACGGGGCGGCGGCGCTTCGGAGGATCTACAGGCATTTCAGACGGAGCAGGTGGTTATGGCAGTCTACAACTGTACCGTGCCTGTGATCTCGGCAGTGGGACATGAAACCGACTGGACGCTGACCGATGCGGCGGCAGATCTCCGTGCCCCCACGCCTTCCGCGGCGGCGGAGATGGCAGTGCCGGATATCCGGCAATTGATGCAAAATATACAGGAGTATTCCCGGAGAATGACAGCGGCAGCAGAGGGGACTCTGGAACGCTGCCAAAGGGAATGGGATCGATTACAGGATCGTGTCAGGCTGCAATCACCGGCGCATCGGCAGACCATGGCACAGGAAGATCTGAATCGTCTGACAGAACGATTACAGGCAGGCAGTGTCCGGTTGCTGGAGGGTTGGCAGAATGAGCTGATGCAGATTGCGGCAAAGCTGGATCTGCTCAGTCCCCTGAAAATTTTGGGACGGGGATATGCCCTGGCGTATCACGGGGACACCTTGGTGAGATCTGCGGCGCAGGTGAGATCCGGTGACAGACTGCGGCTGCGACTGGCTGAGGGTGAAATTGAAGCGGAGGTGCAGTGAGATGGCATTTGAAGAACATATGAAACAGCTCCGTGAGCTGACACAAAAGCTGGAACAGGGGAATCTGCCCCTGGAAGAAGCCGTGACCACATATACAGAAGGTATGAAGCTGGCGGCGAAATGTCAGAAAGAATTACAGACGGCAAAGCTGAAAATAGAAAAGCAGACCACCCTGGTACAGAAGGAGGACAAGACAGATGGAAGCGAAGTTTCAACAGCATCTTGAACAGCTGGCTTCTCAAATAGAGACGCATCTGATGGCGTATGTCCGTGTGACGCCGGAGATACAGCGGCAGGCAAAAGTGATGGAAGCCATGCAGTATTCTCTGGAAGCCGGGGGAAAACGAATTCGTCCGGTGCTTGTGCTGGAATTCTGCCGGATTTGCGGCGGCTCACAGGAACAAGCAATGGCGGCAGCGTGTGCGCTGGAGATGATACACACCTTTTCCCTGATCCACGATGATCTGCCGGAAATGGACAACGATGATTTCCGACGGGGAAAGCCCTCCTGCCACAAGGCATTTGGGGCAGATGTGGCGCTTCAGGCGGGAGATGCCATGTTGGTGGCTGCCTTTGCTGCGCTGATTGATGCACCGTTGCTGACAGCGGAGCGAAAGCTGGAACTGCTGCACATTTTGGCGGAGGCCACTGGTGCTGCCGGGATGATTGGCGGTCAGATCATGGATATGGCGTTTGAACGGCGCAGCGATGTGACCTTGGAGGAGCAGGAAGCCATGTGTATGGCAAAGACCGGCGCACTGATCCGAGCGGCTTGCCGTCTTGGGTGTACGGCAGCAGGCGCATCGAAGGAGCGGACTGCACTGGCTGACAAGTACGGCGCAAAGCTGGGACTGGCATTCCAGATTGTGGATGATATTTTGGATGTGACAAGCAGTTCGGATGTGCTGGGCAAGCCGGTGGGAAGCGATGCAGAAGAGGGAAAGACCACCTTTTTGACGCTGCTGGGACTGAAGCAGGCACAGGAAAAGGCTGCGGATCTGACAAAAGAGGCAAAGGCACTGTTGGAACAGTTTCCAGAAAATGCGTTTCTGCTGGCGCTGACGGACGAATTATTATGTCGGAACAAATAAAAAGGACAGAAGTATCAGAATCTGTCTGCAAAGGCAGATTCCAGCATATAGGGTATCAAAAATGGATAAAAATCAAAGAATCAACCGCACAGAGATGCTGCTGGAACAGCTGGAGCTGCCGCAGGATCTGAAAAAACTGACACGGGAACAGTGTGAACAGCTTTGTGCGGAAATACGCAGGCTGCTGATTGACACGGTTTCCAAGACGGGCGGTCACTTGGCTTCCAATCTGGGGTCAGTGGAACTGACGGTGGCGATGCACCGGGTGTTTGAATCTCCCAAGGATCAGTTTGTGTGGGATGTGGGGCATCAGTGCTATACGCACAAGCTTCTCACGGGACGGTTGGAACAGTTCGGCTCACTGCGGCAGAAGGACGGGATTTCTGGTTTTCCGAAGCCGAAGGAATCGGAGCATGACAGATTTATCAGCGGTCACAGCAGTACGGCGATCTCCGTGGCAGCCGGCATTGCAGAGAGTATGCGCCTCCAAGGAGATACAGAGCATTATGCCGTTGCTGTAGTCGGCGACGGCGCCATGACCGGGGGCTTGTCCTATGAGGGCATGAACAATGCCGGAAAGACAAAGAACAATCTCATTGTCCTGTTCAACGATAATGCCATGTCCATTTCCCGGAATGTGGGTGCGCTGGCACGGTATTTTGCCACCATTCGGGGCAGCGAGAGCTATGTCCGCACCAAACGTGCTGTGGAAAACCGGCTGAATCGATCTGCTGTCATCGGACCTTCTGTGGCAAAGGCGATCCGCAATTCCAAGGGCATGGTACGGGATATTTTCCTGAAATCCGCCACCATGTTTGAGGATTTTGGCTTTGTATATTTGGGGCCGGTGGATGGACACAATGTGGCTGCTGTAGAAGAGGTTTTGGCAGCGGCAAAGGAATATCACCGTCCAGTGTTGGTGCATGTCTGTACGACCAAGGGAAAAGGCTATGAGCCGGCAGAGCAGAATCCGGGAGAATTCCACGGTATTTCAAAATTTGACATTGAGACGGGAAATCCGGAAGTCTCGGGTACAGATTCCTATTCTGATGTGTTTGGGAAAGAACTGGTGCGTCTGGCACAGGAAGATCCCCGCATTTGTGCGGTGACGGCTGCCATGGAGCATGGAACCAGTCTGCATTACTTTGCACGAACACTTCCCCGGCGGTATTATGATGTGGGAATTGCTGAGCAGCATGCTGTGACCTTTTCGGCTGCTTTGGCTTCTCAGGGACAGCTTCCGGTATTTGCGGTGTATTCCTCTTTTTTACAGCGCGCTTATGATCAGCTGATGCACGATGTTGCCATTGGCGGTCTGCATGTGGTACTGGGCATCGACCGTGCCGGCGTAGTGGGCGAGGACGGTGAGACACATCACGGGTTGTATGATGTTTCCTTCCTCAGCACGGTGCCGGGAGCCGTGATATATGCACCTTCTTGTTATGACGAACTGCGGCTCTGTCTGCGCCGGGCGTTGTATAAGGACAAAGGGCTGGCGTGCGTGCGTTATCCCCGCGGCAAGGATGAGTCGGTTTTTGACAAGACAGCGCTGAACACGGAGTATACCCATGTTTCCTCCGGGCAGCGGACAGATGTGTTGTATATTTCCTATGGCAGAGTGTATGACCATTTGACCCGTGCTGCCAGCCGTGCCAGAGAACAGGGGATGCATTGTGATATGCTGAAGCTGACACGGATTTTTCCGGTTGCGGACACGGCAGTGGAGCTTTCCATGAGCTACAGCCACGTGGTGTTCCTGGAAGAAGCATACTATTACGGCGGCATTTCCCAGCTGTTCGGCGATTTGCTGCTGGAACGGGGCTTTCAGGGCACATACCGCAGGATCGCCCCCAAGGCATATCTGGCACAGGCTTCTATCGCTTCTCAGATGGAGCAGATGGGACTGTCGGAGCAGGCGATCTATGCAGATATGGAAACGCTGCTCCGGAAGGGAGAATGCCATGCCCAGACTTGATGCGGCTCTGGTGGAGCGTGGGCTGGCGCAGAGCCGGCAGCGTGCCAAGGAACTGATACTGGAGGGGCACGTTCTGGCAGGGGGCAAGGTCTGTACCAAACCTTCTTTTCCGGTAGAGGCAGAGGATGTGCTTGTCGTTACCGGGGGCGGAATTGCCTATGTGGGACGGGGCGGTTTGAAGTTGGAACATGCTCTGACCGCAGGAAAGATTGACCTGACAGGACAGATCTGCATGGATATCGGCGCATCCACCGGCGGCTTTACGGATTGTATGCTCCAGAAGGGTGCGGCAAAAGTATATGCGGTGGATGTAGGACACGGGCAGTTGGCGCCGTCCCTGCGGCAGGATGCCCGTGTGGTGAATTGGGAGGGGACGGATATCCGCCTTTTGCCGGCGGATCGGTTGGAGCATCCGGTGGACTTTTTTTCCGTGGATGTGTCCTTTATTTCCCTGAAGCTGGTACTGCCGGCGGCAGTGGAATTTCTCAGAGACGGAGGAAAGGCAGTGGTGCTGATCAAGCCTCAGTTTGAAGCCGGACGGGAGAACATTGGGAAAAAGGGCATTGTGACCTCACGGAAAGCGCATTGGAAGGTGTTGACAGAAATACGACAGCTCTTTGCAGACCTGGGACTTTCCCTGCGTCTGCTGTGTCCGTCTCCTGTCCGGGGCGGCTCGGGAAACCGGGAATATCTGGCTGTGCTGGAAAAATCCTCCGCAGCCTCTGTGCCCGTGGATTTGTTGGAACTTACGCAGTTTTAGACCTCCCTTCATCAGAAATGTGTGCGGATGATGAGAACAAGTTCTTAGAATGATGGAGAATCGTTATGAAGATCGTTTTATTTCCCCATTTACAAAGCGGCTGTGCCAATCAGGCAGCACGGCAGGTTTGTCAGGTGCTGCATCAGAATCAGCTCTCAGTCTGGGCAGACCCCCGGAATCGGGACTTGCTGTCAGATATGGCATTTGTCCGCTTTGCCGATTTTCTGGAAGCGGTAGAGAGTGCAGATGTCGCCATTGCCATCGGCGGTGACGGAACGATGCTCCACTGTGCCCGCCACCTGGTGGGAACAGCGGCAAAGCTGTTGGGGATTAATACCGGACGGCTGGGCTTTCTGGCTTCTGTAGAGGCTGACCAGATCGGAGAGATCGCCCGGCTAAAGACCGGAGATTATCGTGTGTCCTGCCGGATGCTGATGCATGGCAAGCTGATGGACGAATCCGGCACATGCGTCCGTTGTTTTTCGGCACTCAATGACATTGCGGTTTCCCGGAATTTTTCCCGGGTGGTGGATTTTACGGTTTCCAGGCATCAGAGAGTGCTGGGAAATTACCGTGCGGACGGTCTGGTGTTTAGCACGCCCACCGGTTCGACTGCCTATGGACTTTCTGCTGGCGGACCGATCATTGAGCCGGAAATTTCCTGTATGGAAATGACTCTGATCTGTCCCCATGCCCTTTCTGCCAGACCGATGCTGTTCTCTCCGGAAAATCCCATTCAGATACGCTGTCAGGTGCGGGGAGAACAGGATGTATATCTTTGTATTGACGGAGAAAAGCCCGTGGAATTTCCTGTGGGATATACCTTGGAGATCTGCGGATCGAAGCAGAGGCTGGATATACTGGATCTCAGCGGAAATACATTTTTTGACTCCCTGAGCCGGAAACTGATGCAGCCGTTAAAGGACGGCAGCTTGTGAGGATATCAATGAAGAAAGAACGACAGGATGCATTATTGCATTTAATTACAGAAGAAAATATATCCACCCAGGAAATGCTGCGGAAGCGTCTGGCAGAGATGGGCTTTTCTGTCACACAAGCGACATTGTCCAGAGATATCCGTGAGCTGAGACTGGCAAAGACCAGACGAGAGGGTAAGCTCTATTATACTGCCCCGATGAATCGGGAACTTTCTGTCTCCGACGGTATACTGGGAGAAGCGGTGCTGTGGGCAGATCACGCCGGACATATGGCGGTAATTCATTGCCGCTCCGGTACTGCTCCGGCAGTCTGTGTGTTTCTGGATGCTTTGCAGCGTGAAGACGTGGTGGGAACCATCGCTGGAGACGATACGGTGTTCGTGCTGATGCGGACAGAGGCACTGGCACGGGAGTTCGTGAAATTTATGGGAACAGGGGGATTCTGATGATCGCTGAACTGGAAATTGAAAATTTAGCCGTGATCGCCCATGCCCGGATTCCATTTTCACCAAAGCTGAATGTATTCACCGGTGAGACCGGTGCCGGAAAATCGATGTTGATCAGCGGCATTCATGCCATTCTGGGACAGCGTGTGACGAAAGACATTGTTCGCACCGGCTGTCAGAAGGCAACGGTAACGGCGCTGTTTACCCGACTTAGTCCTGCGGTCTGTGCCCGACTGGACGCCTTGTCTATTTCTCATGCGGACGATGAACTGCTGCTGACCAGAGAGATCGCAGCAGACGGAGGCAGTGCGGCACGTGTCAACGGACATCATACCACCGTTTCGATGCTTCGTGAGATCGGCGAAGCACTAATCGACATTCATGGACAGCATGACAATCAGGTGCTGCTGTCTCCTGAGTGCCATTTGCAGATCCTGGATGCATTTGGCGGAGATGACACATTATTGAAGCAATATCAAGAAAGCTTCCGAGCATTGCAGAACACGGCAAAACGGCTGAATCGCTTGGGTAAGCAGGAACAGGAAAGATCTAACCGCCGCCTGTATTTACAGAAGCTGGTTCAGTCCGTGGACGAGCTGGGACTGGAAATGGGAGAGGAGACGGCTCTTGAGGAGGAAAGCACTGTTTTGCAGCATGCGGAGAGTATTTCAGAAGCGCTCCGGCATGCGGCGAACGCCATTGACGGAGACGACGCCTGCTCGGCAGTCCAGATGACAGACAATGCGGCAGATGATTTGGGAGAATTCTCCGATCTGCGGCAGGAATTTGCGCTGTTGTGCCAGAGACTCAGTGAGGCTTCTATTGAACTGCGGGATATTGCGGATGAATGCCGGCGGCTGCAAGATCACATGGAGCTGGATCCAGAGCGGCAGACCTGGGTGCAGAAGCGGTTGAAGGACATCCGGCAGCTTTCCAGAGAATATCAATGTACCGGGGATGATCTGGTGACGCATCGGGATGAGGCAGATGGAGAACTGGCAGAGATGCAAAGTGCTTCTGAAGAGATCGCCCGGCTGAAAGAGGAAAAGGAACAGCTGTTGAAAACGGTTTCCAAACAGGCAAAGGCGCTGTCGGAATACCGAAAGCAGACGTTGGAACGGTTTGTCCGAGAAGTCACGGCAGAGCTGACCTTTCTGAATATGCCAAATGTGGTGCTGACAGGAAAGCACACGACAGGAAAGCTGACCATTCATGGTATGGACAGTCTGGAATTTCTCATCTCTGCCAATCCGGGAGAAGAGCCGCGTCCTCTGGCGCGTATTGCTTCCGGCGGTGAATTGTCCCGGATTATGCTGGCGCTGAAATGCGTGATGGCAGACCGTGACCAGATCCCTACGCTGATCTTTGATGAGATCGATACCGGCGTCAGCGGTAAGGCGGCGCAAAAGATCGGATTGAAGCTGCGGGAAGTAGGGCAGACCCACCAGGTGGTTTGTGTGACCCATTTGTCTCAGATCGCTGTGATGGCGGATCATCATCTGATGATCGAGAAGCGGACGGATGGCGGCAGGACGGAGACGCATGTGGCGGCTCTGGATGCGCAGGAGCGTGTCTATGAAATCGCTCGGATCATGGGCGGGGAGAATCCCAGTGAACTGCTGCTTCAATCCGCCAAAGAAGAACTGGAACGATGGCGGTAAGAACCTTTCCGCATACACATTTTCGGATAAAAACAGGTTTTCAAAATAAAGTGGTGAGACAACGATGAAACAGCCGGAGGAACTGTTACAGCAATATTTTGGACACAGGTCGTTCCGTGAAGGACAGCGCAAAGCAGTGGACGCCATCTTATCCGGAAAGGATCTCATGGCGGTGATGCCTACCGGCGCAGGAAAATCTGTGTGCTATCAGATTTCTGCCATGCTTCTGCCGGGAATGACCGTGGTGATCTCCCCCTTGATCTCCCTGATGAAGGATCAGGTGGAGGCGCTCTGGCAGGTGGGCATTCCTGCCGCCTATGTCAACAGCAGCATTCCTGGCGGTCAGTACATGGAGATCATGAATCAGGCACGGCAAGGGGCATACAAGATTCTATATGTGGCGCCGGAACGGCTAATGACAGAGAGCTTTCTCCGGCTGGCGGCGTGTGTGCAGATCAGCATGGTGGCAGTGGACGAAGCCCACTGCGTTTCTCAGTGGGGACAGGATTTCCGTCAGAGCTATTTGGATATCCCCGTGTTTGTCGAGCAGCTTTCTCATCGACCGGTCTGTGCTGCATTTACGGCAACGGCGACACGGCAGGTGGAACAGGATATTGTGAAAATGCTCCGGCTGCGATTTCCCGAAATGCTGAAAACCGGCTTTGACCGGAAAAATCTGTTTTTCGGGATACGCCGTCCCAAGGATAAAATGGAGGAGCTGTTGACTGTGCTTCGGGACAATCCGAGCAAAAGCGGCATTGTCTACTGTTCCACCCGGAAAAATGTGGAAGAAGTTTGCCATGCGCTATGTGCAAAGGGTTATGCTGCCACAAGGTATCACGCCGGACTGTCCGATCAGGAACGGGCGCAGAACCAGGAGGAATTTCTTTATGACCGCAAGCCGATAATGGTCGCCACCAATGCCTTTGGTATGGGTATTGATAAATCCAACGTTTCCTTTGTGGTGCATTATAACATGCCAAAGGATCTGGAAAGCTATTATCAGGAGGCAGGCAGAGCCGGACGGGACGGTGAACCAGCACAGTGTATTCTGCTGTACAGCGGCAGAGATGTGCGAACCAGTCAGTTTTTGCTGGAGCGCAGCTGCGAGGAAATGGAGAATGAGGACGAAACGCTCCGGCAGTCTCTTCTGGAAAAAAGCCGGGAACGTCTGCGGCAAATGACATTTTATGCCACATCCACAAGCTGTCTGCGCCACCGGATTCTGCAATATTTCGGCGAGCGATCTCCGGAAAGCTGCGGAAACTGTTCCTGCTGTCAGGCCAATTACAAGGAGGAGGACATGACTCTCAGCGCCCAGAAGATCATCTCCTGTGTATATCGAGGACAGAAGGCTGGATATCATCTGAGCAGCCATATGACTTCCAATATACTGATCGGCAGCAAGAATGCGACCCTGCTGAGAATGGGGCTGGATCGGCTTTCTACCTATGGGCTGATGCAGGAGGAGACACGGCGGTCTGTGGGAGAGATGATCGACCGGCTTATCGAGGAGGGAAATCTGGGTGTACGTTCCTTCAAGGACTACCAGGAGCTTACGCTGACACCTGGTTCTGCGGCGATACTCCGGGGAGAGAAAAGAGTGACACGGCGGGTGCTGGAAAAGCAGGAAAAGTCTGCCGCTGTCAAGTCCAAGGCGGACAGTGTGGATCCGACCATGACACCAGCGGATCATGCCTTGTTTCAGAAGCTGCGGCAGCTGCGGACGAAACTGGCGGAAAAAGAGGGTGTTCCTCCGTATTTCATTTTCTCCGATGCGACACTTCGGGATATGTGCCGGAAAAAACCCGTGATGATGCGTGATATCCGGCAGGTGTCTGGTGTGGGAACGATCAAGGCGCAGCGGTATGGCAAGCAATTTTTGCAGGCAGTGGTGCAGCATCTGGAGGAATTGGGGGACTAAGAACTGGTTCTCATCGGATATTGTACCTGTCTTTTCGGCAAATTTTGTCGATTGCTGCGTGGAAAAAGCTCACCATACGTTAGGTTGCTTTCGCTTTTTCGCCTTGCCCTCGTCAAAATGTTGCGCGAAAATCCATGGTCAAATCCGATGAGAACAAGTTCTAAGAACTGGTTCCGATGACTTTATGACAAAAAAGAGAGGGATCATCATGGCAAAAGAAAAAATGGAAAAGACCAATGCCATGCGGATGCTGGATCGTGCCAAGATTCCCTATGTCTGTCACGTATGGGAAGAAGCCACCGGACAGCATACTGGTGTGGAGCTTGCCCATGCATTGGGTGAAAATCCGGAACAGGTGTTCAAGACCCTGGTCACGGTGGGAAAATCCGGTGGGCATTTTGTGTTCCTCGTGCCGGTGGCAGAAGAACTGGATCTGAAAAAAGCAGCTGCCGCAGTAGGAGAAAAGGCGGTTTCCATGTGCAAAGCCAAAGAATTGCTGCCCCTCACCGGATATATCCATGGCGGCTGTTCGCCGGTGGGAATGAAAAAACAGTTTCCCACCGTGATACACGAAACGGCGGCGGAATTCGACACGATTCTATGCAGCGCCGGAAAGATTGGACACCAGTTGGAGATCTCCTTAGAGGCTCTGGGACGGATCGTACCCTTTGAGTTGGGGAATATTGTGGCGGAGTAAGCCGGCTGAGTCGGTTTTTCCCATGGAAAAAACAGCAAACACCAGCACATACAGCAGAAGTGCCAGGGTGAGAAACAGCGCAATTCCGGCGGGATTTTCTCGGAGCTGGGGGTGAAAGGCTTCCGGCAGCGACGCTGCTGAAAAAGAAAACAATACGGCAAACAGCGGTTTTCCGAGCAAGTGCCAGAACCGGAATCGCAGGTTTGCCGTTTTTAGCGCCATGCGGAGACGATTGCAGTTGCCAAAAACATTGCTGGTATAGTAGGACACCACGATGCCGTGGAATCCAAGCAGGGGAATGCAGATCAGCACCACGCAAATACGGATGACATATTCTGCCAGATAATTCAGAGAGGAAAAACCCTGTTTGCCCATGCCTTTGATCAGGGCTTCCAGCACGATCTCCAGATAGATAAAGGGAACGACCGGTGCAAGCAGCCGGATCATTTTTCCTGAGAGATCGCCGCCGTCCATCAGTCTGCCGATGACATTGCCGTATTTCAGCAGAATGGCTGAAATCAGAATGGAAAAGATCAAGGTCAGCTGAATGACACGCTCTGTGAGCTGCTGCACACGCCGGTGATTTCCGGCGGTATTGGCACGGGCGATCTCTGGAATGAGAATGCCGGACAGCGCACAGAGAATGGTGGAGGGAAAGAACAGCACGGGAATGACGATTCCCTCAAATGTGCCAAACTGCTGGAGTGCCTTGTGATTGCTGTCGCCAAATTGCCGGAGGGTCATGGGGATCAGAGCGTCGTTTGCGGTGCTGAGTGCTGAGGTGAGACATCCTCCCAATGCCACCGGGATTGCCAGACGGAGATAGGAGAAGAATCCAAAGGAACATTTTCCCCGGTAGGATTCTCTGTGCCGGAAAAACAGGCAAATCATGAGAATGGCTGTGGTGCATGTACCGGCTGCCATAGAGCAAACCAAAAACCGGCAGACCTCTGGTGCGCTGGCATCGGCGTGATTCCACAGCAACAGCATCAGGATCAGACTGCGGAGGAGAAATTCCAGGATATCGCAGAAAGCGGTGATGGTCACACGGCAGACGGCGTTGAAATAGCCTTTGAGACAAGCGCTGCATCCGCCAATGGGGAGGAGCACAGCCATCATGCGGACTGCCTGTGCCATGCCGTTGCTCTGGAGAAACCGGATGCTGAGCGGTTCGGCAAAGATCCAGACGCTGACGGCGGTGGGGATGCTCAGGCAGAGGCAGAATGTGATGCTGTAACGCAGGATGCGGATGGGGTTGCCGTGAGGACGCCCCAGTTCTTCGGAGACGAAGCGGCTGGCACAGAGCATGGCATTGCCGCCGGCAATCATGGCTGCCAGATTGAAGAAAGAGCCGGCGAGGGAGATCGCTCCCACGGAGGCGGAACCGACACGGCGTGTCATCCATGCGTTCAGGAGAAGTGCCATGCATTCCAGGACAAATTGAATGGCAGTCATTTGTATGGTATCTTTCAGCACACTGCGCTTTCGCATAAAAGCATCACCCTTTCGGTAAAGGGTATGCTTGTTTTTGGGAAAAGATGCAGATTCGGTAACGATGCGGCAATCCGAAAACATCCTACAGGCATCTCTTCCTCCCGATGATTCTGTATCCATAAAACCTTGCTGACATCCTGGTGGCATGTTGGCAAATCATGCTTTACGAAATCCTAAAAATGTGGTATACTATCATCATAAAGGCAAAGGCAAACCCGCACAAAGAGCACCTATCTGATGAGAACAAGTTCTAAGAACCTGTTCAGCATCTTGGAATAGACTCTAAAAGGAGGCATTTTTTTGAAACAGCTTTATTTTATCTGCAATCTCCATTCCGGCAGAGCAATGGTCAGCTCATACCTCGGTATGATCCTGGACAAGTTCACTGCCGCAGGATATGAAGTCACCATTCATCCGACACAGGACAGAGGTGATGCCATCATCTGCGCCAAAGAAGCCTGCGACTGTGGCAGGTATGACGTTCTTGTCTGCTCCGGCGGCGACGGCACTCTGAATGAGGTGATCCAGGGCTGCATGTCCAGCGAGACACCCTGTCCCATCGGCTATATTCCCTTCGGCTCAACCAACGATTTCGCTCGGGGTCTGGGTATTCCCAAAGATTCAGAAGCAGCTGTGGACTGCATTATCCACGGCGAACCCATTGCCGTGGATGTGGGCAATTTTAACGGCAAGCATTTCACCTATGTGGCAGCATTCGGCGCACTGACGGAAATATCCTATGAAACACCGCAAAAATTCAAGAATGTTCTGGGGCATGCTGCATATATATTGAATGGAATCTCTAAGCTGTCGAAAATCCGTGCCTGCCGGATGCGGATTGAATATGACGGCGATGTCATTGAGGACGAATTTCTGTACGGCATGGTGACCAATTCTTCCTCTGTGGCACGGTTTCTGTCTCTGTCAGACGTGCAGTGGGATGATGGCTTATTTGAGGTCACATTGATCCCCAAGCCGGAAAATCTCATGGAATTGCGTCAATTAATCACTGCTTTTTCCAAGATCCAGATTGGACCGGAAAAACGGTATCTCCACTATTTCCGCACCTCTTCCCTGAAAGTGACGAATTTAGATGACGAGCCGGTCTCCTGGACCATTGATGGGGAATACGGCGGTGCGGAACGCATCAATCTGATCTCCAACCAGAAGCAGGCAGTTTTCTTCCAGGTGGATCCTGCCATGCGGATGCAGGCAGAGGAAGTGGGTGAAACCGGTCTTGCGGTTGTCATGCCGCCGAAGGATGAAATGTTTTCGCCGTTTCAGGAGTTGGACGGCATGGAGGACATCGGCAGCCTGGCGGAAAGTGAATCCTAAAGGAGGTACAGGCAATGGCGAATCGACAGTTTCACATTCACTGCGCACCGGGAGAAGCAGGGGAATATGTCTTTCTCCCCGGCGACCCGGGTCGTGTGCCGCAGATCGCTTCTTATCTGGAGCATCCGGTTCTTACGGCACAGAATCGGGAATATACCACCTATACCGGTTCCCTGGAGGGTACAAAGGTCAGTGTGACCTCTACAGGCATCGGCGGACCGTCCGCTGCCATTGCCATGGAGGAACTGATTGCATTGGGTGCGCACACGTTTCTCCGCATCGGCACCTGCGGCGGTATGCAGCCAGAGCTGATACCCGGTACATTGATCCTGCCCACCGGTGCTATCCGCATGGAAGGGACGACACAGGAGTATATGCCCTTGGCGTTTCCGGCAGTACCGGATTTTGAACTGGCACACCGGCTGGCAGCGGCGGCAGCAGAAAAAGGCTATACCTGTACTGCCGGGGTGGTGCATTGCAAGGATTCTTTTTACGGGCAGCATGCGCCGGAAACCATGCCCACCGCAAAACAGCTTACCGATAGTTGGCATGCCTGGAAAGCAGCGGGCGCACTGGCTTCTGAAATGGAATCCGCCGCATTGTTTATCACGGCGGCAGTGCGCCATGTACGGTGTGCGACAATCTTACAGATGATTTGGAATCAGGAACGGACACGGGTGACACGATCTGAGGATGAGGCAGAGGATGATATGACGCATGCCATTGAAACTGCTGTTTTGGCAATGCGCCGGACGATCCGGGCGGACAGGGAAAGGATATAGCAGTGGCACACATATTTTGTATTGAGGACGATAACGGCATCCGGGAATTGATTACCTGTGCCGTGCAATCAGGAGGGTATACGGCAGAAGGGTTTTCCAGCGGCAAGGAAATGTTTGTCCGGTTGGAGGAGCAAAAGCCGGATCTGTTTCTTCTGGACATTATGCTGCCGGGAGAAAACGGCATTTCTATCCTGAAAAAGCTGAAAGCACAAACCGCAACAGCTGACATTCCGGTGATCATGCTGTCAGCAAAATCTACGGAGATCGATAAGGTCACCGGCTTGGAAAATGGTGCAGACGATTACATCACAAAGCCCTTTGGTATTATGGAACTGCTTTCCCGGATCAAGGCAGTACTTCGCCGCAGCAAAAACAGTAATACCGTCGAAACACGGCAGATGGAGATCAGCGGACTGGTCATCTGTCAGGATCAGCGAACCGTGCGGTATGATGACCGGGAAATCACTTTGACTTATAAGGAATTTGAACTGTTGGCGTATCTTATGCGCAATCGGGGCACAGCGGTCTCCCGGGATCGGCTGCTGGAGGAAGTGTGGGGTTTTCAATACGAAGGAGAGACACGCACGGTGGATGCGCATATTAAAACACTGCGTCAGAAGTTAGACGCAGCAGGCTGTCAAAATCTCATTCAGACCATTCGTGGGTATGGCTATAAAATAGGAGGCTGAATTAATGGAATGGATTCTATGGAGCTTGCTGGCACTGCTGGCGGCAGCTCTTGTCACCGGAGGAATCTATCATCTGAATTTCAGACAGCAGCAATGCAAGCAGCAGGAGGTCAACCGCCATGCGGTGGTGTCGGCTCAGCAGGAATTGAGCCGGATGCGCAATGCGTTGAAGCATCAGCAGGATATCATCAGTCTGATTCAAGAGCGTATGGTAGAAGGGCTTTTGGTACTGGATGATTCCGACAAAATTCAACTTGCCAACCGCACTGCCACGGCATTGCTGCAAATCACACAGGAGAACTGGGAGGATAAGTCCATATTTATCCTGACCGATAACCAGACGTTTCTGAGTGCTCTGCGCCGCTCCAAAACGGAACATGCTTCTTCGGTGCATCAGTTGATGCAGATGGATGGCAAATATATCCGTGCTTATGTCAGCCGTGTGGAAATGGGAAAAATCCACGGAACGATCGTGCTGCTGGTGGATGTGACCTACAGCGTCAAAGCGGAGAAGATGCGGCAGGAGTTTACTGCCAATGTTTCTCACGAACTGAAAACACCTCTGACGACCATCAAAGGTTTCGGGGAGATGTTCAGCAGTGGAATGCTCACCCGGCAGGAGGATGTGCAGAAGTATGGTGCGATGATCGAACGGGAAAGCGAACGGCTGCTGTTTCTGATCAATGACATTATCCGGCTTTCTGAGATTGAAGAACATACGGAAAATCTGAATACGCCGGTAGAGCTTGCCAGTGCGGCAAAGGATGCCATTCAGATCTTGCATCAGAAGATTCAGGAAAATCAGATGCAGGTCCGGTTGGAGGGAAGCTGCCTTTTATTGAAAAGCAATGAGGGCTATATCCGGGAGATGTTTATCAATCTCATTGACAATGCCATCAAGTATAATCATACCGGAGGCGAGGTAGGAATTCGTCTTTCTCATCATGGGAGACAGGCGAAGATTGTGGTATGGGATAACGGTATTGGCATTCCCGTTCACGCCCAAAGCCGGATATTTGAGCGGTTTTATCGGGTGGATAAGAGCCGTTCCAAGGAGTGGGGCGGTACGGGACTGGGACTTTCGATTGTGAAGCATATTGTGGATTATCATGAGGGGACGATCTCGTTGAGGAGTGAACTGGGAAAGGGCACAGAGATCACCATTCTGCTTCCGGCACGGTAAAAATAGGAAATCTTTTGAACGTCAAAAGGAATGGAACAGACGGAAATACCCTCCTGATTCACGCAGGAGGGTATTTTTTAGAACTTGTTCTCAGTTTGTATTTTGTTCGGTGTATGCTTCGGGTCATTTGCAGCAAAATCATTGGTTCATCGCTGTTTGGCGGTGTGCGTAAGGGGTTCAGACAGGAAGCCCGAAGAGAGACAGACTTCCTTTTTCGACATATTTTTAGGGCGTGTTGACACTAAGCCTAAAACACATCTTTTTGGCAGAATTTTACGCATACTGCGTCGAGAAAACTTGCCGGGCGACAGCCCGCCTGCGTTTTCTCTTCTTGTCTGCGCAGAAATTCTGCTCAAAAATCTGCGCTTTATTTTGTGTCAACACGCCCTAATCCAAAACCTCGTACCCCTGATCTGTCACAGCTTTTTTCAAAGCGGCTTCATCTGCCGGGGCATTCAGCTTGACCACTACTGTGCCTGTTTCATGATCGGCAATCGCCTCGTCTACCGCCGGAAATGCCTCAAGTGCCTTTTTTACGGTTGCCTCGCAATGAGAGCACATCATTCCTTTGACGTTCAGTTTCATTTCCATTTTTTCTTCCTCCTGTAAATTTGTTGTCATGGGGTGAATATCCAGCGGCCTCTTCCGGTCACGGTCTGTCCGATGCAGCCGGAACAGATTCAGCCGCAGGGCGTTTGTTACCACGCAGAAGCTGGAAAGGCTCATGGCTGCTGCGCCGAACATAGGATTCAGCTTCCAGCCCAACAGTGTGATAAACACACCGGCAGCCAATGGAATGCCAATACCATTGTAGATAAATGCCCAGAATAGATTCTGGTGAATATTTCGTAATACGGCACGGCTCAGCCGGATCGCTGCTGGGACATCGGTGAGACGGTTTTTCATCAGGACAATGTCTGCGGCATCAATGGCAATATCCGTGCCTGCGCCGATGGCAATGCCGATATCTGCCCTGGTCAGCGCCGGTGCATCGTTGATGCCGTCACCTACCATCGCAACCTTTCCCTGTTTTTTCAACTGCCGGATGACGGATTCTTTGCCGTCAGGCAGAACACCGGCAATGACTTCATCTACACCCACCTGTGCACCGATGGCGTTTGCGGTACGTGCATTGTCACCGGTGAGCATGACCGTATGAATGCCCATGTTCCGAAGCTGCCGGATCGCCTCCGGACTTTCTTCTTTAATGGTATCAGCCACGGCGATGATGCCGGATAGCTTTCCGTCACGGCAAAAGAACAAGGGTGTTTTTCCTGCTTTTGCCAATGCCTCTGCCTGGTGCTGGATCTCTGTCGGAATCTCTGTCACCGTGCGAATCAACTGCAGGCTGCCGCCGCAGACCGGACTGCCGTTAAGCTTTGCCGTTAAACCGTTGCCCGGCAACGCCTGAAAATCGGTGACCTGCTGCAAGGGCAGATGATGGTTCTCGCCGTATTGCACCACAGCTTTTGCCAGGGGATGCTCGCTGGGGGATTCCAGTGCATATGCCATGGAAAAAAGTTGTTCTTCTGTCACTTCCGATGTTGGGAGAATGTCTGTCACTTTGGGCTGTCCTTGTGTAATGGTACCAGTTTTGTCCAGAGCAATGATCTGCATTTTTCCGGTTTCTTCGGAAGAAGCTGCCGTTTTGAACAGAATGCCGTTTCTTGCACCAACACCATTTCCCACCATGATTGCCACAGGAGTCGCCAGTCCCAGCGCACAGGGGCAACTGATGACCAGCACAGAAATGCCTCTTGCTAGGGCAAAACCAACACGCTGTCCCACCAGAAGCCATACCAGAATCGTCACGGCAGCAATGACAATGACCACTGGCACAAATACGCCGGAAACCCGGTCTGCTATTTTGGCAATCGGCGCTTTTGTTGCAGCAGCATCGCTGACCATGCGGATGATCTGGGACAGGGCAGTGTCCTCGCCCACACGTGTCGCCTCGCATTGCAAAAATCCGGACTGATTGATGGTAGCAGCAGAAACTGTATCTCCGACAGCCTTATCCACCGGAATGCTTTCTCCGGTCAACGCGGATTCATTGACAGCACTGCTGCCCTCTAAAATCACGCCGTCTACGGGAATGGATTCTCCGGGACGCACCACAAAGCGGTCACCCGGTTTTACTTGTTCAATGGGAATCACAACTTCTTTGCCGTTCCGCAGCAAAGTGGCTGTTTTGGGTGAGAGCGCCATAAGGCTTTTCAGTGCATCGGTGGTTTTTCCTTTGGAATGGGCTTCCAGCATTTTCCCAATGGTGATCAGGGTCAGAATCATAGCTGCGGATTCAAAGTAGAGGTCGTGCATATGATCCATGACGGCAGACATGTCATTTTCTATCTGTGCTGCCGTCATGGCGAACAGGGCGTAGGTGCTGTAGCCGAATGCTGCTGCTGAGCCAAGGGCTACCAGGGTGTCCATGTTGGGGGAACGGTGGAGCAGGCTTTTGAAGCCGCTGATGAAAAATTTCTGGTTGATGACCATGATGGCAGCGGTGAGCAGAAGTTGCATCAAGCCCATTGCCACGTGATTGCCTTCCAGGAAGGGGGGCAGCCACCAGTTCCACATCATGTGTCCCATGGAGAGATACATCAGCGGAATGAGAAAGCACAGGGAAACGATCAAGCGGCGTTTTAGTGCCGGCGTATGACGGTCGGCAAGTGCATCGGCATCCGATGCAGATTTGGTTTCGGTGCCCTTCCGGGAAGCCCCATAGCCGGCGCTTTCCACTGCGGCAATGATTTCTTCCGGAGAAGCCGTTCCCTCTACGCCCATGGAGTTGGTCAGCAGGCTGACGGAACAGGAAGTCACGCCCTTGACCTGAGAGACAGCCTTTTCCACCCTGGTGCTGCATGCGGCACAGTTCATGCCGGTAACGTTGTATTGTTCCATAGGAATCCTCCTTTCCGGTTATCGCATGAGTTTTTGCAGAATGTTCACCAGCTCATCGATCACGTCATTCTTGCCATCACGAATATCATTGGCAACGCAGGTGCGGATGTGATTGGCAAGCAGTTCTTTGTTAAAAGCATTCAGGGCAGCAGTGACAGCGGATACCTGAACCAGAATATCTGTGCAGTAGGCGTTTTTTTCCACCATGCCGCGGATGCCCCGGATTTGTCCCTCAATGCGGCTAAGACGGTTGAGTAGCTTGGTGTATTCTTCTTCTGAACGCTCTTTTGTTTTCTGACAGTGGGGACAGATTTTTTCTTCCGGCATGGGGGTTCCTCCTTTTCACCACAACGTGTTTACCTCTATATTATATACCCCTATGGGGTATTTGTCAAGACCTTTTTTCGAGAAAAGTATTGGTTTATTTTCGAGAAGAGTATGGGTTTATTTTATCCGATTATGCAAAAAAAACACGTACAGCGGCGTGAACCGTGATACGTGTAGATGATCAGAACTTGTTTTCATAGAAATTTCATGCACGTCTTTCCGGGAGATTTTGGCAAATCCTACGTCAAAGTGCCTTGTCAGGCAAAAAGTCTGCCCGCTGTTTTTGAAGCGCCAGAAAATCCGCAGCCAGCATCTCTGCTTCTGCATAAGAGCCGAGATGATAACACCTCGCCCGAAACTTCGCAGCTCCATACAACCCATTCATGTACCATGCTGCATGTTTTCGTGCTTCCCGGATGGCAATTTCCGGCGGCTTCTGGGGATTGCATTGCAGTATCAGCCGGATGTGATACAGCATGGTTTCCATGCGCTGCTCCAGAGTAGGTTGTCTGTATGCCTCACCAGAAATGACTGCCTCGATCTCCCGGAATACAAAGGGATTGCCATAGCTTCCTCTGCCCACCATGACAAGATCACAGCCGGTCTGTTCGTACATGGCAAGACAGTCGGCGGCAGTACGGACATCGCCGTTGCCGATGACAGGAATCGTTACCGACTGCTTGACCTGCCGGATGGCATTCCAGTCCGCCTTGCCGCTGTAAAGCTGCTCCTTGGTGCGCCCGTGAACGGCAATGGCAGCAGCTCCTGCATCTTCCATTGCCTGTGCAAATTCCACGGCATTGCAGCAGCTTGCATCCCAGCCCAGCCGAAACTTGACCGTAACAGGTACACGGCTTTCCCGGACTGCAGCACGGACAATTTCCTGTGCCAGAGGAATGTCTTTCATCAAAGCACTGCCTGCACCGGTTGCGACGACCTTGTGAACAGGGCAGCCCATGTTGATGTCCAGCCAGTCGGGCTGGAACTGCTGCACCATGGCAGCGGCACGGGCAACAAAATCGGGTTCACTGCCGAAGAGCTGCAGCCCCATAGGGTGTTCGTTTTCTGTGATGGTGCAGAGCTGAGCAGAAGCTTTGTCTCCGTAGCATAAGCCTTTCACAGAAACCATTTCGCTGACAGCAGCGGCAGCACCGTATTCTCGGCAAAGGAGACGATATGCACGGTCGGCGACGCCTGCCATGGGTGCTAATATAGCGGTGCGGGGGATTTTCACAGAACCAATACAGCAAGTCGTTATCATATACTTCCCTCTATTGCAAATCATGCATATCTTTCGGTCAAAATTTCGTTATCCTGCGTCAGTTTCCCTTGCCTTGCATCAGCAAGGCTGCGGCAAGCTTCCTTGTCTGACAAATTTTTGCCTTGCAATCTATGGCGCAATTTGCCATAGCGGAAAGCATATCATAACCTCCCGTGCCATATCGCAAATGACAAAAACTTTTGGCAAACGATTCGTCAAGGTTCGTCCGTCAAATCTCCGGTAACCAGCATTCCCCGCAAAACAGCCAAATCCAGCCCATTGATCTTTTCATCTGCATAAACATCCGCATTCCAAAACTGTTCATCGGTGAATCCATCCGTTCCCAGCAGATATTTCAGCAGAGAGACTGCATCGGCAACTGTGACTTCTTTATCCAGGTTCACATCACCGCTTTGCAGTTCTTGCACCATCAGTCCGGAGAGCACCACCTGATAGGATTCTTCCTTCAGGCTGCCGCAGTCAATGTTCAACCGGACGTCCATATCTCTGTCTGCGGTATAGAGGAACGTCTTTCGTTCCGGTTCGCTTCCGATCTGCATAGAATATCCGGTAACAGCCTGGAACGTATCGGGAACAGACTGCCATAACAGTGCCATATCGCCCCGGATGATGCTGTCCAAGCCCTGTGTGTGGATATCAAAGGAGATTCGATAGCGGTGGCCTTTCTGTACGGGAATCGATTCGTAGAACAACACCATATCACTGACAGAGTTTCCGCCGTTGACAACGTTCAGTGTCACGGAATCCGCATCCGGTTCATAGTTTTCGATATAGCCGGCACCATTGTTGTTGAACCAGTTCTTGTAGCCGAAAGGATCGGATGCAAGGTTGTCACCTCTGTCATATTCAGGAACAGGAGGTGCATCATATTCGATGCCTACAGCAGCCAGAATGCCTTCTACCAGTTCTGGGTGCTGCCAATAGCCGCCCCGGCGGTTCATCAGTCCGTAAGCCGTATCGTAATTGCCGTCATCCCATATCACGCAAGGAATTCCCAGGTCGGCTGCTTTGGAGAGGTATTCCTGAAACCATTGGATGCGCACATTGGGTTGATCCTTGTTGGATGCACCGAATTCCCCAATGATCACCGGAAAGCCCTGATGCATCAGATACCGTTGCAGCTCACCAAACATCCAGTCCAGCTCGCTGCTGCTGTAATCTGTCACGTCGGGGGCAGAATAGTCGCAGAACTCCCAGGGGGTATAGTTGTGGACTTCGGCGATTAGTTTATCCGGAACGGTATCTTCAGGCATCACAAAATTCCGCATGATCTGTGCAGAAGAACCGCTTGCGGCATAGGTATTGCAGATCAGCACACGTTCTGCATTATTGCCGCCGGTAGATCTGACGGTATCTACAAAGAGTTGATTGTACAGGTTGATGGCATCTGTGCCGTCTGTATCGGGATCCCACCAGTTGTTTTCATCATTGATCATCTCATTGAAGCCCTCAAACAACAGATGATAGTCATATCCCTCAAACCGCTCTGCAATTTGTGTCCAGAGTGCCTGTACCTTGTCGTGGTTTTCTTCATAATTCTCCACGGCAGCACGGATCCAGCCTTCTTCACCGGTATCGTGGTGAATGTTCAAGATCACATAAAATCCCGCATTATAGGCATCATCCACGATTTCCTGCACCCGGTTCATCCACACCTCACTGACCTGGAAATTCTCGTTCATTTTGTTTCCCCATGTGACAGGAATGCGGATGGTATCAAAGCCGCTTTCCCGCACCAGCTGGAGCATTTCCTTTGTGGCAGGGGGATTTCCCCAATAGGTCTCATGCACCTGGGGTACATCACAGGTGATGCTTGTACGAGTGTCTAAGTCATTGCCCAGATTCCAGCCGATGGTCATATCGCTGACGATCTCCTCTGCTGTAGGGGACATGTCGGCAGAGGTTTCTGCATCGACAGAGGCTGGGAATGTCTGCCATACCATACTTGCCAGAGCGCAGGCTGTTACAGCTGACAAAAGATTTTTCATGATTTTCATATGCCATTCTCCTGACTGTGTTATCGGCGGAATAATCCCCGTTTTTTCTTTTCCGGGGTATCGGTGATTCTGCTGCGGACGATCCGAGCCATTTCTCCTACATTTTTCATGCCGGAGACTTCCTGCATCCGAAATTTCATGCCGAATTCATGCTCTACAGCCTCCACCAGATTGATATGCTCCAGACTCTCCCAGCCATCAATGTCATTGGCTGTGGTATCGTCAGAAAGGCAGATCTCTTCGTCATCAAATACATCACGAAAGATCTCGGTCAGTTTTTCCATAATTTCTTCATGTGTCATTGCCTGTATGCTCCTTTTCTGTCTGATTCACATGGATCACATGGTTTTTTGGCGTATAGTCACCAATGTCCAGAACCCATGTGCTGTCACCGTTTTCAAATTGTTCTTTCAGGGTAAAGCCAAAATCACGGTACAGCTCCCGTACCATATGATTCTTATCCGTCTGATAATAATAGCCGCAGATGGTTTCCATGCTTCTGCGGCGGCACTGTGCGATCAACTCGTCCAGCATGGCGTATTCCATATGCCGCTTCAGCACCCGGCAGCTCATGAGCCAGAGCTCCATATGAAGCGTCTTTCCGGCAATTTCTCCTATCACGACGGAAACAATGCCGTTATCCCCGAATTTGTCTTTCAGCCGTCCATATAGCCGAATATATTTGTCACTGGCAGCGATTTGCGCCATTTCACTCTGGGTATACCGGCGTGTGGTCAGATTGAACTGATTGCTTTTGTTGGTCAACTGCACGATACGGGGCAGTGCCAATGCTGTGAAATCCTGTATCTCTGCCTGCATTTCCAGCCCCAGCAGATATTCTGTATAGCTGGCATAGGATTTTTCCATATGCGTCCGCTGGATATTGGCACGGTACATGTCCATGCGCTTTGTATCCGCTTCGGAAAACAAGGCTGCTTCAAAATAACCGGCACCGTCCAGGACACGAATGCATTCTGCCGGTGATGCAAAGGGCGGCGCGGCGACTCCCGGCAGTTGTACCGATACAATCTCACGTTCTGCCGGATTGTCATCTACAAACACAAAGCTTTCCGGCAGAAGGGAAAGGGCTTCTGCGGTCTTTGTCAGATTCTGGTCCTTTGGTTCCCAGTTTGCCGCCATGAAAACGAAGTCGTTTTCATGCAGTACCGAATCCGGGTGGTTCAACCCCAGCAGGGCATTTTCCCTATCGTTTTTGGAGCAGACTGTCAGCAGGACGCCCAATTGCCCCAGCGACTTGCAATATTCCTGCATTTCGGTGAAGGCCTCAGCCTCGGCAGTTTCCTGTCCGATCACAATGCCTTCCTGTCCGTCATCGCCGATGACACCGCCCCAGAGAGTGTTGTCCAGATCCAGTGCCAGCACCTTTTTGGTTTTGCCGTAGATGCTGCGAATGATTCGGGTCAGGCTATAGGCAAATTCCGGAATCGCCGGCACACAAAGGGAATACTTGTATAAATACCAATAGGAGGGATCAGACCAGGCATCCAGTCCGTATCGTGCAGATAGGTAGTGGATATCATGGAGGTAGAAATCCGTGTGAGAAGCTGCATAAACCGCAAACCGGCGGTTCAACTCCGACACAAACCAGACCATGCCGTGACAGTCATAGGCATCCCGGTTTCCGAGCAGGCGATAGGATGGCAGTTCAAAGTTGTTCTGGATGACAGGGCAGTGATAACGCTCTGCCAGATGCTCCCACATTTGCGTGAAATGGGACATCTGCCGTTCCAGTGCTGCCTGTACGGTTTCTTCGGAGCTGTTCAGAGGCAAGGGTGCTTCGGTGATGTTGCGCTGAGAGGTGTGAATGAAGATCAGCTCCGGCTGGAATGTCGTCAGCTCCGGCGGATCAAACATGGCATCCTGCCAGTACTGAGCATATTCGGATTGGTAGAATGCCGGCTCAATCCCTTCCTGCAGCAGAAACAGCTCCAGCATGGAGACAATGTCATTTGTCGTGGAACCGCCCAGAACCGCAATGCGTTTTTTGATGCGTTGTGTGCCGTCCTCCAGCAAGGCTTTTTTGAGTTTCCGGCGCTTTTTCAGCAGCTCGTTGCTGTCAAAGGGGTATTGTAATTCTGGTATCATGCGTCAGCTCCTTTTGCATAAAAGTTTATCTTTTGCGTCATTCCGGGAAAGGTTACTGCTTTCGCAGCACTTCCAGCTGTTCGCTGTTGCCGCCTGTTGCACTGAATGTGTTCATGGCAAACAGCACATCTGTTGCCCCTGCGTTTTTGATGAAATCCACTGCATTCCGCTCAAAATAACGCATATCCAACACGTAAATATCCGTAAAGGAATGCGTCAGATAGGGGACAAGGGCATTGCCGTAGCTGTCTTTGATCATCACCAGCGTCCTGTCGTTGTCACAGTCTGTATGCACATGTGTGATTTTTTCATCACCGCCCATAAAGACCAGATACCAGCTTACCGGTTCTACGTTGTCCAATTGAATCATGAGATTGCCTTCACGCGGGTTGGTGAAATCCACATCATAATATTCTGTGGTATAGTCATTCTGGGGCGTATAATAGGTGAAATCCTCGGGGTTGTCCTGTAATACAGCACTTTTGGTAAAGGTATACATGCTTCCCACATAGCCGGATTTTGTGGTTTTTTTGTATTGGGACAGATCGGCAAAGGGCACATCCGCCGTTTTGGCAAAAGCCTGTGCGGCATAATATGCGCCAAGAGGAAGCCAATGGTGATCCGTCCGGGCATAGATATCCTCGCTGACATGGGCAGCCAATGCACTGTAAGCGTCCACGGGTACCACATGGTCCAGGTTTTCGTTGATATGGGCAATGTTATCCGGTTCGCTGCCGGTATATCCGGCATAAGAGGATGGCAGATAAAAGGAAACTGCCGTGGGTGCGACCAGAGAGTAGACATTCACATCGTTTCCCAGCGCTTTCTTGTAACGGTTCAGAGATTTTGCATAGGATTCTCCCCGTGAAAAGCTGCCGCCGTACACACTGAGAGCACGATCACCCACTAGCACAATGCCGTCACCCACATCCACAGGGTCGCCTTCCGGTTCGGGAAAAGTCACAGTAGTTGCCGTCGTGGTGGTCAAGGGTGTAGCAGCCGGATGGTTTGTCGTGATAGAGTTTTCCGGAACAGGTGTTGCCGCAGGGGGCGTTGTTTCTGTCTGTATTTGCTTCACATTGCCAAAGAATTGCACCTGATCGGTACTGCGGATGCCCTTCATGCTGTCCATCCGGCTGATCAGTCTTTTGAAAAAGCTTCTGCCCGGCACAGTATCCTCAAAATAATGCATCAAATCTGCCATATAGGAACCGTCTGCCACAGCATGCCACGAAAATGCAGGGAACTTTGCCAGCATCCGGTTTTCTTCAGCGGATTCTGTGGGATGAACGCCCACGATGAGAAATACGGAGCCGCCAAAGATCACAGCACTGACAACGGCGATCCGGATCACAGCGCTGATGTGCTTGGCAAGCACCATAGAACGCCGCTTGTCACGCCTTGCACGAATCTCTTCCAGAGATCCGGCATGACGTTCTGGTTCAGATGCTGTGGGCTTTTCCGCCGGAGACAAGACATCCTCTCCGGTTTCCGGCTGAGGTGTTGTCCCATCTGTATCGGACAGCAGAATTTCTGAGAAAATCTGTTCTTCTTCCTCTGACAGCGCCTCTTCCGGCACATGCAAAGACTGTTCACTCAGCATACGGAGTTTGTCGGATTCTTTTTGTATTTCCTGAAATTTCTCCGCCAGGGCGGCGTCCAGATCGAATTCCTCAGAATTCGGCTGCGTTTTTTGGGTATCTGACATCCAGTTTCCCCCCCCTTTAAAATTTCGCATATAAGAACGGTGTATAAGTGGCGTCTACCAATAAAATGCTGCTGATTACCAGAACCGCACCAGCAAGAACGGTTCCCGTCACAGAAAAGGCGACAGTCGCACTGGCGCTTTTCTGCATCAGCTTTTCCGGCAGGGACAGCAGCGGGAAGCAACAGATCACGGCAGCGATCAGCAAAAACAGATTGTTCTGCACAGAAGTCAGCAGAACAGCGTCGGTCAACCCTGTGCCGTTAAAACCAGCCATGGCGGCAAAAAGATCCCCTACCTTGGTCAGACTGTCCTCTCCGGAACAGTAGAAGATGCCAAATCCGACAATAATAATGAGCTTATTGCACACATGGCGGAGTATTGCGGGGATCTTCTGCATCCCCTTTTTGCCAATTCCGGTTTCCATGATCAGAAACAATCCATAATAGATGCCCCAGATGATATAGTTCCAGCTTGCACCATGCCATAAACCAGTACAGAACCACACCAGCATCAGACCGCCGATTTTGCGGCGCTTTCCGAAAATGGGCACATACAGGAGATAATCCCGGAAGAATGTTCCCAGAGAAATGTGCCATCTCTGCCAAAATTCCGTGATATCCCTGCAAAGAAAGGGGTGGCGGAAATTCTCTTCCAGACGAAAGCCGAAGATGCGGGAAATACCGATGGCAATATCGGAATATCCAGAGAAGTCAAAGTACATCTGCAAGGCAAAAAGCACCACACCGTACCAGACACCCAGCGTGGTCTGAGAGGTGATATTGTCTCCTAAGAAGTTGTCCACAATACCGGCGAGATTGTCTGCCAGAATGACCTTTTTTCCAAGACCGACAGCCACTCTGCCAAAGCCCGCGCTCAGATCGTTTGCCGTCACACGGCGGTCGTGGAGCGCCGGCTGCATGGTCTCATATCTTGCAATGGGACCGGAAACGGTAATGGGGAAAAAAGACATGTACAGCAAAAATGTCAGGAAATTCCGTTCGGCATGAACCTTTCCCCAGGCACAGTCGATGAGATAAGAAACTGCCCGGAATGTAAAAAAGCTGATACCCAGAGGCAGCGGCAAATCCGGCACAGGCAGGGAAAGGGAGAAAAAATGATTCAGATTCTCCATGACAAATCCGGTATATTTCAAGCCCACAAGCAGTCCGCAGTTCAGGATCAGTCCCACTGCCAGCGTCAGCTTTCCGAGCGTTTTGTCCTTGTATGAATCTGCCAGAAGCCCCAAAAGATAGTTCGCCAGTGCGCTGGCAATGATCAGCCCAAGAAATACCGGCTCGCCCCATGCATAGAATACCAGGGAAAAGACGGTCAGTATCACATTGCGGTAAGAGGTTTTTTTGGCAGCAAAATAGCAGAGGATACATATGGGAAAAAACAGATACAGAAAAAATAATCGTGAAAAGATCATACGTCCACTTCCTTTTTTCGGAACTTGTCTGTGCAGGAAGCGGTGCAGAAAAGTTCCGGATATATAGCCAAGTCTTATTATACAACAGATTGCGGCAAAATGACAAGTGCTATGAGAAGTTGACCGGATGAAAACGAAAAAATCTCTTTTTTGTACAAAAAAGGACGGTTTTTGCACCGCCCTCTTTATACAAATTTGATTTTGCCTTACCGAGCAGATGTTTCGTCACGGTTCTGCTCTGTGACTGCCGCATCGCTAATAACTTCTTTGATACCGGATACCAGGCCTGCCAGCCCCTGGATCTCACTGGGAATGATGATCTTTGTTGCCTTTCCGTCAGCTGCTTTTTCAAAGGCTTCCAGCGCCTTCAACTGAAGGACTGCGGCATTGGGATTCGCTTCGTTCAGCTTTTTCAGGCTGTCTGCCAATGCCTGCTGTACCAGCTCAATGGATTGGGCTTCACCCACAGCGATGCGCATTTTCTGTTCTTTGATGGCTTCACCTCGCAGGATTACAGCTTCTTTATCTGCCTCTGCTTTGAGGATGGCAGTCTGCTTATCTGCCTCGGCACGGAGAATGCGGGATTCTTTTTCACCCTGTGCCACAGTGATCTGATACTCTCTTTCACCCTGTGCCCGGAGGATTTTTTCACGCTTTTCACGCTCCGCCTTCATCTGCTTTTCCATGGCATCACGGATTTCATTGGGGGGCAGAATGTTTTTCAGTTCGACACGGATCACCTTGATGCCCCAGCGGTCTGTTGCCAGATCCAGGGTCTCTGTGATACGGGTATTGATCAGGTCACGAGAGGTCAGTGTAGCATCCAGCTCCAGTTCACCGATAATGTTACGCAGTGTGGTAGCTGTCAGGTTTTCAATGGCAGCGATAGGGTGCTCCACGCCGTAAGCATACTGTACGGAGTTTGTAATCTGGAAAAATACAACCGTATCAATCTGCATGGTAACATTATCCTTGGTGATGACTGCCTGGGGCTTGAAATCCACGACCTGTTCCTTGATGGAAACACGCTTTGCCACACGATCAATAAAGGGCACGAGAAAATGCGGACCGGTACCCCATTCTTTATAGAACGTACCCAGACGTTCTATCACAAAGACATTTGCCTGCGGCACGATCCGGATACGTGAGATCAGCACAAGCAGGATAAACACAAGAATCGCAGTAAGGATAAAATATGGCATATCAATAACTCCTTTCGGTTGAGGCGGCAGGTTCAGAAGCCGATTCTGGAATCAGAGAGACAAACAGCTTGGTGCCCTCCACAGCGTCGATCCGAACACTGGCGTTTTCGGGAATGGACAATCCTTCCTTGGAAACAGCGATCCAGTCCACGCCGTCCAGACGAACTCTGCCAGTCCCTTTCAGGGTATCAATCGGTTGAATGACTGTGGCAATTCGTCCGATTTCCTGCGTGTTGGTATCTTTGATGTGATAGGAGAGAAGCTTGCGTACAATGGGTCTTGTCAAGAGCAGCAGTACCACAGAAACCGCAATAAATACCGTGACCTGGAGTGCAATGGAGCCATGAAAGCAAAGCACCAGAAAAGCGGCAAACGAGCCGGCTGCAAACCAGACGCTGATCAGCTGCTGTGATACGATCTCTAAAACCACTGTCAGCACAAACAATCCGCCCCAGATGAGATAGGGCATGTAGAGTTCCATAAAATGACTCCTTTCGTCCGTCTGAATGGAAATGCTGCGTTACCAATATGATCGCATAAAATGAAAGATTTTATGCGATCATTGTCCGATATGCAGGGAGCAAATCGTAAAAATGCTTTGCATTTATTATATCATATTTCTTTGATCATGTAAATAGTTTTTTTCAATTTATTTTTTTCCAAAGCGGTTTATTTTCAGTATCATTTTTTTCTGGGGGAATACTTTCTAAAAAATGGCAAACAAATGGCAAGCAGGCAGATTCCTTTTTGGGAAAAGATTTCTTGACCTTTTTGGTGAAATGCGCTATAATAAACAAGAACCTGTCCGCATGGGAATCTGCATGAGAGCAGCATAGCTCTGTGGGCAGAGCCGAAAAACCAGTTGATAGAACAGGAGATGAAACCATGCACGGAGATCTGACATTAGAGGTGCATGCAGCAACCGACACGACGCAGGCTGATTCGATTCAGAATGTGGTGGATACTGTCAGCAACGAGGTGGAACAAACCACCAATGTGCTGTCCAAAATGATTCAGCCCATCCTGGAAAAATTGCCTTCTCTGATTTTTGCGCTGATTCTGTTTGGTCTGGGGATGATTCTGATACGGCAGATCATGCGCCTGATCCACCGGGGATTTCAGCGATCCAACATGGACAGCATTATGGCGAGCTTCCTGCGCTCTGTGATCCGTATTGTCCTCTATGTTTTTCTCATTGTCATCACCATGTCCATTCTGGGCGTGCCGATGGATTCTATTGTTGCCGTGATTGCCTCTGCCGGTGTTGCCGTAGCACTGGCACTGAAAGATAGTCTTTCGAATCTGGCAGGCGGATTTATCATTCTGTTTTCCAAGCCGCTGAAAGAAGGGGATACCGTAGAGATCAACGGCAGCAAGGGGACGATCGAGGCTATCAGTATTTTGTATACCCGTATGGTGACACCGGACAATACGACAGTGTACATCCCTAACGGTGTGGTGGCCAGCGGAAAGATTATCAACTACACTGACAAGGAACTGCGCCGCGTGGATCTGTTCTTCGGCATCAGCTATGGGGATGATATTGATGCGGCGAGAACGGTTTTGTTGGATGTGGCGCATCATGCACCGGAAGCTCTGACAGAACCGGAAGCACAGGTATTTGTCAGCAGCCATGAGGAAAGTGCCGTGGCTTTGAAGCTTCAGGTGTGGACAAAGAGTGAAAATTATTGGGTATTGTACTACCGGCTATTGGAAGAGGGAAAGAAGGCGTTTGACCGAAACGGTATTTCCATCCCCTATCCCCAGGTAGAACTGCATCTGCCGGAGAAAACAACGGATGCATAAAACCGGCAGGAGATTTTTTGGTGGGATTTCGGCAAAAAATCAAGATGTTGCACATATTTGTATTTATTTTATGTACATTTTGAAAATGTTTCTGGAATCTATTGACAAGTGGGATGGCAGAGGGTATAATATATATATCCTTTCTTAAAAATTTTTTTCATAAAAATCCCCTTAATAAAACGCACATCTGCTCCCTCAGGTGTGCGTTTTACTTTTGCCTGTTCCTGGCGGCTGTCCGAATCGCCGGGCATATTTTTCTCCGGCATTCGCCGGATTTCGGGAATCAATCGCTTTCCAAATTTATTTACAAATTATTTTCAAAAAAGTGGAAAAAAGACTTGACAAACATGGAAATGTATGCTATACTATATATATCCTTTCTTAAAAAATTTTTTCATAAAATCCCCTTAATAAAACGCACACCTGCTCCCTCAGGTGTGCGTTTTACTTTTGCCTGTTCCTAGCGGTTGCAGGTGTTCCGGGTGGCTTTCCGAATCGCCGGGCATATTTTCCTCCGGCATTCAACGGATTTCGGGAATCAATCGCTTTCCAAATTTATTTACAAATTATTTTCAAAAAAGTGAAAAAAAGACTTGACAAACATGGAAATGTATGCTATACTATATATATCCTTTCTTAAAAAATTTTTTCATAAAATCCC
>CANQWA010000009.1 GCA_947627445.1 uncultured Ruminococcus sp.
TACCGGATGGTGTGACAAGTATTGGCTATATGGCATTTTCTGGCTGTACAAGTCTGACAGAGATCACCATACCGGATGGTGTGACAAGTATTGGCTATATGGCATTTTCTGGCTGTACAAGTCTGACAGAGATCACCATACCGGATAGTGTGACAAGTATTGGCGAGGTTGCATTTGATGGCTGCACAAGTCTGACAGAGATCACCATTCCGGATGGTGTCACATATATTAACTGGGGTGCATTTGAAGATTGCACAAGTCTGACAGAGATCACCATTCCGGATGGTGTGACAAGTATTGACGGCTGGGTATTTTCTGGCTGCACAAGTCTGACAGAGATCAACATTCCGGATGGTGTGACAAGTATTGGCGGCTGGGTATTTTCTGGCTGTACAAGTCTGACAAAGGTCACCATACCGGATAGTGTGACAAGTATTGGCGAGGGTGCATTTGAAGGCTGCACAAGTCTGACAAAAATCACCATTCTGAATTCGGCATGTGAGATCGGTGATAACGAGACCACCATTCCAGAGACGGCAGTCATTTATGGCTATACCAATTCTACCGCACAGGATTACGCTGCTGCATACGACCGTGAAATGATTTTTCTTGACAATGCCCCTGTGACAGTTTCTACCGGCGACTACGATAATGACGGCGAAATTACGATGAAAGATGCCTACCATGTCCTGGTGGCATCCAGTCGGGTTTCCATGGGCATGGGACACGGACTGACAGACGAACAGTTTGCGATCTCGGATATTGACGGCGACGGCACCGTCACCATGAGCGATGCGTACTGGATTTTGCTGTACAGTTCCTATGTTTCTCTGGGACAAGAAATTACCTGGGAAGAACTGCTGAGCTGAGTTTTCATCGGATAACATGTACCCCCGGAACGATCAAAAACCGTTCCGGGGGTACTGTCAGTTTCTCATAGATATCCCAGCGTTTTCAGAAGAAACAGCCATATGGTCAATGTAAAAGCACTGAGCAGAGTGGTCAGCATCACCGCACAAGCGGTAATGGTTCCCTTGTGATTCAGATTTTTCGACATGACAAAGCAGCTTCCTGTTGTCGCACTGCCCAGCATGATGAGAATGGCAATCAGCTTTTCGCCCCGGAATCCCATCCAGATGGCAATGGGGAGGAATATGGCACAGAATAAAACCAGCTTGATACCGGCGATCCCGAAGGACAGGGGCAGCTTTTCCTTGGCATCGTGCAGCTGGAAGGAAGCCCCCAGTGCGATCAAAGACAAGGGCGTGGCAATGCTGCTGAGATAGGATACGGATTTGGCGAAAATCGCCGGCTGGGGAATTTTCAGCACCGCCCAGAGAATGCCGGCAAGGATGCCCAGGATGATGGGGTTGGTCAGGACATTCTTTGCCGTGGACAGAAAGAGTTTTCCGGGGGTGGTCTTTCCCTGTTCCCGGTTGGCTGTGACGGAGAGGATAATGACTGCTGCAACATTGTACAGTGGAACGGTACCGATGATCATGAGCGCTGCCATGGTTGCCTGACCGTAAATATTATTGACAAAGGCAACCCCCAGAATGGCGGCGCTGCTCCGGTAGGATGCCTGAATGATCTCGCCTCGCTCCGCCTTGTCCTTGTGGAGCAGGGAAAGCAGAATGGCAATGGCAATACAGCAAGCCGTTGCGCCGAAGCAGAACAAGACAAATCTGGTGTCCCAGACGCTCTGGAAATCTGCTGTGGACAGATCCATGAAAAGCAATGCTGGCAGGGGCGCTTTAAAAACAAACTGGTTGAGCTTAGAAGTCGTATGTTCATCCAGCAGGCGACACTTTTGCAGCCACCAGCCAAATACCATGATGAGGAACACGGGGATCGTGCCGTTGAGACTAAAAATCAGATTGGAAATAAAATCCTGCATCGTGAGGTCACACTCGATTCTTTTGAAGGATATGATTACGCAGCCGTATTTGGACAGAAACACAAACAGCCCCGGCAGTTTCTCAGGGCTGTTTGTGTTTAGAATCTGTCTTTCTATCAGAATTCCTTGATTGCTGCCTTTGCTTTTGATACGATGTTTTTATCGTTTTCATAGGTAAGGATGGTAGAGGCGTAGCCGATATCCACCCAGCGGATCTCAGCGATCTCCTCTTCTTGGGGGGTAAAATCATAATTTTTGGCGCGTGCAATGAAATAGACAACGGTCTTGAGTGTATCCCGTTTGGGAAAATAAGAAACCGTTTCCCGGAAAGTGGGGTCAACCATGACTTCGATGGAAGTCTCTTCCCGGATTTCACGGACAGCAGTCTCAATTTCGGTTTCGCCGACTTCCATGTGCCCTTTGGGAAACGACCAGTGTCCGCTGTTAATATGCTTGATCAGCAGAATTTCGATGTTGCCGTGGGATTTGCGGTAGACGATGGCACCGCATGATTTTTCGTGCTGCATGGGCTTTCTCCTTGTAGTGATGATTGGTTATATATAGTATATCACATTTTTTTGGTTTTGTCCATCCATTTTTTCAGACGTATATAAATCTCCGAAATTCCGAAAGGCAACACCACACAAAGCCGTCAGCATTCTTTGTGCGGTGTTGCCTCAATTGCCGAGGATGCTCCACGCAGCGTGACGGCGTTTTGACAGGGGGCAAAAAATGATTTCTCTCCAAATTTTACTTGACGAAATCGGAAAAAAGTAGTACAATAAAAAGAACAAAGAATACTTAGGAGGGTTATACCATGTCTGAAAAATTTATTGTCGAAACTTCTGCCAGACACGTCCATCTGACCGCTGAGGCATTTGCCGTCCTCTTCGGTGAAGGCAAAGAACTTACTGTCAAGAAAATGCTCTCGCAACCGGGACAATTCGCCTGTGAAGAACGCATTACCATCGTAGGCCCGAAAAAAGAACTCCCGGGCGTTTCCATTCTCGGTCCGTTTCGCAAGGACAATCAGGTGGAATTGTCAGCTACAGACGCACGTTCCATCGGCATCTCTGCTCCGGTTCGTGAATCCGGTGACGTTGCCGGTTCCGGTGCGTGTAAACTGGTGGGACCCGCAGGTGAACTGGAGATCTCTGAGGGCGTGATCGTAGCAAAGCGTCACATCCACTTTACACCGGAAGATGCTGAAAAATTCGGTGTCAAGGATAAGGACATCGTGTGGGTTCGGGTAGATACAGACGGCAGAAAGGCAATTTTAGGCGATGTTGTCTGTCGTGTATCTCCCAGTTATGCCACAGCCATGCACATCGACACAGATGAATCCAATGCCATTGGCGCACCCCGTGACCTGATGGGTGAGATCGTCACTGTGGACTAAGAACCTGTCTTCATCAGAAATATGTGCGGAGATGCCTTAAGCATTTCTATGAGAACACAAGGGAAGCACGGATGAAATCTGATGTGCATCAAGCCGTCAAGCGGGATTTCATCCGTGCTTCCCAAGTTCTAAGAGGCAAGATTTCTGGATTCTTGTCTCTTGCTTTTGATGTTTTAGAACTTGTCTTTACCGGAAAATGCACATGGAAAGGAATGGAATGGAATGAAACAATGGAAAAAGGCGGCGGCGCTTTTGCTGGCTGGTATGATGACAGCCGGCATCTTCAGCGGCTGCGGCAAGAATACCGGAGAAAGCTCAATAGAAGAATCTTCTACCGAAGCGGTCACCGAAGCAGCTGCCACCGAAGCGGCTGCCACCGAAGCAACCACGACAACTACCGTACATGTCAGCCCTACTGAAATGGTTTCCTCTACCCTTGGTACGGAGATCACGGATATTGACGCCATTCTCAATCGGGACACCACCAATACTTATAATGCAAAGCTCAGCGATTTTATTGAAGAGGGCGATGTGGTACAGTCCTTTACCTTTATTGTGTATTCTGAGGACGGTTCTTCCAGCCTGGGGAATTATAAGGGCGGCTATGGTGTTTCCGTGACGGAGGACTGTGCCAGCGCCACAGAAGAGGGTTGGTATCAGGCGGCAGATTTTGAGCAGTCTCAGAACAGTGCCTATGCAGAATTCACCTGGAATGTTCCTGCCGAGATTCAGTCCAGCATTGACGTGAACGGCGAAGTCATGTTCGGACATTGGTGGAGCGGGGTACAGAGTGTACGGCTCAGCAGCATTGTCTGCACCTATAGCCGTACCAGAGAAGTGCCGGTGGACGGGACAAATGCAGTGACGCCCGGTCTGTCGCTGGATTACAGCAGCGAATCTGGAAAAACCGCCAATGTTTCCCTCACAGAATTGATGGGCAGCGAAGATGTGCTGCAAACCGTCACCTTTGATATCAGCAGCAGCGGTTCTCTGGGAAAATTCACCGGGGCATTCGGCGTATCTGTAGAGGAGGGCGCAGACTGCGAAACCGATAAGGGCTGGTATCAGACCAGCAATGTCTGTGTTTTCACAGATGCATCCAACCTGTCCTTGACATGGATATTGCCGGAGGATGTGAAGGCAGCAGTTTCTGCCGGCGGCGATGTGATGCTGGGCTATTGGTGGAGCGATCAGGCAACCATCACCTTGGACAAAGTCAGCATCCGCTACAGCAATTGTACCGGAACTATTACGGAACCGGTTCAATCGGAAAATAACAGCGAAAGGGTAGAAAACAATGCCGGTGCGATTCCCACCAGCGAAGAAGTCGATGCCATGACCTCGGCACAAATCGTGGAACATATCAATGTGGGCTGGAATCTGGGCAATACCCTGGATAGCTATAATACCAAATCCAAGGACACCGAGATCGGCTGGGGCAACCCCAAAACCACCAAGCAGATGATAAAAGCCGTACAGGATGCCGGCTTCAATGCCGTGCGCATTCCTGTGACCTGGGGAGAGCATATGTCCGATCAGGGAGACATTGACACAGACTGGATGGCACGTGTCAAAGAAGTGGTGGACTATGCCTATGACTGCGGTCTGTATGTGATCCTGAACGTACACCACGACGATTATCTCTGGCTGACACCCACCAATGCCAAGCTGGAATCCGACCGGACTGTGCTGTGTCATATCTGGGAGCAGATCTGCGCAGAATTTCAGGACTACGATCACCGTCTGATCTTCGAGGGCATGAATGAACCTCGTGTGGTAGGCTCTGCCACGGAATGGACAGGCGGCACAGCAGAGGAACACGAAGTGATCAATCAGCTCTATCAGGCATTTGTGGATACGGTACGTGCTTCCGGCGGAGAAAACCAGGAGCGGACACTGATTGTCAGCTCTCATGCGCAGTCTATCACAGAAACTGCTGTCAGCGCCGTGAAGGTACCAGACGATTCCCATGTGATTGTTTCCATTCACAGCTATGCGCCCTGGGATTTCTGCGGCGAAGAATCCTCCCGTTCTGACTGGGGCAGTGATGCAGATCAGGCAGAACTGGACAAAAATTTCCAGTATCTGGATGATATGTTTATCCGCAAGGGCGTTCCGGTGATTATTGACGAGTTCGGCGCAGTGAACAAAAACAACAACACATCGGCACGTGCGGCATGGTATCGCTATTATATCACCAGTGCCAAAAAACATGGCATCAAGTGTTTTGCCTGGGACAATGGAATTGCATCCGATGGCTTCGGGCTGCTGGACCGGGAGAATTGCACCTGGTACTATCCGGAGATTGTGCAGGCAATGATAGACGCTGCCTCATAATCCGAACTTGCTGCACGATCCGATTCTTGTTGTGCAAATTGTATAATTCAGCAGGATGCAAACTGGCGAAAACGTAGAAACTCGTGATTTTTGAAAAAAATTTTCACAAAAACGTGCATTTTTTCGTGAAGTGTGCTATAATGATGGTAGTGATTTTGCTATTTACTGCAATAAGATTGGAGGCATTTCAATGAGTCATCGAGTGATCACAATTGAAAGAGAATATGCCAGCGGCGGCAGAGAGATCGGAGAGATGGTTTCCCAGCGTCTGGGCATCCCTTGCTACAACCGGGAGATCTTAGAAATGGCGTCAGAGCGCTGTGGTGTTTCGCCGGAATATCTGGAAACGGCGGAAGAAGCTGCACCGAAAAGCTTTTTGTATACCCTGATGCTGACATCCAGTCCTACACGTTCGATTGAGGAAAATCTGCCCTTGTCTGACAAGGTGTATATCATTGAGACGAATATCATACGGGAATTGGCAGAGCAGGGAGACTGTGTCATCGTAGGCCGCTGTGCCAGCTATATTTTGCGGGATAAGGAAAAGCTGTTCAATGCATTTATCTATTCGGACATCCAGTCCCGGTGTGAGCGTGCTGTGAAAGAATATGGTGTTGATGCCAAAAAAGTGGAGGCAATGCTGCGCAAGACGGATAAGCGGCGTGAGACGTTTTATAGTATCAATACCGGCGGTAACTGGTATGACAAATCCAATTATCATATTTGCCTGAACAGCGGCATGCTGGGTCTGGAATTATGTGCCGATATTATTGTCAGCACCGTCAAGAGTACGATTTATCAGATGATATGATGGGTATGAGCAGAAGCCAGCTTCGGGATGTGCCGGGGCTGGTTTTTTGTGCCGTGGGCAAAGCGCGCCGCACGGCATTTTTTTCGCCAATCCCTCCAAAAACGATGCCAAATCACCAAGATTCTGGTCAAACCCCGGGTAATCGCCCTTTCCTTTGTTAAAATAGCACAAAATGGACAAACAAAGTTTGTCAAAAAAGTAAATTATAAACAAAATCCCTTGACGAGAGAAAAAAAGTGTGCTATAATAAATTTGCAATCGCGGGAGAGAACGTTGATAAGCCTCCTGCCAAAATCGAGTGCCTTTCCCCTGCGGATGCCGGCTTTGAAGCAGATGGACGGCGGACTCCAAAAAACAAATTCAACTGATATTTTTTTATTCTTTGAAAGGTGGAATTACTTATGAAGACCCCAAGCATGATGATGAATGAAGTTTTAAAGAAGAGAGCCAAGAAGAACAAGAAGGGCTTCTCTCTGGTAGAGTTAATTGTTGTATTGGTTATTATGGCAATTCTGATTGCAGCTCTGGTGCCGTCTCTGGTTGGTTACATCCGTCAGGCAAGACAGTCTACTGCTAAGGATGAGGCTGCTGCTGCAGTATCTGCCGCTCAGACTATCGCTTCTTCTGCTTATGCCGATCCGAGCAGCACATATCACAACAACTCTTCTGCCGGTGATGTTACGATCTCTGATTTTGGTGACACTGCTGAATTTGATGCTACAAGTGAAACTAACTACGTAGATGCGATCAAAGAGTTGGCTGAAGTAGATGGCACTATTAATGCAGTTAAGTTGACTGGTGGTCGCGTGAGCGACCTTGAATATACAACAACAAATGGTCAGCAAGTTAATTATAACGGCAGGACATACACTGTTGCCTCCTAATTGGATACTTTTGTTACTGCCTAATTCTAAAACTAAATTCTGAATCCAAATCATACCGAGTAATGCAGAGCATTCAGCACTTTGGGTGCTGGATGCTCTGATTTTTTCAGACATTTTTTGCACATTTTCTCTTTACAAATGTCATTTTTGGGTGTATAATAGGTTCTGGAGAAGCGTCTCCGCTGTTATGCCGGAGGGCGGGCTGTCCCGCCGAAAAACCATCACGGGAGAGTGAGAAAGATTGCCAAAATATAGTTATCGGGCACAGGCAATGAGCGGAAAGGTGGTACGCGGCACACAGGCTGCGACCGACCCCGAAGCGCTGCTGACCGCCCTCAAAGAAAAAGACCTGTTTTTGCTGGAGTATAAGCAGGCGTCTGCCACCGGCTTTGGCTCTAAGCTGAAATCTGCCGAGCTGACGGACTTTTGCCGCCAGCTGGGTACCCTGCTGAATGCCGGCGTATCGGTGATTCAGGCGTTTAATATCATCTCCAACCGTGAGAGTATATCCAAGTTTGCGAAAAAATGCTTTGCGGAGATCACCACGGACCTGAAACACGGCAAATCTCTGTCAGAGGCGATGGCAGATCAGGGAAAAGTATTTCCCGAGCTGCTCATCAGCATGGTGCGTTCCGGTGAAGCCAGCGGTAAGATCGGCGACACCTTCCTCTCCATGGGACAGCATTTCCAAAAGCAGAATCGGATCAAAAAGCAGGTCAAGAGCGCTATGATGTACCCCATTGTGCTGCTGATTCTGCTGATCGGTGTTATCATTTTGATGTTTACCTTTATTCTCCCCATGTTCGGCGATATGTTTACGGATATGGAGCTGCCTCTGGTGACACGAATCTTTATGGCAATGAGTAATTCCATGACCCATTACTGGTACATCTATATTATTGCAGCGGTAGGTCTTGTGGTAGGTGTGATTTTCCTTCTGCGAACTCCGTCCACCCGGTTTGTCATTGACAGAATGATCGTCACCATTCCCAAGATCGGTTATCTGGTGCGCATTGTGTATACTGCCAGCTTTTCCCGGACATTGGCTTCCCTGTATACCAGCGGTCTGTCTATCGTCAACGCCATTCAGATCTCCCGGGACACGGTGAATAACAAGTATTTGCGTTCCCAGTTTGACAATTGTATCCGAAGCATCCGTACCGGTAACGCCCTGTCCGATTCCATTCGTGGGATGACGGGATTTGACAGCAAGCTTTCCGATACCATTCGGGTCGGCGAAGAAACCGGTAAGCTGGACGACATGTTGATCTCTTCCGCAGATGACTATGAATATGAATCCGATTCTGCCATCAAATCTCTGATGTCTGTGATCGAGCCGATTATGATTTGTCTGCTCGGTCTGGTGGTGGCGACAGTTATGATCTCCGTACTGGTACCCATGTATTCCATGTACGGCAATATCGATGCAACCTCCGGCGCAATTCTGCCCTTTATCTGGAATTGGATCACAAGAGGGAGAGTCTGATTTTTCATTATCGCATTCGCCATCCGCAACCGTGACAAACATCATGAAGGAGATAAAACCGTATGAAAACGAAAGGTTACTCGGTTTGTGTATATATTACGAATAGCAAAATTCAGGTGGTCACAGGCTCGTTTACCAAAAATAAGATTTCGATAAAGAGCTATTGTGAAGAGCCTCTGGATGAGGGTTGTATGCTCAACGGCATCATCATGAACACCACGAGCGTGCAGGCAACACTGACTGCCATGTGGGAAAAATACAAGCTGCCCACTTCTGGTGTACATCTGGTGGTCAACGGCAACTCTATCACCGTCAAACAGATGAGGATTCCCCAGACAGCGCCCAATGCAGTTCGCAGTCTGATCCGAACAGAATTTCGTGAGGTGGAGAATATCCAGAATCTGCTCATTGACTATTCCGTGATCAATCCCCGGAACGCCGACGGCTCGTGCAGTATTCTCGCTGTGCTGTCTACCCGGGAGTTTATCATGAATTATGTGAATCTGTTCAAAGAGGCAAAAATTGATATTGATGTGGTTGACCTGATGCAGAATTGCATTATCAAGCTGATGCTCTGGCTGAAATCCATGCAGAACAAAACGTTTACCGTGTTCATTCTGGACGGAAACATGCTGATGCAGAGTCTGTTTTCGGGCAATGACTTTATTATGACCAGACGAAGCCGTATTCTCGCAGATCCGGCTGACCCCGGCTTTGAGCGCGAGATCGGACAGAACATCAACAGTATCATTCAGTTCAACAAGTCGGAGCAGACCGGCGCAGACATTACGGATATGTTTTTCTGCGGCTTTCCTCCGGAAGCATTGCCTATCCTGCCCCGTTTTGCAGAAAATTTTGGTGTTACCACACGGGCGTTCCCCGATTATCTGCCTACAGAATTGACCATTCCTCAGGGGATGCTTCCCGCAGACTTCATTGTCCTGCTGGGCAGTATGATCCGCTATTCATCTTAAACGACGGGAGGCGTACATATGGCGAAAAAAGCGCCCAAAAAGGACATAAACCTATACCTACTGGTAGCCGGCCCAAAGAAATCCACCATGAAAAAGGGCTTGCTCTTTACGGTGCTCGGCATTGCCGCTGTGGTACTGATGGCAGTTGGTTTTACTTCCTTGAAGGTATATCAAAGCACACAGGAAAAGCTGGTAGCAGAACTGGAGGAAAAAACCCAGGATCCAGCGCTTTTGGAAAAGATCGAGCATGTAAACGAGCTGGCAAAGGACATTGCTACCATCCGGACTGCCGGTGATGCCTACGGAGCAGTCCGCGGAGAGATCGACTATGGCATTCGTTCCAGTTGTGACAATTTCACGCTGGATCTCATTGACAAGCTGATCCATTGTCAGGATTACCGCATCGGGTCGGAAATGGAGCAGATCGCCGCCATTACGGCAGTCTCTTACGACGGACAGACGCTGCATATCTCGGCAACTTCTCCGGATAGTCAGTATGTTTCTTCCTTTGTCTATAATCTGACACGTCTGAACATCTTCTCCGATGTCAGCTATTCCAGCTATACCCGTTCCGAAGTGGAAGACGAGAACGGTGAGGTCACGGTTTCTTATGCCTACACCATTGATGCTGTATTTGTGACACATGAATACAATGACGCAGAAGAAAATCCAGAAGCCACTGGCGAAGGTGAAACTACCGATGATACAACAACGGGCACAGAGGAGGTGGCTGCACAATGACCATGGAAGTCACAAGAAAACAGGCGATTCTCTTAGCGGTACTTGGTGTTGTACTGGTTCTGATCATTTACGTACAGCTTCTGATTCGTCCCACATGGAACAAAATCAGCGAAGCAAAGGAACAGGCAGACACCCTGAATCAGCAATATGAAACGCTGCTCCAGCAGGCAGAAAGCTATGACATGAACCTGCAAGCGCTGGAGGACTGGCGTGTCAAAAACAGCGAAGAGACCAGCAAGCTCTATCCTCTGAGTAAGCCGGAGCGTATTGACAATTTCCTAAACTCTGTCATTCACCAATGCGGTGCGACCATTACCGGTCTGGATGTTGCAAAAACACAGCAGTATTACATTGATGCAGAAAATAATCTCATACTGGCTGATCCCGATGTGGTAGAAGAAGAAGCCGGAGACGGCTCCATGAACGGCGAAGAAGCCGCAACCTATACGGCGACCGGTGAATACCGGATGGATTTGACGTATTCCATGAGCGGAAACTATGAGGATATGTGCCAGCTGATGGATTTTCTGAATAAAGTATCATTTCTCGGTCTGACATCCTATTCTTTTGACAGCGTTGAGGACGAAGAAACCCATGAATTTGTCGATGACTATACCTTTACCATGACCATTTCGGCATATATGTATAAGGATCCGCTGAAAACCTTAGAGATCGAAGAGACCAGCGATCAATCCCTGGAAGAATCTACCGATGAGGTGCTTGCTAACACCAACACCAACACATAAGGAACCGTCAAGAGATCCGTAGATACTTTTGTTGGATATCGTGTTGCAAATCAGCTGGTTTTCGTTCCAGAAACTATCATTTTAACTCTTTAAGAACCCTAAGTAGGTGATGGATGATGAAACAAGCGAAAAACTGCCGCCGCGGATCTGCCATGCTGTGGTCTGTTATGGTGATGCTGATGATCGCCATTATTGTCAGCGGTATCATCATGATCAGCCGGTTGTATTTCACGCGGGAGCGTGACGAAAACTATCAGCTTCAGGCACAGCTATATGCGGAGTCTGCGGTAGAGATCATCAGAGATGATATTGTCGGCAATCAGGAGCTGAGTGCCTATGTCAGCGATAGCAATACCACCAATACTTATACGCTGGAATTTCCGGATGCCAGCAACTGGGATTGTACGGTGACAGTGAGCCATTCTGTGGTCAATCTTTCATCAGACGAAACCAAAAAGAAGAGCGGTCAGATCTATCTCACCGCACGGGTTATGCGTGAAACCTCTGGCGGCAAAAAACTGGAGATGGCAGAGGTCTGTGCGAAGATGCATTTTGATGATGCCACAAACAAATGGGAATTTGATGGTTATTATAACTTGTAATGCAGGAGGCGACTCTCGATGCGGAAGAAACACAAGGGTACAACAATCGTTGAAGTCGTGGTGTCTTTTGCCTTGATTTCACTTTCACTTGCCATGGGTATGGCAGGCATTTCCTGCGGTGCACACTTTATGAACGAGGGCGCGCGGCTGAAAAATGAGGAACGTAAGACGGCTGTGCAGGAGCTGAAAACAGGCACACCTGTGGAAACGCCTGTGAAGATCTATATTACCGACAGTGATGACGTGTCAGCCAGAAGAGAAGTGGACGTCACAGAAGTTTCGGCAAATGGCTTCAAGCGGTATGAACTGATCGGAGGCGGTCCATGATGAAAAAGCGGAAAAAGAATCTCAAGGGCTTTACTCTGGCGGAAGAGGTCATCACAGTCATTCTAATCGGCATTTTGATTGTGACTGCCACAGGTATTCTCATGAGCGCCATCCGCATCTTTTCACAGAATGTGATCTCTCTGAATGCACAGGCGAGAGGCATAGCGGTCATGGATCAGCTGACAGATAACCTGACCTATGCCAAAAAATTGGAGACGGTGAACAGCACCAGCGCATTTTCTACAGATGCCGCCAATCCGTGCTCTTATGAGATGATATTGTATCCGGAAACCACTGGGGACAATAATTCTCTTAGCAGCAATGTCCGGCTGAAATATGTGTCCGGCAATACATGGCAGACACCGGTACAGAATAAGCTCTGTCAGCTGAATTCCTATGAGGTGGAGTATAACATTGAGGCAAACGGCAGCTTTGCTGTTATCAAGCTGGAAGTCAAACGCCATGGCAAAACATGGTATACCGAGCATCGGACGATAGAATTGAAAAACGACCCCCTGAACGGCAGTACATTTACCTATACCAGTACAGGCGGGGAATATTTGTATATCGGCAGCTTGGAATAATTTGTGATGCGATGCAATCCATTCGATAAGAGCCTGTCTGGTATCTGGAGATAATCGGATTTTGAAGCAGATTTTCGTCCTGACTATGAACGTCCGATGCAGGAATCCTGCATGTATCTCAAGGAGGACGGGCTGAGTCAAAACAGAAAAATGCCGGAAAACGGCGATGGAAAGAACCGAAACAAGCTCTGAGAACCTGCCGGAAAAACAGGCGCATGTTCTTGTGCAGACAGGTTCTAAACGCATTTTAAGAAGGGTGAGAGAAATTGCAGAATTTACCAATTGGTGAAGTGCTGAAGGAATACGGCTATATTACGCAAGAGCAGATCGAACAGGCACTACAATATCAGAAGTCACAGACCGGCGGCAAAAAAGCACGTCTGGGTACGCTGCTTGTGGAAATGGGCTTTGTCACTGAGCTGCAAGTATTACAAGCGCTCGGTTTGAAGCTGGATCTTCAAATGGTCAATCTGGAAGAGTACGATGTCGATGTCGATGTCGCTGCAAAAATACCGAAGCAGCTTGCAGAAAAGTATAACGTCATTGCCGTTTCTGAGAACGACGGCAGATTGCAGCTGGTCATGTCAGACCCGCTGAACTTCTATGCACAAGAGGACATCCGGCAGATCGTGGATATGCCTCTGGAAGTCCTGCTGTGTGAGGAGGCGAAGATCCGGAAGGCCATCGAGAACTACTATTCAGAGATCAGTACCAAGCAGGCGGCGAAAAAGGCGAATATTTCTGTTGAAGACATCGAAGTGCCTCAGCTGACAGCAGATGATGCAGATGACGACGTACCGATCATCAAGCTGATCAACTCTCTGCTGGTACGCGGCTACAGCACCAATACCAGTGATATTCATATTGAGCCGGCGAAGGAATATACCCAGGTTCGTATGCGTATTGACGGTGAAATGGTCAGCTACCTCACACTGGAAAAATCTCTGCACAATTCCATCGTTGCCCGTATCAAGATCATGAGCAACCTGAATATTGCAGAAAAACGTGTGCCTCAGGACGGTAACTTCCACGTTGTCCTGGAGGGCATTGAGATTAGTATGCGTGTGTCTGTGCTTCCTACCACACACGGCGAAAAGGTCGTTATGCGTTATCTGACCTCGGATACGAAGATCGATCACGCTGGACGGTTCGGTATGAATGAGCATTCTTACAATTTGTTGATGAAAATGATGTCAGCCCCCAACGGCATCATTTATATCACAGGACCTACCGGTTCGGGTAAAACCACGACGCTGTACATGGTACTCCAGTATCTGGCACAGCGACCGGTAAACATCTCAACCATCGAGGATCCGGTGGAAAAAGATCTGCCGGGCATCACACAAACATCCGTCAACGTTGCCGCAGGGATGACTTTTGCCGTGGGACTTCGTGCGCTGCTTCGTCAGGATCCGGATATCATCATGATCGGTGAGACACGTGACGGTGAGACTGCTGAGATCTCCGTACGTTCTGCCATCACCGGACACCTGGTAGTTTCCACACTGCATACCAACGATGCAATCTCCTCCATTGTACGTCTGGCAGATATGGGCGTTGCGCCGTATCTGATCTCCAACTCTGTAGTCGGCATTGTGGCACAGCGTCTGGTGCGTAAGGTCTGCCAGTACTGTAAGTATGAAACCGATGCTACGCCGGAGGACATTGCCATCATCGGAGAAGGCATTCCTAAGATCTGGAGAGGCAAGGGCTGTAAGGTGTGCAGCAACACAGGATATAAAGGAAGAATCTCCATTCACGAGATGGTTTATATTGACAAACACCTGAAACGAATGATCGCCAATGGTGCTGACAGCGAAGAAATGACGAAATATGCAAAAGAGTCCCAGGGAATGCAGTTTCTTCTGGACAGCGCTATTGAACTGGTAAAGGAAGGCGTTACCACGCCGGAAGAAGTACAGAAGATCGCATATTACTCCGATTAACGGAATGAAATGGCATACAGAAAGGTGCGTAATTGTTATGACAATGAATGAATTGATTATGAAGGCACGGGAACGGAAATGCTCCGATATTCACATCACCGAGGGAATGCCGGTTTCCTTCCGTATTCACGGACAGCTGGTAGACAGCGGGTTTGCATTTCCGGCAGAGGAAACCAAGCAAATGATTCTCTCTATGATGAGTCCGGAGCAGATTGCACAACTGGACGGCGGTGACGATGTGGACTTTGCCATTGAGACGCCGGACTACTGCCGTCAGCGTGTCAACGTATTCAAACAGATGAAAAAAACAGCAGCCACCATCCGACTGCTGAACAATACGATTCCGACTCTGGAACAGCTGAAAATGCCCAAGGTACTGCAAGAAATGGCAGATCAGCCCCGTGGTCTGATTCTGGTAACAGGACCGACCGGCTCGGGTAAATCCACCACATTGTCTGCCATGATCGACTATATCAACAAAAATCGTGCCGAACATATCATCACCATCGAGGATCCGGTGGAATATGTGTATGAATGCGGCATGTCCGTGATCCATCAGCGTGAGATCGGCGTGGATTCCAAGAGCTTTGCCGATTCTCTGCGTTCTTCTCTTCGTGAAGATCCGGATGTGATCCTCGTGGGAGAAATGCGTGACTATGAGACGATTTCCGCTGCCATCACGGCGGCAGAAACCGGACACCTGGTCATGTCCACCCTGCATACCACCGGTGCTGCTGCGACCTTGGATCGTATCATCGACAGCTGTCCGCCCCACGGACAGAATCAGGTGCGGACGCAGCTTTCCACGATTTTGAAGGGTGTTATCACCCAGGCGCTTGTGCCCTTGGCAACCGGCGGCGGACGTGTGGCAGCCACCGAGATCCTGGTGGGAACAGAAGCCGTAGGAAGTCTGATCCGTGAAAACAAGTGCTTCCAGTTACCTACCGTCATGCAGTCCAGTGCTGCACTGGGTATGCATACGCTGAACGCAGACCTGGCAAGACTATTCCGTCAGGGCGTGATCAGCAGAGAAGATGCCATTCGTGTATCCAACAACAAAAATGAAGTTCTCGACTTGTTGAGTTGACGTTTTGTCAGAACCTGTCTGCATCAGAAAGGAAAGAGGTGTGTCCATATGAAACGACAAAACAAGGGTTTTTCTTTGGTAGAATTAATCGTTGTTCTGACGATCATGGCGATTGTTGCGGCAGTCTGCACGCCCAGTATTTCAGCATATGTACAGGCGGCAAAGATACAGAATTATCAGACTGCGTTGAACAACCTGGTGGATGAGGTACAGACACAGCTGCCACAGAGCCGGTATTGGAACTGGGAAGGCGTACAGGAAAATGCAGAGGCGATTCTACGTTCGGAGACTGGGCGTGAAGTGACTCTGGATGCGGCAAACAGTACCGCCAATAAAAAGGTCTATCAGATCCAAAACGTCAGCAATGACACCAATGTGGTGTACCATCTGACGTTGGAATATCCGGCAGATGAGATCGGCACCAAGCAGAATGTGAAGATTTCGGCGACATGTGAGGGATATGACACGGTCAAGGCGGATGAGGATTGTGATGTGCTGCTGAAGGCGAATTATACGGATACGAGCGGATATCCGACGCAGAGCATGAGCCAGATCGTCGATCAAGACCAAAGCGGCTGGAAACCCATGGAAAACATGGGCGGTAGATATGATTATTGGAAAGAATTCAATGCAGAACACCGTGAAAATAATTTTGCTCCGAGTGATAGTAACGGCGTGCCATATAAGAGTGATGATGCGTTTTATCTGAACCTGACAGATTATCCCTCTGGTACGTGCGAACAAGTTATATTTAAAATGCAAAGATATTACATCGGAGAATCTGGTGTAGAATTAGGCTATACGGATAACAATGGAAACTGGGTAACAGTACCGGAGAGTTATAAAGAAGGTGATGAATATACAGCAGAAGAATATTATTATATAAATGAAAGCGGAGATAAAATTTATGTCAAATCCTATGTATATTCACAGATGGGATTTGTGAATGATACTGGAGACTGGAAGCTGTATTATTTCGACAGCGATGGCACATGGCACTCGTTATTAGATGAAAGTCATACAGCTGGAGAAAAAATCTACGTGAAGCAGCTTTACTATGTTGAAAATGGAGAAAAAACCATAATAGATCATGAATACCAAGCACCGAGCGGTAGTGTGGTGAATACAGAGTTTGTAGAGTACACTCTTGAAAATAAGTATTTTACACAATCAGGAGATGGAAGTACAGGTACAGTTCAAGAAGTAGAAAAAGATTTACCAAATTACACCATTACAAAAAAGGTTACCTATTATTTTGCGCCGGTATATCCGGTACTGCAAACACAAGATGCAAAAGGAACTGGCGCACAATATGCAACAAAAAGCGATTTCAGCAATGTAGAAATTTTTGTCGGATATGATGCATATGGAGATGAAATATGGCTGAAATATACAGATATTTTCTATCTGGCAGAGGGTAACTACTGGATGAAGGATACCGAAGAAGCACAGCTTTACAAAGATTATTATAATGATGATATAGACGAAGGCAAAGCAAATGGAGCGGCTAGACTCTGGAATCAAGATGATAACAAGGAAAATATCTACATCAAGTATAAAATTACTGAACTGCCGGCAAGCACCCGTGGCTGGCTGGCAATTACGGGAATGGTACAAGGATCGAAAACAACAGAGGATGCAATTTCACCCTTGATTGATGAAAATCTGCAGGCGTATATCAACTATCACAGAACAGAAGAAGATGGATATGATCCTGATCCAAAGATTTACCATTTTGAAGAGGGTTGGACCACTGATGTATATGTCGATCTTTCAAAATGCGGATATGAAGTCGGAAATATCCTGAAAGTTACAGTAACCCATATTAATGCAGATTATATTTTAGAAAATTTAGGTGATTCCGGCATATTCTGGGTTGAAATGTTGCCATTAGGCGGTACATCAGGCACATTCCAATTCTATAATGAGATATATGATTTTGATGAAATTATTTCAGTTGAAAAAATAGATTCCGACAGCATTTTGATCAGTATTTTGATGAAATGGGACACTTATCCTTATTTCAAGTTTCTTTTCCGAGGCACACAAGAAGGCTTCGATATGAATATGGATATCTCCATGGAATGGGATACAGGTGACAGTAAAACATCCACCGAAACTACCGAAGTCTACACCCCCATGCTCACCATCAACGGTGACGAGAGCTATACCAATATTACCGTGGACTGGTCCAAGTGCGATTTGACAAAGCTGACAAAGGGCGGCAGTACGGCATTGCAGCCGTCGGATATCGGGATTAAATTCAAAAAATATCCACCAAATTTGAAATACATCGTCTACAATCAGGATTACAGTCAGAGTTCACCTGAGCAGACGCTTACCACTTATCTTGTACAAAATTTGCCGGCTGCACTGAAATCCTCTATCACCAATGATATGAAAATGCATCTGTATTGCAAGGGCGTCAGCGCAAATGATATCGAATGCGAGATCATGCCGGATAATATTATGGTAAAGGAAGAGGATGATGGTGAGATCAAACTCGATCCGGATAAGACATATCATACGGTTACAATTGTTGGCGAAGACGGCGTACTGGTCAACGCAGAGGGCAGTATTGGCTTTAACGTTGAGGATGGCTATGACTTTGCATTCCAGCTGAAAGCAGCAAAAGGCTATGATATTAGTGGAGCAGTTGTAACTGTTACGGATCAGGCAGGTAATGAGATTACCGGTATCACACAAGAAGGAAACCGCTATACCATTCCGTCTGTTACAGAAGATGTTACTGTTACTGTCACCGGCGTAGTACCGCTGACTTATGTGGTATCTTTGCCGGAGGAATATGAGGGCTATACAATCCTGAAACCGGAAAATATAGATCTGTCTGCTGTTCCGTACGGTACAACGCTGGTATTTGGCGTTACAGTAGAACCGGGCTATCAGGAGGGCTTCAAGTTCCAGGCAAACGGTTCGACAATTCCATTGAAAGAAGGCGTCTATTCTGTCACTGTCAAGGGCGATACAGAGATCACCTTGACCGAAACAGCTCCCATCATCTACAAGCTGTCCCTCAACGGCAATGGCAACGGCTATACCAGCCAAATCGAAGTTGGCGAGGCACGCTATGGCGAGAGCTTCATCTTCACCGTTGAAAAGCAGCTGGAGAATATGCAGCTGATCGTAATGGACGGCGACGCTGTGATTGAGCCTAACGCAAAAGGAAAGTACGTCATCGAAAATGTAGACAGAGATCATACGGTCAGCATCACTGTGACAAAGGAAACACAGACCGTCACATGGACCGGTGCGGATGGCTATAGCATCACACCGGAAGCAGGCTATGATCCCTATGGTGACGATCGAAACAAGGTGGAGGTCAAGACAGGCAGTAAGTTTACATTCACCGTGGATACAGAAGAGGACTATAAGCAGCCCACTGTGAAGGTGAACGGTCAGACGCTGGCACCTAATGCAGACGGTTCGTACACCGTTCCGGCTGTGACAGAAGATACGGCCATCACTTTAGAGAATACCGGTCTGGAGACATACCAGATTCAGCTGCCGGCGCAGGAGGATCGCATCGGCTATACGTTCTACGGAGATGCGATCCAGTATGTAGAATATGGCAAGGACTTCCGTGTTCAGATCTGGGCAGATCAGGGCAACGAAATCATCGTTAAGGATAACGGCACGTTGATCCAGCCGGATGAATACAATAACTACACCATACCCAACGTCAAGGAAGATCACGAGATTACCGTTACAGTAGAAGGTGCAAAGCTGACAGTGACTTTTGAGAAGCAGGATGGCTATACCTTTATGGTAGACGGTGAGGAAGTGGATCAGGCAATCGTGAATTACGGGGAGTCACTGACCTTCCAGATCACAGTAGATGAGGGATATTCCGATAGCTACAGTGTGTACAGGGACAGCTGGTCGCTGGTGGAGCCTGCATCCGACGGCACGTATACCGTGGATTCCGTGACGCAGAATAGTACGATCTCGCTCCAGAATGCAGGAAAGCAGCAGTTTAAGATCATCTTATCCGATTTCTGGAATCATCCGGGTTTGGATTATAGCAGTCAATCGGGAGGTCAAGAGGATTCAGTCGGATATGGTGAGGACTACAGCATTTCTGTTAAGAGTTTGCAAGACGGTTATGATGTATATGCAGTAGATAATGGCGAGGAATTTAAGATTCCGGATGATGGTGTATATACCATACCCAATGTCCGGAAAAATCACACCCTGACCTTTACCCTGAAGGAAAAGCCGGGATATGCTGTCAAATATCGGGCTGTTGCCGGTTATACGGTTGATCTGAAGGGCGGCGAATGGGTAGAACCCGACGCAGGATCGTACATCTTCACCGTTACCTGGAATCCGGATGCGATGGAAACGCCTACAGTCAAGACGGACGGCGGTGTATTGGAACCCACCAGCACCACAGAACAGGACGGCATGACAGTTGCAGAATATACGATTGAGAAGATCACCAGTAACACCACCATTCATGTAAGCGGCAAGAAAATCGGCGGCGGTGATGATGAAAATACAGTTACCGGACCCATAGACGATTCCAGCACGACAATTGCATTGGATGCAAGCAGAGAAATTGTCAGCATGGATATTGAATTTGACATGAGTTCATTAGGTGCAAGCAACTGGTTGCAGAATTTCTATCAATTTGATGACTGGCAGATGTCTACCTATATCTGGATGAATCCTACAGAGAATTCAAGTGGATTTAACCAATTATACGGAGATTATTTTGACATGGATAATACGAAAATTGATGGAAATGTCGTACATTTCGTATTCAAAGAGGGATTCCATGCAAGTCAGTTACAAATAACAGGTAGTCCGATTTTGGCGGGAGACTACACCATCACTTATGCAGACTCTGCCTCTGCTATCTCCATCAGCTCCGTAACCAACCGCATTTTCTCAATCTCTGACATTCTCACCGGTAAGGCACAGAATAAGCCTGCTGGGTCAAAACCCGCAGCAACCACCACCATCACCACAACCACCAAGACCACAACCACTACTACCGCCGCAACCACAACTACCACGGAAATGACCACCGATTCACCATCACCGGCAGTACCCACCTATGCAGTGGCACTGGATGAGGAGAGCGCAGCATATTGCGATCTGGAAGTTGTATCCGGCGACGGCACAACAGGGTCGACCTATCAGTTCCGTGTGGTTCCTAAGACAGGATATGAGGCTGGCGATGTATCTGTCACCGCAAACGGCTTCCCGTGCTGGAGTTCCGGCAATGGTATCTGGAATTTGACGATTCCAGGTGCAGACTGCATCATCCACGTGATTGGAATTACGCCTGGTACATCAGCTGAAACTACTGCGGCAGAGACGACTGTCCAAACGACCACTGCTGAGGCTGAGAGCACCACAGCGGACGAGACCGACAAAACCACGGCTGAGATCGTGACAACTGAGGCAACCACAGAAGAATCCACCGAAGCTGCTGCAACTGCTGCTGAAACCTATGCAGTCGCTCTGGACGAGGAGAGTGCCGGCTTTTGCGAACTGGAAGTCGTTTCCGGCGACGGCACAAAGGGTTCGACCTATCAGTTCCGCATCGCAGCAAAGGACGGCTTTGAACTGAGCAACATTGCTGTTACCGCAAATGGTTTTCCGTGCTGGATTTCCGGTACCGATATCTGGAATCTGACCATTCCGGGTGCGGATTGTGTGATCCACGTGACGGCAAATCTGACACAGATTGTGACAACAACCACAACCGTGACAACCACAACCACGACCACAACCACCATCATGACTTCTACCACAACTGTGGCAGCAGTTGTGACGACGATTCCTCAGGCTGGAGAAACGCCGGAGAAGATCACAGCGGCGCTGCAGCAGCTGTCCGGCAGAAAGACGTTGCTTGGCATGATGCTTTTGTCCCTGGACGGCACGCCAAGTCAGGCTTCCACCACACAGACCACATCGACGACAACCACAACGACTGCATCTGCTTTACAAGGTTTAGAGCCAAAAACAAAAGACATCAATCATTTTACCTTTGAAACACCTTATGACATCTCCGAATTCATTTATAAGAAGGAGGAAGAGGAACTTCTGCCGACACGAATTCAGTTTAAGCTGATGCAGGCGGCAGGAAACAGTGGGTATTGGTTCAATTGCTATATGGAAGGCAGCTATTCTGTTGACAGCAAAGATGGCAGCGGAACGATTTTCAGCTTCTTGAATGTCAGCAGCAGCGGCGATGCCAAGATGAGCGATGACATTCGGATACAGGACAATGCGGACGGATCGACGACTGTGACGCTGGAACTGAATGGCGAGAAGCTGGAAGCGATGTCCGTGTTGAGAAATGTATCTCTGCGGTTCAGTAATTACTGGGCATCGGGCAATTGGAATCAGATCGAAGTGGAATCTGTGACATTCCTGTATGATTAAGGCTGTTTTGCAGTGGAATCCAAAAAGGAATCCTTGCATCAACCAGCGATAAAAAATCCCCGGGTATCGGCATATGCCGGATATCCGGGGATTTTTATGTCTGACATGGCTTTGGAATCAAGCCGCTGCTCCAATGCACAGGCTGAGCATGTTTTCAAGTGGATGGACGACAGGTACAACGACTCCATCAGAATCCACATACATGTAAATACAGATCTGAAATGGGCACACCCACAAACACCGATGCCGCTACACCCAGCGACAAATACGGTCCAAACGCAAACTGAGAATCTCCCGTGCGCTTCTTATGGATTAACCCAAAAATACTGCCGACCACCAAGCCAATAAACAGCGCCGGAACAATGCGTTTCACCCCGACAAACAACCCGGCAGCAAACATCAGATAAGCATCGCCTCTGCCCATCGCACGTTCACCGGAAAAAATCACAATCAGGATTAAGGGCACAGACGCAGCAAAAGCCCCGATGATATGAGAAAGCAGCGTGTCATTTCCGGTAATCACGTCCACCACTGTCATGCCGATTCCCAGCAGCGTGATAAACCCGATCACATACATGCTGATAAGCTGCGTGTCCAGATCCATAAAGAACACGACCAACAGCGCAGAAAACAGCAGGCAAACCAGTGCAGCCTGAATGGGCTGATCAAAAAAGCCAAAATAAGCAAATACCCCGACATAAAGCAAAGCGTTCAATCCCTCTACCAGCGTATACCGGAAGGAAATCTTCGCCCCGCAGCTGCGGCATTTTCCTTTCAACAAGCACCAGCTCACAATGGGAATCAGGTCACGCTTTAGAATCTGCGTGCCGCAGGTCATACAATGAGAATGGTTCCGCCAAAGGGATTCTTCCTTTGGCAGCCGGTAAATGCACACATTTAAAAAGCTGCCGATCGCTGCACCGAATGCCAATGCAAAAAAGAATAAAAACGCATAGCAATAATATAACATTCCTTGTACTCCTCTCAAAAAAATTCTGCCAGTATCGTATTTGAAACCAAAAAGCCCTTTGGTGTAAAGGCGACACGTCCGTTGAAAAGCTCCAGATAACCCAACCGGTTAAGCCGATGGATCAGCGGCATTTGATCTGAGAGCCACTCTGCCGGAACGCCTTCTCGCAGCCGCATTCCCAGCATGATCCGTTCTTCCATGGAACAGGGCGTCTCGTCCTCTGTTTCTGTTTGCTGTACAGATGCATGCAGAAAGCCTTCCACTGACGATGGCACAGAGAACCGTTTTCCATGCCAGCAGGAATGCGCAGATGGTCCGATGCCGAGATAAGGAAGGCATTTCCAGTATTTGCAGTTGTGACGGCTCTGAAACCCGGGTTTTGCAAAGTTGGAGATCTCATATTGGACAAAGCCGGCACTTGCCAGGCATTCCACCGTTTGTAAATAGAGATCCGCTGCCGCATCCTCATTGGGGCACTGCTCCGTCATATGCATTTGTGCAAAGGGTGTGCCCGATTCCACTTTCAGCAAATAGGCTGAGATATGCTGGATGGGCAATGCCGTCATCTGTTTGAGTGTCTCTTCCAGTTCTTCCGCAGTTTGTCCCGGCAGAGCCAGCATCAAGTCACAGGAGATATTTTCAAATCCCACAGAGACCGCCCGGAGAACGATCTCCAATGCTTCCTGGGAAGTGTGCAGGCGGCCAAGCCGTTTGAGTTGCACATCACAGAAGGACTGCACGCCGATAGAAAGCCGATTGATCCCAAGCCGGAACAGCTCATGCAGATCTTCTTGGGATACGGTAGCAGGATTACATTCCAGTGTGATCTCGGTATCTGATGCCAAAGGAAAGGCTTTTTTTGCTGTCGTTAGGATTTGTTCGATTTGTCGGGGCAGCAGAAGAGAAGGCGTACCGCCGCCGAAATAGATCGAATCCATGGCAATGTTTTCGCTGTAAGCCAAGAGATTCCGGCAGACAGTTTTTGTATACGCTTCTGTCAGTTCCGGAAAAGCCGGGATGGAGTAGAAGTTGCAATAGGGGCATTTCCGGCGGCAGAAGGGGACGTGGATATAAAGTCCTGCGCTCATGAATTCAGGACATCATTGCGAATGGGCTTTACCAGAGGAGCGATAAAGGCGTCAAACAGGCGGCAGAGGACATATGCCACAGCAACACATGCCAATCCCCAGATGGAATTGCCCTTGAAGTAGATGTAAAGCACCATGATCAGAGCGGCAATGTATACGACAGCGCTAAAGATCATAGAGGGCGTACCGTTGACGCAGTGATGACCGCAGTTTTTGCATGCCTTTCCACGGGTGTGAAGACCGCCGGCAAAGGCTTTCGTGATGGGATTAAAGGATTTTTCGCCGCAGTGCGGACAGGTATAGATGGATTTCATAGAAAACGTCCTTTCGTGATAGAAACCTGTCCGCACAGAGCCGCGTGTGTTTTTCATGTCCTCGTCAAAACGAAGCCGGTCCATTCGCACACTGCTCCTTTGCGGACAGGTTTGAAAAGAACCGCCCGTACAGACAGGCGGTTTCTTTCATGATCAGAGCCTGTTTCGGTTCTTTCAATCATCGTCTTTTCGGTATTGCCTAAAGCAGTAAAACGGACTGGAAAATCAGGTGAGATTTTGAAAATGGATTTTTGGGAATCAATCCAGTACCGCAATAACCTCCACCTCGACCAGAACGCCCTTGGGCAGTTCTGCAACGCCCACGCAGCTTCTGGCTGGCTTTGCATCGCCCAGAGCCTCGGCATAAACCGCATTAAACGCTCCGAAATCCTTTGCTACATCTTTGAGGAAGCAAGTGGTTTTGACAACCTTGTCAAAACCGATACCTGCCGCTTCCAGAACTGCTTTCAGATTTGCCATGACCTGCTTGGACTGTCCGACGATGTCCGTAGCTTCTACTGTGCCGGTCGCCGGGTTAATGGCAATCTGACCGGAGGTGTACAGCATATTCCCGATCTGAATTGCCTGGGAATACGGTCCGATGGCATCCGGTGCATTTTTTGTGTAAATGATTTCCATAAGAATTCTTCCTTTCGTAATTTAATTCACCAAATGAAATCCTGCTGACGTTAGTGCATGACGAATTTGTTCAATGTGCGGATAATCTCTTGTTTCCATAGTGATCCGCAGGAAACAGCCATTGACATCACTGCCCTCATTGGCACGCTCATGATGGATGGAAATGACATTGCCGCCCAACTCTGCAATGATACGGGACACATCCCGAAGCTGACCGGGCTTGTCTACCAGTTCAATATTCAGCATACAGGAACGTCCGGACATGAGCAGTCCACGCTTGATAACACGGGACAGAATCGTCACGTCAATGTTACCGCCGGAAACCAGACAAACCGTTTTCTTGCCCTGAATCGGAACTTTCCGGAACATGGCAGCAGCAACCGCTGCTGCGCCTGCGCCTTCGGCAATTAACTTTTGTTTTTCGATCAATGCCAGAATTGCCGCTGAGATTTCATCGTCCGTTACTGTGACGATCTCATCCACATACTTGGATACATATTCAAAGGTATGTGTTCCCGGCTCTTTGACCGCAATGCCATCGGCAATGGTGGAAACATTTTCTAAACAGGTGATCTTTCCGTCCTGAATGGAGTTAAACATGCTGGGCGCACCGGCTGCCTGTACACCGTAAACCTGGATCGCCGGATTCAGTTGCTTGATGGCAAATGCCACACCGGAGATCAGTCCGCCTCCGCCCACGGGAACGATCACGGCTTCGACATCCGGAAACTGGTCGAGGATCTCCAGACCGATGGTGCCCTGTCCGGCAATGACGTTTTCATCGTCAAAGGGGTGGACAAAGGTGTAGTTGTGAGCCCTTTGCAGTTCCACTGCTTTGGCGTAGGCATCATCGTAGACACCCTCCACCATGCAGACCTCTGCGCCATAGCTTTTGGTTGCCTCCACCTTGGAGATGGGTGCGCCGTCCGGAAGGCAGATGAGGGCTTTCATGTTGTTTTTGGATGCGGCAAGAGCTACGCCCTGGGCATGGTTTCCGGCAGAACAGGCGATCACGCCTCGTTGTTTTTCCTCCGGTGTGAGCTGGGACATCATGTAGTATGCACCTCGTACTTTGAAGGAACCGGTCACTTGAAGGTTTTCGGTTTTGAGGTACAGATCCACATCGGGGCAGAGATTTGGTGCGTGAATCAGATCCGTTTTGCGGATGACGCTGCGCAGCACATGATTTGCCTGATAGATTTTATCTAAAGTCAGCATTGCCAATCAATCCTTTCGTGGTAAAATACCAATCCTGCAAACGCAAGGACTTGGAAAATTTTCAAGCGTGCTTGAAAATTCGAGGAGCAAACGAACAAGGTCGTTTCCCCTGTAAAAGCAGAGCAGCAAAAGCAAATATACTTGCCTCTATTGCCAATCGTCCATACCGGACGGCAGAAATTCCGCTTGCCTGCGGCATCGTCCGCACATACGTCAGGATACTTTTGACCTTTTCTGGGACAAATGGAATTTCTGCTTGCCGCCTACCGGGCGTTGAGCGGCAGTATCAACACATCCTATAACTGATTCAAGGTTACACTACTGCTGTACCAACAGCTGATCAATCAGCTGCCGAGCCGCACGAGCGCTCCTGCCGCATTTCTGCAAAGCAAAACGCTCTGCCTCTGCCTCCAGTTCTTCCGGAGACATTTTCAAACCGGCTTGCTCTGCCAGTGCATGAACGATCTCCAAATACAGTTTCTTTGGGGGACGGCTGAACGTCACGGTGATGCCAAACCGCTCTGACAAGGAGATCCGCTCCTGAATGGTATCATTCTGATGTTTGTCGCTGCCGTCGTCAAAGGTCTCCTTCACCAAATGGCGGCGGTTACTTGTGGCATAGATCACGGTGTTTTTCATCCGCGCGGCAACACTGCCTTCCAGAATCGCTTTCAGCATGCCGAAATCCGGGTCATTCTCTGAAAATGTCAGATCATCAATGAACAAAATAAATTTCAGGGGATTTCCGGATAATTTCTCCATCAGCCGGGGAATGTGACAAAGCTGGTTTTTGTTCAGCTCAATGAGCCGCAGCCCTTCTTTCCGGAATGCATTGGCAATTGCCTTGACGGTTGCAGATTTTCCTGTACCGGCATCTCCGGACAGCAGCACATTAGAAGCAACTTTGCCCCGGAGCAATGCCTTGGTATTGTCAATGACAACCTGACGTTCCCGTGTATATCCTGCCAGATCTTCCAGTGTAATGGGGTCAGGACAGGTGACAGGCAACAGTTCTCCGGCTTGTCCCAGTGTGAACATATGCCACCGAGCATAAATGCCGTAGCCGTGACAATGAATCTGTGACAGGCGTTCCTGATATAATACCGTCAAATCAACCTCATGTGTGTTCCAACCCGGCAGAGGAACGCAGAATGGCATTTCTGCCTGAAGCTGTGCCGGTGTCAGGGATGCCACACGTGTCAAGAGCTTTAATTCGGTGAAAAGGCACTGCATCATATGCGCCGGAATCGGTTGACCTGCCCCTGAACGTCGGACACAGACATTCTCATGGGTTAGCACAAGCTGTTCCATATAGGTTGTCAGGTCGTCGCCGTGACAGTACAATGCCGCCGCCATTTCACTGTAACAGCGTATTCCAGAGAGGGTGTTCTGAGAATCGGTTTGACAGAACTGCATCAGTGCGTGGATCAACGGATCGTCCCGGAGACTGCGGAATATTACCAGCGCTTCTAATCCGCAGCCAATCTCTTCCCGAAGTCTCATGCCAGCAGACCGATGATCTTTTCGGTGCACTCGGTGCAGGAGAGGGGTGTCACGCCTTCTCCTGCAATATCAGCGGTACGATAGCCTGCTTCTAAGAACTGGTCAACGGCATCTTCCATTGCCTGTGCCTCCTCCATGAGATCCAAGGAATACCGCAGCATCATTGCCGCAGACAGAATGGTCGCAATGGGGTTTGCTTTGTTCTGACCGGCAATGTCTGGTGCAGAGCCATGGATGGGTTCGTACATGCCCCGCTTGCCAGCGCCGAGAGAGGCGGAGGGGAGCATGCCGATAGAACCGGTGATCTGTGACGATTCGTCGGAGAGAATGTCGCCGAACATGTTGGAAGTGACTACCACATCGAATTGGCGGGGATTTTTCACCAGCTGCATCGCTGCGTTATCCACCAGCATATCGGTCAGTGTCACATCCGGATACTCCTTGCTCACTTCGTGAACTACTTCACGCCACAGACGGGAGCTTTCCAGGACATTTGCCTTGTCGATGCTGATGACGTTTTTGCTGCGCTTACGTGCAGTCTCAAAGGCGACACGGGCAATGCGCTGGATCTCCATTTTGCTGTAGCATTCGGTGTCATAGGCTTCTTCGCCGTATTTTCCTTCCCGGCGGCCGCGTTCGCCGAAGTAAATACCGCCGGTCAGTTCACGCACCATCATGATGTCAAAGCCCTGTGCCACGATGTCTGCACGCAGAGGGCAGGAATCCTTCAGCGCCGGATACAGTTTTGCTGGGCGAAGATTGGTGAACAGACCCAGAGCTTCACGGATGCCCAGAAGGGCTTTTTCCGGGCGGAGGTGGGGAGGCATGGAATCCCATTTGTTGTTGCCCACAGCGCCGCCGACTGCACCCAAGAGAACGCTGTCGCTTGCCAGGCAGCCGTCAATGGTTTCCGGAGGGAGCGGCACGCCGGTTTCATCGATGGCACAGCCGCCGATGAGGTAGGGGATGCAGTTGAAGGTGTGACCGAATTTTTTGCCGATTTGCTTCAAAACGGCTACGGCGCTGTCTACAATTTCGGGACCGATGCCGTCGCCGCGAAGGAGAGCGATGCGATAATTCATGAGAAAAACTCCTTTTTGTAGATTTTCTTGCATACTTTATTATTATACATCATCTGGGAAGAAAAAACAAGTGGTTTTTCTGAATAATGCACAGTTTCTGCAAAAATTTCGGCATCCGAGTTTGCAACCGGCAGTGTTTTTTGGACTGCCGCATATGACGAAAACCCACAGATCCGTCTGCTTTCAGACAGATCCATGGGTAAAGTCCTCATCTAAACACCAAACAAAGCACCGCAGTCAAAACGCAGCTGAATAGCATCATCGCCCCCGTCACCAACCAGGAATGCCCCTTCGGCTTGGCGGGAGAAGCCTCCTGTATCAGCGCATGAGCATCACTATGGGACAATTGCTGAGGCAGCTGCGTAATACCCGGCTTGAGATAAAACACCGCCCGTTCAAAATACAAACTATCCGGATGATTGATCTCAATGATCTTTTTGTTGACACCCTTTACCATGGTCAAAACCTCCCAAGAAAAATATGTCATGGTAAAATTATGGACAATTTCCGGCAGGTTCAAACAATGCAGAGGGCTTTTTCCAGAATTTTTCTCACGCATGCTTTGTCAGCTCGGCATATATACTTCCCTTTATTGCCTTCGGGCAAAATACCGGCATCCTGCGTCAGTTTCCCTTGCCTTGCGTCAGCAAGGCTGCGGCAAACTTCCTTGTCTGACAAAATTTTGCCTCGAAATCTATGGCGCACTTTGCCATAGCGGAAAGTATCACACATCGCCGACCTATGCGCCATTGCAAAGCTCTGCCTTTCGGTCAAGGGCTCGGTTACGAAAATACACCAGAAAATTCATGCCTACCATCAGCAGATTGATGGCATACGCAGTTAGGACAAAATTAATGTTGTGGGTGATCAGCTTAGCGCTGATACCGGCAATATAACCTGCGATCAGCAGCAGAATAAAAGGCAGGCTCATACCCTTGGCGCTTCTGCACCGATAGTTCTTTACCAGATTCATGGGCCAGCTGCATCCAAAGCATACCAGCATGACCATTTCTAACATTTCACTCATACCAATAACCTCTTTTCTCCAATTTCCCAAAATCTCTTGTCTGGTTGTTGTTTTTCTTTCTGTTATCATTATACCATGGAATTATTCATATGTCTAATATATAATTATATAAAAAACAATAGCTTTCAGCCTATGAATATGAATAGATGACCCAAAAAAACAGGAGGAAATGGTATGGAATTGCTGCAATTGGAATATTTTTATGCGGTGGCACAAAACCAGCATGTGAGCCGGACAGCAGAACAGCTGCATGTTGCCCAGCCGACGCTGACCCAGAGCATTCGCAGGTTGGAAAAGGAACTGGGCGTGCCTTTGTTTCGGCACAGCGGCAGAAACATTGTGCTGACAGAATACGGGGAATATCTGCAGGACACCTTAACGCCGATTCTGAAAAAATTGCACCAAATCCCGCAAGCGATCCAGGAATTGGGAAAGATTCGGCAGCGGACGGTGCGGCTGAATGTTCTGGCAGCGTCATCATTGGTGACACATGCGCTGATCTCCTATCAGCAGCAGCATGACGGGGCAAATTTCAAATTGATTCAGAATTCTCAGTGTGAGGATTCGGACATCACGATTTTCACCCGGGCTTCTTTTCAGCAGCCTCCGGAGAACAAGGGACGCTGGCAAATATTTACGGAGCGGATCTTTTTGGCTGTGCCCTTGAGTTCTCCCTATGCGGAGCGGGACAGTGTACTGCTGAAGGATTTTGCCCATGAAGATTTTATCAGTCTGTCCGGCTCACGAAGCATTCGCAGTATTTGCGATAAGTATTGTCTTCGGGCAGGATTTGTGCCGAATATTATATATGAAAGTGACAGCCCTGATACGGTGAAAAATCTGATTGCCGGGGGACTTGGTGTGGGATTCTGGCCGCATTATACCTGGGGACAGGGGGATATGGAGCAGATTCATTTGTTGCCTATTGCAGAACCGGCATGTCAGCGTGATATTATCATACAGCTGCATCAGCATGCCTTGGAACATGCGGAATCTGTAAGCTTTTATGCGTTTCTGGGACAGTATCTGCGGCAGTTGAAATGCAGGTTATCCCTTGCGTCCGCATCCCCGGAACCCGGCACTTCTCTCTCATGAAAAAGGACGCTTCACCATTTCGTGAAAGCGTCCATTCGTTTGATTATTCAGCCGTCAGCGGCATGATCTGCTCTGCCGTTCGGAAGGGAGAAGCCGGAATGCCATTTTTCCCGAACAGTGTAACCGGACCGTAATTTACCCATGCGTACCGTCCGGCAACAGGCTTTTTTACTGCCTTGCTGGTGAGTAGAATCGAATGGTTTCGGATGACAGCCTTCGCCGGATGCCATACACCGTCTGTGCCGGCAAGCTCAAAGCCTTCCGGCTCACCGTGCCATTCCAGTCCGTCATCTGCATAATCGAAGCAAACGGTCATTTCACTTCCCTGGACAAAAGCACTGCGGTACAGCGGTGCAAACGCAGCCAGATGTTCGGCACCATAGACCAGTCTGCGTGCCAGTAAAGCCAGCCGATGTCCTACTGGCTGTTTGTCCGTGGGATGGATATTGCCGTATTCGCCGCAATCCAGGATCACCGCCAGACCGGTATTTTTTACCGTGCGGAAAACCTTGAGCTGTGCCTCCCGCAGCTTGCTCCACTGCTCCTTTTCCTCCATATCTGCAAGAGTATACATCGGAAGCTGCACCAGCAGAAAGGGCAGGGAATCATCTTCAAAATCTTGCCGCCACCGTGCGATCATGACGCTGAGCAGCGTGGCGTATGTATCCGGACGGTGATCGTCGTTTTCTCCTTGATAGTAGAAAACCCCCCGGAGTGTATAAGGGACGATTGTTTTCAGCATGGTATGATACATCCCGGCAGGGCGATAGGGGCTCTTGATGCCCATAGGTCCCGGCCATCTGTTTTCACCGCAGCGGCGGATGATTTCCTCCCAGGGTGTCTGTGGGTTTTCCTGATAACATGCGGCAGCCATTTTTTCCCAGGCGGTGTGGTAGATCACATAGGCATCGTATGCGGCAATCATTTCCTCGTTGGTTTTTTTCTCCGTGGCTTTCCGGTAATCTTCCAGGTAAGGGTGTCCTGCCTGATGTACAGCAAGATCTTTTTCCGGCATCCAGCAGCTCACGGAAGAGCCGCCGTAATTGCAGCCGATGATCCCGACAGGAACGCTTGTTTGTTCTGCCAGTTCTTTTGCGGCAAAATAGGCAACTGCGGACCATGTGCCCGATGTTTCCGGAGAGGCAGTCTGCCATCGGGCGGCTGCCATGTCCTGGTGATACTGCTCGTCGATAAAGGTGTTTCGGGGAACCTGGTAGCATCTCACGTTGGAATCGGCACACACTTTCAGTTCTTTTGCGCCGTTTTTGGCTTGGCTCAGGAACAGTTCCATATTGGATTGTCCGCCGGCAAGCCAGACCTCGCCGAATGCTACGTCAGAGAAGGTGATGGTTTCATGGTCGCTTTGTACGGTGAGGGTGCAGTCTGTCCCGGCTTGTATGGGAGGAAATGTGATGCGCCAGTTTCCGTCCGGCGGAACGATCTCCTCGGCAGTCAGATGCAGGGGGGCGATGGAAACGGTAACGGATTTGCCGGGTGTGCCTGTGCCGAAGATGGTGAGAGGCTTTTCCCGTTGCAGTATCATGTGGTCGGAGAAGATGGAGGGTAATTTGAACATAACATCATACCTCTCGTTTGGTATTGGTTCTCGGTAAATGGCTTCTCGGTCAGTTTAAGGCGTGCGGGCACGCCCTAACTTGGTGTTTTCTCAGACTTTCTTTCCGTTGATCAGAACCAGCCAGGGATCGCACAGCAGATCCAGTGGATCTCCGTCGTACAACTGCACATCCGCATCCATTCCCGGTGCAATACTTCCCACATGCTTTTCCACACCCAGGATTTCAGCGGCACCGGCAGTGATGGCATACAACGCCTCTTCTCGGCGCATACCGCCTTTCACTGCCAATCGTGCCGCAGTGGAAAGATACTGTATCGGGATCACCGGATGATCGGTGCAGAGTGCGATCCGCACCCCGGCATGCTTCAACTCTGCTGGATTGGTAATCGTCAATGCCCGCATTTCCGGCTTACAACGATCACACAGCATCGGACCAGCGATCACCGGCACATCCTGTTCCGCCAGTACATCGGCAATTTGATATCCCTCTGTTCCGTGTACGATCACATAGTCCAGATGAAATTCCTCTGCGATCCGGATTGCCGTGCAGATATCATCCGCACGGTGACAGTGAAAATGCGCCTTAATATCCCGTTCCAGCAGCGGTAAAAGGGCTTCACATCTGGCGTCAAAATCCGGCATATGCTCGTCCGGATCGCTTTCCGCAAAGGCAAGCTCCTGCTGATACCGCTTTGCCTTCGCCAGGCCTTCTCGGATGATGGCAGCCGTTGCCATCCGTGTTACCGGCGTTTCATCTCGGTCGTTGTAAACGCTTTTTGGATTTTCACCCAGTGCGAATTTCAACCCCGTGCCGATTTGCATCCGATCTGCCACACAGCCGGCAGTCTTGAACACCGCCATGATACCGCCGCAGGCATTGGCGCTGCCCGGAGAAACCATGACAGTCGTCACACCGGCGGCTCTGGCTTCTTCAAAGCAGCGATCCAGCGGATTCACCCCATCAATTACCCGGAGATGGGGTGTAAAGGGATCAGTGGATTCGTTGCAGTCATCGCCCTCAAAGTCAATGCCGTTTTCGATGATGCCCAGATGGGTGTGTGCATCCACAAAGCCCGGCAGCAGCAGCGAACCCTTTGCATCCACATCCCCGGGAGAAAGCTGCTCCGGCGTACCGGCTTTTACGGCAGTGATTTTTTCGTTTTCGATAGAAATATAACCATTTTCAATGACGCCGGTATTTGTCATGGTCAGTATTTTGGCATTCCAGATGATCATTGGTCAGTCTTCCTCTGGCATGTTCCAGTTGTGGTAAACATTTTGCACGTCATCGTTATCCTCCAGATGCTCCAGCAGAAGATGCATCTTCTTGATGGATTCTTCCTCTTCCAGCGTGGTATAGGTTGCCGGAAGCTGCATCACCTCAGCAGAAAGCACATGATAGCCCTTTTCCGTCAGACCCTCCCGGAGACCGCTCAGGGCAGCCGGTGCGCAGGAAACCTCAATCACCTCTTCATCATCCGCTGTCATATCGTCTGCATCCAGTTCAAAGCAATCCTCCAGTACCTGATCCTCGTCCAGACCGGTGTTTTCCAGCACCAGAATGCCTTTTTCACGGAACAGAAAGGAAACGCAGCCCGGTGTGCCTAAGTTTCCGCCATATTTGTCGAAATAGTGGCGGACATCCGCAGCAGTACGGTTCTTGTTATCCGTCAGGCACTCCACGATGACTGCCACACCGTTGGGACCATAGCCCTCGTAGACAATGGTTTCGTAGTTGTTCTTGTCGCCCTCGCCGGCTGCCTTTTTGATGACACGGTCAATGTTGTCATTGGGCACATTGTTGGATTTTGCCTTGGCAATGAGATCGCGCAGCTTGGCATTGCTGCTGGGGTCGGGACCGCCCTCTTTGACACAGACGGTAATCTCTCTGCCGATCTTGGTGAAGATTTTTGCCTTGACGGCATCCGTTGCTTCTTTTTTTCGTTTGATATTATTCCATTTTGAATGTCCTGACATCTCAAAAACTCCTTACTTGATTTCTGTATAGATCAAGGCAAACAGTTCGCTCAGACGCTGTTGTTCTCCCTTGAGATGAAGATAGCCGAACAGCGCTTCCAGTCCGGTTGCCTTGTGATAATCCTTTGCTGTTGTGTGCCGCGGCACGGTATTGTGGGCATTTCTGCCCCGCTTATAGACAGCCAGTTCTTCCTCTGTCAGCAGAGAAAGCAGCAGATCAGCTGCCTTTGCCTGTGCTTCTGCGCAAACCAGCCGGATTTTTTTGTCGTGCAGTTTCGCTGCCTGCTGGTTGGCTTCTTGTAAAAGCTGCTGGCGTACCATGAGATCATAAACCCCATCACCGAGAAACGCCAGCGCCAGAGGACTGTATTCCTGCAGGGATTGCATCGACTGTTTCCTCCTTTCACAGACAAAAATATCCGAAGGTAAGAGACAAGAAAAGGCGAGGATTTACCTGGGGCAACACCGCACAATCTTTGTGCGGTGTTGGTTGCCCTGGACAAAATGCTTGCTTCTTGCCTCTGTATTTCCTGCTTCTATCAGGGGACAAAATCAAATTCCAATCCCAGAATATTTACCGTATCGCCCTCTGTAATGCCTTTTTCTTCCAGTGCATCAATAATTCCGCTGCTGCGGAGCACGCGCTGGAAGTACTGTAAGGACGAATAGTCATCCATATTGACCGTGCGTAGGATAGGCTCCAGCCATGGTGCATGGACAAAGTATATACCGTTTTCGACTTCGATCTCGAATTTTCCTCTGGCATTTGCCTCCAGCTCTTCAGCGGTCGGCGCTTCCGGTTCATACCGGAGAATGGGCGGCAGGGTTTGCAGCATTGCAGCAGCAGCCTGCATCAGATTCTTGGTTCCTTGGGCGGCAGCAGCGGAGATCTCGTAGAAGGGAAGACCTTTTTCTGTGATATAGCTGCGGAAGCGTTCCACCTGTTCCGGATCTGCGATATCGCATTTGTTGCCGGCAACGATCTGGGGACGTTCCGCCAGTTCTGCATGAAACCGTTCCAGTTCTTGTTGAATGGCTTCGTAATCTTGGATGGGATCACGCCCCTCCGAGCCGGAAACATCCACTATGTGTAAGATCAGCCGGCAGCGTTCTATATGACGGAGAAAATCGTGTCCCAGTCCGACACCTTCACTTGCACCCTCGATCAACCCCGGGATATCTGCCATGACAAAGGATTGTTCCTCTGCCACACGCACCATTCCCAGCACTGGTGTCAGCGTGGTAAAGTGATAGTTGGCGATCTTGGGCTTTGCGGCACTGACGACGGAGATCAGCGTAGATTTTCCCACATTGGGAAAGCCCACCAATCCCACATCTGCCAGCATTTTCAGTTCCAGGGTGACCTCAAAGGACTCACCGGGAAAGCCCGGTTTTGCGAACCGGGGGATCTGACGGGTAGAAGTAGCGAAATGCATGTTACCTTTACCGCCCTTACCGCCCTTTGCCAGAACCTGGGGTTCATCCGTGGAAAGATCCGCCATAATGCGCCCGGTTTTAGATTCCCGGACAACTGTGCCTCGGGGCACACGGATGATCAGATCGGGAGCGCTTTTTCCCGTACATCGCCGGGAGGAGCCGTTTTCTCCCCGCTGTGCGGTGTATTTTTTCTGATAGCGGAAATCGATCAGAGTGGAGAAGTTATCGTCCGCCTGAAAGACAATATCGCCGCCTTTTCCGCCGTCGCCGCCGTCCGGTCCGCCGGCAGCGACGTATTTTTCACGGTGAAATGAAACAGCACCGTCGCCGCCGTCTCCGGCTTTGATCATGATGCGAGCCTGATCGACAAACATGGTTTCACAGCTCCTTTCTATATGAGAAAATCCCAAGCATGCATGCTGCTCGGGATTTCCAGTCGTTCTTCCATACAGGAATTGTTTCAAAACCTGTTCTGTATTTTCAAACCGGCTTTTTTCCGGCAGATTTTGGCGCAGTCAGCGGCAAAGGGTTGCCGAAAGGACGTGCGCTGAACCCTATGAGAACAAGTTCTCCGATACGGAACAGGCGCTTACTTACTGTGCAGCGTATACGCTGACCTTCTTGCGATCACGGCCGACACGCTCAAACTTGACAGTACCGTCAACCATGGCAAACAGGGTGTCGTCAGAACCAATGCCGACGCCTGTGCCCGGGTGAATGTGAGTACCTCTCTGGCGAACCAGAATGTTGCCTGCCTTTACGAATTGACCGTCCGCACGCTTTACGCCCAGACGCTTGGATTCGGAGTCACGGCCGTTCTTGGTAGAACCAGAACCCTTTTTATGTGCGAAAAACTGCATGCTAAGATTCATCATGATCGTTACACCTCCATGTGTATCAATTGGATATGTGCAGGATAAGCCTTTGCGATCAACTGCAATTGAAGTTCAAGCCCTTGGAAAAGCTTTTGTGCATCCTCTGAAAATGCCGAATCGGTCAGCCGGAGAGTCACAGCGGCTATTTCGGCGTTTTCTTCTGCTGCAATGGAGAGCTGATAGATCTCTGTCATGAGATTTGCCACTGTCTGCACCGCAGATGTGACGGCTGCACAGACAATATCAGCGCCTGCTTCTGCATAGCCGGAATGCCCTTCTACAGAGCAGCCCATGCACTGGTTACCTGCAAAGTAAAACCGTGCAGTGGTCATTATGCCTCAATGGCTTCGATCTGCACCTGGGTATACGGCTGTCTGTGACCCTGCTTTTTCTTTTCGCCCTTCTTTGGCTTATAGGTCATAACCGTAATCTTCTTTGCCTTGCCGTTCTTGATGACTTTGGCACGGACAGAAGCACCGTTGACATAAGGTGACCCGATCTTCAGACCGTCCTCACCGCCTACTGCGATCACCTTGTCGAAAACAATGTTTTCTTCTGCTTCGACGTTCAGCTTTTCAATAAAGAGCGTATCGTTTGCCTTTACCTGATACTGCTTTCCGCCGGTTTCGATTACTGCGTACATATTCTGGCACCTGCCTTTTTACAAAAACTCGCTGCTTCAGGTACACAGGAGTGTTTTCTGACCTGACACATGCGGCTTTTTTATTTTACCACATTTTTGGTAGCTTGTCAATGGCTTTTTTCAAAAAAATGGGGAGCTTCAAACAGATTTTCCCGAATTTTTGCGATTTCTTACCAATTTTATGGGCAAAAAAGCCGTGACAAATCGCCAAAAATATGGTATCGCACGGGAATCCAGTATTTCTCTGCCGATCACCTTTGTTTGGCGAAACGATACAAAGGACACCAGACGAGTGATGTCCGGTGTCCTGGTAGTTTTTGTATGGGCTTTGGGCGTGATTCAGCTTTCCAGAATCTCCGTCCAGGAAGCCTCTGTGCCAAGAGCTTCATAAGAAGTATATTTCAAAATGCGGTAAGCGTCTGAGGCAGAAACAGCACCGTCACCGTCAGTATCAGCGGCTTGCTGTCCCCGGTCGGAAAGCACCGGCGTTTCGCCCATGGATGCAGCGGAATTGCACAGCAGCGCCTGATAGGCGTCCTGCATGGTGATACTTCCGTCACGGTCGCAGTCGCCGCGGGTGAGAAACTGGACAAAACCTTCACCCTTTGAAGGATCACCGGCAAATCCAGGTTCATCGCAGCTCACCTTCAAATCTACATCTTCAACGCCGTCCACAGTCTGTATTTTTTTGATGAGATTCAGCATTTGTGCAGGCTGAATACCGGTTTCGGCATAGGCAGATGTATCAAATTCCAGCCAATACTCGTTTGTTTCCAGTTCTACGTCAGGGCGTTCTATGTCATAAACCTTTGTCACATCGATGATGCCGCATTCTGGCGGAAAATCGGATGCTTTTAGAGTGACGCCATCTTTGACATCAATGGTGAGCAGCTGGGCAGATTGGGCACCGATCGGAAAATATCCCGCATAAATCCCGTTCAGCAGATCTGAAGCAGAATAACCGAGGATTTCTTTTTTTACCGATACAAAAGCCGGATTTTGCTGCAAATATTGCAGCAGTTTTTCTTCGTCTGGCTGGTGGGGAAAACAGGATGTCGTTCCTTGACAAACCAGCAGATATTTTCCGTTTCCGCAATCCTGCAGATATACGCTGTTTTTCATTTCCGACTGCACATCTTTTGTCTGCATTTCATTTGACCAATATTCAGATTTGATGATCTGCTTTAGTTCATCTACCGAACTCTGCGGCATCACGGCGTTGTCTAACTGAATCTCATAAGAAAGTTTGGTGATGTGTGCCAGATAGAACATGTCTTCCGATAAATATTGGAAAGACGAGACATCATGCTTAAAATAGCTGTCTGTGTCCGCCTCCATTTCCTCAAAGACAAGTGCAAGGGGCTGCTCGTCAACGTACAGGGGGAAGGCGGCAGCAGGCAGACTGATTGTGCCGGTTAAAACAGCCGCTGCCAGTGAGAATGCGATACATTTCTTCATATTTTTCATAAAAATCATCCTTTCTAAGATTGCATATACTTAAATCATATCATCATGTTTTCCAGTTGTCAACCTTTTTATTTTGCGTGAAGAACCTCTGGGTTTTCAGGACTTATTCAGCTTTCCAGAATCTCCGTCCAGGAAGCCTCTGTGCCAAGAGCTTCATAAGAAGTATATTTCAAAATGCGGTAAGCGTCCGAGGCAGAAACAGCACCGTCACCGTCAGTATCAGCGGCTTGCTGTCCTCGGTCGGAAAGTGTCGGCGTTTTGTCCATGGATGCAGCGGAATTGCACAGCAGCGCCTGATAGGCGTCCTGCATGGTGATACTGCCGTCATGGTCGCAGTCGCCGCGGGTGAGGAGGGTGTATGCGCCGTTGTCGATGAGGTAAGGCGTCGGATCTACAATGTTTTCCGGTACGAAACCGCCTCCGGTACTCACATTTTTCACCTTGTCCAGAGCAGCCACTTCTTGGAGAATGGGATAGATCACATCCGGAGAGATATAATCGCCGTATGTCTCTGTATCCAGATAGATTGTATAGATTCTTTTCCAGCATTCCGGATGTTCTCCTGTCGTATTTTGCACCCTTTTGATGGAAATATCTGCCGGCAGATCAGAACGTGTCAATTCTACACCGTCATCGACTTCGGCATAAATATATACATCCGTATATACAGCGTGCTGAACCTTATTATAATTAAAGCCCACTGCGTTCTTATCCAAGGATAAAAAAGACGGCATTTGACGCAGAGCATCGATGAAAACATCTTCATAAAAATAAAGGGGGCAAAGAAAAGGAACCCAGGACAATGAATAGCTTCCGTCTGCATTTTTTTGTAATGTAATACCATACGTTTCATCCGTTTCATCGGTTTCATCCGTATTATTCGTATTATCTGTTTTCTCCGTATTATCCGTTTCGTCCGTTTTCTCTGTGTAAAGAGGAAGGACATAATCCGGGTCCCAAGGCATGCGGAATGCTTTTCTTAACGCTTGTATTTCTGCATCAGAAAGTACAGCGCCTTTATCCAAGTGAATGTCATACTGGATTTTTGTCAATGCAAAGCGTTCATGCACATCTTCACTTAGATAAGACCCGCCGCCGTCGGTTTCTTGCCAGTAGAAGATGTTTTCATCTGTCCGCATTTTTTCCAGCATATATGCTAAGGGTTCGGTATACTCTTTTTCGTCCGATGTCTCGGCAGCTGAGACGGACATCGGAAGCAATCCTGTCAAAATTGTCATAGCAGTAATGGCGGCAACGGCTTTTTTGGTTTTCATCAAAAATCATCCTTTCTTCTAATGTCAAAAGTCAACTCCCAAACGATTGGAATTACTTATAATTATTGTTACGGAAGAATTGCAGTTCTCTTGCGGTTATGCGTACATCTCCATACAGATTGTCCATACAGATTGTAAGTAGAACGGATAATATCATATCCTTATTATATTATAATATTATCCACTTGTCAACATGTTTTTTTGTAAAATTTATAAAAATTTTTTTCCAAAATTATCCCCAAACAATTTTCTAACCCTATAGGGGTCTGAAAGGCATCATGCCTCACAAAGGCGTATTGCTGGATTCGATCTTCTCCAGCCGTTTATGGATCTTTTTCGTCCTCGCACCAACCAACTCGTCCAGATCCTTTTCCACCAGCATAATATGCTTCTGCGCCTTTTCCAGCACCTCATTGAACTTATTGAATTCCATCTTGACTGCCCCCAGAATCTCCCATACCTCACTGCTTCGCTTCTGGATGGCAAGAGTCTGAAATCCCATCTGCATCGAATTCAGCATCGCTGCCATAGTAGAAGGTCCTGTGATACTGACATGATAATCCCTCTGCAAAACCTCTACCAGACCGCTGTTTATCACCTCTGCATAAAGCCCCTCAAAGGGCAGAAACATGATACCAAAATTCGTGGTATACGGCGGTGAAACATACTTTTCCCGAATGTCCTTGGCGCATTTTTTGACTGCCGTTTCTAATGTTTTTCTGGCGGCTTCTATGGTTTCCTTGTTTCCGGCATCATAGGCATTCTGCAAAGCATTATATGTATCCCCCGGAAACTTGGAGTCGATGGGCAGCCAGATATGCTCGTTCTCTGTCTGCCCTGGAAGCTTGACCGCAAATTCCACACGGTTTGTGCTACCCGGAATGGTGGGAATTTCTTTTTCGTATTGCTCCGGTGCAAGGATCTCCTCCAGAATGCTTCCCAACTGGATTTCTCCCAGAATCCCCCGTGTTTTGACGTTTGTCAGAACCTTTTTCAGATCGCCCACACCGGCTGCAATGGTCTGCATTTCGCCCAGGCTGGTATAGACCTTTTCCAGCCTTTCGCTTACGATGCTGAAGGATTTTCTCAGCTGTTCATCCAGCTTTTCGTTGACGGTATTCTGGATGGTGTCCAGCTTTTTCTGGTTGTCCTCTTGGATCTCGATGAGCCTTCTGGAAATGGTCAGCCGCATATTTTCCAGATTGTTGCTGTTTGTCTGCTCCAGAGTCCGGAAACGATTTTCCAGATTTTTCAGGGTTTCATTGACCATTTTTCCGGATTCCGCCTGCTTTTCAGAGATGGAGGTATTCATGTACAGCAGATTCTGATTGAGCTTTGCGTCCATATCCGAGAGCTTTTGGTTCAGAGCGGCACGGATTTCCGTCAGCTGAACCGATTGGCTTTCGCCTAGGTTTTTCTGGATGGTTTCGATGCTGTCGCCCATGGCTTTGATGTTGGATTGGATATTGCTGGTGAGTTCCTGGCGTAACTCCCGGTTGGATGTGTTCAGACTTTGCCGGGTCATTTCAGTGAGTTGGGTGATGTCGGTTTTTTTCTGCTTCTGGAGAAACAGCTTGATGGTGATGATCAGAAGAAAGACGAAGATGATGCCTTCCAGTATAACGGTCAGAATTTCCATGAAAATGCTCCTTTGGGTAGAGTTGCTGCCATGATACAAGTATCTATTGTGCCATAGATATGGATATATTATAGCAGGAAATTTGTGGATTTGTCAAGTTTTCGACTTCTTGCTTCCGGCGGCATCCAAAATAGAACCTGTTCCCGCAGAAGCTATGGGCGGCATCAAACTTTTGAGAAAAAATCTGCGCCTTTTGAGAAAAAATCTGCGCCAGAACTTGAAAAAAAAATCTTTTTGTGTTATAATAAAAAGACCATCTGCAACCCGAACTTTTCTTTGCTGGAATCTGCCGGAAAGACAGATGCATTTTCTGGCAAAGACAAGTCTTTATCACACCCCATGTACGAAAGAGAGGGAGCAACCTATGGCAAGACATACCGGACAGCCATGCTTTTTGTGCGGTAAAATTTTCATAGAATCTGACGATGTTGTCGTATGCCCGGACTGCGGCACACCCTATCACCGGGAATGCTGGAAAAAGAACAATTGCTGCGTGAACACCGGACTTCATGCCTCCGGCGGCACATACCAGCCGGTATCTACGCCGGAAACTGCGCCGGAAGAGATCGTCTGCGGCAACTGTGGTATGCACAATCCCCCGGATGCAGACCGCTGCGGCAATTGCGGCAAAATGCTGTCAGAATCAGTCCTTCAACCGGAATCGGAACAGCCGGAAATGACCGGCTTTGAACAATTTCAGGAAGCTGCGAAACAGGCTGCCATGGGTGATGCCTGCTGCGGCATGGATCCGGAGGATACCCTGGGCGGGGAAAAGGTAGGGGATGTGGCAGATTTTGTCTGCCGCAATACGCTGTACTATCTGCCGAAATTCCGGCGGTTTCACTTGAGCGGCAGAAAAATTTCCCTGAATTTTCCTTGCCTGTTTTTCCCCCATCTCTATTTTGCCAATCGGAAAATGTGGCTGTTTTCCATGTTGCTCACCTTTGTGTTGGCGCTTCTGAATCTGCCCCAGGCGGCACTGTCCTTTCAAGAAGTGCTGCCGGATATGATCGCCGCTGCACAGGAGCCTGCGGACGACCTCTTCTTCGCCATGTATCCCAATATGGCAGAAATGCTCCAGAATATGCTGGATAAGCTAAACATTTGGGAAAATGTCTTTTACAATGCCTGGGTCATCTGTAATTACACCGAGTTGATCCTATCCATCTGCCTGGGAGTGCTGGGAAATTATATCTACTACCGCTATGTGCTGAAACGTGTCCGCCATATCCGCCAGAACCATCTGCCGGATATCATGCGAAAGGCACAGCTGCAGATGCAGGGCGGCACAAACGGCTGGCTGATGCTGGGGATGCTGGTGTTGCAATACTTTTTGTCCCTGGTGATGGCGACCGTTTTGGTGGCATTTCTCATGCTATGAATGCGTATGGGAAAATCCGCATGAAAAATGAAAATGGTTTTTCTTTGGTGAAAAAATGGTATCATGGATAGAAGCTAGAAAGAATTTTGTATTTTACAGAGAAGGAATATCCGTTTATGGCAGAAAAAATCATTCCTATACAGAACAACAGCCAGTTTCAGGAGATCTGCGGCAGCTTTGATGAAAACATTCGTCTGTTGGAACAACGCTATCATGTTTCCATTGTCTGCCGTGGTGAGGAAATTCGTATACACGGCAGCGATGCCGGGACTGAACTGGCAGCAGGGGCGTTGCAGGCACTGATGCAGTTTGCCGGCAAGGGGCAGACCATCACGACTCAGTCCATTCACTATGTGGCAGAAATGATAGAAGCTGGTGCTGCTGGGCAGCTCTCCGAGATAGCAGATGACGACACCGTCTGTCTAACGGCTGCCGGAAAGCCGGTGCATACCCGTACTGTGGGGCAGCGGCGTTATATCCGTGCCATCCAGAACAACATCATTGTATTCGGCATCGGTCCTGCGGGAACGGGAAAGACATATCTGGCAGTCGCTATGGCAGTGCGGGCGTTCCGCCGGCACGAGGTCAGTCGGATCATTCTCACCCGTCCTGCGGTGGAGGCAGGCGAAAAGCTGGGCTTTCTGCCTGGCGATCTACAGGATAAGGTGGATCCATACCTTCGTCCACTGTACGACGGTTTGTTTGAACTGCTGGGAGCGGAAGCCTTTCAGCGGCATCTGGAACGAGGCTCCATCGAGGTTGCCCCTCTGGCGTATATGCGCGGCAGGACGCTGGACAATGCATTCATCATTTTGGATGAAGCACAGAATACCACCAGCGAACAGATGAAAATGTTTCTCACACGGCTGGGAGACGGCAGCCGCATGGTGATTACCGGGGATATTACCCAGATCGATCTGCCGGACAAGAAAAAAAGCGGACTGCTGGTGGCATCCCGGATTTTGCAGAAGGTAAAGGACATTGCTGTCTGTGAATTCAGCAACCGGGATGTGGTACGGCACAAGTTGGTGCAGGATATTATTCGTGCATACGAGAAGTTGTCCCATGAGGGGACAGAAAAATTGGACATGAAACAGAAAACCCAATCATAGAAAGGAGCGCATCCATCATGCCAAAAGTAAAAGTTATGGTCAAAAACAATCAGAATGAGATCCGTGTTCCCGTGGGAATCCGGATGCTGATCCGCCGCTGCTGTCAGGCAGTGCTGGTGGAAGAAAAATTTCAGCAGGACGCAGAAGTAAGCGTTTCCTTTGTGAGCAACGATGAGATCCGGCGGCTGAACAAGATCTACCGGAACAAGGATCGTGTCACAGATGTGCTGTCCTTTCCGCTGGGAGAGAATGGCCATTTTGACAGCAACAAGGAGACCGGATGCGCATTGCTGGGAGATGTGGTAATTTCGCTGGAAACTGCCATGAGGCAGGCGAATATGTACGGGCATTCTCTGGAACGGGAAATCGGCTTTCTGACCGTACATTCGATGCTCCATCTCCTGGGTTATGACCACGAGACAAGTCCCTTGGAGGAGCGGCAGATGCGTGAAAAAGAAGAGGCAGTTCTCACAGAACTGGGCATTTCCAGAGAAGCCACATTTACCGATCCGGAGGACAATGCATGACAAAATCGGTTTTTGTGACCCTTGCCGGGCATACCAATGCAGGAAAATCCTCGCTGCTCAATGCCATGATCGGTGAAAAGATCGCATCTGTCAGCGCAAAGCCCCAGACCACCCGGACACGCATTACGGGCATCAAAACAGTGGGGGAGACCCAGATGGTGTTTATGGATACACCGGGACTGCATAAACCCAATACCAAGCTCAGTGACCACATGTTGAAAGCCGTAAAGGATGCTGTGACGGATATTGATGCAGTGCTGTTTGTGCAGGACTGTACACGAGAGCTTTCCTCTCAGGAGGAGGAACTTCTGACTTCACTGGAACGGACAAAAACGCCCACCATACTGGTGCTGAACAAAATTGATCTGTGTCCGGAAAAGGCAAAGCTGATGGCGGTCATTGCCAGGCTGAATGCCAGGTATTTATTTGCAGCGACCATTCCCGTGAGTGTGAAGGAAAACGACGGTGTAGAGATCGTGGAGCAAGAGGTGATGGCGCTGGCACAGCCTTCGCCCCATTATTTTGCGGATGATAAATTCACCGACCAGCCGGAACGTGTGCTGGCTGCAGAGATGATTCGGGAGAAGATTCTGAACCTCCTCCGGGACGAAGTGCCTCATGGCATTGCGGTTTCCATTGAGAGGATGTGCGAACGGGAGAATAAGGATCTCTTGGATATTGATGCCACCATCTACTGTGAAAGAGAATCCCACAAGGGGATCCTCATTGGTAAGCACGGGACAATGCTGCGGAAGATCGCCACACTGGCACGGCAGGATCTGGAGCGATTCTTTTACATTCAGGTAAATTTGCAGTGTTGGGTGAAAGTCCAGGAGGATTGGCGCAATAAAGAAGGGCTGATCCGAAATTTCGGACTGGGAAATCAGGACTGACATATTGTATTTGTTGACAGAAGCGGTGTGCATTTCCAGCCATAATTTCATGCGGTTGTCAAAGACTAATGGTACAGAAAGTTTCATTTCTGATAAGGAGGTATTTGACAATGGATGCATGGGATAGCTTTTGCCAGACAGGGCGCATCAGCGATTATCTGCAATATAAACAGCAGCAGGACAGAAACAAGACAGTCAACAGCGCAGAAAGCGCAGCGGAGATTAGGGAGCAGATGCTGTATGGAGATGTTCCAGGGACTGGTCGTGGCAGAGCGAAACGCCGGCGACCGCGGAAAATTTATTGATATTTTCACCGACAGAAATACGGTGCAGGAGGTGTATGTCCGGGGGGCAAAAAAAATGAGCTCTGCCGGAACATCCACCACCCAGCAGTTTTCTTACGCCCGCTTCAGCGTAAATCGGCGGCAAGAACGGCTGTATCTGGACAGTGCTGAACCTGTCCGGTTGTTTTACCGGCTGCGGGAATCTCTTTCTCGGCTGAGCCTGGCGATGTATTTTGCTGAACTGATACGGCTTTCTGTCCGAGAGTATCAGAATCCTGGAGAGCAATGTGAGGCGCTGCGGCTGATGCTGAATACCCTGCATTTTCTGGAAAACGGAGAGCGGGATGAAGCGATGCTCAAGCCCTTGTTTGAACTGCGGCTGATGACGGAATTGGGCATGATGCCTGATCTGCTGGCTTGCCGCAGCTGCGGAGAATTTTTACCAGAACGGCTCTGCTTCTCTGTGGAAGAGGGCTGTTTTTATTGTGCATCCTGCCGAAAATCCCAGATGAAAAATTCCATTCTGCTCCGAGCGCCGGCATTACAGGCAATGCGGCATATGGTGTTTGCAGAATATGATCGGCTGTTCCATTTTCATCTGGGAGCAAATCATCTGGCGGCTGTTTCGATGTGTACCGAACGGTTTGTGCAATATCATCTGGGGCTTCGCATAAAAGCGCTGGATTTTTATTATCATATTCAAGCAGCATCGCCTACATCATCACAGAAAGGAGAATCACATGAACCCACATCATCAGACGCTGGAATTTCATAAAATCCTGGATATGCTGGCAAATCTGTCCGCCAACCAGATCACACGGGATAAAGTACAGGCACTGACGCCCACATCCGATCTGGCAGAGGCACGGGCAGAGTTGGAAAAAACCAATGACGCCCTGCGCTTGTCCATACAGTTCGGCGCACCGCCTTTCCATGCCTTTCAGGATATGCGTATGGGGCTTCGGCGTGCCAGATCCGGTGCAAGACTTTCCTTGAAAGATCTCATGGAGGTCGCTACGGTGCTGCGGCAAGTACAGTCTCTCAGCGATTGGTATGATCGATGCAGCGAGGTAGAATCTGCACTGGATGACCTGTTCACCCGGCTTGCGCCTGTCCCCTTTCTGCTGGAAAAACTGGATCGATCCATTCTCTCGGAGGAAGAATTGGCAGACGCTGCCAGTCCTGCCCTGGCGGATATTCGGAAGAAGATCGCCCGTTCCCGGCAGAAGCTCCGGGATACCCTGGACAGCATGATGCGGCGGCAGGAGATACAGGAATGCTTACAGGACAGCCGTGTCACCATGCGTGACGGCAGATTTGTATTGCCGGTGCGTGCAGAACACCGGGGAAAAATTGCAGGGCTGGTACATGATACTTCTGCTACAGGGCAGACCATTTTTATTGAGCCGATCTCTGTGGTAGAGGCGAACAATGACATCCGTCTGCTGGAGATGCAGGAGGCAGAGGAAATAGAACGCATTGTGGAAGAACTGTGTGCGGATTGCGGCACATGGTCGGATGCCATCATTCAGGATCACGAGGTTTGTGCAGAGCTGAATCTCTATTTTGCCAAGGCACGTCTGGCAGAACAGATGCACGCTTTTGCGCCTGTACTGACAGATGACGGCGTGATCCGGCTGAAAAAGGCACGGCATCCTCTGATTCCTTATGAAAAGGCTGTTCCCATTACATTCACGTTGGGGGATGAGCACCGTGCGCTGATCATTACCGGTCCCAATACCGGCGGTAAGACAGTGGCGCTGAAAACTGCCGGTTTGCTGACTTTGATGGCGATGAGCGGATTGCTGATTCCGGCGGCAGAGGGCAGTCAGATCTCGGTGTTCCGGCATGTACTGGCGGATATCGGTGATACCCAGAGCATTGAACAGAATCTCTCCACCTTTTCTGCCCATATGCAGGGGGTAATCCGTATCCTGGAAGAAGCAGACGAAAGCTCGCTGGTGCTGCTGGATGAGCTTGGCTCGGGAACGGACCCGGTAGAGGGTGCTGCTTTGGCGGAAGCCATTATTGACCGGCTGAAAGCAAAGGGCGCTAAGCTGATGGTTTCCACCCATTATCCGGAATTAAAGCTGTATGCTATAGAACAGCCGGATGTGGAAAATGCCTCCTGCGAATTTGATATAGAGACTTTCCGTCCTACCTATCGTCTGATCATTGGTTCTCCTGGAAAGTCTAACGCCTTTGCCATCAGTGCAGGACTTGGCGTGGGGAAGGATATCATTGCCCGTGCGGAAGCCTTGGTCAGTTCGGAGAATCTCCGGTTTGAGCAGGCGGTGACGAAGCTGGAGGAAGCCAGACGGAAACTGGAGGCAGATCGGGAAGCGCTGCGGACTGCTGTCCAGCAGGCGGAGCAGAATGCGGAAAAGCTTCGGGAGGAACTCAGCCGCACCCAGAGGGATAAGGAAAATATCATGGAGCAAGCCAGACTGGAAGCCATGCGGATCGTAGAGACGACGAAGGCGCAGTCCAATGCGCTTTTGACCGAGCTGGAGCAGATTCGGAAAGAAAAGGAAAAAGCTTCTTTTGCAGAGGATGTGACCCGTGCCAAAGGCGATGCCAAACGTGGTTTTCGGAAGATGTATGAGACGGCGAATCCGGTGAGCGATATTCCTCAGGAGGAATATGCACTGCCTCGGGAACTGCAGGTCGGGGATACAGTTTTGCTGGTGGATACCCAGCAGAAGGCTGTGGTTGCCGGAAAGCCGGATCGCAGCGGTATGGTGTTCCTGCAAATGGGAGCTATGCGTACCAAGGCGAATGTTGGGCGGCTGCGGCTGGTTGCCGGTGCAGAAGAGAAGCAGAAAAGTCAGGCGAAGCAGCAAAAGGGAAAAACTGCCGGGCGGGTTTCTGCCAAGACAGCGCAGCGCGGCAGTATGGAACTGGATATTCGCGGAAGTACCTGTGATGAGGGTGTTTATGAAATGGAGGCGTTTCTGGATCGTGCGGTAATCTCCCATATTTCGGTAGTGACCATTATTCACGGAAAGGGAACAGGGCTTTTGCGGAAGGCGTGTCATCAGCGGCTCAAGCAACTCAAATATGTGAAGTCCTTCCGGCTTGGTTCATTCGGGGAAGGTGAGGATGGCGTGACCATTGTTTCGCTGGAGTGATTCTATTTGGACAAACATGAAAACAGCCGCAAGCGTTATGCCTGCGGCTGTTTTCAGTCCAATTCAATTTCTGACAAATGTTCCTGCATTTACCGGAATTCGTACCCATTTCGGAAACGCCGTCCGATTTATCAGTATTTACAAGCAGAGCCGAAGGATTTTCAAACAACCCTGCCTGTCATATACCGCTCTTAGAACTGGTTCTCATCGGATATTGCACCTGTCTTTTCGGCAAATTTTGCCGATTGCTGCGTGAAAAAAGCGCATCATACGGCAAGGTTGCTTTCGCTTTTTCGCCTTGCCCTCGTCAAAATGTTACTCGAAAATCCATGGTCAAATCCGATGAGAACAAGTTCTTAACCTTTTACCGGAATTGCAGATGTATCACCAAGAATGTACTGCATCAATACTGCTGCATCTTTTTGATTGATAACACCATCCTGATAACAATCCATCTGTGTAATCTGCTGTTCATTCGGTGTGATCTGCTCAAGCAACACCTGCTGAAGCATTACCACATCAACTACCGAAACTTCGCCGTCTTCGTTGTAATCTCCTGGAAGGGCTGCTTTTGCATTGGCCACTGCGATTTCGGAATCCACTGTGTTCTCTGCTGTGAACAGATCCTCAGTTTCGCCGGGCGTCCATGCGCCTTCTGGTGGCACTTCTGCGGAAATCAGAATGAGATCCCAGTAGCTGAAGTAGTAGTTGGGGTCATCTGCCAGATACGTCACACTGACGCCGATGTACTGATAGTATTCACCAAGCATGGCAGCGCGATGGCTGGGAGAATTCTTCCACCCTTCTACAACAGCTTCCGGTGTTTCAAAACCGGCAGCGATGTTTTCAGCGGCATAACAATTGGGGTCTAATTTAGTCTCTTCTACAGCGGTAAACCAATCTGTCCCATCAGGACGAGAATGGCTATAGAGCGCTGTCAGTTCTTGTGAACGGACAGAAGCCACATCCAACAGAACCGGTGCCAATTGAACAGGCTGCAAACCGTTTTCCGCACGGAATTCGTTGATCAGAACTCCCACTTCTTCGGCATAAGCCAGTTCATCTGCCGTAGACACCTGGTCATTTGCAAACGCTGTTACTGCAAATTGCGGTAATGTCAGCATCATGCAGGCTGTCAGCAGCCAAGTTAAACAAATTTGCATTCTCTTTTTCATCATGAACGCCTCCCTGTGGAATGCCGTGAATTTTTGTCTCATCGGCTGGTGTGTTTTCCTCTGTCATGCTTATAGTTTATCACACTTCAAAAGGCAAAAAAACGGTAAAAAACAGATATAATCCATGAAAAATCAGGCATAAAAAGAAGGCTCTGGAAACAAAAAAACACCGTGCACAATATCATTGCACGGTGCCAAAAAAAATTGTTTATTTTGACTTTATTGCATCTTCCTTCCGGATCTGTGCCCGCTTGATTTTGCCTCCCAGTGTCTTGGGAAGTTCATCTACATATTCGATAATGCGAGGATATTTGTAGGGTGCAGTGGTATGCTTGACGTGATCCTGCAATTCCTTGGTCAGTGCATCGCTGGGTCGATATCCCTTTGTCAGCACGACAGTTGCTTTGACCACCTGACCACGAATGGGATCAGGTGCTGCTGTGATCGCACATTCCAAAACAGCCGGATGCTCGATCAGTGCGCTTTCTACCTCGAAGGGTCCGATACGATAGCCAGAGCACTTGATGACATCGTCATTTCTGCCGACAAACCAGTAGTAACCGTCTTCGTCTGTTTCAAAGACATCGTGGGGACAATAGCTGCCGCCGCCCAGAATTTCCTCCGTCATTTCCGGATTCTGATAATAACCGGTAAACAGACCGATGGGATAAGCGGTTTTTAGGTTCTGGATCACCAGTGCGCCGTGTTCCCGGATGCCTGATTCTGTACCGTCATCCTTGCGGAGAACAATATCATACAGAGGAGAGGGCTTTCCGGTAGAGCCGGGCTTTGGTGTGATCCAAGGGAAATTTGCCACCAGAACAGGACCTTCTGACTGACCGAATCCCTCCCGGATCTCCTTTCCGGTCAGTTCTTGCCAACGGTAGTACACCTCCGGATTCAAAGGCTCGCCGGCAGTGGCAAATGTCGCAACGCTGGAAAGATCATAAGAAGCTACATCCTCCTGAAGCATAAAGCGATACATGGTAGGCGGCGCACAGAAGGTGGTGACTTTATACTGCTGGAGTTTTTCCAACAGTCTGGTGGGGATGAATTTGTCCATATCATAGGCAAAGATCACAGCGCCGCAGATCCACTGACCGTAGATTTTGCCCCAGCCGAATTTTGCCCAGCCGGAATCAGATACGCTCATGTGCAGTTTGTTCTCTTGCACCTGCTGCCAGTATTTCGCCGTAATGATGTGTCCCAGGGGATGGATATGATTGTGGACGACCATCTTCGGATCACCAGTGGTGCCGGATGTGAAATAGACTAAAAATGTTTCCATAGCGGACGTTGCATCCTCGCCTGTGGGACGGGGGAATTCTTCAGAATATGCGGAGAATTCTTCTGCAAAGTTGTGCCAGCCGTCACGTTTGCCGCCCACCAGAATCTTATGCTGGATGCTGGGGACAGAGGGCTGTGCATTTTCTACCTGTTGGATGACATAGCTGTCATCTACGCAGACCAGTGTGTGGATTTTGGCGCTGTTGCCCCGGTAGATCAGATCTTTTTTGGAAAGCTGAAGCGAGCCGGGGATGAGGATGGCGCCGATCTTATGTAATGCCACAGCGCATACCCAGTATTCCCAGCGGCGCCGCAGGATAAGCATGACAACAGTGCCTTTTTTGACGCCCAAGCTTTTGAAGTAATTGGCAGCCTGATTGGACAAGCGGGAAATGTCGGTGAAGGTGAATGTCCGTTCTTCGTCATGGTCATTGCACCAGACCAGCGCCTTTTTTTCCGGCTCTTGCTTTGCCCATTCGTCCACAATGTCAAATCCGAAGTTGAAGTTGTCGGGATAAGTAATACGAAAGTTTGATTTGAAGTCCTCGTAGCTGTCAAATTCGATACGAGGCAGGTATTTGTCTAGTAACATCTGTTATGCGCCCTTTCTGTTATATACGGAATTCTCAGGTAAAACGCAGCGGTCTGACGGAAAATTTTCCGCAGTTCTGCGTTAACGTTCTTGCCATACGTCGGTATTTCTGCGAATGCTTTTTGCATCTGCGAAAGATATTCTCGTCATTGATTTTGCGTTTTGCATGAAAGTTCCGTATCGCATGGAATCTGTTATCCGGACTGTTGGAAAATTGGATGATTGTCCGGACGTAACCATTCACATTATACTATATTTTGGAGTGGTTGTCAAGGAATTTTAAAGACAAAATATTTTGGAGTGGTTGTCAAGGAATTTTAAAGACAAACCCGCACAAAGAGCGCCTAACGGCTTTGTACGGGTTTGCCTTAGAGATAATGAGAACAAGTTCTGATTTCTGAAAATGGCATTCCGTGGAAACAGCTATGTTGGGATTTGACTTTTTTTTGAAGATGTGTTATAATAAGAATACCTATGGAAATGAGAAAAAATTCCCCGAACGAATATGGAGGTGCGCTGGCATGAGTAATCATCAGAACAGACGTCCGCAGCCCCAACAGAAGGGCAAAAAAACGAGACAGAAGGTACAGCCAAGAGCTCCGAGAGGATCCGGCGCAAAAAGAGCAGCCGATGTGATCGTTTCACTGGCACTGGTAGCTGTTGTTGGCGCTGGAGGTTGGAGATTCTATCAGAACATGCAGCCCATTGCTCAGGAAGGCGATCATCTTGCCGTTGGTCTGGTGACAGAACCCCTTACCGAAGCCCCCACAGAGCCCTCGGTGATCTATCAGAATATCGCCGTCAGCAATGACGATATCCACAAGGGCAGCCTGATTCTGGTGAATTACGATACGGCTTATGAAGAATTTGATGCAGCTGAGATTGTCAGCATCTATGAGCATAAAACCGAAAACTACCACGTCAGCGGCACGGAAACAAGCATCCGCCAGCCGGCAATGGATGCCCTAAATGAAATGCTGGATGCATTTTATGTGGCAACCGGACACAGCGATATTATTGTGATCAGCGGCTATCGCACCAAAGAGCAGCAGCAGGCGCTGTATGATGAGGATCTGGAACAGACCGGAGCATCCTCTTCGACACGTGTGGCACTTCCGGGACATAGTGAACATGAATCGGGATATTCTCTGGACGTTTCTCTTTATGAGGACGGGGTGCAATATGACTATGACGGCACAGGGGAATACGCCTGGATCGACAAAAACTGTGCCAACTACGGCTATATTCTCCGCTACACCGAGGATAAGACCGATGTGACAGAGATCCAGGCAGAGCCGTGGCATTACCGGTATGTAGGCGAGCCTCATGCTTCCTACATCATGAGCAACAATGTTTGTCTGGAAGAATATCTGACACTTTTGAAAAATTATGATAATGAAACACCCCTGCGGATCATCAACTGGGACGGTGAGATCTACGAGGTATACTATGTACCGGCAGACGGTGCTTCGGATACCACTTATGTGCTGGTGCCGCCGGATAAGGAATACACCATTTCCGGCAATAACAGCGATGGGTTTATTGTGACGGTAGATACAGGAGAGATTCAGAAATTTGAAGAGACACAGGAGGAGTCCTCTGAGGAAGAACCGGCTGATACGGACAAGCCGGAGGAAAATACGGACAACGCCGGACAAGATACCGGTGCATAAAAACTGGTTTGCATAGGAAGAATGGTCGGATTTTCGAGCACGTTTTGGTGAGGACAAGAAAAAAGCCCCGGGCGGTCTGCCGTCCGGCAAGGCTTTTGACGCTGTGCGCACCAAGATCTGCCGGAAAGACATGCATGAGTTTCTATGTGCATCCATTTTAAATCACAGCAGCGCCGGGAATGTTTTGCCGCAGAATTTGTGCGGCATGATTCCCCATCACTGCGGAAAAGAGGTACATCATTATGGCAAACGAAAATCAAACCCAGCAGGCACAGCAGCCTGCGCAGCAGCCGGAGCAGCCAAAAAAGCCCAACCAGTTTGCAGCCATTCTGACGGAGTTCAAGGAATTTATTTCCAAGGGCAATGTACTGGATATGGCAGTCGGTCTGATCGTTGGTTCTGCATTCACAGCCATCGTGACTTCTCTGGTAGATGACATCCTGATGCCTTTTATCGGGATGATGTTGGCTGGTATCAACTTTAGTACGATGGGAATCACCATTCCCTGGGGCAATCATCCCTTTATCGCGATCGGCAGCTTTCTCAATACATGTATTACCTTCCTGATGACGGCGGCTTGTGTGTTTATTGTGGTGAAGATGATCAATCTCTTCCGCCGTAAGAAAGAAGAAAAGCCAGCTGAACCGCCGAAGCCTACCAAGGAAGAGGAGTTGCTGACAGAAATCCGCGACCTGCTGGCAGCGCAGAAGAAGGACTGATTTTTTTTGACCGGAAATTGTCGAATTTTGTGGATTTTAGGGCGTGTTGACACAATCTGAAATGTTCGGATGGTAAGCAGACGATTTGAAAGGTATTTGAAAATCAGAACCTGTCACCACCAGAAAATGCATCCACCTTTCCGGCAGATTCCGGCGAGAACTTCGCCGAAACCCGCACAAAGCCATATCCGAGCAATCCGGGTATGGCTTTTGCATATCTGATTACCCAAATCCATTTTCCATATGGTGCTGAATGCCGCCGCCCCCAGAAGACACCCGCAAATATGAAATTCGCCCCTTGCATTCCCCACGGTTCTATGATATAATAAATGCAAGGCATTTATTCCATTGATTTGAAAGTCCTTGCAGATCCGCAAATCTATGATTTGCTCCCTGCATATCGGACAATTCTATCATAAAATCTTTTATTTTATGATAGGATAGGAAATATATATGAATTAGGAGGCAATATCTATGTGTGGAATTGTTGGATACATCGGCAGCCGTGACTGCACCGAAGTCCTGCTCAACGGTTTGACCAAGTTAGAATACCGGGGCTATGACTCCGCCGGTATCGCCGTATTCCAGAACGGCAAGATCTCCGTGGCAAAGTCCAAGGGACGTCTGAAAAACCTGGAAGAAAAAATGGAACAAGAAAACTCCCGGCCATTCGGTCATGTGGGCATTGGTCACACCCGATGGGCGACACACGGCGAACCTTCTGATGTCAACTCTCACCCCCACAGCGGCGGCAGAGTGACGATTGTCCATAACGGCATCATTGAGAATTACAAGGAACTGAAAGATTACCTCATCTCCCAAGGCGTCACTTTTGACAGCGATACCGATACGGAGATCGTGGCAAAACTGTTGGATTACCGCTATAACGGCAGTCCGATTCAGACCATTTCTGCCACCGTCCGTGATCTGGAAGGCTCTTACGCCCTGGGCATCATCTTTGCGGATCACCCCGATCAGGTCTATGCCGTCCGCTGCGAAAGCCCTCTTATCGTGGGCGTAGGCGAAAACGAAAGCTTTATCGCCTCCGATGTCCCGGCGATCATCGAATATACCCGTGACTACTATCTGCTGGAGCATGAGGAGATCGCCGTGCTCAGCGGTGACGGTGTGCAGATCTTCGACAGTTTCGGCACACCCATCCAGAAAGAATTGAAGACAGCTGACTGGGATGTAGAAGCCATTGGCAAAGGCGGCTATGCCCACTTTATGCTAAAGGAGATTCACGAACAGCCCACGGCCATCCGGAACACCATCTCCCCCCGTATTCAGGACGGTCTGCCCAATCTGGAAGAATGCGGCATTACGCCAGAAGTTCTGCGCAGATTTCGCCATATTCAGGTGGTTGCCTGCGGAACTGCCATGCATGCCGGCACTGTGGGAAAATACGTTATCGAAAAGCTGGCAAAAATTCCCGTCACTGTAGATATCGCCTCGGAATTCCGCTATCGTGATCCTTTGGTGGGAGAGGGTGATCTGGTCATTATCATTTCCCAATCGGGCGAAACAGCAGACAGTCTGGCTGCTATGCGGCTGGCGAAATCCCTGGGTGCGAAAACCCTTGCCATTGTTAATGCCATGGGCAGTTCCATCGCCCGTGAAGCCGATATGCTGATCTATACCCACGCCGGTCCGGAGATCGCTGTGGCTTCTACCAAGGCGTATATGGTGCAGATCGCTGTCATGTATCTCTTTTCCTTTGAACTGGCATTTGCATTGGGTCAGATCGACGAAGCAGAATGCCGCCGTCTGATTCGTCTGTTACAGCAGACGCCGGATGCCATTCAAAGTATTTTGGAACACAAGGAAAAAACACAGTACATTGCCGCTTCGCTGATCAATGCAGACAGCCTTTTGTATATCGGCAGGGGTTTGGATTACGCTCTGAGTATGGAGGGTTCACTGAAGCTGAAAGAGATCTCCTATATCCACTCGGAATCCTATGCTGCCGGTGAGCTGAAGCATGGCACGATCTCTCTCATCACCGACAATATGCCGGTGATCGCTGTTGCGACACAAAAGGCACTGATGGAAAAGACCATCAGTAACATCAAGGAAGTGAAAGCCCGGGGTGCAAAGGTGATTATGATCTGCCGCAGCAGTGATGATATAGATGCTGAGGCGGTAGATCTGATGTTTGGGCTGCCGGATTTTGAGGATATTCTCATGCCCATGATCGCTGTTGTGCCGCTTCAACTCATTGCGTATTATACGTCGGTATTGAAGGGCAATGATGTGGATAAACCGAGAAATCTCGCCAAATCCGTTACGGTAGAGTAACCGCCAGAAATCCGTATTGACAGAATCTGCCGGAAAGACGTGCGCCGCTTCTTGTGATAACAGATTCTCAAAAACCAAAAAAGAGGAAGTATCATGAAAAATATCAAACCTATCTTTCTGCTGCTCACCGCAGCAATTTCTATGACGGTCGTATGTTCCCTGACTGGATTTGCTGAAGAGGAGTCCTCCACAGCAGAGACTTTCACCTCGGGGGACTACGAATACATCTTGAATGACGACGGCAGCGCCACTCTGACCAAATATCTGGGCAGCGATGCAGAGATCGTGGTTCCCGATCAAGTCGATGATTATGACGTCACGGTTCTGGGCGGCGGCATCTTTGCCAACAAGGACTACATCACCTCCATTGCCCTGCCGGAAACACTGACAGAATTAAAGGATTCCTGCTTTTACTGCTGCTCATCTCTGGAGACCTTCACCGTTGCCGACGGAAACAGTCAGTTTCAGGTGAAGGACGATGTGCTGTTCTCCGCAGACGGCACCTATCTCTACTGCTATCCCCTGGCAAAGAAAGGAGATTCCTACACGATTCCCGATGGCGTCGTGGAAATCTGGTCCTCTGCCTTTGCAAAAGCATCTCTGACGGATATCCAATTTCCCGACGGGCTGTTATACATTGACGACTGGACATTTTCCTATACCCAGCTGTCAGAGCTGCATTTGCCGGATTCCGTGACAGAGATCGGCGGCTATGCATTTGCCTACTGCAACAACCTGACAGAGATCGACTTTCCGGCAGATCTGGAGATCATTGATGCAGCTGCTTTTTGCAGCAACGAAAATCTCACTGCCATCCATTTGCCAGACGGTCTGCAAACCATACAAATGGCAGCTTTTGCTGGTACTGGCATGAAGGACGTCACGATTCCCGCCAGCGTGACCTATATTGGCTTCTGCGCCTTTGGCTATGAAGCGGATATGGAAACAACTGTCCCCAATTTTACCGTTTACGGCGAGGTTGGCTCACAGGCAGAAATCTACTGCACAGACACCGACGAAGAAAACAGCTATGAAAATCATTTCAACTTTGCCAGCGTACTGTCATCCGATGATGAATCTTCTGACGGCGAATCCCCTGTAAAGATAGAGACAAAGAAAACCACATCTACGGGAAAATGGTTCCTGATAGGCGCCGGCGTGCTGGTGTTGCTCATCGGCGGTCTGGTGCTGATACTGAGCGGCAGAAAGAAAGATGCTTCCGATGCAGGCAAAAAGCCCAGAAAATCCCATAAAACTGACAAAGAAGCCAAGGCAAAGCTCCATGCCGAAGAAGCGGAAATAGAAGAAGAACCAGCAGAACTGGATGCAACAAAATCGGATGTGGCAGAAGATCCCACAGACCCTGCCGACAACGAATCCTGAACGGACTGCTCCTGAGGAAAGGAAGTTTTCATGAAACTATTACACCATCTGAGCGGCTGTCTTGCGGCTGCGGCTGTCTTGTTATGCATGACTGTATTTCCTGTCGGCGCTTCTGCCGAAGAAGAGGACAGCAATACCTTTGATGACGGCGTACTGACTTATACCAAGCTGGATAGTTCTACCGTATCCGTCACCGGCTGTGATACATCCGCCAGCTATGTCAGCATTATGCCCAAAATCGACGGCTATGACGTAGTCTCCATCGGTGAAGAAGCCTTTGCCAATTGTAACAGACTGGTATCTGTTGCCATTCCTGTCTCCGTCACTACAATCGGCAGCGCCGCATTTTACGGCTGTACAGCGCTGGAACGGGTCGAGCTTCCGGACAGCGTGACTGTTATCGAGGACGGGACATTTTTCAACTGTGGGGCATTGCAGGAGATCACACTGGGCGATCAGGTTACTGCCATCGGGGATATGGCTTTCGGCTACTGTACAGCACTGACCACCATCAAACTGCCCGATACCACAGAAACCCTGGGAGATCAGCTGTTCTACTATTGTACGTCTCTGGAATCCATAGAGATTCCGGAAAATGTCACAGAGCTTGGTGCCTATACCTTTTATGCCTGCCTGTCTCTGGAAGATTTTACCATCCCGGCACAGTTAGAGAATATCGGCGCTATGAGCTTTCTGGGCTGTCAGAGCTTGGCGCAGATTCAGGTGGAAGAGGGAAACCAGAATTATTCTGTCATAGACAATGTGCTGTATGATACAAAAGAAAGCATTCTATATTTGTATCCGGCAGGAAGAACCGATACCTCTTTCGTTCTGCCGGACAGTGTGTTGGTCGTCTATGCCGGCGCATTTTTCTCTGCATCCGATTTGCAGCAGGTCACACTCAACGATAAATTGCAGTACATCGGTGAAATGGCGTTTGATTTCTGTTCCAGTATCACGTCCCTGACCATTCCGGAAAATGTCACCACCATCGGAACCACAGCATTTTCCGACTGCACTTCTCTGACCTCTGTCACCTTTGCAGGTACGGACAGCGAGGACGGCGGCGATGGCGCTGCGCTGGATATCGGAGACTATGCTTTTTTCTGCTGTGACAATCTAAAAGAAGTCACACTGCCCAAGCGTGTTGCTTCCATCGGAGAATATGCTTTCGGCTGTACTTCTTCCACAGACGACAATACAGATCCCACCAAAGAAGAGTCCCTTACAGTGGAAGCACTGGATGGCTTTTTGCTCATTGGCTATACCGGTGCAGCTTCGGATTATGTGAAGAGTTGTCGTGTCGATCTGAACTTCAAGTCCGTGAATTTCAATTGGACGGCTCTGGTTTTCTGGGTCATCGCTGCGGCGGCGGCTCTGGTGATCGTGTTCTTTGCTGTGGGCATCATCCGCCGGAATATGATGACTGCCGAGGAAAAGGAAGCCTTGCGTGCAGCAAAGCAAAACCCGAAAGCGCCTCTTTCTCAAAAGAATGAAGCTGAGGAAGAGGAAGATTATCAGAGCATCCTGGATGATGACGAAGAGGATGAACCAGAAGAGATTCTCTCTTACGAGGAAACCATTTCTCATGGTCATACCCATCACTTTGACCATTCGGATCAGATAGATCCAGATGAGGAATGATTCCGGGCTTGTTCTCAGAGACTATTCCCTATCCCGGAACAGACTCTGAGTAAAAACAGCACCTGACGTTCCAAAGGAACATCGGGTGCTGTTTTGTTTTTCTGTGGAAGAGGAAAAAAGCGCAGAATCTGTCTCCACAAAAAGATACAGACATCTTTCCGGCAGATTCTTATGCTTCTCCAGTTTCAGATTTTTCCTCAGTATCCGCTTCTGTCTCCGGCAGTTTTACCTCAGCCGGCTCGTCAGAAGCCTCTTCGGCAGTTGCGCAGGCGCTGTCTTTACAGCAGCACTCTGCCGCAGATTCTTCTGCATCCTTTTCTGCCGGAGTATCCGCATCCTCTGCCTCATCGTCCTCGCTGTCATCACAATCACAGAATGCATCGGTCAGGTCATAATCTGACGCATCACATTCGCATGCGGTCTTTTTGTCGTGTGCTTTTTTCAGTGCAACAATGGTTGCCGCAGAAGCAGCCGCAGCTGCCAGGAGCATGGCAGCAATGGTACTACCCTTCATAGTCAAAACCTCATTTCTCCGAAACACCTCAGAGCCTATCTGCATCATCCACTAGGGGGGACAGGTTCCTGAATTTTCCGGCGCTGTTGTTTCGGTGAACAGCGCTTTCATCTTACAACAGATAGTATACCATATTTTTGCAAAAAATTCAAGCCCTTTTGCAAAATTTCCTGAAGATGCAAAAATTCCAGATCATGCCCGCACGCTTTGCCGGTTTCTGCGGAAGCGTGCTTTTTTCGGGGGAGGGTTCTCCTGGATGGCATTGTACCAGACTGCTCCAAAAAGTGATTTGTCATACAAATGGTCTTTTTACATGAATTCTGTAACCTCTTGGCATTTATTCAAAAAAATTCCATCTAATTATAGAGAAAACTGCTTGCAAATCTCTGCCATATATGATATACTAAAGGCAAACTCGCACAATCTTTGTGCGGGTTTGCCTAAAGAAAAAATGAGAAAGAAGAGCGTTTGATATGACAAAGATTACCATATTTTCCGGCTTTTTGGGCGCTGGAAAAACAACCCTCATCAAAAAACTGATTGCTGAGGGTTATACCGGTGAAAAGCTGGTGTTGATCGAAAACGAATTCGGCGAGATTGGCATAGACGGTGGATTTTTACAGGATGCCGGTGTGGAGATCACAGAGATGAATTCCGGCTGCATCTGCTGTAGTCTGGTGGGCGATTTTGGAAAGGCTCTGGCACAGGTGCTGGAGCAGTATCATCCGGATCGCATTATCATTGAGCCTTCTGGTGTGGGCAAACTCAGCGATGTGATCCGTGCAGTACAGAATTTGCATGCATCGGATGTGGAACTGGACGGCTTTACCACAGTGGTGGATGCCAAGAAATGTAAGATGTATCAGAAAAACTTCGGCGAGTTTTTCAACAACCAGATCACCTATGCCAGCTGCCTGATCCTAAGCCATACCGCTGGGTTGGCGCAAGAAAAGCTGGATGATTGCATTCGCCGGCTGCGCACCTGCAATGATAGTGCGCCCATTGTGACAACAGATTGGGAACAACTCACCGGTGAACAGATTGTGGAAGCAATGACCCGGAAGAATACACTGGATGATGAACTGGCACAGCTTCTGGCAGAACAGGAAGCGCATCACCATCACCACCATCATGACCACGAACACGAGCATCACCATGATCACGACCATGAGCACGGAGAGGATTGCACCTGCGGCTGCCACGACCATGCGCATGAGCATCAACACGATCACGACCATGCACACGGAGAGGATTGCACCTGCGGCTGTCACGACCACGACCATGACCAACATCACCATCATGCAGATGATGTATTCACCAGTTGGGGTGTGGAATCCCCTCAGACTTATACCGCAGAGGAGATCACTGCTGCACTCAAAGCGCTGAACGATGCAGATACCTACGGCATGGTGCTTCGTGCTAAAGGTATTGTACCGGCAAAGGATGGCAGCTGGATTCACTTTGACTATGTACCGGGCACGCCGGATGTACGTACCGGAAGCGCAGGCACAACCGGTCGGCTTTGCGTCATTGGGGCTGGCATTCAGGAAAAAGCACTGGCTGCGCTGTTTCGGGCGGAATAAGCAAGCTGCCAAAATATAGAATTTGTTCTCACAGAAGTCCTATGAGAACGAATTCATAAAATCCCGGAACTGGCTTGACATTTTCGGAAAAATCGTGTATAATCGGATGTAGAAAGAGAGCACACCGGCAGCGGTGGTTTCCAATTCGATCAGGTCAGAAATAGCCGTCTCCAATTGTCACGCTGGGACGGTTATTTCCTTTTATGAAAAATGAGAACAAGTTCTAAAATCGTTGCGTTTTATACCAATCCCCTTCATTCCGATAGATGGATCGATCGGATTTTGGAGGAGTAGTATTCCATGAGAGTTTCGTATAACAAGTTGCGACAGAATTGTCGCATCAAAACATGAGAAAAACACGAAAGGAAGATCGGTCATGGCAGAAAATCAGGATATTCCGGTATATCTGTTCACAGGCTTTCTGGAGGCAGGAAAAACCAAATTCATCCAGGAGACTCTGATGGACAAGCGGTTCAATACCGGAGAGAATACACTGCTGCTTCTCTGTGAGGAGGGCGAGGAGGAATACGATGTTTCCGTGATGCCCAGTCCAAACATCTTTATCCGGACGCTGGAAGAACCGGAAGAGGTGAATCCGGAAAATTTGTCCAGGCTTCTGAAAGAATGCAACGCCACCAGAGTGGTGCTGGAATATAACGGCATGTGGCAGCTGGGATTATTGTTCCAAAATCTGCCGGAAAGCTGGACGGTGTATCAGGAGATGTTCTTTGTGGATTCCACCACGTTTTTACCGTATAATGCCAACATGCGCAGCCTTGTGGTGGATAAATTGAACACCTGTGAACTGGTGATCTTCAATCGTTTTGAGAAAAGCATGGATAAGATGGAATTCCACAAGATCGTCCGGGGTGTCAGTCGACGGGCGGATATTGCCTATGAATATGCAAACGGTCAGGTAGAATATGATGATATTGAAGATCCACTGCCTTTCGATGTGAATGCGCCGGTGATCCACCTGGCAGATACCGACTATGCGCTGTGGTATCGGGATATCATGGAAGAACCGAAGAAATATGACGGAAAGGTGATTTCTTTCCGTGGGATCGTGGCAGTAGATAAGAGCTTTCCGCCCAGGACGTTTGCGGTGGGAAGACATGTGATGACCTGCTGTGTGGATGATATTGCCTATAGCTGTGTTGTAGCGGAATGGGATAAAGCCGGAATGTTACAGCAGCGGCAATGGATTCAGATCACGGGAAAGATCCATGTACAGAAGCACAAGCTGTATCGGGGAAAAGGTCCTGTGCTTGAGGTGCAGGATGTGATCATGACTGGTCCGCCGGAGCAGGAAATTGCAACATTTTATTAAGGCAGCACCGATTGACGGGGGCAAGGCGAAAAAGCGAAAACAACCTGCTGTATGGTGCGCTTTTTCCACGCAACAATCGGCAAAATTTGCCGAAAAGACAGGTGCAATATCCGATGAGAACAAGTTCTTAGTGTCAACATGCTCGAATACCGGAACATTCTGCGCACCATAGAGATCCAAACAACCGCCTGAGCTGTACAAGCCACAGGCGGTTGTTTTGTCCCTTGCCTGCCAAAAAAGCTGCACACGTCCTTTCGGCAGATTTTGGCAGCAGAAAAGCACTGCCGAAAAAACAGTGCTTTTCTGTGATTGAGAAAGATGGATAAATAAGAGGTCATACTAATCCTGCATACCGCGCAGGATCCAATCATACATTCCCTGATACTGGAGAGCAGAACTGCCCCAGGAGAAATCTTGCTGCATCCCCCGTTTGAGCATATCATCCCAGTCTTCCCGGTGATTGAAATAGATATTCTTGGCATAATTGATGGTATACAGCAGATCGTCTGCATTGTAATGGGTAAAAGTGAAACCTGTACCTGTCTTTTCGTATTCATTATAAGGCATCACCGTATCCTTTAGACCGCCTGTTTCACGAACAATGGGCACAGTGCCATAACGCAGAGCAATGAGCTGTGTCAGACCGCAAGGCTCAAAGCGAGAAGGTACCATCATGGCATCTGCTGCTGCATAGAGCTTGTGCGCCAGGGCATCGGAATAGAAAATATTGGCAGAAACACGATCCGGGTGCTTGCCCTGATAATAGCGAAACATATTTTCATACCGACTTTCACCTGTGCCAATGACAACAAACTGGGTGAACTCGTCGGTAATGCGGTCAGCAATCCAGTCGACCAGATCCAGACCCTTCTGGTCGGTGAGACGGGAGATGATGGCAATCATAAATTTGCTGTCGTCTACCGGCAGACCAAGTTCTTCCTGGAGTGCCCGTTTGGCTTCCTTCTTTTTGGCAACTGCATTGGATGCGTTGTAGTTCACAGAAATCTTCTTGTCGGTTTCCGGATTATATACATCGTAGTCAATACCGTTGAGGATACCCCTTAGCGAGCGAGAACGTGCGCACAGCAGACCGTCCAGCTGTTCACCGTAGAAGGGTGTTTTGATCTCTTCTGCATAGGTTTCACTGACGGTGGTGATATAATCGGCATACACCAAACCACCTTTAAGCATATTGGCATCGTTTTTGAATTCCAGCTTGTCCGGTGTAAACATATAATCCGGCAGATCCGTGTGGTATACAAAGTGGCGCATATCCCACACACCTTGAAATTTCAGGTTGTGGATGGTCATAATCGTTTTGACACCCCAGTAGAAGCTATGGGATGCAAATGTGCTGCGCAGGAATACGGGAATCATACCGGTCTGCCAGTCGTGGCAGTGGATGATGTCCGGACGGAATCCGATGGCAGGCATAGCAGCCAGCACGGCTTTGCTGAAGAAAATAAAGCGTTCGGTATCCCACATAATGGAATCCGAGTAGGGCTGATCGCATTTGAAGTAGTCCTCGTTGTCGATAAAATAGAAGTGAACGCCCTCATAGATGTATTCCATGATACCTACATGAACATTTTCCGGATGTCTGCCCAGATCCATATAGAAATGGGTGACATAGCGGAATTGACTGCGGTATTCCCATGGAATACAGGTATAGCTGGGGATGATCACACGGACATCATATTCCTCCTTGTACAGACTTTTCGGTAGTGCGCCGACTACGTCTGCCAGACCGCCGGTCTTGACAAAGGGTACACATTCAGATGCGGCAAATAAAATATTTTTCATGGTTCCATTCACAACAGTGCCGTTTGGCACTTACTCCTTCCGCATGGATTTTGGGGTCTTATGGCGGGGTTTTGATTGGTTTTTTGGCGAACTGACTGTGTCAGACAGTTCTGCTATTCTTATTATACTATTTTTTTGCAGACAAGTCAAGTGATTTTTGAAAAAAACAGGATAAAAAATCCACAAAAGTCGTCATATTTTGTAGAGTTTGTATATTCGGATGAGTTTGGGAGAGAATATGGAGTGACACATCTCACAGTTTTAGAGCCTGTTCCGATTTACAAAGGCAACCCCGCACAAAGAGCGCCTAACGGCTTTGTACGTCAACTGCTTGTCTATTTTCCGTTATATTTCACCCAAATGCTCGTGAATACACCAAGTATTCCCTCCGTTTTTGGTTTCATCTGACGAAAAATCTGACAGCGCATCTGACGCACAATCCTTGTGCGGGTTTGCCCAAAAAGTTTTTGCCTCTGAAAGGAGATTCCCCTATGAAACTCATGCAGCGCCGTCTGGCATGGATGCGTCTCTGGCTCGTCCTCTTCTTCTCTATCGCAGCCGTCTATCTCGCGTGGCTCTCCGGCAAACCTGAACTGATCCGCACCGCCGCAACTCAGGGTACCCACACCTGCCGTGCCGGCACCGCCGACGGCACCATATACGACCGGAACGGCAAACCTCTCGTCAACACTTCGATCACCTACACCGCTGTGGTCAGTCCCACCTCTGAAGCTCTCACTGCCCTCGCTCCCTATGTCACCGATACCGCTTCCTTCTACGAAAGCATCCGTTCCGGCTATCCCTTTGTCTGCGAGATCACAACCAATCAGATCGACTGCCCCGATGTCACCGTCCTGGAGATTCCTAAACGCACGGGAGAAAACCAACTGGCACAACACCTCATCGGCTACACCGCAGAAGGCAGGGGTGTCTGTGGACTGGAATACGCTTATGACACCATCCTCCGTCAGGAAGAGACTCGCTCTGAATGGAGCGTGACCTTTTCCGTAGACGGTGCAGGGCATGTTCTTGCCGGCGAAAATACCCAGGTAAGATACGGCGCAAACCCCTCCCAAGGCATCATCACCACCTTGGATGCAGATATCCAGGAGCTTTGTGAAAACGCCGGAGCATCCCTGGAAAAAGGCTGTGTTGTGGTCATGGATGTGGAAAGCGGTGACATACTGGGGCTTGCCAGCTTTCCGACTTATACCATAGATACTTTGCAGGAAGCACTGGATGATCCTGACAGTCCTCTGATCAACCGCGCATTTTATGCCTATCCCGTTGGCTCGATCTTCAAGCTGGTAACGGCTTATTGCGCATGGGATAACGGGCTGAGCAGCTCATTTCAATGGAATTGCACCGGAGATATCTTCATTGGCAGCCAACAGTTCCGATGTCACGATTTGAAAGGACATGGAAAGCAGACCATGGCACTGGCAATGCGCAATTCCTGTAATCCCTTCTTTATTGCCCTGAGCCGCCAGCTGAAACCGGCAGATCTGCTGGAATCGGCACAGGCTCTGGGCTTTGGGGAAGAGGTTATGTTTTGCAACAGCATGATTGCTTCCGGCGGAACGCTTCCCACCATAGATCAGTTGAAAGTCCCGGCAGAACGTGCCAATTTCTGCTTTGGACAGGGCATCCTGACGGCAAGTCCTGTTCAGATTGCCCGAATGACGTGCGCCATTGCGGGGGATGGCAGTCTGCCTATGGGACGGCTGGTACGGGGATTGACAGAGAATGGCAGAGAAGTGCTGCGGGAAGAAAGGGCACTGCATGAAGATGGAATCTCTCCGGAGGCGGCGCAGTATCTGCGTTCGTTGATGTGCTTTGCGGCATCTGACCCGGATTTTCAGGGAAAGCCAAAAGGGGTGTCTATGGGGGCAAAGACTTCTACGGCGCAGACCGGACGGGTTGATGAAAACGGGGAGGAATATTGTCACGGATGGGTGACAGCGTTTTTTCCTGCGGATGAGCCGAAATATGTGGTGACAGTTCTGGCGGAGGATGCTGGTTATGGAAACCAGACGGCAGCGCCGGTTCTGCGGCAAATTGCAGAGGAGATCCAGAAAGCGGAGTAGGAAAATGTTTCCCTTGGTTTTGGGAACAATAAAAGCAAAAAGCGCCCCCCGATCCAGGGCGCTTTTTTGCGGTGCTGCCTATGAGAACCGGTTCTTATTTTGAGCCTGCCGGATAAGAAGATGCACACGGTGTCTTTGCACTGGAAACCTTTTGCAGCTTTACAGCACACCAACCGGCATCCTCTCGTTTTTCCAGAACCATGAAACCATATGCTGTCACGGTTTCCAAAACCTCATCCTCACGCTCCGTAATAATTCCCGACAAAATCAGCGTACCATGATCCCGGAGAAACCCGGGGAACAGATGCGCCATCCCCTTGATCACATCCGCTACAATATTGGCAGTGATCATATCATAGCCCGTTCCGATGCGTTCAGTCAATCCTTCATCCGTGATCACATTGCCGCATTCCACGGTGTACGCTTCCTCATGCAGCCGGTTCACCGCAGCATTCTCTCTGGCAATCCGCACGGCATTTTCTTCGATATCCACGCCATACGCCTGCTTCGCTCCCAGCAGCATTCCCCCGATAAACAGAATGCCGCTGCCGCAGCCCAGATCCAACAGACGTGTCTCATGGTTGATCTCAGATTCCATCAGTTCCAGACAAAGACGAGTGGTATGATGCTGCCCTGTGCCAAAGCTGCTTGCCGGGTCAATCTCCAGAATCGTTCTGCCCTCTGCCGCTTCGGTTGGTTCTTCCCAGGTGGGCTTGATATACAGCTTCTTCCCCACAGGAAAGGGCTTGAAATACTGCTTCCAGTTATTCGCCCAGTCCTCCTCATGAATACCAGTACAGGTCATTTCCAATCTGCCGTAAGCCTTTTCTGTATCCTCCTGTTTCAGCTGCTCCAACATCGCACGCACAGCAGCAAGCATCTCTGCTCCCTGTGCATCCTCCGGCAAATATACAGTGATACAGGTCTCACTGGAAGCCAACTCCATCAGTCCATCCTCCAGATAATCCCATTTGCCGTCTTTCTGCTCCAGAAATTCCTGAAAATCCTGCGCATCCTGCACCATACAACCTCGGATGCCCAGATCCTGCAATTTCACACTGATCAGATCAATCGCCGGGGTCGCCGTATAAATATCCACCTGTGTCCAGTTCATATCACGCATGTTTATTCCTCCATCTCGCTGCGCTTGCGGACGTTCTCCTCCTGGATCTGCCGTCCCTCCGCAATGAGATATTGCAGCCGATCCTCGTCACGCTGTTTAAGGGCATCCCGATAATCCGTCAGATTTTCAATGAGCAGATCCAGATGATACAGCAGGTTGTCCCGGTTATCCAGAAACAATGCCGCCCACATAGACTCGTCCATGGTGGCGACCCGTGTCATATCTTGAAAGCTGCCGCCGGAAAAGGACAGGGCATCGTCCATGCAGAAATCCTTCACATATGCACTGGAAACCACATGCGCCAACTGAGAAGTATAGGCGATCATGTTGTCATGCCACATAGGGGTAGCTGTGACGATCTGCCCGAATCCCATCTGTCGGCTGAGGGTTTTTACCGTCTGCAAGGCTTCTTCATTGGTACTGTCCACCGGGGTCACAATCAGATTCGCCCCTTGAAACAGGTCAGGGATACTAGCAAAGTAGCCATTCTTTTCTCTGCCTGCCATAGGATGCGTTCCCACATAATGGATGCCCAGCTTAGTGCAGCGATAGGTCAGATCACGTACCATGCGTCCTTTTAGACCGCAGGTATCTACCAGGATTGTGCCTTTTGGGATGTGGGGCAGAGCATTCTGTATCAGATTTATGGCAATGCGCTGGTGGAGGCAGAGGATGATCATGTCGTAGGTGCCGTCCGTCATGTTACCAATGCCGTCAATCGTGCCTTCTGCCAGTGCTGCTTCCAGAACCTGCTGCTGTATATCGCAGCCATAGACTTTATGTTCTGTATAAGTGTGGATCGCCTTGCAATAGGAACCGCCAATCAGTCCCATGCCAACGATGAGAATTTGCATATTTTTTCCTCCTATGCAATCTTTGTATCAACAGGTTTATTGTACCACGAAATGGAGATTCCGTCAAGGGGCAGGATGGATGCATCGGCTACAGCATTTTCTTTCGTAAATTATCGTAGATGATTGCTGGAGGAGGACAAAGCCAAACACTATCAATGGCATGTGCTTTTTTATGGCAAAGACGGGGTTTTTCCATAAACGCCCCATAGAATTGTTACAACTTAGAGCTTGTTCTGTATCTTCACACGAACACCTTACGAACACCACAAAAATGTGATTTACAGACGATGATGTGATAAAAATAGTGTCACCTCATTCATTTTCTGATGAGATAGCACGAATCATTTTCAATCCTAAAAATATTATAAAATCTGCTAAAATATGCAAAAACATCTTGAAAATTATAGAGATTTGTACTATAATATAAACTGAGAGGTTATACAAATACATCTATAATTGGAATTTCAAGCAGAAAGAGGATGACAATACAGAATGAATAATATTCATTTGGAAACGTTTGTTCGTATCGTTGAAGCAGGCAGTTTCAACAAGGCGGCAGAGGAACTTTATATCACTTCCACTGCCATTATTAAGCAAATCAATCTTCTGGAAAACGATGTTGGTGCGCAGCTTTTTAAGCGGACACACCGTGGACTGAAACTGACAAAAGCAGGAGAATCCCTTTATGCGGATGCAAAATATATTGTCGCCTATTGCCGTGAAGCTATCCGGCGTGCAAGAAACGCAATGGAAACAGAAAAATCGGTGATCCGTATCGGCACTTCCCCGATGACACCTGCTCAGATTCTGACAGACCTCTGGCCTAAAATTCACGAACACTGTTCAAACCTGAGTTTTCAGATCATTCCTTTTGAGAATACACCGGAAAATGCAAGAGAGATTCTGAAAAATCTCGGGCAGAATATTGATGTGGTAACGGGTGTTTTTGATGATACACTGCTGAATGTGCGAGGCTGTTCCGGACTGGAAATCACGAAAGAACCGTTGTGTTGTGCCGTTTCCATTTATCATCCTTTGGCGGTCAAAGATAAACTGATGGTGCAGGACTTATATGGTGAGGAATTGCTGATGATGCACCGTGGCTGGAGCAGTTATGTGGACAAACTGCGTGAAGAACTGACGGAACATCATCGGGAAATTAAAATTGTTGACTTTGATTTTTACGATGTGAATATTTTCAACCGCTGTGAACTGGAAAAAAATATCCTTCTTGTCATAAAAAGCTGGAACTGTGTACACCCTATGCTGAAAGTGATTCCCGTGGAGTGGAATCATAGTATTCCTTTCGGTGTGCTCTATTCCACAAATCCTTCCGACACGGTAAAGCAATTTCTTGAAGCGGTAACAAAAGTCATGCCATAAAATCAGTGATAACCACAGGTTGGCACTGGTGAACGAATCGAGACTTCTCAAAAGGTCTCGATTTTTGTATCATAAAATCAGGAACATCAATCACACTGGATAGAGGTTTTGTAAAATAATTTGGTAAGGAGAAATTCATGATGAAAAAACTGTTTGCAGGAATTTTAAGCGTAATGCTGGTAATGCCGCTGTCCGCCTGTGGAAATTCGGGCAACAGCGAAAATGCCGTTGAGGACAATTCCGAATGCCGCAGAAATTGAACTTACCCCCGAAGAACTTGCACACATGGACTGCGCTCTCAATCATATAAAGATGTCGGAGGTGTTCGGGGGTTCAAAAATATTGAGTTGATGTTTCAGTTCAAACTTTTTGTTTTAACTGATAAACAAATTTAGACTTCTCATTTTGGTTTTTTTGTGCTAAAATAAAGGCAATCTCTAAAAACCTGTTTGATGAAGCAAAAATCAGACAGGTGCGGCAGTTGCAAGGAAAGCCCTCGAAGGCGT
>CANQWA010000010.1 GCA_947627445.1 uncultured Ruminococcus sp.
ACGGATATCCGTAAAGTCACTCTTGCCGCAGTTGGGGCAGACAATGCCCTTTTCCCGGATATAATCCATCATCTGCTGATTGCTCCAGCCGGCAGGGTTTGACCCGTCAAAATTTTCGATGAGGTTATCGGCACGATGTCTGGTTTTACAGGATTTGCAATCCATCAGAGGGTCGGAAAATCCGCCCAGATGACCAGAAGCCACCCAGGTTTCCGGGTTCATGAGGATAGAAGCGTCCAGACCCACGTTATAGGGAGATTCCTGGACAAATTTTTTCCACCATGCTTTTTTGATATTGTTTTTCAACGCAACGCCCAAGGGCCCATAGTCCCAGGAATTGGCAAGACCGCCGTAAATCTCAGAGCCGGGATAGACAAACCCACGGGATTTACACAGGTCCACAATTTTATCCATGCTTTTTTGTTCGTTTGACAGCATTTCTACATTCTCCCTTGCAGCAAAATTGAATCGATTTCCCATCGGAAATCGGAGCAAAGCTTAGAACTTGTTCTTTTGACTCCGGCGCAGGAGCTTTGCACCGCCGCCTATCCAAGCGGAAAACATCTGCACCATGGTTATATTGTAGCGGAAAATGGGGAAAAAGTCAAGCGGTTTTTGGAAATTGTCCAAGATAACCGCAAAGCCCTAGGGCGTGTTGACACTAAGCCTAAAACACATCTTTTTGGCTGAATTTTACGCATACTGCGTTGAGAAAACTTGCCGGGCGACAGCCCGCCTGCGTTTTCTCTCCTTGTCTGCGCAGAAATTCTGCTCAAAAATCTGCGCTTTATTTTAATGTCAACACGCCCTAAATCTCATGATTGTGCCGCTTCGATACCTTCAGCCGATTCATCGCCCGGTTCAGCGCCGCCTGCGTGTGATAATACTGCAAAATGCTCTGTTTGTGCAGCATTCGCTCTTTGGCACGCTCTGCCGCTTCGGCTGCTCGTCTGGCGTCGATCTCCTCGGGCCGTTCAATGGCATCTCCCAGCACCAGCACATAGTCCTTCCGCACTTCCGCAAAGCCTTCGCTGATCGCTGCAACATGCCACTCGCCGTCTACCAGATACCGCAGTTCCCCCGGGCGGATCACCGTGACCATGGTCTGATGCCCCGGCAAAATACCCACCAACCCATCCATGGCGGGAAAAATCAGATGCGCAGCCGGTCCCACGTAAAATGGTCTTGCTGCTGCCAAAATCTCCAACTGAAATGTATTTGCCATCGCTTATCCTCACGCCTCTTCCATGGCCTGTGCCTTTTCCAGTACCTCGTCTATCGTGCCTGCCATAAAGAACGCATTCTCCGGACAGTCGTCCAACTCGCCGTCCACGATCATCCGGAAGCCCCGGATCGTCTCCTGCAAGGGAACATACTTTCCCGGCGTTCCGGTAAACACCTCGGCAACGCTGAAAGGCTGGGACAAAAACTTTTGCAGCTTACGGGCACGGTATACCGTCAACTTATCCGCCTCATCCAGTTCCTCCATGCCCAGAATGGCAATGATGTCCTGCAACTCCTTATAACGCTGCAGCAGCTCCTGCACCTTACGGGCAACACGGTAATGCTCCTCGCCTACCACATCCGGTTCCAGAATACGAGAAGTGGATTCCAGCGGATCTACCGCCGGATAGATGCCTTGCTCCACGATCTTACGGGACAATACCGTCGTCGCATCCAGGTGGGCAAACGTGGTCGCCGGTGCCGGGTCTGTCAAGTCATCTGCCGGTACATAGACCGCCTGCACCGATGTGATAGAACCGTTCTTGGTCGATGTGATCCGCTCCTGCAGTTCACCCACTTCATTTGCCAGCGTAGGCTGATAGCCAACGGCAGAAGGCATTCGTCCCAGCAGGGCAGAAACCTCTGAGCCTGCCTGTACATACCGGAAAATATTGTCAATAAACAGCAGCACATCCTGATGTTTTTCATCCCGGAAGTATTCCGCCATGGTTAGACCGGTCTGTGCCACACGCATACGTGATCCAGGCGGCTCGTTCATCTGTCCGAACACCAGTGCCGTCTTTTCGATGACACCAGATTCCTTCATCTCATGCCACAGATCGTTGCCCTCTCGAGAGCGCTCACCCACACCGGTAAAGATAGAATATCCGCCGTGCTCCGTCGCCACGTTGTGGATCAGCTCTTGGATCAGAACCGTCTTTCCCACACCGGCACCGCCAAACAGACCCACCTTACCGCCCTTGGCATAGGGGGCAAGCAGGTCAATGACCTTAATGCCTGTCTCCAGAATTTCCACCACCGGGCTCTGATCCCGAAAGGATGGGGCAGGCCGGTGAATCTCCCAGGTTTCCTGTGCATCTACTGCACCGGCTTCGTCAATGGGCTCGCCCAGTACGTTGAACATTCTGCCCAGTGTGGCAGTTCCCACCGGCACTTTGATACAGCTTCCGGTGGCAGTGACCTCCATATCCTTGGCAAAGCCCTCGGTGGATGACAGACAGATGCAGCGGACAATGCCGTTTCCCATGTGCTGTGCAACTTCCATGACACAGTGTTTGCCGTCATTTTCTACGGTCAGGGCATCCCGGATATCGGGCAGCTTGCCTGCAAACGCAACGTCAATCACGGGCCCTAACACCTGTACAATTTTACCTTTTTCCATATGATAAATCCTTTACTTGAAGCATGAAGCAGGATGCTTCACCTCTATCTGCTCAAAAATCCGATCCTTCTTCCGATTTCTATGAGAACCAGCTCTTATTCCGCCAGACCTGCACCGCTGACCACCTCTGTGATCTCCTGGGTGATGGCTGCCTGGCGGGCACGGTTATATTGCAGAGACAATGCCTGTAACATATCCTTGGCGCTGGTGGTGGCAGAATCCATCGCCGACATACGAGCCTGCTGCTCACTGCAAAAAGATTCTACCATCGCACCGTAGATCAGACCCTTCATAAAATTCGGCGTTAAATGCTCCATGACCTCGCCAGGACTGGGGAAAAATTCTGCTTCATGGTGACGGATAATCTCTCCTTCTGTTTGGACAAAGTGCTCTGCATCCAGCGGCAGCAATTGCAGCACCTTGGGTTCAAACTGAATCGAGGACGTCATCTCCGTAAAGATGAGATACAGATCGTCCATCTCCTGCCGTTCAAATGCCCCCAGCATCTGCTCCGCAATATTCCGGGCACGAAACAGGGTAGGATTCTGGGGGGTATACACAAACTCCGGGTCTACATCCAGCTTTCCGGCACGTGCCTTCCGCTGAAAATACATCCGTCCCACATGCCCCATGACATACAGGCTGCTATGATTGCTTTGCGCCATTTTCTCTTCTGTCAGCCGGATGATGTTGTGATTGTACGAGCCGCACATCCCCTTGTCTGCGGTGATCACGAGATAACCCACCTTTCTGTCCTCGGGTCTGATATCCTCCCGCTGGTCGAAATACCGCATGTCAATATCCTCCGGCGCACGGGACAGAATGCTCCGCATGGCGTATACCAGCTTGTTGAAATATGGTTGGGTTGCCGCCAGATCCTTTCTCGCCTTTTTCAGCTTGGAGGACGAGATCAAATACATGGCATTGGTGATTTTCATAATATCCTGAATGCTCTTGATCCGGTCACGAATCTCATGCATATTGCCCATATCAATTCACCTGCTTTTTATAGGTGCGGATGTGTTCCAGCAGCTCTTCCATTTGCGCATCGGACAGCGACCCTGTTTCTTGCAAGGCTGCTATCATGTCCTTGCCATGCTCTGCCATATATGCCATGAGTCCTTCCCGAAACGGACGCAGATCCGGCAGTGCAACATCATCCAGCAAGCCATGGGAAGCCGCCGCCAGAATGACTACCTCTTTCCACATCTCCAGGGGATGATAGAGGGGCTGCTTCAATAGCTCCATGAGGACACGTCCATGATCCAGCATCGCCTGTGTGGCAGGGTCTAATTCCGAGCTGAACTGGGTGAATACTTCCATTTCCCGGAACTGTGCCAGGTCAATACGCATCTTGCCTGCCACCTTTTTCATCGCTTTGGTCTGCGCAGCGCCGCCCACACGTGAAACCGACAAGCCCACATTTACCGCTGGACGCATACCGGCATTGAACAGCTCGCTCTCCAGAAAGATCTGTCCGTCCGTGATGGAAATGACATTGGTGGGGATATAAGCGGAAACATCGCCTGCCTGCGTCTCGATAATAGGCAGTGCCGTAATAGAACCGCCGCCGTGGGCATCATCCAACCGGCAGGAGCGCTCCAGCAGACGGGAATGCAGATAGAATACGTCCCCGGGATAGGCTTCACGCCCTGGAGGACGGTGGAGCAGCAAGGACATGGCACGGTATGCCACGGCGTGCTTAGACAGATCATCGTAAACGATCAGCACATCCTTCCCCTGGCTCATAAAGTATTCCGCAATGGCTGTACCGGAATAGGGGGCAATATACTGCACGGGTGCCGGTTCACTGGCAAAAGCTGCCACGACGATGGTATAATCCATGGCATTGTATTTTTTCAGGGTGGAAACAATCTGCGCCACCGTAGAGGATTTCTGTCCGATCGCCACATAGATGCATGTGACGTCCTTTCCCTTCTGATGGATAATGGTATCCACCGCAACAGAAGTCTTTCCTGTCTGACGGTCGCCGATGATCAGCTCACGTTGTCCCCGTCCAATGGGAAACATAGAATCGATAGAAAGAATACCGGTCTGAAGCGGCACGGAAACAGATTTTCTCGAAGCCACACCGGGGGCTTCCCGTTCAATGGGAAAATAATCCTCTGCCTTTAAGGGGGCGTCTCCGTCAATGGGACTGCCCAGAGCATTGACCACTCTGCCCATCATTTTGCTGCTGACACCGATGCCGGCACGCTTTTTGGTGCGAATGACAGTGGTTCCTTCCGTAATGCCGTGGTCACTGCCCAGCAGTACCACGCCAATGGTCTTGGCTTCCAGATTCTGGACAATGCCCCGGACGCCAGTCTCGAATTCCACCAACTCGCCGTACATGGCATGCTGCATACCGAATACGGTGGCAATGCCGTCCCCCACTCGGATGACGGTTCCGGTCTCTTGTACGCCGGATTTCCGGTCAAAATCTGCAATCTCGCTTTTCAAAACGGATATGATTTCACTTGCTTTTATATTGCTCATTGCCTTATCCTCACCTCCGAATCATGCGCTTCCGCATCTCTTTGACGGCACGGCGCATACTTTTATCCACAGTCTCATCGCCGATCTTCAGCACAAAGCCCCCCAGCAACTCCGGATTCTGGCGCAGCTGAATTTCTGCATCCGGTTTACCGGTTCTGGCGCAGACGAACCGTTTCATGGCGGCAAGCTGCGTCTCTGTCAGCGGTGTCACATATTCCAGAACCGCATAAGCGCACTGCTTCTGCTGTCGTTCCAGGCTGCGGTATTCCGAAACGATCATGGGGATGCTGTTGATCTGACCGTTTTGGCAGACCACCTTGAGAAAGGACTGTATCTCTGCCGGAAACAGCTTGTCTATCACAGCGGTTTTCTCCTCCGGAGATACCACAGGGCTGTCCAGTATTTCGGTCAGCTCCGGGCAGGCAGAAAAGACCGTCTCTGTCTCCGTCACCGCTTCCGGTGTTATCCCCAGGGACAGCAGCACGGCGGCATAAGAAGCTGCACCCTGTGTCATGGTTCACCGGCTCCTTCCTCCGATAAGAACGCATCCACTAAGCTGCGGTTGATCTCATCATTCATCTGTTGCCGCATCAGCCTGGATGCCGCTGTCAGTGCCAGATCCGCAATTTCCACCTGCACGCCGTCCATCATCCGGAGACGTTCTGCTTCGATCTCCTTCTGCGCCTCAGCGATGATATCATCCGCCTGGCTCTGGGACTGGGCAATCATCTTGTCCCCCTGCACCTGGGCGTTCTGCTGGGCTGTCTGAATGATCTGCCGGGCTTCCTGCCGGGCGTTTTGCAGCTGGGCTTCCCGTTTCTCCTTGAGTTGATCCGCTTCGATGGCACTTTGCTCCGCATGATCCATCTGCTCCTGCACCATTCTGGCACGCTGTTCCAGCATGGCGTTCACTCTGCCGAACAGAAACTTTTTCAAAAAGAAAAACAGCACCAGAATATTGATCACGGAAAACAGGACTGTCCAAAAATCAAATTCTAACATATCCATTGCTACGGCTGCTTGCGCCAACCGTTCTCCTTTCCGATTTTTGATCGAAGGGAATCACTTTAACATAATGATCATCATCAGGGCGATGACAAAGCCATAAATGGCAGTTGCCTCTGCCAGGGCACATCCCAGCAGCAGTGCCTTGTTGATGGAACCGGCTGCTTCCGGTTGTCTGGCGATAGATTCTACCGCCTTGGATGTTGCTGCGCCGATGCCTACACCTGCGCCGATACCGGTCAATACTGCAATCGCAGCGCCAATTGCTATCATGGTTTTTTCCTCCTTAGAACTGGTTCTGATACTTCTTACTTTAACATAATAATCATCATCAGGGCGATGACAAAGCCATAAATGGCAGTTGCCTCTGCCAGGGCACATCCCAGCAGCAGTGCCTTGTTGATGGAACCGGCTGCTTCCGGCTGTTTGGCGATAGATTCCACCGCCTTGGATGTTGCTGCGCCGATGCCTACACCTGCGCCGATACCGGTTAATACTGCAATCGCAGCGCCAATTGCTATCATGGTTTTTTCCTCCTTAAACCTGATTTGCCTTTACGATGTGTTCTTCCTCCGATTCCAGTCCCTCAGACATAAACAGTGACGTGAGGAACACAAACACATACGCCTGGATGAGTCCGTCAAATACGTCAAAATACATGCTCAGTACCATAGGCGCAATGAGTCCGCACACATGTTCGATGAGCTTCATGACCACAAATGCCCCCAGCACATTGCCGAACAGACGCATGCACAGAGACAAAGGCCGTATCACCAGTTCCATGATATTGATGGGAAGCATCACCGGCATGGGCTTTAGAAAGGACTTGAAAAATCCTTTGATGCCGCCCTGCCCCTGAAATGCCGCCTTTTCAATCATGAAAATGCTCATGAGTGCCAGCGCCGCCGTGACGTTAATATCCTTTGTGGGAGGCTGGATGCCAAAGCCGAACATGCCTGCCAAGTTTGCAATCGCCAGAAACAAAAACACCGTGCTCAGATAGGGCACATAGCGCCGTCCGCCTTTTCCCATATTGTCCTCGAAAAAATCCGTCACCCATGTGACTGCGAATTCCACCAGCGCCTGTCGCTTTCCTGGGATCAGCGTCATCTTTCTGGTGAGAAGCAGCACCGCCACCATGATCACTGCCATGATGCCCCACATGATCACAATGGATTCATGCAGATGGATCTTTCCCACCAGAGGCACGTCAAAGGAACTGACCCAGACATCCTTGTTCCGAAGCTGTTCCTGCAATTCCGCACCGATATCGCCCATGATTCACCACCACCTTGTTTTTCTCAGATTCTGAATGAGGTTTTCATCCAACCCCTACTATTATAGACCTTTGCCCCAAAAAAGTCAACTGTTTTTCCAGAGAAAACAATCTTTTTGGGACGAATTTTTCCTCCCTGCCGCAAAAAATCCCTCGATTCTGCCGAAAAATCATCAGCAAATCCCCTGAAAATTTTGATTTTCAAATTCCGACCCGGGCTTTGGGTTCAAAAGCAAAAATTTTTTGGGCAAACCCGCACAAAGATGGTGCGGTGTTAAAAGGCACAAAAATACCGAATCTACACATGCAGATCCGGTATTTTTTCCAAAAAGCAAGAATCCTTATCCCTGATAGGGCAGTTCATTCACCAGATGTACCAGGAACTGGAGCAATACAATGGTATCGTTCAGATCCACACCTCCCATTGCATCACAGTTTGCATTGGCAAGCTGCTGATCGTTGAGCTGAACGGTATCTGCACAGAACTTGTTCAGGATGATCGCATCAGTCAGGTCGATTTTAGCGTCCAGATTGACATCGCCGTAGAATGCATTGGGATCTATGTCTTCAATGGGCTTGCGTGTGGTAGTCGTCGCAGTCGTGGTGGTCGTGGTGGTTTCGGTAGTCACTGTGGTGGATTCGCTGGTCGTGGTGGTACTCTCGGCAGTTGTCGTGCCCGTATCCTCCGTCACCGTCCCTGTAATGCCTGTGCCGCCGATGGTGAATACCACCTTGACTTCTTGTGTAATCGTCGTCTTAGAGGGCAGATCGCCGATTTTGGTTGCCCAGTCGTCACGGAGATAGATCCGTGTCACGCCTGGATTTTCTCCTTCGTAATAACGAGTATTGATGGACTTGTCGCCTACCGCATAATCGGTGAGCTGTACACCGTCGATCCAGACTTCGTCCAGCGTGACTGTCAAACCTTCAAAGGTATCGGTGGTAAAGTTTTCGGCATCGCCGTCCGGTTCAATGAGAACTGCCAGGAACTGCACCGTATCTGTACCGCCGCCTGCTGTCACATCCCATGTCACCGTGTATTTGCCGTCGCCGTAGATCGGGGTGACCTTTGCGCCCGCATCCTCACCAGCGCTCCAGTTCTGGGAAGCGCCAACGCCGCCGATGAAGTAAGCCTGCCCGATGGCGTCGCCGGCGGGCGGATTCACAGAACTCGCGGTAGTAGACGTGGTCTGTTTCGGTTCTGTTGTTTCAGCAGGCTTTGTGGTAGTGGTTTCTCCTCCGGGATTGTCCAGGTAGAACTCCCCGTCAAAGATCACGGTCACATCGCCCCATTCCACGGTGCAGGTATCGCCGGAAGCAGCCGACCATGTCCACCAGTTTTCAAACTTGAGATAATCCATATCCAGTTTGCCGGTCACCGAGCTGACAGGATTGCCGTCATCGTCCGTCTCCAGCACAAATTCTGCCATGCCGGAAGGCATCTCAAAGGTCGTAGAAGTTTCGTTGGGTCCGATTGCGTTGTCCAGATATGCCCACTGGTTTTCCCCGTTGGCGTCCACAATGTTGAAGTTCATATTGATATCGCCGCTGCATTCCGCAGAATTTTTGGCAGAGACAAAATTGTAGTTTACCACAACAGTGCTGACAGAGAGTCCCAGTTCTTTATAGGGCTTCAGGTCAATTTGCAGGTATTCTTTGCCGGTCTTGGAATCAATCTGGGTGATTTCCGATGCCGCAAAGGTCACACGGTCGGTCTTATCCATGCCGGGACCCGTCTGACCGTTGAGAATATCTGAGAAGATTTGACCGATTTCCGGGTCGTGCCAATCCAGGGTCAGACGGTTGAAGTACAGCATAGTACCGCCATTGGAGTCGTCCCACAGAACCGGGCAGATTCCCTCCATCTCATAGGCGGTAGAAGCCACAGTTCGGATGAAATCCTTCATAGAGGCATCATCCTTACCCTCGTCTGTGCAAACGCCGTACTCGCCGATAATCACCGGCACACCGTTTTGGACAAACTTCTGATTCAGCTTTTGAAAGTCATTTTCCAGGGTGGTATGCTCCGCAGCCGTGCCCCATGTCGAACTGTATCCCCAAGTAGAGTCCAGCTCAGCCACGCAGAACGTCGGCGGCTCGTAGTAGTGTACCGAAACTGCCAGACGGTTTTCGGCGCTGTCCGTGGGCATCTGGAAGCTGTCAGACAGCAGATTGGCAGTGTTGTTATTGGAAGCCGCAATTAGCAGCAGGCGGTCGCTGTTGTTGCCGCCCGTCGCACGCACGGTGTCGATAAACGCTTGGTTCAGGGTCAGATTATCTGCGGCGCTCGTCTCGATCTCATTCATGCCCTCGAATACCAGATGATCGTCATAGTCCTTGAAATAAGTGGCAATGATCTTCCACAGGTCGGTGAACCTTGCCTGGTTGGAGACATTCAGCCAGCTGGCTTCCATATGGGTATCCACGATGACATAGAGGTCATATTGATAACACCAGTCCACGATCTGCTGAACACGTGCCAGCCATTCTTCCATGAGAACATCGCCGTTTATTGCCTGATACCAGGTCACCGGGATTCGTACCGTATGAAAACCGTTTTTGCTGATCTCACGGATCATGGCTTCGGTGGTCACCGGATTTCCCCATGCGGTTTCAATCTGTTCGGGCGTCATAGGGGTAGCCGTCCAGGTGTTGGCAGCACTCAGAGAATTTCCCAGGTTCCAGCCCAGACCCATCTCCTCGACCATCTCTACGGCTGTTTGATCCGCCGCATTTGCCGTAGAAAAGCCGCCGGCAAATGCCGTCATCATCGTTGCGCCCACTACCGCAGCTGTACCTACACGGAGCAGTCGTTTGAATAGCTTCATCATATATCGTTCCTTTCCGAATTTTAGAACTTATTCTCACAGGATATTGCACCTGTCTTTTCGGCAAATTTTGCCGATTGCTGCGTGGAAAAAGCGTACCATACGGCAGGTTGCTTTCACTTTTTCGCCTTGCCTTCGTCAAACGGCAGATTGCTTTCGCTTTTTCGCCTTGCCCTCGCCAAAATGCTGCTCGAAAATCCATGCACAAATCCGATGAGAACAAATTCTTAGATAGTTTTATTCTAACATTTCACCCGAAAAAAGTCAATAGATTCTCTGATTTTTCAGCAAGAACGTTGGGTAAAAACGGCAAAATGCACAAACCCACCGGAATGGTTTTGTGCATCATTTCTTTTTAAGGCAGACCATGCTACAGGCTGGTTCGCATGGGAAGTGTGTGCAGACTCTCTATAAGCGCCGAAAACTGGCGGATAATCCGCCCCCAGTCATAATTCTCCAAAACATATGCTCTGGCATTGGAACAAAGCTGCATATACTCCACCGGATGATGCAGCAAAAACTGCACTGCCCCTTCAAACTCAAAATAATTGGCATAAAACAGTCCCGCATTGCTCTTCAGGCAATGTCCCCGCAGCACATCACAAGCACCGTTCACCAACACCGGCACAGAAAGTGCCATAGACTCCAGCAGCGCACGTGCTTTCGCCGCCGTCCGGGATGGAAACACCAGTGCTTTCGCCCCGGCAATGGCATGAAATTTATCCTCCTCTGGCACAAACCCCAGAGAAACAATATCCGGGTCCTTGGGCACAGGGCAGTTCTGCTTCCCCAGTACCACCAGCTTCAGGTCACCCTCACATCGTTTCTTATACTCCAGAAAATACCGGAACAGCATCGGGCAATCCTTATCCTCGTCCACCCGTCCTGCATAGAGCAAATAGGGAAAATCCACGCCATACTGCCGCCGGAACAACGTCTGATTCGGCGTACAGGGAATATCCACGCCTGTTCCCATGACCGCACAGGGAATCGGCTCTGTTTTCGGGTATAAACGCCGCACCAGCCGCCGTTCTTCATCGGTGAGGAACACGAAGGCACGGGGGCGGAGAAACAGGGATTCCGTCAGGGAAAAATGCAGCATCGGCTCTTCCTTTGCCGCCGGAATCAAGATCGCCTTTTCCGAGACTTCGGGCAATCCTTCCGCAGCAAGATAGGTGTCATAGCCGATAAACAGAATCACATCATAGGCATTCCGATGCCGCCGCAGATACCGGATACAGTCCGGGGCATAAGGTCCCTGTTTTTCCAGCCAGATCCGTTCTTTGGCACGGCTGCGCTGTCCTGCGGAAAGCTCCTGTACATAGCTGCTGCGAAAGGATGCAAAATCCTTGGCACGGAGCTGTTCGACCGAGAACCGCCGTACCGTGACGCCCCGAATGGTTTCGGTATCCCGGGCATACCAGTCCTTCCAGGTGGTATCGTCCACTGCTTTTGTGGTGAGGATCTCGACCTCATAGAGATTTGCCAGGCGTTCGGCGATCTGACGGGTATATTGTTCTGCACTGCCGGTCAGTTCTGCACCGTATCGCTGGTGTACGATTGCAATTCGTTTCATTTCACTGTCATTCCTTTTTCCTGCCGAGAGGAAAGCGCACAAGACCGATTCCTTCTCCTCAGAACTTGTTCTCAGAGTCTGTTTCATCTGGCATGGCACATGTCTTTTCGGCAAATTCTGCCGAATCCTGCGCCCAAAACCCCAACGCATCGGGATACGAAACAGACTGTAACGTCCAGGCACAGACGGAATCTTACCTATGTGGACAAGTTCTCAAAGAACATCTCATAAGCCTGAATCGTCGTCTCCCAGTCAAAGCCGTTCTGCACAAACTCCCTGCCGCTCTCCCCCATCTGAGATGCCTGTTCCCGATGGGCACGGATGTAGTTCACGCAGCCTTCAAATTCCAAGTAATTCCGGAAATACAATCCGCCGGAAGCAGACCGCACAAACTCCCGGGTCACAGGGCAATCCGCATGTACCAGTACCGGTCTGCCGCAGAGCCAGCTTTCCATCATCGCCCGTGAAAAGCTTTCCTTCCTGGAGGGCTGGCACAGCAGCACCGCTGCCGCCATGGCATTGTACTTGTCCTGTTCTGTGACATAGCCCAGATCATAGACCTCGCTGCGAATCTCTTCGGCAATCTCCGTTCTGCCGCTGCCGATCAGCACCAGTTTGAGTGCATCCTGCATCCGCCGCTTATATTCCGTGAAATATTTCAGCAGCAGCGGCACGTTTTTTTCAGCCGTCTTACGCCCGGCATAGAGCAGAAAGGGATCGTCTATGTGATACGCTTTCCGAAAGCCGTCCGGGTCGCCTTGGATATCCGTTTTCATGCCAATGCCAATGCAGATCTGCTCCGTTCCGGAAAAGTCGTAAAGTCTGCCTGCAAATTCCATCTCCGGCACAGAGTGATAGATCATGCCCCGTGCCTGGATATATGTCTGACGGAAGATGCGGAGGTAAGCGGAGGGTTCGTCATAAAAGCAAGGGATCAGCACGGATTTGTCCGGAAACAGCTGCATGCCGTAAAAGGTCGTTCCAAAGGCATAGGGCAGAAACACATAGAGGTCATATTCTGCCTCTGCGGCTTTCAGATAGTCCAATAACTGGGGGCTGCTGAGCATCTCCCTGGTGTAGGTCCGTTCTTCGGACAAGGTCAGGCGCATGCCTTGTGCAAGCTTGCGGCTGACACGAGTAAAGGCATCCTTGTCACGCTGTTCGACGGAAAAGCGGTGTACGGTCACGCCGTCCAGCATGGATGTTCCCGGCGCATAGTAGTTTTCCCCCCAGTCGGCATGGCGGTCACGAACGCAGGTGGTGAGGATTTCGATTTCCATGCCGGCACGCTGCAGCTGGCGGGACAGTTCCCGAAGCTTTAGTTCTTCGCCCCCAGGAAGATCCTCCCCGTACCAGGGGATGACAAAACCGATTTTCATTTTTTTCATCCTGAACCACCTCCTGTTGTGCCTGTCAGAATGCTTTCGGGTCAGAGTCTGTTTTGGATTTTCGGCGGATGCCGGAGAAATTTCGGATGCCTTATGGCTTGCTTCCGGCAGCAAAATGCAGCAGCTTCTTTTTGCCGTTTACCGGCACGAAATCCAGAAAATCCCGAAACTGCTGCTCAAACAACCGCCGTATCTCACTAAACGCCAACTGCTGCTGCCGCTTTCGCTGCCCGGCGATCACCTCACGCTTCAGCCCCGGCTCCTGCAGCACCCGATGCACTGCCAACGCCGCCTCCAGGGGGTCTTTCGTGGGAAGCAGCAACCCGCAGCCCGCCAGTGTATCCGGCACAGCCCCGGCGCTCCTCGCCGCAATGGGCACACCAAAATACATCGCTTCCACCAACGGCAAACTGAAATCCTCCTGTTCACTCATGGACAAAAACAGATCCGCCGCCCGATAACAAGCCAGCATCTTTGAAAGCGGCTGCTTCGGGGCAAAGACAATACGTTCCTCCAGTTCCAACGCAGCCGCATAGCGTTTCAGCCGCTGCTCATATGGCTCTAACCCGTCACAATTCCCCACGATCAACAGTCTGGCATCCGGATTGCAATATCTTTGATAGCAGTAAAATGTTCGGATCACATCCTCATACCGCCGGTTCGGCAGCAGCTTTCCTGCCGAGAGAAGCAACACATCGCTGCCCGCATAACCGGAAGCATCCTCCACTGCAAGAGGTTTGGCATATTCCGAAAAAGGGATCATCAAAGGGCGTATCACAATGGGGCAGCGATAATTCAGTTCTCTCAGCAAGCTCTCTTGACTGGAAGTATCTGCCATGCAATAGTCTACCTTGTCCGCCAGACGGCAAAGCTCCTGCATACTCTGTTTTGCCCTGACGGTGCGCTGCTGGCTGTATTTCTGGAAATACCGGGGCGGTGTGACGCCGTGAAAAATCATCAGCTTTCGGCAGGAAAACTGTTCCAGAGGCACGCTGAGGCAGGAATCCGCCGCTTTGTGGTAGATGATGACATCATCCGCAGCGGGTCTGGGCAGCTTGTGCATGGGCAGCACAGCGCCGTCCGACATCTGTCTGTCCCATTCTTCGGCATAAATGGCGGTCTGAAAACCCATATCCCGGAGTACCCGGGAGAGGGAAAGAGCATCATAGTCTGTCGCTTCTCCGGTTCCCATCGAGGACAGCAGTTGGAGCACTCTCATGACGGTTCCTCCCCGGAAAAGAGCTGCTGCTGCAGTGCCTGAATCTGTGCCTGCATCTGTGCCATAGCAATATGGGCGTTTTTTTGTTGCAGCTCTAATATTTCGATACGTTCCAGCAGTACCCGTGTGCTATGCAGCCGGGATTCCTGGATATACAGTTCGATCTGCTGCTGTGCCTGTGCCACACTGGCGTTGAAGCTGCTTTGTTCAGCGGCGCATGGTTCCATATCAAAGCGCGTCAGTTTCCGGGCGATTTTTTTGAAGAACACAGACACCGGATTGCCGGACAGTTTCGGATAGGGTTCGAGACGGTGATTGGCAGTGAGATACTGCACGTCATGGCGAAGCATGTCCGCATCGAACTGTTCCATTTCCATTTCCGCTTCGGCGTCGCTGCGGATATCGGCAAAAGAGAGCATGTCGCTGCTATAGCCCATTTCTTGAATCTCTGCACGGATGCTCTCCATGATCTCAGCCACATTGATCTTAGGTGTCGTTTGGTTTTCCATCTCAGCCCGTCCTTTCCGGCAATAGAACTTGTTTTTCAGCAAAGCCGCCAGGCGCTCTTTGTGCGGATTTGCTTTTATTTTATTATACAGGATTCCGGCAAAAAAGTCAACCAAGAACCTGTCCGCCGGAAAATCTGACCCACGTCTTTTCGACAAATTTTGTCCCATGAGATGTTGAAAACGCCTGTTGCTGACCCATCAGCGGCAAAGCCCCCTCACTAATGCCCCCACAGGGGGGGCTTTTTCGCACGGTTTTGTGCAGTTTTCAAAAAAAGTTTGCATAGAATTTCAGATTGATTCATAAAGCGTGTTCCTCTGTTCCGGCAGACCGTTTGCGGATATGTGCCTTCTATGCCGGATTTTCCGGTAAAGGCGGCTTTTCTGGTAAAGGCGGTTTCTCCGGTGAAACCGGATTTGCTTCCAGCGCTTGCAGCACCGCCATCTTATCCGCCTGCCACGAATCCGCATAGCCTTCATGGGTGTTGTAGATAAACTGCTCAAAGACGGATTCCTCCTGCCTGTCCGGATCTACTTTTCCCAAGCTCCTTCTCTTGTTGTGTTGCTTTGGCGCGCCTGCGCCCGAAAAACAATTCTTTTCTTTTTTCTCTTTTTTCTCTTTCTTCTCTTTCTTGTCTTGATTCTCTTTATTTTCTTTATTCCATTGTGGTTGCTTGTTGGTTGCTGGTTGGTTGCTTGTTGGTTGATCGTTGGTTGCTGGTTGGTTGCCAGTTGGTTGCCAGTTAGTTGCTCGTTGGTTGCCAGTTGGTTGCTCGTTGGTTGCTGCGTTGGTTGCAAATGAAAATGCATCGTATGTATGGATCGTAAATACGGTGTATTTTTGGGTGGATGTGACGGTGATATCGTTGGTTGCTTTTAGGTGTTTGATGGCAGTTTTGATTTCTTGCGGGGTCAACCCTGTCTCCTCTGACAGTGCGGCATGGCTCACCACACGCTGCCCCCGGTGTACCGTGATCTGTTCAAAGTCATGATCTTCATAATTCGCCGTCAGCAGCAAATGCAAAAACAGCCGGAAGGTCTTTTCCTTTTGATACCACCGCCAGGTTGTAATCTCTCTGGACAATAGCAGAAATCCTTTTTTTAGCATGTCCAATCACACTCCTTTCACCTATGCCCCAGAGAAAATCTTTTTTTGCACCAAAATGTGCATATTCCATACAATCCTTACAAAAACTTTACATCATATCCATAGACGCCCCCGCTCTCCTGCAAAAAAACCGGAACTGCTTCTGTTCAAGCAGTTCCGGTTTTTTCTACACGCATATTTTGCGGAATCAATCATTCAGCGTTGTCAGCAATATATTCCACAATATCGCTGACAGTTTTGATACTCTCCAGATCATCATCTGCGATCTTCACGCCAAATTCTTCTTCGACGGACATGACCAGATCTACCAGATCCAGAGAATCTGCGCCCAGGTCATCCTTGATGGATGCATCCAGGGTGACCTCATCATCGTCAACGCCCAACTGATCCACAACCAGCTCTTTCAGTTTTTCAAAGATTTCTTCTTTTGCCATTCGTTTTTTCCTCCTGATTCTAAGCCCTTGCCTCGATGGAAAGCCGCACGCATCTTTCCGGCAAAATTTGCTGCATCCTGTGTCAGAGCCAATTTGCAGCAAAATGAACCCCAAAGATCCGCACGCACGCCAAAGGAGACGGGCATGATGTTGCATTTTCCCAAACCAGTCCGGCTTGAGAAAACGGCGTCATTTGCGGGAAACATTCCCTATCCAATCTGCATATTCCGGTGCGGTTTTCACTGCTCCTGGAACACGCCGATTTTCCTAAATTTAGTATACCGTTCTTTTTGCAAAACGTCAAGGTCTTTTTGCAATTTTTCTGTTGTCGTTTTCACCAAATATTCTTTCAGATTTTCTGAAATTTTATCTATATCTTCTTGAGCACCGCCAAATGGCTCTGGAATGATGGCTTCTGCCACGCCAAACCGCAGCATATCCTCTGCTGTGATCTGCAAAACCTCGCAGGCATCCTGCTCTCTGGAAGCGTCCTTCCACAGGATCGAAGCACATCCTCTGGGAGAAATCACCGAGTACAGTGCATTCTCCAGCATTGCCAGCTCGTCACAGACGCCAAGCGCCAGTGCACCGCCGCTGCCGGCTTCGCCCAAAACGACAGAGATAATCGGTGTTTTCAGCATCATAAACTCCATCATGTTCCGGGCAATGGCTTCGCCCTGTCCCCGTTCTTCTGCCTCTACACCGCAGAATGCACCGGGTGTGTCGATCAGGCAGATCACTGGACGATGGAACTTCTCTGCCTGATGCGCCAACCTCAGCGCCTTGCGATAGCCCTCAGGATGCGGCATGGCAAAGTTGGACTTTTTATTTTCCTGCAAATTCCGACCCTTTACCTGCGCCAGAATGGTCACTGGAAGTCCGTCCAGTCTGCCGATGCCGCCAATGAGCGCACCGTCATCGCCATAGCCCCGGTCACCATGCATCTCGTAAAAATCCGTGAAAATACGGGGAATATAGTCATGCACCGTGGGACGATTCTTGTCCCGGATCAAAAGCTGACGCTCCCATGCGCTGCGCTGCTGCTGTTCCATCAATTCGTCCCCTCCTTTTCATAGCCGTGGAGCTTCAGCAGATGGGACAAAACACTGCGCATGCTGCGGCGTTCTACGATCATATCCACAAAGCCCTTTTCCTGCATAAATTCTGCCAATTGGAAATTGCCCGGCAGTCTCTGTTTGATAGTACCCTCAATGACGCGCCGTCCGGCAAAGCCAATGAGTATCTTCGGCTCAGCCAGAATGATATCCCCCAAAGACGCAAAGGAAGCCGTCACGCCGCCTGTGGTGGGATCGGTCAGCACGGTCATGTATAAAAGACCTGCCTCACTGTGCTTTGCCACTGCGCCGGAAGTCTTTGCCATCTGCATCAGAGAGAGAATGCCCTCCTGCATCCGTGCGCCGCCGGAAGCGGTAAACGCCACCACCGGCAAGCCCTTTTTCGTCGCTGTCTCAAAGGCACGTGTGATCTTTTCGCCTACTACGCTGCCCATCGACGCCATCATAAAATGAGAGTCCATCACGATCAGCACGGTCCGTGATCCCTTAATCGTACACTCTCCGGTAACAACGGCATCCTTCAGCCCTGTCAGTTCCTGCAAGGACTCCACCTTTTTGGCATAGCCCGGAAAATTCAGGGGATCCACGGTTTGCATCTCCGTATCGTATTCCACAAAAGAACCTTTGTCTGCCGTCAGACGCAGGCGCTCTGTTGCCCGCAGCCGTCCGTGATAGTTACAATTGGGGCAGACCTTGTTCAGTTCCTGAAACCGGCTTTCCGGTACCACCTGCTGACACCGGGGGCATTTCACTGTTGGCTCATTCTCCGGCAGTTCTTCGTCATTGAACCGCTTGGTCACATTCTTGAATAAATCCTCTAAACCCATGGCTCTGGTATCACCCTACCTTCCCACAGAAGCAGGATCACTGCTCTGTCTTAGAACTTGTTCTCACAGGATATTGCATCTGTCTTTTCGGCAAATTTTGCCGATGGCTGCGTGGAAAAAGCGCACCATACGGCAGGTTGCTTTCACTTTTTCGCCTTGCCCTCGTCAAACGGCAGATTGCTTTCGCTTTTTCGCCTTGCCCTCGTCAAACGGCAGATTGCTTTCGCTTTTTCGCCTTGCCCTCGTCAAAATGCTGCACGAAAATCCATGGTCAAATCATCCTATGAGGACAAGTTCTTATTCTGTTTCATCTCTTGGAGAAAGCTCTCTAAAAAGCTGTTATCATATGACCCTGCCTCGAAGGATTTATTCTTAATCAGACGAAGCTGGAAGTCAATGTTGGAATCTACACCGTCTACAATAAACTCGGACAATGCCCAGCGCATTTTCATGATCGCCTCTTCTCGGGTGGGGGCATGGACGATCAGCTTGGCAATCATCGAATCATAGTACGGCGGAATCGTGTATCCCTGATACACGGCACTGTCCACACGGACACCCGGACCGCCCGGCGTATGAAGCGCACGGATGGTTCCCGGCGAGGGGCGAAAGTCCAGATCTGGATTTTCCGCATTGATGCGGCATTCAATGGCATGACCCCGCACCTGAATGTCCTCCTGTGTAAAGGGCAAAGGCTCACCCTGTGCGACTCTCAGCTGCGTCTGCACCAAATCCACACCAGTGACCCATTCTGTCACCGGATGCTCCACCTGGATACGGGTGTTCATCTCCATAAAGTAGAAGTTCCGGTCATCGTCCACCAGAAATTCTATCGTACCTGCATTATAATAGCCGCATGCCTTTGCCGCACGGACGGCAGCCTCCTGCATCTTCTCCCGCAGCTCCGGTGTCATCAGGGGACTGGGGCTTTCTTCCAATACCTTCTGATTCCGCCGCTGCATGCTGCAATCCCGCTCACCCAGTGCTACGGTATTGCCCTGCATATCCGCCATAATTTGGATCTCCACATGGTGCGGACGCACAACCAGCTTTTCCAGATACACTTCATCATTGCCAAAAAACTTTCGTGCTTCTTCCTTTGCCACAGTCATCTGCTCTTCCAGCTGTTCCTCCGCATCCACACGGCGGATGCCTCTGCCGCCGCCGCCTGCGGAAGCCTTTACCAGCACCGGATAGCCGATCTCCTTCGCAATTCGTCTGGCTTCTTCCATCGAAGAAATTGCTCCCTCCGACCCGGGAATGACCGGTACACCGGCAGCCTTCATGGTTTCCTTGGCGCGTGCCTTGTCCCCCAGCATGGAAATGGATGCCGGAGACGGCCCGATAAAGGTGATGCCGTTCTCCTGGCAAAGGGCGGCAAACTCCGCACTCTCCGACAAGAATCCAAAGCCCGGATGGATCGCCTCTGCACCTGTCATCTTGCAGGCTTCTATGAGGGCGTTCATATTCAGATAGCTTTCCTGCACCGAGGGCGGACCGATGCAGACGGATTCATCTGCAATCTCCGCATGAAGCGCCGAGCGGTCGGCGGTGGAATACACCGTCACGCACTGGAGACCTGCCTCACGGCAGGCACGGATGATCCGTACGGCAATCTCGCCCCGGTTTGCAATTAAAACCTTTTTCAACATGTTTCTCCGCCTTACTGCTCTACCGCAAACTTGATCTCACAGCTAACGGCACGCTTGCCGTCCACTTTTGCCTCTGCCTTGCCAACGCCAATGGGACCACGCTGTGAAATGATCTCGACAGAAAGCTCCAGCACATCTCCCGGCACCACCTGACGGCGGAACTTTGCCTTGTCGATGCCGGCAAACAGGGCGATCTTGCCCTGGAATTCCGGTTGAGACAGAATGCACACCGCACCTGCCTGCGCCAGCATCTCTACCATAAGTACACCCGGCGTCACCGGCTTTTCCGGAAAATGCCCCTGAAACCAAAAGTCATCCTCCCGGATATATTTTCTTGCCACCACACGCTTGCCTGTTTCCATCTCCAGCACTTCGTCAATGAGCAGAAACGGATCCCGGTGAGGAATGATCTCTTTGATCTGTTCCTGATTCAGCAATACCTCAGCCATACGTCATTCCTCCTTTTATCCGAGCACCATCAGCGGCTGGTCATACTCTACCGCTTCGCCGTTCTTTACCAGAATCTCCTTGACCACGCCGTCTGTATCGCTGGTGACCTCGTTCATCAGTTTCATAGACTCAATGATCAGAATGACATCGCCCTTCTTCACCGTATCGCCCACCTGGACAAAGGGCGGCTGATCCGGTGAGGGTGCAGCGTAAAATGTGCCCACAATGGGGGATTTTACCACCTTGCCAGCCGGCAGGGCAGCCTCTTCTGGATGCGGTGCAGTCTCTGGTGCAGCAACAGCCGGTACAGCGGCCGGCGCAGGCATGGTGGGCGGAGGCGGACACTTCTTGCCTTTAATGCAGATTCGCTTTTCGCCGTCTGCAATGGTGATCTCCCCCAGTTCTTTTTTCGCCACCAGATCTGCCAGCTTTTCGATGGTTTCCAGTTCCACCATATTATAAATTTTCTCATTCTCACTCATGTCGGATTCTCCTTATCGGTTGTACGCAGGTCAATCCACGCACTTTTTGAAGCACAGTGTTGCATTGTGACCGCCAAAGCCCAAGGAATTGGACAGCACAGCGTTCACCGGCATTTCTACCGGGCCATCCACGCAATAATCCAGATCACACACCGGATCGGGTGTGGAGTAGCCAATGGTCTGGTGAATGAAGTCATGATAGACAGACAGTGCCGAAACGATTGCCTCTACAGCACCTGTACCGCCCAGCATGTGCCCGGTCATGGATTTGGTGGAATTGATCTTCACCTTTCGTGCCTGTTCTTCTCCCAGCGCCTTCTTGATGGCAATCGTCTCGTACTTGTCATTCAGACCGGTAGATGTCCCATGGGCATTGATATAGGTGATGTCCTCCGGCTGCAATCCGGCTTCTTGGTAAGCATCCTTCATGGCTCGTGCAGAAGCCTCGCATTCCGGCGACGGCGATGTCATATGGTAGGCATCGCAGGTCGCACCATAACCGGCAAGCTCTGCGTAGATTTTCGCACCTCTCGCCTTTGCATGTTCATATTCCTCCAGCACCAGTATACCGCAGCCTTCACCCAGAACGAAACCGCTCCGGTTTGCATCAAAGGGGATAGAAGCTTTGGTGGGATCCGGCTCTCTTGTCAGCGCCTTCATTGTCTTAAAGCCGCCCAAAGTAAACTCTGTCACGGTAGATTCGGTGCCGCCGCAGAGACAAGCGTCCAGATAGCCGTCTTTGATCTTGCGGAACGCCTCGCCGATGGCGTGGGTAGAGGATGCACAGGCGGTCACCGTACAGAAGTTGGCGCCTCTGAAACCGGTGCGCATTGCCACCTCACCGGCTGCCATATTAGAGATCATCATGGGTACGAAAAAGGGGGAGATCCGGTTGGGACCTTTTTCCAGATATTTCTGATGCTCCTTCTGGGTCATTTCCAGACCGCCGATGCCGCATCCAACAATCGCACCCACACGATAGGGATCCAGATCCTTTAGATCACTGCCGCAGTCCGAAACCGCCTGCACTGCCGAAGCCACTGCAAATTGGGTGAACCGTTCCATATGCCGCAGTTCCTTGCGGTCAAAATAATCCGTCGGCTCAAAGTCCCGGACGATACCGGCAACGCTGACCTCCACTTCCGTGGTATCAAAGGCGTCGATCTTAGAAATGCCCAGTGTACTCTTTTTGATATTTTCCCAAAATTTTTCCAGACTGCTGCCCAAAGGGTTCACAGTCCCCATTCCTGTAATCACAACTCTTCTCATAGCCTGTTGTTTCCTCCAGTTACATCATCAATCCGCCGGATATTTCAATGGTCTGTCCCGTCACATAGCTGGCATCATCGGAACACAGGAAAGAAACCACGCTGGCGATTTCTTCCGGCTCTCCGTACCGCTTCATCGACACCAGCTTCAGCATGTTGCTGCGCTGTTCTTCGGTGAGGGCGTCCGTCATGGGTGTCTGGATAAAGCCCGGTGCAACGGCGTTTACCGTAATGCCTCTGGCGCCCAATTCCTTTGCCGCCGTCTTGGTCATGCCAATAATGGCTGCCTTGGATGCAGAATAGTTGATCTGTCCCGGATTGCCGTACAGACCTGCCACAGAAGCCAGGCTGACAATCCTGCCGTGTTTCTGACGCACCATGACAGCGCCCGCCAGTTTCAACATGTTGAAAACGCTCTTTTGATTCACAGCGATGACAGCGTCATACTGTTCCTCCGGCATACGGATCATCAGTCCGTCCTTGGTGATGCCCGCATTGTTCACCAGAGCGTCAATGGAGCCGAACTGCTCCTTGACTGCCTGAACCATTGTCTCGCACTGGCTGTAATCTGCCACGTTGGCAGCAAACAGTTCTGCATTTACGCCGAATTCCCGGCACTGCTGCGCCACTTTTTCTGCATTTGCCTTGTCAGAATCACTGGGAAAGTGATTCAATGCAATATGATATCCATCCTTTGCCAGACGCAGGGCGATACATGCGCCGATGCCCTGAGATGCGCCGGTAATAAGTGCTGTTGCCATATCATTGTTCCTCCTCGGATGATTCTTTACCCAGCAGCTGAAATGCCTGCTGCCACATTTCGTCGATCACAGCCTGACAGGGCTTGATCTCGTGGATCATCCCTGCGATCAGACCGCACAGGAACGAGCCCTCGTCCACATTGCCGTCCACAACGGCTTTCCGCAGCGAGCCCACCGTCATTGCCTCGAAATCCTCCGGCGGACAAGCAGCCTTTTCCATTTCCTGAAGCTTTTTGGTATACTTGGTCTTGATGCCGCGGCAGGGACTGCCGGAATAAAAGCCGGTAATCTGGTTGTCCGTATCCTTTGCCTTGATGACCAATTCCTTATATTTGTCACTGATCTGGCACTCTTCTGTTGCCAGAAATCTTGTCCCCAGCTGTACGCCCTCTGCCCCCAGCATAAAGGCAGCCGCAATGCCTCTGCCGTCAGCGATACCGCCTGCGGCAATCACCGGGATATCCACGGCATCCACCACCTGGGGAACGAGGCACATGGTCGTATTCCACCCAATGTGACCGCCGGATTCCGTTCCTTCCGCCACCAGTGCATCTGCACCGGCACGCTCCATACGCTTTGCCAGCGCAACGGAAGGCACTACCGGGATGACCCGGATACCGGCATTTTTCCACGCCTCCATGTACTTGCCCGGATTGCCTGCACCGGTAGTCACGATAGGCACCTGCTCGTCAATGACAAGCTGTGCCAGATCGTCTGCATTCGGGCTCATGAGCATAATGTTGACACCGTAGGAATTCTGTGTCTTGGACTTGCAGATACGGATTTGCTCTCTCAGATAATCAATCGGTGCACTGCCGCCGGCAATGAGACCCACTGCACCGGCATTGGATACCGCAGATGCCAATGTGCTTTCTGCGATCCACGCCATACCGCCCTGGATCATGGGATATTTACTGCCCAACAGCTTGGTGATTCTGTTTTCCATCATGGTGATTTCCTTTCATTATCAGAGGCAAGAATTTCAGAAGCAAAAGACAAAAAGAAGGATACCATTGATTTTGCTTCTGCCTCATCGTCCGCCTCCTGTTTTTTCGAGTTCAAGGGGATTGCTTTTGGATGGGAACACGCCCTAATATTCCATGATCAGCGCAGCATAGGTCAGTCCTGCGCCAAAACCCACCAGACAAACCTTGTCGCCCCGCTGAATCTCACCGGAACGAACGGCTTCGTCAAAGGCGATGGGAATGGACGCACTGGAAGTATTGCCGTGGTGTTCTATGTTGGTAACCGCCTTTTCCATGGGCTGATTCATAAACTTCATGGCAGTCTCAATGATGCGCATATTGGCCTGATGGGGTACGATCTTGTCCAGATCATCCAGAGAAAAACCGATCTTTTCCGCCGCCAGCTTTGCCGCCTTGGGCATTGCATGGGTGGCAAACCGATAGACCTCCTTGCCATCCTGGAGCATGGTGTGCTCCCAGCCCTCCGGTCCTGCGCCCATCTGGTCGTCATATGCCGCATATCGCTCCGGCTTGACAAAAGGCGAAGCCGGCAGCGCACTCCGGGCAAACAAATATTTTGCACCTGTGCCGTCTGCGCCCAGATGGCTGGTATACAGGGCGTTTTCATCATATGCGATCAGAGCTGCTGCCGCACCGTCCCCGAACAGAATGCAGGAAGAACGATCCGAATAGTTGGTGATCTTCGACAGACTCTCGTTTGCCACCACCAGGGCAACTTTCATGGCAGGGTCGGTTTTCAGAAACCGGTGCGCCGTGTCCATGGCATAGACAAAACCGGAACAAGCTGCATTCAGGTCAAAGCAAGCCGCATGGACGGCTCCCACTTCACGCTGTATGATACAGGACGTGGACGGGGTACAAAATTCCTGTGTAATGGTGGTATCAATGATCAGACCGATCTCAGCCGGATCAATCCCGGCAGCTTCAATGGCACGCTTTGCTGCCTGCGCACCCATATACCAGGTTGGCTCACCGTCTGAAATATGTCTTGTACCGATACCGGTTCGTGTCCGGATCCATTCATCGTTGGTTTCCACCATCTTTGCCATATCGTCGTTGGTCACCTGGAACGCCGGCGTATAGCTGCCCGTTCCCAATACACGAATGCCCATGGAAAAAAATCCTCCGTTCCTCTTGTTTATTTCTGATTTTTGTGTTATGATATAGATGATGCGTTGTGACGCACCAAAAATAGTTCACCTGCAATCACGGTATACACTCTATTATAAAGGATTTTGATGCACATTGCAATGATTTCCAGCATTTTTTCAATCGCAGGCAGGGTAAATACTATTTTTTGTACAATATTCAACCAAAAAAATTGTGCATGTTTGTACAATTGCCAAAGAAAGGAATGGTACTTATGGCAACAGTTGCATTGTTTTCCGGTCAAGGCTCTCAGTACGAGAAGATGGGGCTTGACCTGACGGCACAGACGCCTGCTCTGAAGAGCATCTACGACACCGCTTCCCAGGTGCTGGGCTTCGATCTGTACGACATCATCGAGAACGGCGGCGCTGAGACTCTGGGAAAGACGATTTACGCCCAGCCTGCCATTATGGCGACCTCTCTGGTGTGTCTCGAAGCGGCAAAGCGCCGCGGTTTTACCTATGATGCCGTGGCAGGACATTCTCTGGGAGAATACGCCGCTATGGTGGCATCGGACATGCTGTCTCTGGAGGATGGCTTTCAGATCATCAAGGCTCGTGCCGAAGCCATGGAAGCCGCAGCCAATGCCGCTGACGGTGCCATGTGCGCCATTGTCAAGCTGGCTCCCGCAGAAGTCCAGCGCATTTGCAGCGAAACCGAGGGCTATGTGGTTCCGGCAAACTACAACTCCAGCGTGCAGACCGTCATTGCCGGCGAACGAAAAGCCGTGGAAAAAGCTGCCGCTGCCTGCGCCGCCCGAAAAGCACGTACCGTTCCTCTGGCTGTGGCAAGCGCATTTCACACCAAGCTGATGCAGCCGGCGGCAGATGCTTTTTACCAAGCAATTCAGGACGTGACTTTTCACGAACCCAAGGTGGCATTCTACTCCAACGTCCTGGGCAAGGCACGGACGGATTTCTCCGATATGGCATCGGCTCTGGCAGCCCATATCGTATCCCCGGTACGCTTTACCGAAGAACTGGAAGCCATGCAGGAAGCCGGCATTGACACCTACATCGAATTTGGCCCGAAAAACGTTCTCACCGGTCTGGTGAAAAAAACCCTGAAAGGCGTGACTGCCAAGAACTGTGAGAACTGTGAGACACTGGAAGGAGTTTTAGCAGAATGAAACACTACACCCTGATCGGACACCCCTTGGGACATTCCATGTCCCCCTTTATCCACCAGCGGCTGTTTGCCATGGCAGGTAAGGAAGCCGAATATACCCTGACAGAAATTTCCCCGGAGGAGTTGAACGGCAAAGAGGAATTCCTGCGCAGTCAAAATGGCTTTAACATCACCATTCCCCACAAAATGGCAGTGATCTCCATGGTAGACGAAATGGACGAAAGCGCCCTTCGTTATACCTCGGTGAACTGTGTGGACAACAAGAATGGTAAACTCATCGGCTATAACACCGACTGTGACGGCTTTACCATGTCGGTCAAGGATTATCCCATGGACGGCAAAGTCTTGCAGATCGGCTGCGGCGGCGTCGGCAGAATGATCGCCACAGAAGCCATCCGCAGCGGCGCAGATCTCACCATCGGCATCATCCCGCCGGACAAAGAGATGGTGGAGCAGTTTATCGCCGAAATCCAGGACAATTATCCGGGGGCAAAGATCCGCTATCTGCTGAACGAAGAACTCCAGGGCAAGTTTGACGTCATCATCAACACCTCTCCCGTGGGCATGTTCCCCCATATGGATGCCTGCCCGGTTTCCGATGCGCTGATCGCACAGGCGGACTATTTCTTTGATGTCATTTACAATCCCACCAAGACTCTGATGCTTCGGAAGGCAGAAGCACTGGGCAAGACAGTCTGCGGCGGTGCTGCGATGCTGGTATTACAGGCAGTCCGTGCCCATGAGATCTGGGACGGGGATACTTATACCAAAGAACAAGTGGACTCCATTATCCAGGAGATGGAAGCGGAGATGGAGCGGCACAATACCAAGGTCTGAGGAGGGAATATGATGACAATTTTTCTCTGTGGGTTTATGGGCTGCGGCAAGACAACTGTGGGTGAAGCTCTGGCAAAAAAGCTGGGGCTGCCGCTGATCGACACGGATGCTTATATTGTGGAACAGGAAGGGAAAAGCATTCCTGACATCTTTGCACAGGAGGGTGAGCCGTATTTCCGGCAGGCGGAAGCACAGGCGATCCGGACACTGTGTACGAAAAATGCCGTGATTGCCTGCGGCGGCGGTGCGATGCTGAACCCGGACAGTGCGGCGTACGCTCGGGAACAGGGTGCGGTGGTACTGTTGAATGAGAGCTTTGAGACTTGTTATGCGCGCATCCGGAACGACACCAACCGTCCCATTGTGCAGCGGAGTACCCCAGAGGAGTTGGAGGCGTTATTCCGGCAGCGTGCCGGTATTTATCGCCGTCACGCTTCTCACGTCGTGGAGGGCGGCTGTGATCCGGCGGAAATGGCAGAGCGCATTATCCAGGCATTGGCATGACGGTTATGAGAACAGGTTCTGAAAAGCCGCCGCCAAACACAGACAGAAAGGGGCTGCTGTACCGGGCAATTCTGGTGCAGCAGCCTTTTTTACGCAAAGTTTTTCCCCTCTTCATCCTTCAAAACAACATCCCGTATCGTAAACCAAAAGACCGACCCCTCTCCCGGCTTACTGTCCACCCCATAATCATACGCATGCAGCTTCAAAATCGCCTTCACAATCGAAAGCCCAAGTCCCGTCCCCATCACTTCACGCTTGTGATTTTCTGAACGGTAATATTGATCAAAAATCAGCTTGATCTTCTCCTCTTCAATACCGTCCCCGGTATCCCGCACCTCGATGCGGACGCCCTGCGGCGTATTCTTCTGTGCCACAAACACCTGCTTGTCCTCTTTCGAGGTATAGTTAATGGCATTGTTGATGAGATTCCCGATGACACGGTCGATCTTCCCTGCATCACACCGCACTAGACAAGGCTCATCCGGGGCAAAATGAATATGATATCCCATCTGTTCCGAGATTCCCTCATACCGATGCACGATCTCTGCGACGCACTGGGTAATATCAAAGACAGAGCGTTCCAGCTTTTGCGTTCCGCTCTCCAGCTTCGACAGATCCAGCATGTCATTCACCAAAAGGGACAACCGATCTGTCTCCTCAATGATGATGTTCAGATGCTGCTCTCGCTTCACTGGATCATTTCCGGAAAGATCTCGTATCATCTCCGCATAGGCTTTCAGCATGGTCAGGGGCGTGCGCAGATCGTGCGAAACATTGGCGATCAGATCACGCTGCATGGCATCTGTTTTGGAAAGCTCCCGTGCCGCATAGGTCAGGGTCTGCGCCAGATCATCCGCCTCAGCATAACCGCCGCTCTCAAACTGTGTTCCATAATCCCCGTGCGCCAGCCGCTTTGCCGAATGGGTGATCTTCACGATGGGCGTGGAAATGATCCTCGCCACAAACAGAGACATCACCGCACCGAATATCGCCAGAAGCACAGTGATCTGCATGGTCTGCCGTTTCAGAATGGAAATGGTGGATTCCATCGGCACAATGGGGGAATTCAGCAGCAGATACCCTGTCACGCCGCCGTCACTCCCTACCATGGTGCAGCCATAGACCAGCATTTCATTCTGTAGGGTATTGTTGAAGATCCGGCGGCAGATCACCCCAGAATCACTCTGCTGCAAATCCATGAGATAGAAAAACGTGCCGCTTCCTGCGCCGTGAAGCAGACATTTTCCGTTGTACATACAGTCATAATACACTTCTCTGCCGTCTGAGTCCAATATCTCAATGCACATTTCATTGCGCAGTGCCATCTCACAGGCACTCTTTTCAAACGCCTCATCCGTCTTGGTGTGATAGGCGCTGACCAATTGATCTGCCACCTTCGCCGTGTCCCGTATCTTAAAGGATTCGTAGAACCGCTCCAGAAACACCACCTGAAACAGCCACATCAGCAAAAATACCACACAGACAAAGATCATGAAAAACAGCCAGATCTTTACGCTCAGCCGCATATTGCGGTCTTTCATCCGGAATGCATCATGTTTCAGGTTCAAACTTATATCCCATTCCTCTCAGGGTCACAATAAAGGCACGGTACGGTCCCAGACTTCCCCGAAGCATCTTGATGTGGGTGTCCACAGTACGATCATCCCCGAAAAAGTCATAACCCCATACTTCTTCCAGCAGCTTGTCTCTGGAAAGCGCCAGCCCCTTGTTTTTTACCAGATAGAACAGCAGATCGTATTCCTTGGGCGTCATAGAAGCACGCTGACCGTCCACATAGACCTCACGTCCCGCCAGGTCGATCTCCAGTCCCTGGAACACCAGCCGCTGTCTGCCGTCACCGCTTCCCTGCGGAAAGCCTTGGCTTCGTGCCAGTACCGCCCGGATGCGAGCCATCAGTTCACGGGGAGAAAAGGGCTTGACCACATAATCATCAATGCCGGTCTCAAACCCGAACAGCTTGTCGTACTCCTCGCCTCTGGCAGAAAGCATGATCACTGGCGTGTTCTTCTGCTTCCGGATCTCCTTACAGGCAGAATAGCCGTCCAGCCGCGGCATCATCACATCCATAATGATAATGTCATAGTCATTTTCCCGGCAGAGACTCACTGCCTCCATGCCGTCACGAGCTTCGGAGACTTCGTATTCTTCAAACTCCGCATATTCCCGCACCACAGCACGGATCTTTTCTTCGTCATCTACGATGAGCATTTTTGCCATGATACTGCACCTCGCTTTTCGGGCAACACCGCACAAAGAACGGTCTTTCTCCAAAATCCAAAACTCTTATGCAGACAGGTTAACCAGTTCTTAGAACTTGAAACTTGTTCTTACTTCCTGCTTTCCTGTTCCGTTTTCCGCTGAAGCGCCGCACCAATAAAGGAGGCAAACAACTTCTGCGGCTTATTGGGACGGGACTTAAATTCCGGATGAAACTGCACCCCGACAAACCACGGATGATCCGCCAGCGAAACAATCTCCACCAGACGCTCGTCCGGAGACAGCCCGGCGATTTGCAGCCCTGCTTCTGTCAGCTGCTTCCGGTAATGATTATTAAACTCAAACCGGTGACGATGCCGCTCATAGATCAGATCTTCTCCATAGATCTGACGCACCAGAGAACCGCTGGCAAGCTTGCAGGGATACAGTCCCAGCCGCATGGTACCGCCCTTATCTGTCACAGCCTTCTGATCTTCCATAATATGAATCACACTGTTTGCCCCCTCCGGATCAAACTCCGAGGAATTCGCATCTGCAATCCCTGCCACATGACGGGCAAATTCCACCACAGCCATCTGCATCCCCAGACAAATGCCGAACATCGGCACGCCGTTGAGGCGAGCATATCGGATTGCTTCGATCATCCCCTCAATACCTCGGTCGCCGAAACCGCCGGGCACAATGATACCGTCGCATTCTTGCAACGTCTCCGCCGCATTTTCCCGGGTGATCTTTTCAGAATCAATCCACAAAATCTTCACACGGGCATCATTGCTGATGCCGCCGTGATGCAGTGCCTCTGCCACAGAGAGGTAGGCGTCCTGCAATGCCACGTACTTTCCCACCAGACCGATCGTCACATCCTTGTCCGCCTTCTTCTGCCGCTCTGTCATGGCGATCCAGTCGGTCATGTCCGGTGTGCGGTTTTCCAGTCCCAAATGATAGCAGACACTGTCCGTCAAGCCCTCATTCTCCAGCATCATGGGAACTTCATACAGAGAGGGCGCTGTCATATTCTGAATGATATCCTCTTCCCGGACATTACAGAACATACTGATCTTCCGTGCCATATCCGCCGGAATTTCCTGTTCGGTACGGCAGACCACCACATGGGGCTGAATGCCGATGGACAGCAGTTCTTTGACGGAATGCTGTGTTGGCTTGGATTTCAGCTCGTTTGAACCGGCGATATAGGGCACAAGGGTCACATGGATATACATGGCATTGCCTCTGCCCACCTCTGTCACAAACTGACGGATGGCTTCCAGGAAGGGTGTGCTTTCGATATCACCCACTGTACCGCCGATCTCGGTAATGACCACATCCGCACCGGATTCCTTTCCCACCCGATAGATGCGTTCTTTGATTTCGTTGGTAATATGGGGGATCACCTGAACCGTTCCCCCCAGATAATCCCCCCGGCGCTCTTTGTTGAGGACGGTCCAGTAGACCTTTCCGGTGGTAATATTATTGTTCACAGAGAGGTTTTCATCCACAAAGCGCTCATAATGTCCCAGATCCAAATCCGTCTCTGCGCCGTCGTCGGTGACAAATACTTCGCCATGCTGGTAGGGGCTCATGGTGCCTGGATCGACGTTAATGTAGGGGTCGAATTTCTGAATGGTCACCTGATAGCCCCGGGCTTTCAGCAGACGCCCCAGTGAAGCGGCAGTGATACCTTTTCCAAGACCGGAGACGACGCCGCCGGTGACAAATACATATTTTGGCATATTTGATTTCCTCCTGTTTCACAGTTCTTCCGTTCTTTTTCAAAGCTCTGTTTCCCATGGCGTTTTCGATTCGATCTCCTCGGAAACAGGAGACGTGTCCGATTCTGGGTTTAGAACTTGTTCTCATAGGGTTCAGCGCACGTCTTTTCTGCCGTCTTTTGCCGCTGACTGCGGGTTTGCCTTCTATCAAAAATCCGGCTCTTATGTACCCGTTTATTTCCTGCAATATGTATTTTATTATAGCATATGCACACAGAAAAGTCAAGGCGATGTGCCGCAAAGATGGCAGGCGCACTTGGGGCGTTTTTTCTCGGAAAACCGCCTGCCAACTCCCCAGGTGACTTGCCGCATGCCGTTCCATCCTATCAAAACCAACAAATCCCAAAACCGGTTTTTGTGCATTATTTATGGTGAAATTGTAAATACGCCCCAGAAACAGGAGATTTTCACAGAAACAGATTGACATCACCGTGATAAATATGGTACAATAATTTTATCTATAGACGGGTTATCCAGACGGGAGACGGGTTATCCAGACGGGTTATCCGCTTTTTTGCCAAGCAAAAAGCCGCCAATCAAACAAACGCCGGAATCCAGGGTTCCGGAGGCAGGGTACGGCACTATATTTGATCCATGACAGGAGGTACTCCCATGAAATTTTCTGACGGCCTATGGCTGAATCAGCGCGGCTATGACATCTCCTATGCCGCTCAGGCATACGAGGTCACCACAACGAAAAATGCCATCCACGTATTTGCCACCGCCAATGCGATCTGGAATCGTGCCATGACACTGGGCGGTGTGACTTTTGAGATCACCTATACGGCGGTGGCACCGGATGTGATCCGTGTACACATCTGTCACCATAAGGGCGGTCTGAAAAATCAGCCTCAGTTCGAGCTGAGTATCCCCGAAAATTACACCCCGGACGAGATCCGAAACGAAGAACATGCTGCCTCTATGACTGCCGGAAACACCACCGTTTCCATCCAAAAGGGCACAAACGGCTGGGACGTCTCCTTTACCCGGGACGGCAAACGGCTCACCGGCGGCGGCTGGCGCTCTACTTCTTACATTCAAGAAAACAAATTCCACCGGGATGCCCGTCTGCATCTCCAGACCGATGACGATTTTTTCAACTATCCCCAGGACGCCCACTGCGCCTATACTCGTGAACAGCTCACCCTGGATGTGGGCGAATGCGTCTATGGCCTCGGCGAAAAGTTCACCCCCTTCGTGAAAAACGGTCAGACAGTAGAGACCTGGAATTCTGACGGCGGCACCTGCTCCGATCAGAGCTATAAGAGCATTCCTTTCTATATCACCTCCAACGGCTATGGCGTACTGGTGAATTCCGCCGACAAAGTTTCCTTTGAGATTGCTTCCGATACCATCAATATGGTTTCCTTCACCGTTCCCGGCGAAGAACTGGACTATTTCTTCATTGGCGGCGAAAATCTCCACCAGGTCCTGAAAAACTACACCGACCTCACCGGAAAGCCTGCCTTGCCTCCTGCAAAGACATTTGGCCTGTGGCTGTCCACATCCTTCACCACCTCCTATGATGAAGAGACTGTCACCAGCTTTATCGACGGCATGGCAGAGCGGGATATTCCCCTTCAGATGTTTCATTTCGATTGCTTCTGGATGAAGGAATACCAGTGGACGGACTTTGAATGGGATCTGTCACAGTTTCCCGATCCGCCTGCCATGCTGAAACGTCTGAAGGACCGGGGTCTGGGTATCTGCTGTTGGGTGAACCCCTATATCTCCCAGAAATCTGCGCTGTTTGACATCGGCATGGAAAAGGGATATTTTATCCACAACCCGGACGGCAGCGTATTCCAGACCGATCTCTGGCAGCCGGGCATGGCAATCGTGGACTTTACCAATCCCGAGGCTGCTGCGTGGTTTGCTTCCGGCATCCGCAAACTCTGCGAAATGGGCGTGACCGCCATTAAAACAGACTTTGGTGAGCGGATTCCTACCAGAGCAGTCTATTCCGATGGTTCGGATCCCATCCATATGCATAATTACTACACCTATTTATATAATAAAACTGTTTTCGATGTGCTGGAGGACTTCTACGGCAAGGGACAGGCATGTCTATTCGCCAGAAGTGCGACGGTGGGCGGTCAGAAATTCCCGGTACACTGGGGCGGCGACTGCTCTGCGGCGTACACCTCTATGGCAGAGACACTCCGCGGCGGATTGTCTCTGTGCTCTTCCGGCTTCGGCTATTTCAGCCATGACATCGGCGGCTTTGAGGCAACGGCTTCTCCGGATGTGTACAAGCGTTGGTGCGCATTCGGTCTGTTGTCCACCCACAGCCGTCTCCACGGTTCTACCTCTTATCGTGTGCCTTGGAACTTTGACGAGGAATCCTGCGATGTCCTGCGGTTCTTCACCAAGCTGAAAGGCAGACTGATGCCCTATCTGTTTGCACAGGCAGTCAAGACCTCTACCACCGGTGTGCCCATGATGCGCCCGATGGTGATGGATTTCACAGACGATCTGGTATGCCGCTATCTGGATCAGCAGTATATGCTGGGCGATAATCTCCTCTGTGCACCGATCTTCCGCCAGGACGGCATCGCCAACTTCTACCTGCCGGAGGGCAAGTGGTTTGACATCATCCGGGGCGAAACCCTGGAGGGCGGTAAGTATTATTCCAACGAATACTCCTTTATGGAAATGCCGGTTCTGGCAAAACCGAATTCCATCCTGGCATTCGGTGCTTTTGAGAACCAGTTTGAATACGACTATCTGCAGGGCACGGACTTTATGATTTGCAACCTGGAGGACGGCAAGAGTGCCAGCACATCTGTTTATGATACCCAGGCAAAAAAACTGCTGACCCTGACAGCCACCCGAAACGGCAATGTCATGACGGTGGAAAGCGAGATCACAGACAAGACATTTACTGTATCTGTGGCAGGCACAGACAAGAAGATCACCATGCAAGGCGGCTTGGCGGAAATCCGATGCTAAGGGACGACAAATATGCGAAGGCAAACCCGCACAATCTCTGTACAGGTTTGCCCGAAGAAAAGATCGGGAAATCACGGATAACGATTTTACAAGGAGGATATGGCAATGCCGACAACGAAAAATGGAATCGAATGCCTTTGGACAGACAAGAAACGGACACTATTCGGTCTGCCGCTGTCCTTTACCCGATACTACCTGACTGAAACACGTTTCATTACTCGTACAGGCTTTCTGACTGTGCAAGAGGACGAAATCGACATCTACCGCATCACAGACAAAAAAATGAAACTGCCTTTGTTCCAGCGGATGTTCGGCTGCGGCAGCATTATCCTGTTCAGCAAGGATGTAGACACCCCGCAAAAAGAGATCCGTTCGATTAAAAATCCCCGGCAGGTGTCAGATCTGATCACTGCCTGCATCAACGAGCAGCGTGACAAATTCAACATTCGGGGCAGGGACATGGTGGGACCTGCCGGTCACCACGATTACGACAATCACGATAACGATTCTGATAACATATATGATATGCAATAATGCATTCTGACATAGAAGCTGTTTGCGGATTTTCCAGCATAGTACCCGGAAAAATTTGCCGAAAAGATGTAGGTGGGTTTTCTATGCGGACAGGTTTTCATACCAGATTCAGAAAGAAAAGGAGGCCCTGAACATGCTTTCTTTTATCACAGAAAAGCAGTCCTCATGGGATCAATTACAGGCGGAAAAGCGTCCCATCTTTATTTACGGCATGGGCGACGGCGCAGAAAAGATCATGCGTGTCTTTCGGGAAAAATCCATTCCCCTTGCCGGTATTTTTGCCAGCGATGACTTTGTACGAGGTCATTCCTTCGCCGGGTATCAGGTACGTCGGCTTTCGGATATCGAAGCACAGGTAGATGACTTTGTCATCGTTCTGGCATTTGCCGCCGGATATCAGTCCCTGGTGGACAAAATCGTGGGAATCGGAAACAGACATCTCCTGATCGTTCCTGATGTACCAGTGGCAGGCAGCGGTCTTTTTACCTATGAATATTGCCTGGCGCATGCCGAAGAACTGGAAGCAGTCTACCAGATGCTGGCAGACGATTATTCCCGAAAGGTTTATGCCAATATCATTAACTTTAAAATCAGCGGTAATATCCGCTATCTGATGGAGGTCACCACACCAAAATCAGAGATTTACCGAAAGATCATTCACCTGACGCCCAATGAGATCTATGTAGATCTGGGGGCATATAACGGGGATACCATTGGAGAAGTTCTGCAGTACACCCGGGGAAAATATATCCGTATCTATGCAGTCGAACCGGACCGGAAGAATTTCAAGAAGCTGTGCAAATATCTGGACGGCATGAAATATGTGGATGCTTATCATGCAGTGGCGTGGTGTAAGGATACAACGGTGCCGTTTTCCACCAAGGCTGGCAGACAGTCTGCGGTTTCCGCTTTTGGACAGCAGATCGAGGCACGTTCCGTGGACAGTATTTTGCAGAACCGTCCGGCGACGATCATCAAGATGGATGTGGAGGGCTGTGAGCGGGAAGCGCTATGGGGTGCGTCCCAGACGATTGCACACTATACACCAAAGCTGATGGTTTCGTTGTATCATCGCAATGAGGATATCTTTGCGCTGCCGCTGCTCATTCGGCAATTGCATCCGGATTATGATCTATATATCCGGCATCAGCTGTATATTCCGGCATGGGAGACCAATCTGTACGCTGTTCCATCGAAAAAGCGTCCGTAAAAAAGTCAGAAAAACCCGTACAAGACCGCTTGATGGCCTTGTACGGGTTTTTACGTTAATTTCGACTCTTTTCACTGGTTGAGAACCAGTTCTAAATCTTCATCAATTGCTGCAGCAACAGCACGGCATCTTTAGAATCCAAATGTCCGTCGCCATTCAGATCGGAATTTCTGCGTGCCGTATCCGACAACCCGGTGCTGACCTTCGCAACAAACTGATTCAGCAAAACCAGATCCGCCATATCCAGCTCACCATCCAGATTGACATCACCATCGCCCCGTTGATTCTCATCCTGCTCCAGTACCGTGATCTCACAACGATAGATCTCCTCCCCGCACGTCAGCGAAATCGTCGTCACGCCTGTCTGCAGCGCTTCAATCTCCATAGAAGCCAGTCCATTTCCCGAAATCAACTGTATCATACCGGCATCCCGGACATCCCAGCTATAAGTCCCGGCAGACCCCGAATCCGGATAAAAGATCAGTGTCATCCGCTCTCCCAGCCGCAGCGTCATAAAGCTATGGGACAAATGTGCTTCTTCCTCTGCCGCATCAGACGAAGTCGTCGCTTGCATCGTCACAGTCGTTTCCGCAGTTGTCTCAGTCCCCGTATTTGGTTTGTCAGATGACAAACTGCTTTCCGATAAAACCGTCTCTGCGGCAGTGGTTCCTTTTGCCGAAAACCCGCTGCTCTCCGTCGATGCCTCAGTCGCCGTCACTGCCGTTGTACTGGTCGTCTGTACAGGCTTTGTCCATTCTGTCGCAGCAGTCGTCCCGTCAGGATCTTCTCCGGAGATTTCCCCTGTAACCGTGATGGTTCCCCCCACCAGACAGGGAGATATGGGAAGATTCTCCCCCGTGGTTGCTGATGCGATCTCTCCCTGCACAGACACCGAATCCATAGAAACCGGTATCACATCCCCCGCCTTGCTGTCATCTGAAATGCGCAGCACCAGATAACCGATCACCGTATTCTGTTGGGTAAAGGTATAATCCTGATACGGGTCAATGGAAATCCACTTGATCCAGACGGCATCTTGTGTGTCCTCAAAATAAGACTGTACCCCAAAAGTATCATTAGAAGCCGGCCGTACTTCCACTGGCTCTGCCAGTGCAGGATCCCAGGAAACGCCAAAGGAAACGGTAGAAAGCCCCCTGGTATTCTGCCGGATCATAATGGGTATGGTGATCTCATTGTCCACAAAACGCAGCTCGGATTCTTCTATCTCCACACTGCTCAGTTCCACGCCCAGTTCTGCATCCCTTTCCGCATTGGATATGATCTGAATGCTGCCGGAAGTCAGAAACAGCATACCGGGACTACCCTTGCTGTTGAGAATTTCACCGGACATGCCGAAAAAGCTTTCCCGTGCCGCTGCGATCTCATACACATCACCTTCCGCCGCATCTCGGTTCAATTGAAATGTCACCGTACAAAGGGGCGATTTCAGATAAGCCGCACCTGCCCCCTGATAGTGAAAGGGCAGCCATATGGCATCATGTTCCCGGCTATAGGCAGCTTCCAGTTCCAGATTGGCAGAATCATCGCAGACACAATCCACCGCTGTCATCTCATCGGAATTCCAAGAAGCACCAAAGGATAGCTCCGTAAAGGCGCTGTTTTCCACAATGGTAATGGGATAGCTGATCTGATAGTTACTTTTCTCCAGTTCCTCCAGAGTCACCTGGATATTGGGTAAGGTAATTTTACCGTTGGCAAAGCTGCTCACTGGTTGACTGGAGCGGACCGTGACAGAACCGCCTTTCAGATGCAGCGTTCCCCTGGTGCCGTCTGAACCGATGACGGCAGCATCCAGCCCGTTAGAACCCACTTGTTCCATGGAAATGGTAAATTGATCGCCGGCTTTGACATCCTCCGAAAGCTGGAATTGCAGGGTAAGCAAATCCGTTCCCCGATACGTGCCTGCCGAAAAAAGATCCACCCATCCTTCGCCGGCAGAGGCATTCATGATGGGGGTGATGGACAAGCCGCTTTCCGCAGCAGTGGAAGGCGGCAAAGACTGTATCTCAGAAGCATCCCAGGACAGACCAAACCGCATCCCAAAAAAACCGTTATTGACGGATGCCTTTATGGGCACTTCCACAACATAGCCATTTTCTTCCAGATCGTCCATTTCAATTGTCACATCGCTGATCTCCACGGTGACATCCGGGACAACACATTCCCGGATATGGATGCCGCCGGAAATGACCTCGACGGGGTGTTTCTGCATGTCCGAACCCAGACTGTAAATCGGCAAGCCGTTCAGATCCAGGTTCTCCCCCTGAATAATCAAAAAATCTCCGGGCTGAACATCTTCGCTGATCTGAAATGTAATGGAACACAGGTCGTTGTCTGTATAATTGCGGGTCAAAAACTGCATCCACATATAGTCCCGCTCATCCGTGAACATCAGACTGGACATCAGCCCGTTACCGGTAGAACGAGAACCCAGCACGACCATCTGGGAAGTATCCCAGGCAGCGGCGCACTGAAATGTCTCAAAACCGGGATTATGGGGAATGGTCACAGGGACGGTGACCAGATAATGATCCTCTTTCAGCTGCTCCAGATCTACTTCAACTGTGCCAATCTGTGCATAAAAGGGCTCTGATGCATCTGTTATTTCCACCGCTGACACGGGCATGGGTTCCCGGATATGGGAAATGCCATTCCCCATGGGGACAAGCACCAGCACCAGTACCAGTACGAGAGCAGTCCATATCGCCATGCATTTTTTTCTCACTTTGCCATACATGATATTTCCCCCAAGTCATCGAAGGTATCGTCAACACTGCACAAAGCATGCCGGATGGCTTTGACCGTCATCTGCTGGCATATTTTTCGTTTTTTCGGGTTTATATTTCCCTCTATTGCAAATCATGCCTATCTTTCGGTCAATATCTATGGCGCACTTTGCCATAACGGAAAATAACTTTTCCCTGCCGAACACAAAAATCTGCCTGCCATCCAGACCATGCGGGGCGTTTCTACACACCCTAAATATAGTATACAAAATTCTTTTCGGGATTGTCAAGGGATAAATCCGCTTTTTTCCCTGAAAAAACCGGAAAAAGCATTTCTCCCTGCCATCGCTTTTTTCTTTTTGCCTGCATAAGTTCCCAAAACCCGGGCAAACTACTCACATACCGTCACACGGTAAAAGCCTGTTTGGGATCTCATCCCGCATGTCTTTTCGGCAAATTTTGCCGGATTCCTCAGCGAAAATCCTTGCCATACAACCGTATGCCTGCAAATTTTCTCCCGGCATCCGGCAAATGATGTGCGAAAATCTGCGCACACCGAGAACCCAAACAGATCCACCAATTCTTTCAGAAATGGAGCGAATGATCATGGAAACCAAAAAAAAGAACGAAAACATCAAATGCTCTGTTGCCCAGTGCAAGCACAACATGGTAACGGAAAACTATTGCAGCCTGGACTGCATCTGCGTGGGAACACATGAGGCAAATCCCTCTGTTCCGGAATGCACCGACTGCTTTTCTTTCGTCAAGCGCAGCGGCGAAACGCCGGCACAGGGCTAATCCCGGATGATTCCGACCGCACAGAAAAAAGAGCATCCACAGCTTCTTTTTCTGTGCTACATAGTATCATCCATCCATTTGAGCATCCGCAACGTGCAGCGAAGAAAATATGCCTCAGCTGCATTGTCGTTCTACCCATCCGTCAGGCTGCCTGCATCCTCCGCCTTGCTGAAACCAATTTTCTTTCGCTGCCTTTTCGCCGCTTTTCAAGTGGATGGACGATACATGTCAAAATGCACAAATTCCAGCTGGCGTTTCATGCAAAACGGCAAAAAAATGGAAAAGCTCTTGTTTCTTGCGGCATTTTCAGGTATAATGATCATGTAGGCAACACCGCAAAAAATCGCCTGACGGCTTTGTGCAGTGCTGTCTGTGTCAAAATTACGAAGGAGGTAGTTTTTGATGTATGATAAAACCATGACGTTTTCTGTCAACGATGAAAAAGAAATCGAAATGAAGAAAACGCTAATGCTTGTATATGATGCCCTGACCAAAAAGGGCTATAATCCTGTCAATCAGATCGTAGGCTATATCCTTTCTGAGGATCCCACCTACATAACCACCTATAACAACGCCCGCAGTCTCATCCGCCGGATCGACCGTGACGAGCTGCTCCAGGCGCTGGTGAAAGCCTATCTGGGTGACTAATTCACACACAAGCTGCTGATGTGTCCGCCGCTGACAAGGCGGAGCATCCAAACAGCAATTTTACAGCAATTTTACAGCAATTTTTCCAGAAGCTCCCGACGGCGTACAAGGCGTCTGAGTGATACGGATATAGACAACCATGATGCCCCGTCTGCCATCGCAGGCGGGGATTTTTACCACCCATTGGAGAGCTTGTCCGCAGGAAAATCTGCACACATCTCTTGCACAAAATTTTGCCGGGCATAAGCGTCTTTTCTACGGGAACACTTTCAATGGCTGATGCATCAGCCAAAGGAGGAACAGCACATGAAACCATGGATCCACAGTATTGCAGCCGGACTTTGTGCCGCAGCACTGATGCCGTCTGCTGTAGTCAGTGCTGTCAGCACAAATGCCATCGGCTATGGACAGGGTAAAGCGATAGACGGACAGAACCGTCCGATAGACGCACTGAGCTTTGATGCCCAGTACGGCTGCTACGGCGCATATGCTACCACGCCAGAGGAAAACCGGATCATTCTGACATTTGACCAGGGTTATGAAAACGGCTACACTGCCGACATTCTGGACACCCTTCGGGAAAAGAATGCCACGGCGATCTTCTTCCTCACCGGTGACTATGCCAAAAAGGAAACCGCATTGGTTCAGCGGATGATCGACGAGGGCCACACGCTGGGTAACCACGGTATGACCCATGCCAGTCTGCCAAAGCTTGACCCAGCAGAAGCAGAAGAGGAGATCATGTCGCTTCACGACTATGTTCTGGACACCTATGACTATGATATGCAGTATTTCCGCTGCCCTTGCGGGGAATACTCCGAAGCAGCGCTGGAAACGATACAGTCCTGCGGCTATCACACCTTGTTCTGGAGTGATGCCTATGTGGACTGGAACACCGATGCACAGCCTGATCCTGCTCAGGCTTTACAGCGACTGACAGACCATGCACACAGCGGTGAGATCCTGCTGCTGCATTCTGTTTCATCCACCAACGCTCAGATCCTGGGTGATCTGATCGATGCGCTGCGGGAACAGGGCTTTACGGTTTAACCGCAACAGACAGTCTGGTTTCAGGCTGTCTGTTTTTTCTTATCCGCCTTTCGTGGTTTCCAGTTCTTTCCGCTTCTGCGCCTTTGCCATAAACTTTTTCACATCTACCACAAACCGCCGGTGATTCCCCTCGCCGATCACCCCGGACTCATCCCGAGCGGTCACTTGAAAGGAGATCTCCCTGCCGCAAACCGCCGTCACTTCCGCCTCGGCGGTCACCGTCAATCCCACCGGTGTGGGTGCGGTGTGCTGAATCTCCAGGGCAGTTCCCACCGAAGTCTCCCCCTCTGTCAATGCGTCCGCAATGGCATTGCAGGCAGCCTGCTCCATCAACGCAGCCATCATGGGGGTAGAAAATATCGGCAGCGATCCGCTTTTTACTGTCACCGCCAGATTCGAGTCATCCACCATGGTGACAGCAGTTCCTTTTGTACCAAGTGCAATGGGCTTCATATCCATTCTCCTTTATCCAACATCGTCCGAATATGTTCCATCGTCCTCCATTTCTGGATCGGGCAGATCATCCAGTGCGCTGGGTGAAACAATGTCCCCCAGAATACGGTCATAGGTCAGCAGATCCAGCTTTTTGTCGGCTTCCTGCATGGGCATGTAATTGGTGGAATATACCGGTTCGGTTTCCATCTCATCCATCATGGTCTGGGTAAAACTGTCACGGGGGGCGTCGATCATTTCCATCATCAAATAGGGCAGATAGAACATCGACACACCGTCATGCTCCTGAAAAACCGTTTTGTCCAGCTCATAATTGCTCCACAGAATATAATGCTGCTGATACAGGGCATCACAGTTTTCGCTGGTGATATCCAGCTGGCTGTAAATGCCGTCATCTCCCCGTAAGGAGGGAAAATGATCCCCCACGAAAAATACGATCGTAGGCTCATCCAGCTGCTCCAGCCGTTCCAGAAATTCTGCCAGCGTATCGGTGGAATGCTGAATGCGGCTGAGATAGTTGATAAACTCGTCTTCGCTGCCATCGTCGGTATAAGGCTGATGATTCTGCATCGTCGTCGCATGCAGATAGAGCGGTTCGGCAGAAGCATCTATCATGGATTCAATCTGGTTGTAGATCACTTCGTCATCAATATATTCCCCATATGTCGATACCGGAACCGTAAAGTCATCCTCAAAGATCATGGTATCGAACCAGAACCGGGCATAAATACTGTTGCGGTTATAAAAACTGCTGAGATAAGGATGTACATACGCTGTCCGATAGCCCCAGCTCTTATAATACGCCGGAACGGTAGGCTGCTGCCGCTCCAGCAGCGTACGCTGGGGCATATTCGGGTCGTTGAGGGATTTCACCGGCAGCCCGAACAGCATCTCAAACTCTGTACGCACGGTATAGCTGGCATAAGTCGGTGCGATCATAATGCCGTCGATACCGCCCTCTGCTGCCCGGTCAAAACCGTCATAATAGGACGAAATATCCGTATAGCCAAGCTCCGCCAGATCCTCTGAAAAGACACGGAAATCCGCATAGGATTCCGACATAATCTCAATGACATTTGGCTTTACGCCGCTGTCAAAATCAAACTCCGGCACATCCGCTGCCAGATAAGGGCGGATGGACTTGTCACTGCTCTCTTCATATTCCTCTGGCTCTTCCAGCTGGTTGGACAGATTCTCCGAGCCTGTCTGCATAAAAAATGCCAGAAAACCGTTATTTTCAAACTTTTCATTGAGGATAAAGGTGTTGTCCGCTTCTTTGGTATCTACCTGGAACAAAGCATACACCGGTCTGGAAACCGCCGGTACTGTCACCACCATCACGCAAACAATGAGGCAGGCAAAGCCCGGCACCAGCCGTTTATACATCTTTACCCGCTTTTCAATCCGGGGATTAAACCAGTATATCACCAGAAGGAATGCGACACAAAGCCCCAGATACAAAAGCAGTCTTGGGGTGATCTTGATATAGGCGAATGCTGTCAGACTTTTGATACTGCGGAACAGCTTCATATCCGTCATGATCAAATGGTTGCCGTTGGTGTTGTATTTAAACAACTCTGTGATGCTCAGCGCCATATAGACCACGCTTTCGGTCAGAGATGCGATCCATCCCGACCGGAAGATCAGAAGCAAGCCCCCGAAGATCAGGGCGGCGATCAGCACATTAAACAGCATGATCGTGGGGCGTTCTGTCAGGAACAGCACCAGCTTGCTGGGATATTTGTCCTGATTCAGCTCTGCCATGCACACAATAAAAAAGGGGTAGAGCAGCAGAAGCAGTCGGTTTGTCATGGGATAACGCTGTGTATTATAGGAACGCCTTTCGCTCAAGGCGCACCCCCACGCCCGGATAGAGGCAAGACGGGTTCCTTTTGCGGTTATGGATTTCATTTTATCACCTTATGAAAAATCATCATTGTTTCTGCGGGTTCAGGAAGCACGGATTCCATTTGAAAGCCGTCAAACGGGATGGAAGCCGTGTTTCCTGAAAGCAACACCATTACTATAGCACAAATTTGCGGATTTTGCAATAGCTTTGCTGAAAAGCACACTGGATTTTCGCTCTTTTTGTGCAAAATCTCAAAAGTGCAAAATTCCCGGCTCAAAATTTGTGCATTTTTTGATCCCGTTACAGACACAGAAATCCACCATTTACCGGGATATCCTGTCCGGTAATATAAGCTGCCTTTTCCGATACCAGAAAGCTTACGACATCTGCCACATCCTGGGGCGTTCCCAGCCTGCTCAGAGGTGTTTCTTCTGCCAGTGCATGGAGCGTCTCCTCCCCCAGATGCGCCGTCATATCCGTCCGGATCGTCCCCGGTGAAACGGCGTTGACACGAATGCCGGAGGGTCCCACTTCCTTGGCAAGGGCACGTGTCAGCGCCAGCACGGCACCTTTTGTCACGGAATAGTCCACCTCGCAGGAAGCTCCCGTTTCGCCCCACATGGAAGCAATATTCACAATACAGCCGCTGTGCCGGGACAGCATAGGGGGCAGCAGCAGCCGGGTCAGTTCCACCACAGCAATGAGATTCACACGGTAAAGCAAACGCACCTGTTCAGATGTCATGCACTGGAACAAGCCCATGCAGGAACAGGCAGCATTGTTGACCAGCACGTCCACATGCCCCAGTTTGTCCCATACAGCTTTCGCCAGTTCCGGCAGAGCATCCGTTTGGGACAGATCTGCCTGTATGGGAATGATCCCGTGAGATGCCGCCAACGCTTCTATGGCATCCCGGCTTTGGCAGTATGTTCCCATGACAAGATATCCCTTTGCGGCAAGCGTCTGTGCCACAGCTTTTCCAATCCCACGGGATGCACCGGTGACGAATGCTGTTTTTATCATATGCAGATCCCCTTTCCAATAGAAGCAAGAAACGTGAAAAAACAATACAGCAATTCCGACAAAGGAATTGCTGTCCATTGCAATGATTTAGAACAAGTTCTTATCCGTGACAATCCTCACATCCCATATTGGCAAAAATTGCCGGGTCATAAGCGATGCCGTTCTTGTCGTAATAGTCCTTCACAGCAGCTTTGATGGCTTCTTCTGCCAAAACAGAGCAGTGCATCTTGTGTGCCGGCAAACCGTCCAACGCCTCGGCTACCGCCTTATTGGTCAGTTCCAGTGCTTTGGAAACAGGCTGTCCGGCGATCATTTCCGTCGCCATAGAACTGGAAGCAATGGCAGAACCGCATCCAAAAGTCTCGAACTTGACATCCTGGATGATCTCATCCTCGATCTTCAGATAGATCTTCATGATATCGCCGCACTTGGCGTTTCCCACTTCGCCGATGCCGTCAGCATCCTCAATCGTTCCCACATTCCGGGGATTCATAAAATGATCCATGACCTTTTCACTGTATAACATAGGTTCTCCTCCCTTCCTGCAAATCACGCCATACCGGAGACATGTTCCGTAAATATTCGACCACTTGGGGAATGGTTTCGATCATATAGTCCACTTCCTCCATTGTGTTCTCCTCCGACAGAGACAGCCGCAGCGAACCATGGGCGATCTCATGCGGTCTGCCGATGGCAAGCAGCACATGGCTGGGATCCAGTGAACCGGAGGTACAAGCCGAACCGGAAGAAGCACATATTCCCTTGGCATCCAGCAGAAGCAGCAGCGATTCTCCTTCGATGCCCTCAAAACAGAAGTGTACATTGCCTGGCAAACGCTTTACCGGGTCGCCGTTCAGAACACTGTGCGGAATCTTGGACAAGCCTTGGATTAGCTTATCCCGCATGGCTGTGAGATGTTCTGTATTCTTCGGGATATTGGCGCAGGCTTCTTTCAAAGCCGCCGCCATCCCCATGATCGCCGGCATATTCTCCGTACCGGCACGCTTGCCGCGCTCCTGTGCACCGCCGTTGATGAGACTGCGCAGAGGCACGCCTCGACGAGCATACAATACGCCTACGCCCTTGGGCCCGTGGAATTTATGGGCAGAAAGGGACAGCATGTCGATGTTCATTGCCTTTACCTGCATGGCAATGTGTCCCACTGCCTGTACGGCGTCCGTATGAAACAGAACGCCTTTTTCCCGGCAAACCGCACCGATCTCCGCAATGGGCTGAACGCTGCCGATCTCGTTGTTGGCAAACATGACGCTCACCAGCGCCGTATCCTCCCGGATCGCTGCTGCCACTTCCTCGGGCGTCACATAACCGTTTTCGTGAACATCCAGCAGTGTGACCTCAAAGCCTTCTTCCTTTAACTGATCCAGTGTATGAAGAATGGCATGATGCTCAAAGGCAGTGGAAATGAGATGCTTTTTGCCTTTTTTTGCGCCAAAATACGCCGCCGAGCGCAGTGCCTGGTTGTCAGCTTCGCTGCCGCCGGAGGTGATATAGATTTCTCTCGCCTCACAGCCCAGACAGTCGGCGATCTCCTGCCGTGCCTTGGTCAGCGCTTCGTTTGCTGCCTGACCCACGCTGTGCAAACTGGACGGATTGCCGTAAATCTGATCCATATATGGCAGCATCGCATCTATGGCAGTACGGCTGGTTTTTGTGGTTGCCGCATTATCTGCATAAATCTGCATTGGTATTTCTCCTTGCTTTCATTGATTAACCTGAATCGCTTCAAAGCCCTGTTTCAGGTCATCGATAATATCGTCGATATGCTCTGTACCGATAGAGAGACGAATGGTAGAACCGGTGATGCCGGCTGCCAGCAGTTCATCTTCCTCCATCTGCGAATGTGTGGTAGATGCCGGGTGGATGACCAGAGACTTGACATCCGCCACATTTGCCAGCAGAGAAAACAGCTTCAGAGATTCCGTAAACTTCTGTGCCTGCTCTCTTGTGCCGTTCAGTTCAAAGGTGAAGATGGATGCGCCGCCGTTGGGATAATACTGATCGTACAGTTCCTTTTCCCTGCCTTCTGCCAGAGAGGGGTGATTCACTTTTTTCACCATGGGGTGAGATTTCAGAAAATCCACCACCTTGAGGGCGTTCTCCACATGGCGTTCCACACGCAGAGACAGCGTCTCCAGCCCCTGTAACAACAGGAAGGAGTGGAACGGTGAAATCGTCGCACCGGTATCACGCATCCATGTGGTGCGCAGCTTCATGATATAGGCAATATTGCCGCAAGCCTCAGTGAATACCACGCCGTGATAAGACGGATTGGGCTTGGACAATCCCGGAAACTTGTCGTTCTGATCCCATTGGAAGGATCCGCCGTCTACCACAACGCCGCCCATGACAGTACCATGACCGCCGATGAACTTGGTGGCGGAGTGTACCACGATATCTGCACCGTGTTCCAAAGGGCGAAACAAAAAAGGCGTCGCAAAGGTGTTGTCCACGATCAGCGGCACACCGTTTTCATGCGCAATCGCTGCAATAGCTTCCATATCCACCACATCGGAGTTGGGATTGCCCATGGATTCGACATAAACGGCTTTGGTATTGGGTCGGATGGCAGCCTGAATCTGCTCCAGATCATGAGCGTCTACAAAAGTAGTCTCGATGCCGGATTGTGTCAGCGTATGGGCGAACAGATTGTATGTGCCACCGTAGAGGGTCTGGGAAGAAACGATGTGGTCACCATTCTGTGCAATGTTGCGGATGGCATAATCAATGGCAGCCGATCCGGAAGCCGTTGCCAGAGCAGCAGCGCCGTTTTCCAGGGCAGCGATCCGCTTTTCAAACACATCACTGGTGGGATTCATGAGACGAGTGTAAATATTGCCCGGCTCTGTCAGGGCAAATCTGCCTGCTGCCTGTGCAGAGTCCCGGAACACATAGGATGTGGTGGCATAGATCGGAACAGCTCTTGCATCGGTGGCAGAATCCGGTGTCTCTTGTCCCACATGAAGCTGTTTGGTTTCAAAATGCATATCACGGTTTACCATGGCGATGATTTCCTTTCTGGACAAAATATCCAAATCTGTACTTCATTATAACACAGTTCTCCTATCTTGTCAATAGGTTTTTCAAGAATCAGAAGTGAACAAAAATGTATTTTCCCAGAGAAAAAATGACGAACCGTTAAAGCAAGCAGTTGACGTGCAAAGCCGCCAGGCGCTCTTTTTGCGGTGTTGCCCTAATAGCATTGCCAGTTTCTTTGGTTTCATACAAGATTTCCCTTTGGGCAATGCGGCGGAATCAGAAGCAGAACGGTTAAATCTTGCTCCCTGTTTTTTGCTTTTCAGGAGCAGATCCGGGATCATGTAATACCAATCGCCCACTGTGCCAAAGTCAAATTCCAGATGCGTGTCTGCATTTCCGGCGGCATACAATGCATCGTTCAGATACGGCACATTCTCACAGAAATATGACTCTTCATATGAACCCCGGATATTTGCGTTTGGTTTTGCAAAATTTTTCATCCATTTCTCCTTTGCGTTTGGTTTCGGGAACTGCTTGTATCCAAGCTGCATATGAATCGGTTCTCATGGATTGTATCATCATGGGTCGGAGATGTCCATACGAGAAAACTTGCATTTTCCGGCAATTTATGCTATACTGATGATATTCATTTGATGGTAATGAGGAGTAACTGCATATGATTACCGTATCCAACGTCAGCCTCCAATTCGGCGGCGACACCTTATTCAAAAATGTAGACCTGCAATTCAATCCCGGCAACTGCTACGGCGTTATCGGCGCAAACGGTGCCGGCAAATCCACCTTCTTGAAGATCCTCTGCGGTCAGCTCAAACCCACCGCCGGTGAAGTCTTCATCCCCAAAAATCTGCGCATGAGCGTCCTGAAACAGGATCACTTCGCCTATGATGCCTACACCGTCCTGGACACCATCATCATGGGGAACCAGCGCCTCTATGACATCATGCAGCAAAAAGATGCCCTCTATGCCAAAGAGGATTTCAGCGAAGAGGACGGCATTCTGGCATCTGAGTTGGAAGCGGAATTTGCCGAGCTGGACGGTTGGGAAGCAGAATCCAACGCATCTAAACTGATTCAGGGGTTGGGATTGTCCGAAGATCTGCTCTATCAGACCATGGGCGCCCTCTCCGGTAACGAAAAAGTCAAAATTCTTTTGGCGCAGGCACTGTTCGGCAATCCCGACATCATCCTCATGGACGAGCCTACCAACCACCTGGACATTGACGCCATCCGCTGGCTGGAGAATTTTCTGTCCGAATATTTCGGTACAGTCATCGTGGTTTCTCACGACCGCCATTTCCTCAACGATGTCTGCACCCATATCGTGGACATCGACTACACGAAAATCAAAATGTACGTGGGTAACTATGAATTCTGGTACGAATCCAGCCAGATGATGCAGCGGCTGATCAAGCAGCAGAACAAAAAAGCCGAGGACAAGATCGCAGAATTGAAAACCTTTATTGCACGATTTTCTGCCAACAAATCCAAATCCAGACAAGCCACCTCACGCCGAAAGCTGCTGGACAATCTCTCTGTGGAAGAACTTCCGGCATCCAGCAGACGTTATCCTTTCATTGGCTTTGACATGGATCGAGAGCTGGGCAAAGAGGTCTTGCAGGTTCGTGACATTTCCAAAACCGTAGACGGTGTCAAACTGCTGAACCATGTGAGCTTTACCCTGGGACGCACCGACAAGGTTGCTTTTATCGGCGAAAGCGAACAGGCAATCACGATGCTCTATCAGATTCTCATGGAAGAGGCAACCCCGGATGCGGGAACTTTCAAGTGGGGTGTTTCCACATCTGTTTCCTATTTTCCGGTGGACAATTCCGCCTATTTTCACGGCAACAACGACTCCATTCTGGAATGGATCCGGCAGTACTCCGCCGCTGACGATACAGAGACATTTCTCCGTGGTTTTCTGGGAAGAATGCTGTTTTCCGGCGATGATATTTACAAGCCGGTTCAGGTGCTGTCCGGCGGCGAAAAAGCGCGCTGCATGTTTGCCCGGATGATGCTGTTTCATTCCAATGTACTGCTGTTGGACAGACCCACCAACCACCTGGATCTGGAGAGCATCACCGCAGTCAACCATGGTCTGATGCATTTCAAGGGTGTGGTACTGCTTTCCTCTCACGATCACGAAATCCTGGAAACCGTGGCAAACCGGATCATTGAAATCACACCGGAAGGCTGCATCGACCGGCAGGGCACTTATGAGGAATATCTGGAATGGAAAAAAGCCAACACATAAGCACAAAGCTGTTTGCCTGTGAATTCACAGAAACAGAAAAACAAGCAGGGCATCAATCCGCACATCGGCTTTTGCACAGGGTGCTCGCCAAAGAATTTGGCATTTTTTCGCCGGAGCTGAGATTTTACGACCACGGAAAGCCTTTTCTGGCAAATACCCAGACGATTCATTTTAATCTGAGCCATTGTAACGGACTGGCGGTTTGCGCTGTGGGAGAAGCGCCCCTTGGTGTGGACGCAGAGGAAATACGGCCTTTCCGGCAAAATGTCATGCGCCGGGCTTTTTCTCCGGCAGAGACGGATGCTGTGCTGAAAAGCGATGCGCCGGATGAGATGTTCTTCCGTCTCTGGACGCTGAAGGAAAGCTTTGTCAAAGCCATTGGCATCGGCATCAGCTATCCCCTTTCCACCGTATGCTTTACCCTTTGTGGAAATTCAGTTGCATCCAATCAGACCGGTTGGCAGTTCGGGCAGTTTCTGTTGCGGGACAGATGGATCATATCCTGCTGTGTGCCGGCTGAGGACGCCTTGCCTCAGAATGTGATCATGATATAAGAACTTGTTCAAAATGTGCTCTCATGCATGACCGTGATTTGAATATCTCCGGTGGAGGTTTGGATCACGCATTTCCCGCCTGTTGTGGTTTTCGGCACATTGATTCTGCCAGTGGAAGTTTCGGTCAGAAAAACCTTATCGGAAAGTAAAGTGCCTGTCACATCTCCTGTATCCGTTTCGACGGAAATTGCAGCGGCATCGCTGCTGTCAAACATGATGTTGCCGGTATCGCTTTCCATCGTAAAGTTTCCTGCCCCGATGACATTTTTCAAGGTGACGGAACCCGTATCACTTACCGCCTCCAAATCATGACAGGAGATATCTGCCAAATTGACTTTTCCTGTGTCCGTTTCTATTTGGATATTTCCGTCGACATCTGCCTGGTTCACCTGAATTCGCCCTGTATCCGTTGTCAGCTTTAATTGTCCTGCGGCAATCGCTTCCAACCGGATATCACCGGTACTCAATTGCATCTCCATACCCTGTGAGGCGGATGCGAAACAATTCACATTTGAGGTATCGCCGTCTATTTTCAGTGTACGGAACGAAAAATCATCAGGAATCGTAATATCCCCTGTTTCTGTTTCTATCCACAGGGAATCATACGTTTTTTGCGGGATATATACGGTCATTTTTGGTTGTTCCAACGAAAAGGAAATGGTTTCTATCCATTTCCGGGGGTCCACCGTATCAATGATCAGCGTGCCGTTTTGTACCGAAACAGAATGCCTGATTTTTTCATCTTCCAAACAAACGACCCTGCATGGTTCGGCATCGGCAGGCAAAAACTCGATTTCGGTTGTATCGACGTCAATGGATATGTTTTGAAAATCACCGTCCACTTCATACGTATTGGTGGTATAGGCTGCTGTGCTGAGCTGATGAAAATCCCAGCCAATGTCAAACATCACACCGGTAAACAAAACCCCGGCAAACAGGATAAGCGCTGCTGCAACAATCAGCCAATTTTTGATGATCCGATTCATACTGCTTCCTCCTTTCCGACAAACCGGGATTTCATCCATAAAACCGCCTTTCTGGTCAGTCGGCAGATTCCTTTGGTTGCTGCTTTACACCCGAAGAAAAGAAAAATAGACAGCCCGGCGCAGCAAAGCCCAGCTGAAAGCATCACAATCCCTGTCAGCCCGTAGCCCCGAATGGTGAAAATCGCCGCTGAAACCATTCCGCCGAGTACACCAACCCACAAGGAAGCTTCGGTTGCCCACAAGGCAATCATCACGGACCACACAACCAGATAAACCGCAAGTACCATGGCACAAGCGGCGATCAAAAGAGGAAACCATACCGGGAAACCGCAGATCAGAAGCACAATTTCCCACGATCTCAAAGCCCTGCCCGGCTTGATTTTTTCTTTTACCAGCCTTGGAAACGGCGTTTCCAGCAGAATTTGTGAAACAACATCGTTTACTGTTCCAATTGCGCTTACCGCTTCGGTTTCCGAAAGACCTTCCTCCATGCGGTCATCCACCATTTCGCTGTAAAAAACCAAGCGCTCTTCTATATCGTCCTGCGGCATGCCGGATAAACCCTTGCGAAGTTGTGCCAGAAACTCTTGCTTATGCATTTTCATCATCCTCCTTGGTGATAAAACGATAGATCGACAGGATTTCTTTCCACTCGTCCTTGAAATTGTTGATGCGCTTTCGCCCCGCCTCGGTAATGTGGTAATATTTTCTAAGCCTGCCGCTGTGTTCTACCGTGCGGACGGTCAACATATTTGCCGTTTCCAGACGTTTCAGAATGGTATATAAGGTCGATTCAGAGAGTTCCACATATGGCTTCAACTCTTTTATCATCTGATAACCGTACGAGTCCTTGTTCTGAATTGCCGCTAACACGCATACATCTAACAGCCCTCGTTTCAACTGAATGTCCATACTATACCTCCTATTACGTTATACATTATATCACGAAGTATTAATTTTGTCAATAGGGCATGCCAAAAAAAAGCGGTAAGGGTTCTATTCCGTTGTCGGCCATCATACGGTCATGTTCTTTTCCAACCTGTATGTGCCGCTGACGGCGTGAGAAATCCTTGCAATTCCCCCATATGCCCGTCCATTTTTGCCGAATGATCGACAAAATCCTGCCAAAAATCCGCACACGCTGCGAACCGGAACAGACTCTTACAGCTTCCGTCACGCAGCGGATGACAAAAACCGAAGGGAGAGGACTTTCTGACAAAGCCTCTCCCTTTGAAATTTGGTTTTTTCTGCAAGCTGCGCAGATGTTCTATCGGATTTTCGAGGAGTCGTATGAGAACAAGTTCTTAGTGTTGTTTCATCAGATGCTCCACCAGAATCTTAGCACCAATCAAAATCAGCACAATGCCGCCCACGATCTCCGCCTGATTCTGAAACCGGTTTCCAAACCGATTTCCGATACAAACACCGCCGAAAGAAATTCCCAGCGTTACCACGCCGATCACCGTCACGGACCGAATCAGCGAAACTTCCAGACACGCAAAAGCAATACCAACTGCCAGCGCATCAATGGATGTGGCGACCGCCATCATCAAAAGCTCCCGGTGATCCAGCCGCACAAGCTCTTTCTCCGGATCGTCCTCATTCTCATGAAACGCATCCCACAACATTTTTCCACCGATAAACGACAACAGCGCAAAAGCAATCCAATGATCAAAGCTCTGGATATACTGAGAAAATGACAGCCCCAGCAAATATCCGATACAAGGCATAACTGCCTGAAATACGCCGAAATACAGCGCAATGATAAACGCCTGTCCATAGTGGGTTTTTTTCATCGCAAGCCCCTTACAAACGGAAACTGCAAAAGCATCCATTGCCAGTCCCACCGCTGTCAGAAGCAGCTGCAAGTTACTCATGAAACCGCCCTCTCTTTCCCTGTATCTTTCTGCCCTAATACAAGTATATGCCAGTCCACACCCAGTTAGACCATCAGCCGGCTGATTGTCCACGCAAAATGGATTCTGTGGATCCACAACAAAAACCCGACCCGGGGATTTCTCCCGGATCGGGTTATTTGCTATGTCAGGATTTTAGAGAATCCAATTGAGCCAAATCTGTCCTTAGCCCTTGTACCAGCAAGAACCTTCCAGCTTGGTCAGTTCAGGCAGTAATTTAACCCAGTCAATTTTCTCACCCTGGTGGATCGTGGATGCGCCGATCAGGATCCAGTAGGCATCAATATGACTTGTGATTCTCAGGTCATTATCGTAGTCATCCTTACCAGTCTTTCTCTCGGTGTCTACGTCAGACAGGAAGTATACAAACTTCTCCAGATTTTCATCCTTGCCGCCGGTAAACGTATAATCGTGATCGCCTGCGGACATATGAGAGTTGTATATGAGGGTTTCCCATGCATCGAAGTCATCTACCTCGCCATCCAGCTTGGTATCACCCTTGACGCCGATGTACAGTGTGATCACAGAATCTTCCAGTTCCTTGCCGTTGTAAGAAGCAGTCATATCCACCTTTACATAGCCGGAATTCTTAGCCGTGCTCTCCCAAGCATCTGCCGGAGACTGGAAGCTGAATGTCAGGTCGCCTGTTACATCCTTGCCATCCAGAGTTGCGGTCATCAGATCCGATGCCATATCTGTGAAGTTCCGCTCATCCACGGAGAAGAAGAATGCAACGCTTTCCTTGACAGATACTTCCGGCAGTACTTCATCTGTTTCGGAAGTCTCAGTGGTTTCAGATGTCCCAGAAGCGGTGGTTTCGCTTGCTGTGCTGGTCGTTGTCTCTGTTTCTGTAGTCGTCTCTGAAGCGGTGGTAGTGTCTGCCGGCTTAGAAACGATTACACGGATATAACCATTTTCCAGTGTAACATAATCGTCAAATACGTTCTCATTTGCAGAGTTAACATACATAAAGCACGGAATGTCAACCTGCTGACCGTTGGATGTACCAGAAACAGTAGCGTCCTTTGCCATCCAGTTTACCGGGAATTCATAGTAGTACTTGTCGCCTTCGTTCTGCAGTTCCAGATCGTACTTCTCAGCGACAGAAACAACTGTTGCTTCATCCGGAATAGCAATGTACAGAGATGCCAGCTTGTTTGCACCTGCAACCAGGGATGCAGAAGACTCACCAGAGTGATATGCAACATAAGCAGTACCGTCTGTCTGAATGCCCTTCAGGTTGTAAGTCGGAGTCAGAGACGGATACATGTCACCCTTTTCCATGTCATACAGACCGGTTTCGTCTGCGCTGTGGAACGGCAGCAGGAGCATTTCTCTGGTGGCATCCGGCAGCTGAATCGCATAGCTCAGACCCAGTACGTTGTCAATACCAGCACTTGCTGTAATGTTATACAGAACGCCTGCTCCATCGGCAGCACCATCCATCGGGTTCAGTTCTACCTTATCCAGCGCCCAGACTGCCGTGCCCTCAATGGGAGCCGGTGTTGTCGTGGTAGCCTCTGTGGTAGTGGTAGCCTCTGTGGAGGTCGTGGTAGCCTCTGTGGTAGTGGTAGCCTCTGTGGTGGTAGTCGTAGCCTCTGTGGTAGTGGTAGCCTCTGTGGTAGTAGTCGTAGTCTCTGTGGTAGTGGTAGTAGTTACGACATCCGGAACGTAGATGTTGATCGAACCATTTTGCATTTCCAGACCCGTGGTGTGAATATCTACTTCATTTGCGTTCCGATATTCAAAACGCTTGATCTCGACTTCCTTACCGCCGGAAATGGCAATGTCGGTGCCGTCTTCCATCCACTCGATGGGGAAGGAGTAATAGGTCTTGCCGTCAGCGTCTGTCTGCGGTGCAATACCTGCCTCTTTCGCAACAGCCTTGACATCGTCCGCATCAACAATCACGTCAAACAGCATCGTCAACAGTGTGCTGCCAGCCGGATCATCGGTAGCAGAACCAGAATAGGCGAAGTACATGATGCCAGTTGTGTCAAAATTCTCTGGGTTGGGCGTCAGGCTCATGTTGTTGTAAACATCACCCTTGCTCAGGAATAAACTGGAGTTCAGTCCGCTATCCGGATTGATGCCCAGAACTTTTCTGGTGACATCCGGGAACTTGATGGCACCCAGGAGACCCGGCGACGGGATGGCATTTTCAATGGTTACCGGAATCTCTACTGCCATTTGTTCCGGCTCTGCAAAGGTATCGGAAATCTTCCAAACCGTCTTTTCTGCCGGCTCAACGTCAGCGCCATAGATATTGATGGAACCGTCTACTCTGGACAGAGCAGTCTCGTGGATATCCTCTTCGTCAGAGTTCCGATATTCAAAACGCTTGATCTCGACTTCCTTACCGCCGGAAATGGCAATGTCGGTGCCGTCTTCCATCCACTGGATGGGGAAGGAGTAATAGGTCTTGCCTTCTGCGTCTGTCTGCGGCTCAATGCCTGCCTCAGCTGCGATAGCTGCCACAGAATCGGCATCCTGCGGGAGAACATCGAATAACATGGTCAGCAGCGTGCTGCCAGCCGGATCATCGGTAGCAGAACCAGAATAGGCGAAGTACATGATGCCAGTTGTATCAAAGTTATCCGGGTTGGGCGTCAGGCTCATGTTGTTGTAAACATCACCCTTGCTCAGGAATAAACTGGAGTTCAGTCCGCTGTCCGGATTGATGCCCAGAACCTTTTTGGTAACCTCCGGGAAGTAGATGGCACCCAGGAGACCCGGAGACGGGATGGCATTTTCAATGGTTACCGGAATCTCTACTGCCATGTCACCCGGATTTGCGAAGGTGTCTTCAATCTTCCAGATTGTCTGGTCGCCGGTAACAGGAGGAGTTGTTGTGGTAGCCTGTGTTTCAGAAGTTGTGGTTGACTCAATCGGATCGCCGCCTTCGCCGACTACGATCTTCACTACTGCGGTATCTGCTGTCTGCGGCAGGCAGTAGGGATTGGTCTTACTGTTGCTGTTGATGGCTGTGGACAGGTCATCCAGACGGCCTGTTGCACGAGCAGCGTCGTGATCTGCCTTTACAGATGCATAATCCGCAGCGGTCTGCAGCGGAATGACATTCTTTGCGGCATCCTTAGAAGAAAGCTGTACATAGTATGTACCTTCATCTGTACCCTGCGGGATCACAACCTCGAAGGTTGTCAGCGGCAGAGCGTCAGAGTCGCCCAGCGCCCACTTTACCTGTTCGGATGCCTTGGTGCCCCAGTTGAAGTAGTTGTTGGTATCCGGTACGCAGGGAACGACTGTTTCTTCACCGCTCAGCTGTGCCGTCTTCGCATCCACGGTACGTGTGTTGGAGAAAGCCGGCAGAGACTGCTTGGCATGTGCCTCATTATAAGCGCTTGCAACCTCAGCGCCCTGTGTGATGTAATCATACTCAATGTAGGCTACGCCGTCTGCATCATACTGAACGTCACAAACCTGTTCCTTGGTCTTCTGATACTGTGCCTTGTACTTAGGATCTGCTTTAAAGCCTTCATAATCCTTGGAATAGTCGTCAGCGCTTTCATAATAGCTGTAAACGAACTTGACAGAATCTGTGCCGTTGTACATCAGGTTGGAACCGAAGATGCTGTCACAAGCCACTTCACGAATGGTAGAAGTACAGTTGGCTTCACCAACTCTCCACTGACCAGCCAGCTTTGTCAGCGTCATCAGGCAGAACAGCTTGGAGTTCGTGTTGATGACAGAGCCGTCCGGCAGAGTCTGATCGAAGGATGTGCTATAAGCCGTCTCTACGTTCATGGTGTTCTGATAGTAGAGCTTGTTGTTAATCGATCCGCCGTCAGCCAGTGTTTTGCCGGTAGTTGCTGTCCAGTTCAGAGTGATGTACTTCGGATATTCAGATGCCGACCACTCCTCTGAATCCACGTAAACGCCCAGTTTTTTTACGACATCGCCGCTTGCAACATCATCCTTTGAGACGTTAATCGTCTGTTCTCCTGTGCCCTCTTCCTTCATGACAAAGTTGTAAGGCGTACCGCCGTTTTCCGTCTGGTTCTCACCAGTAGTAGCGGTAACAGAGAGTGCGCTGAAGGGCAGTGAAGATACTGCCATCAGAGCTGCAACGCCGAAGGATAACGCCTTCTTTGTTCTTTTCTTCATGTTTCCCTTTCCTTTCCTTGCCGGTTTTCCGACAATCGTGTGTAATAAATTTGCCTATAATCAGAAGCTGCATTCTCCCTTAGAACACCGCTCCTAAATATACGAAATGAAATGTGGTTGCCGCCTGACGGAAGTGGTTACTCGCCCGGCAGAGAATCAATGATATGCACTAAGAACCGCAGGAGCGCAATTGGATCGTTGCTGGTGATATCACCATCAGCTGTGACATCTGCGTTTGCACGCTGCTTATCGTTCAGCTGTACGGTACCTGCACAAGCCTTGTTCAGCAAAATGGCGTCTGTCAGGTCGATCTTGGCGTCCAGATTGACGTCACCATACAGAATTTCGCCCAGCGGTATGGATTGCGTGGTGGCTGTTGTGCCGTCGCCCTTATCGTCTGTGACATCGCCGCCGCCGTCAGTTGTTTTTTCCGTCGTTTCCGTTGTGGGCTTTTCCGTCGTTGTGGTGCCGCTGTCATCCGTGGTTTCCGTAGCGGATGTCGAGGTGGTTACCACAACATTATCGCCGACAACAACTGCACCGTCTTCTGTCTTTACCGTATATTCGGTCACGTCTGCGCCGAATACACTGCCAATAATCAGATCCGTATTGGGTTCGCCGGAGCCATCATAGGTATCACGGGTTACCGGAACGAATTTCAGCGGATATGTACCATCTGCTGTGCCTTTCTTTACAGTACCAGTAATGGTCAGCAGTACGCCGTCTCCTGCGATCCAGTTGTCAGAACTCAAAGCTGTTGTCCAGGACACAGCAATCTGCCCGTTTTGAATGTTGGCAGCAAATACAGGTGCCTCAGAAGCGATAGGATCATCCTTGGCAACGTCGCCGATCTCACCCAGGGTCACATTCGTCACATCCAGCGCATCTGCGTCAAAATCCACCGCAAAATCAATGACATTGATCTTCGATGCCGGAACGTCCGTCAGAGATACATTGACAGAGAATTCACTGCCAGCCTGTACCTGAACCTTTTCCGCAGAAAGGGTCACAACGGCGTCTGCTGCCGACGTCTGAACGGAGATTGCAGCTGTCAGCATAGCGCATGCCAACACGCCTGCAATGGTTCTTCTTGCCTTCATTTCGTTATCCTCCTTTTGAATTGCAAATTTCACCGTCGGTGTTCCATGCCGACGGCAGTCATTTTGAATGGTTTCTCGAAATCTTCTGCATAGATTTGCTTCTAAAGCCCATGCCATTCCAATTTGTATTTATTATAGAACATCCCACCAGAAAAGTCAATAGATACATCTTGTTTTTGTAGAAAACTCACGAAACCATACCAGCAGAATTGTATAATATCCCAAAGAAAAAAAACATATCTTTCCGAATGCTTGCGGTGCATCGGATTTTCAAAAATTTGGGACAAATCCGCACAGGAATTCTGTGGACAATCCTTGACACAAATTCTGCCGATCCACGCAAAATGCTGTCCAAGCCCCTTTTACCGTATGCTTCCGAAAACGCAGGAAAGGGATGCTTTCTGACACAAAAGCCCCTGCATCAGCCGGTGCTCCGGTGCTGTTCCGACGATGAACAGAAACGGCAGAACTGTTTGTTAAAATTATACCGCAATTTTTTCAAAATGTAAAGCGGTTTTTGCTTTTTTTAGCAATAATGCACAATCGAATGTGTCGTTTCTCGTTAGCTTTCACAATTACGACAGTTGGTTTGGGGAAAATATTTTCCCGCTGCGGATTTTCCCCCCAAAAAAGCAGGACAGGAGTTTTTGCTCCTGTCCTGCCTGTGTTTTTTGATGACAACCACTTGTTCTTTTTGTCAGAACTGCTGATCAAACCAGCTTAATGACCGCCATTTCAGCACCGTCGCCGCGGCGGGGACCGATCTTGATAATCTGTGTATAACCGCCGTTTCTGCCGCTGTAATTCGGTGCGATCTCGTCGACCAGCTTCTTGGCAACGGTTTCCTTTGTCACATATGCCATCACCTGACGCTTGGCGTGCAGATCGTTTTTCTTGGCAATGGTGATCATCTTTTCAGCTGCTGCACGTACCTCTTTGGCACGGGTAACAGTTGTCTCGATCTGACCGTTTTCCAGCAGGAATGTTACCATTCCCCGAAGCATCGCTCTTCTGTGATCGGTGGGTCTGCCCAGTTTTCTGGTTCCCGGCATTGTCATTCACTCCTTTTCTGAAAGCGGCGCAGACATTTCTGCATGGCCGCAGGAAAATTTCATTAGTCTTCTTCACTGGCAAGGTCAAAGCCCAGTGAATGGAGCTTTTCTCTTACCTCATCAAAGGACTTTTTGCCCAGGTTACGCACCTTCAGCATTTCTTCCTCCGATTTATTGATCAAATCGTCCACGGTATTGATTCCGGCACGCTTCAAGCAGTTGAACGAACGAACAGATAAGTCAAGTTCCTCAATGGTCATCTCCAGGATCTTTTCTTTTCCCTTATCGTCCTTTTCGACAAGAACTTCCGCTATACTTGACTCATCGGAGAGGTCAATGAACAGCTTCAGATGCTCGTTGAGGAGATTGGCTGCCTGTGAAATTGCTTCCTTTGCGGAGATCGTACCGTCTGTCCAGACTTCCAGTGTCAGCTTATCGTAGTCTGTCACTTGTCCCAGACGGGTATCTTCCACCTGGTAGTTTACCTTCAGCACAGGGGTATAAATACTGTCAACTGCAATCACGTCGATTGGATAACTCATCATCTGCTTGTTACGCTCTGCGGAAACATAGCCTCTGCCGCGATCAATGACGATTTCCATATATAGCTTCGCATCTTTTCCAAGTGTTGCGATATGCATGCCCGGATCGAGTATATTCACCTCTGAATCGGTCTTGATATCGCCGGCTGTGACTTCGCATTCGCCCTCGGCTTCGATATAAACCGTTTTCGGGCCTTCTCCGTACAGCTTTGCTGTCAGTCCTTTCAGACTCAGGATGATCTCGGTCACATCCTCCTTCACACCGGGGATCGTACTCAATTCATGGTGTACGCCATCAATCTTCACGGAATTCACAGCCACACCGGGCAATGAGGAGAGAAGCACACGGCGCAGACTATTCCCCAAAGTGATGCCATAGCCGCGTTCCAGTGGTGCTAAAACAAATTTACCGTATTTGCCGTTGGGACGCAGATCAACTGCTTCCAGCTCCGGCTTTTCAATCTTCTCCAGCATAAAAAACCCTCCTATGCGTTGTCGCTTTGTCTGTGGGTGTTTTGTTTCTCATGTTCCGTGTCAAACGGGGTGGGACAGGCACTGCACCAGATATGCCATATACCATCGCATATCGGAAGCGCCGTCCTTCTCGGAGATTACTTGGAGTACAACTCGACGATGAGATGAGCTGCTACTTCATAGTCCAGATCCTCCGGCGTTGCCAGACGAGTGATCTTTGCGGAGAAGTTTTCCTTGTTCGCTTCCATCCATACCGGTACGGTACGATCCGCAGTCTGCTCTACGACTTCCTTGAACTTTGCACTGTCACGGCTGCCCTCATACAGAGCAACCACATCGCCCTCTTTTACACGATAAGACGGAATGTCTACACGCTGACCGTTTACGGTAAAGTGCTTATGTGTGACAAGCTGTTTTGCCTCACGGCGGGTCAAAGCCAGACCCATGCGGAATACCACGCTGTCCAGACGGGATTCGAGACAAGCAATCAGGTTATCACCAGCCTTGCCCTCCATCTTAGAAGCGATCTCGAACAGATGATGAAACTGCTTTTCGCCGACGCCGTAGATAAACTTCAGCTTTTGTTTTTCCTTCAGCTGCATCCCGTATTCCGAAACTTTACGGCGATTGCCGGCACCCGGATTGCGGTTGGACTGCTTTGAGATACCCATAACCATAGGGCTGATGCCCAGATAACGGCATCTTTTGAGAATCGGTTCTCTGCTTACTGCCATAATAACTTGCACCTCCTGAAATTAGACACGGCGTCTCTTCGGCGGACGGCATCCATTGTGGGGAATCGGGGTAACATCCTTAATCATCTTGACCTCCAGACCAACAGTCTGCAGTGCACGAATGGCAGCTTCTCTGCCGGAACCCGGTCCCTTGACGTATACTTCTACCGACTTCAGACCATGCTCCATCGCAGCCTTTGCTGCGGTCTCGGCAGCGGTCTGTGCTGCGAACGGTGTGGACTTTCTCGATCCACGGAAACCCAGTCCGCCGGAACTTGCCCATGAAATGGCATTGCCCTGTGTATCGGTAATGGTTACGATGGTATTATTGAACGTCGACTGAATGTGAACCGCACCGTTTTCGATGTTTTTACGCTCTCTGCGGCGGCGGACAACAACCTTCTTACCTTTCTGCTGTGCCAAAACGAAACCCTCCCTTACTTCTTCTTGTTAGCGATGGTCTTTGCCGGACCCTTGCGAGTTCTTGCGTTTGTCTTTGTGCGCTGTCCTCTTACCGGCAGACCCTTACGGTGGCGAACACCGCGGTAGCAGCCGATTTCTACCAGACGCTTGATATTCAGTGCCACTTCACGGCGGAGGTCGCCCTCTACCACGCAGTGCTTGTCGATATAGTCACGCAGCTTTGCAACATCCTCTTCGGACAGATCCTTGACGCGTGTATCCGGGTTTACGCCGGTACCAGCCAGAATCTCATCTGCTGTGCTTCGACCGATTCCGTAGATATAAGTCAGACCGATCTCGACCCGCTTATTCTTCGGAAGGTCTACACCTGCTATTCTTGCCATTTTCCTGCACCTCCATATTTCAAAATGCCGGGCTTAGCCCTGACGCTGTTTATGCTTCGGATTTTCGCAGATTACCATTACTTTGCCTTTACGCTTAATCACCTTGCATTTTTCGCAAATCGGCTTTACGGAAGGTCTTACTTTCATTGCAACTGTCCTCCTTCTCGGAACAACTGTGCATCCGGCTTGATTTGCCTTCTGCTCTATTGATTACTTGGCTCTCCAAGTGATTCTGCCTTTGGTCAGGTCATAGGGTGACATTTCCACCGTCACCTTGTCGCCCGGAACAATACGGATATAGTTCATCCGCAGCTTGCCGGACACATGTGCCAGGATGGTATGCTTGTTTTGCAGCTCCACCTTGAACATGGCATTGGGCAGAGATTCCAGAACGATTCCCTCAACCTCGATCACATCTTGCTTTGACAATTGGATAACCTCCCTAATTCAGGTTATTGATACTGTTTCAACACACTTCTGATCATTTTGTCCGTGGCATGTTCCAGATTGATCACACGGGTGGTCATCTGGATATGCCGTACATTTTTCCGCTTGGGAGAAGCCAGCTTCCGCCGTTTGCCGTCTGCGATCCAGACAAAATCTTTTTCCGCAGACACCACAACGAAATAGCCGCCCTTATCTCTGCCGGCAAGAGCACGGACTACCAGACCCTTTGTTTGTTCCACGTGAGCATCCTCCGTTTTACGGTCTGGTCAGAATCACCGGACCATCCTGCGTGACTGCAATTTCGTGTTCAAAATGCGCCGCAAGAGAGCCGCTGCGTGTCACAACCGTCCAGCCGTCCTTCAGGACACGAACCCCATCGCCTTTGCTGTTGATCATAGGCTCGATGCAGAACGTCATACCGGGCATCAGCCGGACGCCGTGACCAGGTCTGCCATAGTTCGGCACTTCCGGATCCTCGTGCATCTCCTGCCCGATCCCGTGACCGCAGTATTCCCGCACAATACCGTATCCGCGGGAACCGCAATATTCTTCCACTGTATGAGACACATCGCCGATGCGTGCCCCTACCTGTGCCGCTTCAATCGCTGCATACAGGCTTGCTTCCGTGACACGCAGCAGGTCTGCTGCCTCTTCAGAAATATCGCCTACTGCAAATGTGTAGGCATTGTCCCCGACAAACCCTTGGAACGTCGCTCCCACATCCACGCTGACAATGTCGCCTTCATGAATGATCCGCTTGTGGCTGGGAATGCCGTGAATCACTTCGTCATTGATAGAAATGCAGGTACTTGCCGGAAAACCGCCGTATCCCAGAAAGGTAGGAACTGCACCGCAGCGGATGATAAAGTCATGGATGGACTTATCCAGCTGCTTCGTGGTCATACCAGGATGAATCACCTTTCCAGCATGTTCCAGGGCACGGGCAGCGATTCTGCCAGCCTCCTGCATTTTCGTCAAATCGGATTTGGATTTGATGATGATACTCATTCAGCGCCTACAGCCTTCAGTGTCAGCGCAGTTGTATCTGCAACCTCTTCCTGACCAATGACAGTCTCCAGCTTGCCCTGCTTTTCGTAATAAGCCTTCAGAGGTTCTGTGGTTTTATGATAGACTGCCAGACGATCCAGAACCGTTTCCGGCTGATCGTCCTTACGGATGATGGTTTTGGCACCGCACTTGTCACAGACACCTTCTACCTTGCTGGGCTTGAATTCAATATGATAGGTAGCGCCGCAAGCTTCGCAGACTCTTCTGCCGGAAACACGTGTCTTAATGGTTTCGTCCGGCACGAAGATCTCGAGGACCTTATCAATACGAACGCCCATTTCATCCAGTGCCTCTGCCTGGGGGACGCTGCGGGGAAATCCATCCAGGATAAAGCCCTTTTTGCAATCCTCCTGTGCAATGCGTTCTTTCAGGATGCCAATGACGATATCATCCGAAACCAGCGCACCGCTGTCCATCGCAGCCTTTGCCTTTACGCCATATTCTGTACCGTTGCGTACTGCCTCGCGCAGCATGTTGCCGGTAGAGATCTGGGGAATGGAAAGTGCCTCAGAGATCTTTTCTGCCTGTGTACCTTTGCCTGCGCCCGGAGCGCCCAAAAGAATCAGATTCATTGATAATAGCCTCCATGCTTATTCGAGGAAACCTCTGTGATGACGCATCATCATTTCGGATTCCAGTGTACGAACGGTTTCGAGTGCTACGCTGACAACGATAAGAACGGTAGTACCGCCCATTGCCAGAGAGTCGAGGTTCTGATCAATCTTCGTCAGAATGATGGGGAAAATGGCAATAATGCCCAGGAAGAACGCACCCACGAAGGTGATTTTGGACAGCACACGCTGGATATAATCCGAAGTGGGCTTACCCGGACGGATACCCGGGATGCCGCCATTGCTCTGACGGAGATTATTGGCGATTTCGATGGGATTATACTGCATGGCAACATAGAAGTAGTTGAATGCAATAATCAGAATGAAGTAGATGGCTGCATAACCCCAGGAACTCATGTTGAAGAAGTTAATAAAGCCATTGTAGAAGCTCTGTCCCCATGTCTGCGGATCGTCATAAATCGGCCTGAACAGGACGATGGTACTTGGCAGAGACATAAAGGACATCGCGAAGATGATCGGCATAACGCCGCTCATGCAGATCTTGATCGGAATGTGTGTGGACTGACCGCCGTATTGTTTTCTGCCCACAACACGCTTGGCATACTGAATCGGAATGCGGCGCTCAGAAGCGTTCATGAATACAATAAATGCAATCATCGCAATGAACAGCACCAGAATGCCCAGAGACTCAAAGAAATACCTCTGGGGATTTTCCTTGGTCAGTTCGGTCAGCGTGCCAGCCATAACCGGGAATCTTGCCAGAATGCCGGCAAACAGGAGCATCGAAATACCATTTCCAATACCCTTGTCATTGATTCGGTTGCCCATCCAGACAACAATTGATGTTCCGGCGATAAAGGATGCCACAATCACGCATGCAATAAAGACGTTGGCAAGTTTAGAACCGCCGTCCACCACAGCGCCCATCTGGTTTTTCAGGGTCAGATAGTATGCGACGGACATCAGGGCGGCAAGTGCCAAAGCAACTGCGGCAGTGATTTTGTTCAGTTTCTTTTGTCCCTCTTCGCCCTCATCACGCAAGCGTTCCAGCGGCGGCAGCGCATAGGTCAGCAGCTGCATAATGATGGATGCGTTGATATACGGGGTAATGGACAGGGAGAATACGGTGGCTTGTTTCAGCGCACCGCCGGTGATGATATCCAAGTATTCCAGAAAATTACCGCCGGTAGCATTGGTTTCCATCCAAGTGTTAACTGTGGATACGTCCAAAAACGGTACCACGACCGCACTGCCCAGACGGAAGATCAGCAGCATCAGTAATGTGTACAGGAGCTTTTTACGGATCTCCGCAATACTCCAAGCATCTCTCAATGTCTTGAACACGTTACATCACCTCTGCTTTTCCGCCAGCCTTTTCGATTTTTTCAGCTGCGCTCTTGGTGAACTTTGCAGCCTTCACAGTCAGCTTAGTTGTCAGTTCGCCGTCACCCAGGATTTTGATACCGTCAAGAGCATTCTTGATCAGACCGGATGCAATCAGCAGTTCTGCGTCTACCACAGTATCATCGGTGAACCGATTCAGGTCGGAAACATTCACAGTGGCGTATTCCTTGGCAAAGATGTTGTTGAAACCTCTTTTCGGGATACGTCTGGTCAGAGGCATCTGACCGCCTTCAAAGCCGATTCTGACGCCGCCGCCACTACGGGCATTCTGCCCCTTGTGACCCTTGCCGGCAGTTTTGCCGTTACCGGAGCCATGACCACGGCCAATTCTCTTGACTTCCTTGGTAGAACCCGGAGCCGGAGATAATTCGTGAAGCTTCATAATAGTTTGCACCTCCTCAAAGATATAATTGCTTATGCTTCTGTTACCTCTACGAGGTGAGAAATTTTATGAATCTTGCCGAGGGTTGCAGCATTTTCCGGCTGAACCGTTACGTCGCCGATCTTCTTCAGACCCAGGGAATTTGCTGTTGCGATCTGATCCTTCTTGCAGCCGATCAGACTCTTCTTGAGCTTGATTTCCTTTGCCATGTCGCACCCTCCTTATTGATAGATTTCCTTAACGGTCTTGCCG
>CANQWA010000011.1 GCA_947627445.1 uncultured Ruminococcus sp.
GTATATCCCGTCATACATGAGATGCTTCATAACATATTCATTCGAAACAATCTGATTCGGTTCATCTCCCATAAGCATAAGGATAACACTCCAGCCAACTCTGTCGGCAAAATCAGCACCTACAAAATAATCATTTGTGTTGATAGTGATTGCTATTCCGAGATTGTCTTCCGGAAGAATATATATACAGGACATTCCGTTTTCAACAAGTCCGCTATGACGAAGTGCAGGTCGTTTTAACGGTTCGTTTATGAGTGTCCATCCCATCCCGTAACTGTAAGGAATCTCATCTTCTACAGCAACACTGTTATAAAACATCTCATTTATACTATCAGCAGATATAATATTTTCCCCACCGTTAAGATACATCTGAAGGTATCTGCCCAGATCCTCTGTTGACGAGGAAATATATCCTGCCGGAACAGTAATCCATGCATCGTCCGTATTGCAATATTTGTTATCCGTTTTTACATTGAATCCAAACCAGTTCTCATATCCGTCAATAAGATCGCTTGCTTTCTTCGGATCAGCATAGGTGTTGTTCATATTAAGAGACTTTAAAATATTCTCAGTAACATATTCTTCGTATGAAATACCGCTGACTGTTTCTATCACTTTACCGAGCAATGAGTAATTCACATTGGAATACAGATGCACTCCTTGTTCACTTACAACTCTGAAATTGGTAAGATTCTGATGTTCGCCTAAACCACTTGTATGGTTAAGCAACTGAAGAATCGTAATTCTTTCTCCATCCGTTGCGTCCGGAAGATAATCCGACAAATGTGCATCAAGTGATACTTTCCCCTGTTCAACCAGCTGCATTATGCATAACGCCGTAAATGATTTACTCACAGACCCTAAAACATATGGAGTATCCGTGCTTCCAAACTTTCCATAAGTTTTTGATAATCGTGTTTCACGATTATCAACTATTGTAATAGAGAATGACGGAAAATGTGTTTTGGGCACAGTATTGGAAAGATAACCATCTATCCTGTCAAATATATTTTGATTATTATCATTGTTCGCAGAATCATCTGCAAAAGCTGTCGCATTAACTGTAAACAAAAGAATTGCAGATAGTACAACCACCAACAGCCTTATACGTTCTTTTCTTTTTAAATTCATTTAATATGTTACCTCCTGCTTTTCTCAGTTTTTAGCTCCAATGTAATATCAAAGAGAGCATGGAAAACAGCCGGAATTATATGGTTATCTAAAACCGCATTATAATGGTTAACCGCTTCAAGGACGGCGTCAATGCCATCAACACACTCATGGAGAATTTTTGCGGCAAGTATGCATGAAATGTTCAGATTCGGAAATCATCATATGGTTAAAATTCTCGAGCAAGCCCTATCAATGCTCTTGTCAGTATGTAATTTCTCTCATATTATTCGATGATTTGCCCATCCGTTGAAATCGTCACAACCTGCCAAGGAATAAATTTCCCGCTGTTCTGAAGAGCCTGTTTAACGGCGTTTTCGATTCCTCCGCAGCAGGGAACTTCCATTCGGACTATCGTTACGCTTTTTATGTCGTTTTGGGCAATTATTTGTGTTAATTTTTCAGAATAATCCACAGAATCCAACTTCGGACAGCCTATAAGTGTTATCTTGTTTTGAATAAAATCATTGTGGAAATTCCCATAAGCGTAAGCCGTACAATCTGCTGCAATCAGCAGATTTGCACTGTTAAAATACGGAGCATTCACCGGGACGAGCTTTATCTGCACAGGCCATTGTGAAAGTTTGCTGTGAACGGTCACTTTCGCTGTATCTGTAACTTTACGGTGAATCGTCTTTGAAGCAGTACCGGGGCAGCCGCAGGGCAGTTTTCCCTCTTGTTTTCGCTGCTTTGCCGTCTGTACAGCCGTTTCGTTATAGGCAGGAGCTTCACGTTCTTCAAAAGTAATTGCACCTGTCGGACAAGCGGGCAGACAATCGCCAAGTCCGTCACAGTAATCCTCACGAAGCAGCTTTGCTTTTCCGTTTATCATGCCTATCGCTCCCTCATGGCAAGCATTAGCACACGCTCCGCAGCCATTGCATTTGTCCTCACCAATTTTTATGATTTTTCTTATCATAATAATTCCTCCTTTTCCGAGCGGCTCTTGTCGCTCTTGACTTTCTGATTTTATTATAGTATCATATAAAAGAAAAGTCGGTTGTATTTACAACAGAAAAGAGGTTTTTATGAAAAAATATATTTCCATATTAAAACGCACAAAACTCTTCGCCGGTATCAGAGAAGAGGAAATCGCATCTATGCTGAATTGCCTTAATGCATCTGTTAAAAATTACAGTAAGAAAGAATATGTCTTTCGTCAAGGCGAATATATCCGTGATTTTTTACTGCTTGCTGAGGGAAGGCTTATGATACAAAAAGAGGATTACTGGGGAAACCTCAGCATATTGAATGAAATATGTGTCGGAGAAATGTTCGGAGAGGCCTATGCTGCACCGGACAGCGGAGCTATACTTAACGATGTTATCGCTGCCGAAGACAGTACTGTTTTGTTCTTGGATATTGAGAAGATACTATCCCTGTGCCCGTCTGCCTGCCCCTATCATACAAGGCTTGTAAAGGCTTTGTTTTATACGATTTCCGAAAAAAACAGAAAGTTCGTACAAAAACTGGGTTTAATGTCCCAGCGCACAACACGAGAAAAACTGCTGTCGTATCTCTCCGATGAAGCGAAAAAGCAAAACAGCAGTTCCTTTATAATATCCTTTAATCGTCAGCAAATGGCAGATTTTCTTTCGGTAGACCGCAGCGCAATGTCTCATGAGCTTTGCAAAATGCGCGATGAAGGAATGCTTGATTTTCACAAAAATGAATTTACACTTTTTGAAGAATAAAACAGATTGAATTCATCATGAAGATCATCAATTATATTGCGTACAATAGCTATATGGAAAAATATTAAGAATAATACTCTTTTATACTCTTTTAAGGTATGCCAATAGCCCGCAGCCTATTGGCGCACCTATTACATGACAGCATATCATAACATTGGTTATGATTCTTATAGCGCATTTTTCGTTTTGATACAAATAATTTTATTTCACGAAGTGTTAGTTACAAGTTCGTTTCCTCATTACAGACCGGACTTGACAAATTTTTGGGGATGTCGTATAATATAGATACAATTATATAAAAAGAAAAGCACTCCCTATGGGGCTGAGTTCCGAGAACCATTGGAAACGGCAATAGGGGGTTTTGTTTATCACACAGGAGGTGTATCATTTCATGTTAGAAAACATTCTGGAATTTCTGCAGGGAAATGCCATATTTTCCATTTGCATCAGTGCAGTAGTTGTGATTTTTATTACTGCCAGTATTTTCACCATGTTCAACCATGCACAGGAGGAAAAACGAGTAGAACAGTTGCGTTGGAATAAAGTAAGTGCGCACATGGCACTGTATGATCTGTCACGCCGTCTGGTGATCCCGCTGGAGGCTGATGAAATTTTGGTGGGACGGCATGGTGCGGCTGATATTCGCTTTCCGGATATGAGTGTATCCCGTTATCATGCAGTGCTCTATGTGTCAAACGGCATCTGGAGTGTGATGGATCTGGATTCCAAATCCGGGACATTTGTCAACGGCAGAAAGATCCGCTCACAGGTCAAGCTGAAAGACAGTGACGAAATCCGATTTGGTGATAAAGCGGTTGTAATCCGGGAAAGGAGACGGCGGAAACATGTATAAAAACGGATTATCCTATGCCAGATGTACCGCTGTTGTACTTTTGACTCACATAGTGATGCTGGCTGCAATTCTGCTTCGGGGAAATTATGAAACGCTCCGGGATATTGTGCCTTTAGGTGTTGTTGTTCTGGGTTTGGATCTGGTTTACACGGTGATACTGCGATTTTTCTATAAGCAGATGACATACACAATGGATTTCTTTTTGCTGCTATTGTTAGGAATCAGCGTCATATTTCAGTCCTGCTTCGGTGGTATTGGTTTTGCTCTGAAGCATCAGATCACTTGTATCATTGCACTGGTTATGTGTCAGGTTGGATTTCTGTTGACAAGAAATCATGTCTGGATTCAGTCCAAGAAAAAAATACTATACATCATTCTCGGTGTTCTGATTCTCAGCATCCTGTTTCTCACAGGAAGCCGCAGTATGTGGATTACCATTGGTTCTATCAGCATACAGCCATCAGAATTTATGAAGCCGGTTTTTGTTCTGATCTGTGCTACATCCATCCGGGAACAGCATGAGAAAAAGAAGATCCTTTTCTTCTATGTTTCCAGGGAAATGTTAGTGATGACGGGGGCATTTATTATTATTGCAGGTTTGCAGTGGTGGTGTCGTGACCTCGGTTCGCTTCCCATATTTGCAGCCGCATACATATGTGCATTGGTTTGTCGGTTATGTTATCCCAAGGCGAAATTTTCTAAGAAAACCATTATCGGCATCAGTGCTATTGGCGCGGTTGTTGTAATTGCAGCTTTAAAATTTGCACCCGGCTATGTACAGGATCGTCTTTCTGTGGACATCTGGAATCAGATGGAGGGGAATGGTTATCAACAGTGTAAAGCATTGATTGCACTTGCAGAAGGCGGTTTATTCGGAAAAGGACCAGGCTGTGGCTCGCTTTATCAGGTGTTCGCCTCAGATACGGATATTGTATTCTCTACCATTTGTGAGGAATGGGGCTTTTTAGTCGGACTTCTGACCATACTGATTCTGATGGGAATGCTGCTGCTTCCCATGATCAATAAGCCTCGTAGCTATTTTCACACAACAATGATTTTAGGCGTTGTTGCAGTAATGATCGTTCAGATGGGTCTGAATATTTTCGGTTCCTGCAATCTGATTCCATTTACTGGTGTGACGATTCCATTTATTTCACAGGGCGGAAGTTCTATGATCACTTGTGGTTTTCTTGCAGGCATGCTTAAGGCAGGACAGTCGCCGGTATTTCGTAAAACCGAACCGAAACTGAAAAAAACCAGGACTGAAAACAGAAAGGCGGCGGTCGTATGAAGAGTATCAAAAGCATTCGACGGGGAGAACGCCTTACCATTTTGATTCTGGTGCTCTTTTTCATTGGCATGGGCATTCTGGTGTTCAAAGTAGTAATGGAATCCAGATTCTATATTTCTCATTCCAACAGCGTAACCCTGGGAAAAGTCTATGACCGGAACGAAGATGTTCTATTTGATCCAGATGCCTCCAAAGAAACCTATGATGATTCCTACTTTATGGATGTAGGTAATCTGATCGGTGATGATAGCGGTCAGATGACAAATACCTTGGTTTCTGAAAACATTGAACAACTACAAAACTACAGCCTGATTTTCGGTGCAGTACCACACGGCAAGACAGCAATTTATACAACTCTGGATCACGAAGCAAACCGGACGGTTTATAACAAATTCGGCAGCAAAGACGGCACAGCCATTGCTTATAATTACAAGACAGGGGAGATACTTGTCTGTGTCAGCAAGCCAAGTGTCAATATTCTGGACAACTATGAGAATATCGCTGAACTGCCTGAAGGCAGTCTCATTTGCAAAGCTTTTTATGAGACTGCCCCCGGCTCTACACAGAAGGTTGCTACAACCGCTGCTGGATTAGAAGCACTTGGTACAGAAGGTCTTATGGAAAAATCCTATAACTGTTCAGGAACATTTACCACAAAATATGGTCAGAAAATTCGTTGTCATGAACTAAACGGTCACGGTACACAGAATGTTATTCAGGCATTTGAAAACAGCTGTAACCCTTTTTATGCGCAATTGGTTCGTGATCTGCCTCTGAACAGTATCATTGCCACCTATCGACGCATGGGAATTGCTGTCAATGACGATGCCGTGACAAAAATTGACATTGACGGTATTTCTGCATTCAGTGCATCTACAAAGCTGACAGATACAGAAGATTTTGATACCATGTGGAGCTGTATGGGACAGAGTGAAGCCCTTGCCAGTCCTTGTCAGATGATGATGTGGGAGAGTGCCATTGCCAATGGTACCGGCAAAGTGACAGAGCCTTATTTGATTGATCATATCACCAATGTCACCGGTATGGTAACTGCATCTGGAAAGACTACATACAGCGACTCTATTTTCACTTCCGATATTGCATCACAAGTCAAGGAGATCATGATACAAAACGGACAAGATCGGTACAATAGTATCATTGGCTATCCAGTTGGTGTCAAAAGCGGAACGGCTCAGGTGCAGGACGGAAAATCTGAGAACTCCCTATTGGTGGGCTTTGTAGATGATCTCAGCTTTCCTATTGCATTTTGCGTAGTGATCGAGGATCGTGTTTCCGGTGAGTTAAGTACATCAGAACTGGTTTCTACCATGCTATATGCATTGGATTCATAATTTTATCGTGAACATCAGAAAGAATTTGACGTTCACGATAAATATGATTGAAAACATCTCATACACTTGTACGCTTATGCATACATCTTGCAAATCGGTAAATCGTAAGTGCCAAAAGTATTTTCGTTTGCTATAACATTAAAAATGTCACCGTGAATTCTGAAAACAACTTCACTGTGACATTTTTTGTTTTATTACAACATATTGATCTGCTTGAACATATCCTGCATCTTCCGATCTGTCTCTGCAATGGTTTCTGCGCAGTTTTTTAACTCATCCGTCAATGTAGCCGCCACTGTAGCGTTTCCGGTGGATTTATAGTGAAGCTGATGCTCTAGACTTGCCCAGAAATCCATGGCAATGGTACGGATCTGGATCTCGACCGGTGCAAATTTCTTGCCGGTTGACATGTAGACAGGAACCTCTAAAATCATATGAAAACTGCGATAGCCGTTTGGCTTTGGATTTTGGATATAATCCTTGATCTTTTTCAGAGAAAAGGCGCTGTGCTTTGTGAGCAGATCGGCTATGGCATATATATCATCTATATAACAGCAAATGACACGAACACCAGCGATATCCGTCAGACAACGCTGTGCATTTTCCGGCGTGACCGGAATGCCCTTTCTCTGTAGTTTTCCCACGATGCTCTGAGGTGTTTTGATACGACTTTCAATGTTGTGAATAGGATTTCTCTGAAACCGCATACTGAATTCGCTGTCAAAGATACTCAACTGCGTTTTTACCAGCTCGATTGCCGAATCGTAAAGATGTTCCATTTCCAGAAAAGAGTAAAATACATTTTGTATCTGTGTTTCTTTGGTTTCTGGAATAACATCACGAATGGCATCCAAATAAAATTCTTTATCGTCCATATTCTATCACCTCAATCTGATAGAGGAAAACGCACACAAACCTAGTACTTGTGTGCGTGTTTCATCGGGTTACGAATCCATTTACGGAAGCAGACGGTTGATATCACGGGGGAACAAACTAGCCTGACGAACGTTAGACAGTCCCAGCAGCTTCATCACCAGACGTTCCAGACCAATGCCCAGACCGCCATGGGGCGGTAAACCATATTTATGAGCTTCCAGATAATACTTAAAGTCATCCGGATTCAATTCCTGAGCACGTAATTTATCCAGCTGTTCCTGATAGTCGTGAATACGCTGACCGCCGCTGGTAATTTCCAAACCACGGAAAAGGAGGTCAAACTTATAGGCAAGACGCGGGTCTTCCTTAGAGTTCATGGCATAGAACGGCGGCTTAGAGGATGGGAAATGGGTGACAAAAATGAAATCACTATCAAATGTCTTTTTAGCATATTCACAGATAGCCACCTCATCTTCTGGCTCCAGATCCAGCTTGTTTTTTGAACCTTTATTGCCTAAAATTTCCTTGGCTTCCAGAAGCGTCACACAAGGAATCTCAGTGATTATGGGAATATCTGCATTCAGCAGTTCCAGTTCATAAGCATAATTCTCTTTCAGATATGTCATGATATACCGAAGAGTTGCGGTTTCCATTGCCATGACATCATACATGCTGTCAATATAGCCCATTTCAAAATCTAAACCAATATACTCATTAATATGGCGGGATGTGGCATGCTTTTCAGCACGATAAACAGGTGCGATCTCAAAGACACGGTCAAAGAATGCAACAGCAGTCTGCTTATAAAACTGTGGAGACTGATTCAGAAATGCAGGCTTGTCAAAATATTCCAGATGAAAAATGTTTGCGCCACCTTCAGCACCCTGCGCAACGATTTTCGGCGTGTGGATCTCTGTAAACCCTTGCTGCAGCATAAACTGGCGGAAACCGTTTGCTACGCCCTCCTGAACCTTAAAAATTGCACGTTCATAAACATTACGCAGTGCAACAGAACGATTATCTAGATTGATGTCCAGGGAACAGCCAAGTTTCTTGTTAGATACCTTCAGAGGATATTCTGCATTGCAATGAGAAATCACCTGGAGTGTAGACAGTTGAAGCTCTACACCACCAACTGCTTTTTCGTTCTGGGTGACAGTGCCACAAACGTAGACAAAATTGCCTTCACGCAGACCATCCATAGAATCCTTGCATTGTTCCGAAGAATACAGCGATTGAATCAGATAGCGTCCGGTTCGCAGAATAATAAATGCAAATCCGCTCATCCGACGAATCTTATGCACACAGGCACGAAGTGAGATTTCTTCTCCTACATGATCCGCAGCGTCAGAAAAATCAAATGCGTTCATAATCTGCTTGCCATCGATCTGCATAATGCCGTCTTTTTTCGCTGGAAAATAACGCTGGTTATTCATATAATCTGTACAGGCATATTGCTGTGCAGCAGTTTCCTCCTTATCCGCAGCTTCGATAACATTAGCTGTCGAAACAGAAGCCGCCGATAACTTTTCATTCAGAATATCTTTGACAACAGCCGGCGTGCAGACACCACGAAGCGCCTTGGTGCACTGTCCCATAAGGAATCCGAATACTTTCTTTTCGCCGCTCTGATACTGCGCCACAGCTTCCGCATGTTCGGACAGAATAGAAGCAATGATGCTATCGGCTTTGGCTGTGTCGTTGACAATCAACATACCGGAAACCTCAGCAATCTCCTCAGGCTTTTTGCCGGTCTCAATCATCTGCCGCAGGATCTTCTTTGCATCATTCTTGGAAATCTGCTCTGTATCTGCCATTTTGACCAGTTCTGCAAAATCTTTCGATGAAAAGGGGAGAGATTCCATGGAAACTTCACCCAGATTCACACGGCGCAGCAGCTCAACAATGACAAAATTTGCAATGCTTTTGGGCTGATTATATGCGGCAACTGCTTCATCATAGAAATCGGAAACACGCTTCTGGTTTACGATGATTTGTGCGTCTGTTTTCGACAAGCCATATTGTTCTATATATCGTTTCAGGCGCTTATGCGGAAGCTCTGGCAGCATTGCCTTGATAGAATCCAGCATTTCGTCTGTAAAGTTGACCTGCAAAATATCCGGCTCTGGAAAATAGCGATAATCGTGTGCATTTTCCTTACTTCTCATAGAGGATGTCTCGCCTTTGTTATCGTTGAAGCGTCTGGTTTCCTGTACCACGCGTTTGCCTGCATCCAGCAGACGGGACTGTCGTTTGATCTCATAGTTGATCGCCCGGACAATGGATTTCAGGGAGTTCAGGTTCTTGATCTCGGCACGTGTACCAAGCTCCTTGTCCTCCGGACGCATAATGGAAATGTTGACATCACAACGGAGAGAACCCTGTTCCATTTTACAGTCACAGACACCGGCATACTGAAGCAGCAGGCTGATTTTTTCTACAAAGGCCTTTGCTTCTTCTGCAGAGGAGATATCCGGCTCTGTGACAATTTCAATCAGAGGAATACCGCACCGGTTATAGTCTGCCAGAGAAACTGCATTGAAATCATCATGAATCAACTTTCCGGCATCCTCTTCCAGATGGATGCGGTTGATACGGATATTTTTTTTGCCGGCAGAGGTTTCGATCTCTACCAGACCGTCCAGGCAAAGAGGCCGCTGTAGCTGGGAGATCTGGTACGCCTTGGGCAGATCGGGATAGAAGTAATTCTTACGGTCAAATACAGAGAATTTGCTGATATTGCATCCTAGTGCAAATCCAGCTTTGACAGCATACTGTACGGCTGTCTGGTTGATTACCGGTAGTGTACCCGGCATACCCGTGCAGACTGGACAACACCGAGTATTCTGGCTTCCGCCAAATTCTGCGCTGCATGTACAGAAGACCTTGGATTTTGTCAGAAGCTCGGCATGAATTTCAAGACCGATAACAGGAATATACGATGACATAATAAAACAAGACCCCCTTTAAAGTACCGGTGCAACCGGTGTAAACTGCTGTTCAAATGCGTCTGCTACCTGGAGAATAGTTGCTTCATCAAATTGCTTTCCCACAATGGACATGCCAATGGGCATACCAGCCGCATTATAGCCGCAGGTCGTGGAAATGGCTGGCAGAGAGGCAATATTCACAGTAACTGTGCAGATATCTGCCTGATACATTTTGACTGGATCAGAAATGTTTTCATGCACAGTGTAGGCAACAGACGGTGTCGTTGGTGTCAAAATGACGTCACAGGTTTCAAAAATACGGGCGTATTCTGCGGCAATGCGCTGTTTCAATGCCAAAGCCTTTCCGTAATATGCGTCATAGTATCCGCTGGAAAGGGCGTAGTTGCCAAGTAGAATACGGCGCTTGACCTCATCGCCGAAGCCTTCACCTCTGGAATTGCAGATCAATTCGTTAAAGGTATCGCCAATTTTGCTGCGGTGACCAAACTTAATGCCGTCATAGCGTGACAAATTGGAAGAAGCCTCTGCAGAAGAAATCAAATAGTATGCCGCAACTGCATATTTTAGACTGGGCATGCTGCATTCGATCAGCTCAACACCCATTTCTTCGTATGTTTTCGCAGCCTTCATGACTGTTTCGCGTACTTCTGCATCGATGCCTTCCGCATAAAATTCCTTTGGAAGGGCAATTTTTAATCCATGGATATCCTTGCCCAATTTTGCAGTATAATCGTCTACCGCACGCTTGGAAACCGTACCATCATGAGGATCATATCCGGCAATCGATCCCAGAATCCATGCGCAGTCACGTGCGTTTTTAGCGATGGGTCCGATCTGATCCAGTGAGGATGCAAACGCCACAAGACCATACCGGGAAACTCTGCCATAGGTGGGTTTCAAACCGGTAACGCCGCAAAAAGCTGCCGGCTGACGAATAGATCCGCCGGTGTCCGAACCCAGTGCAGCTGCAGCCAGAGAAGCCGATACACATGCTGCAGAGCCGCCGGAAGAACCGCCCGGCACACATTCTGTGTGAAAGGGATTTCTTGTTTTGGCAAATGCAGAGGTTTGAGTCGAACCACCCATGGCAAACTCATCCATGCTGGCTTTTCCCAACATAACAATATTCTGTGCCTTTAGCTTTTCCATAACAGTTGCATTGTACGGGGGAATAAATTCTTCCAGCATTCTGGAAGCACATGTAGTACGGATGCCTTCTGTGCAGATATTATCCTTAATCGCCATGGGGATGCCGCAAAGCAGACCGCCTGTACCGGCATCAATTTTTTTCTGTGCTGCCTGTGCATCTGTCATAGCAAGCTCCGGCGTCACAGTGATATAGCTTTTTATTGTGTCATCATACTTGGCAATCCGATCCAGATAGCCTTGTGTCAGCTCTGGTGCAGAAATTTCCTTGCGATCCAGCATGCTGCGCAGAGTTTCTATTGTGAACTGTGAATAATCCATATGATATTTACCCGCTGGTGAAAAGCGGAACCTCCTTTTTTCAATTACTCAGAATTTGTCCACATAGGAGTTTTGTGCAAATTTTCGAGCATAATTTTGACGAGGACATAGAGAAAAGCCGCAGGCGGGCTGTCGCCCAGCAAGGATTTTTGACATAGTGCCTGACGAAATTTACCAGAAAGACGTGTGCAGATTTCTATGTGGACAGATCCTCATTCTACAACCTTTGGTACGACAAAACAGTTTTCATCATTGACCGCATTTTGCAGGATTTTTTCTGTAGGGAAGCTGTCAGCTTTGACATCTTCTCTCAGATCGTTCAGATAGATGTTTTTATTGTCTGCTAATGCATCGTATTCCACATCAATTTCTTTTACAGTATCCATGATTTCAATAATATTGGTCATTTCAATAGCCATTTTTTCCATTTCCTCCGGCGTAAAATGGAGTTTCCCCAATTCCGCCAGATAGGCAATCATTTGCAGATCCAAAACAAAGCCCTCATTTCTTTACAATATTTTATGCGCATCCAAAGACGCAATGCACATTATACGGTGTCTGTTAAGAGCCTGTTCCATACCGCAGAGCAGACGTTAAAAGAAAGACACACGTTGATCTGTTTTATTATACCACAATTCCGGTGCTTTTGCAAGTTTTTTCTTTGTCAGAAGCATAAAATTCCCATTTTAGAAAAAATTTTCAGATATTGCTTGATTTTTTTTGGATTATTCAGTATAATAGATATTGTATCTTTGTGCTGCCATGCAGTACGAAAAGACAGGAGGATTCAAATGCTAACTTTTTCAAAAATGCACGGCATTGGGAACGACTACATATATGTGAACTGTTTCAAAGAAACCGTGGACAATCCGGAAAAACTCGCTATTTTTATGAGCGATGTACGCTTTGGCGTGGGTTCGGATGGACTGGTGCTAATCCTGCCGTCAGAAAAGGCAGATTTCCGTATGCGGATTTTTAACGCTGACGGTTCGGAAGCTATGATGTGCGGGAATGCCACCAGATGTATCGGCAAATATGTATATGATATGGGGATGACAGAACAGACGGAAATTTCTTTGGAAACCAATTCTGGTATCAAATATCTGACCCTATATCCCGGTGATGACGGAAAAATTGAAAGCGTTAAGGTCGATATGGGCAAAGCCGTTCTGACATCTCGGGAAATTCCGGTAAATTCTGATCTGGAACGGTTTGTTGATCAGACGGTTGAGGTGAATGGAACAGCTTATCAGATGACCTGTGTCTCTATGGGAAATCCTCATGCTGTTGTATTCTTGCCGGAGATTGATTGCCTGGATTTGGAGAGGATTGGACCTTTCTTTGAGCATCATTCTCTGTTTCCAGATCGTGTCAATACAGAATTTGTTCGTGTCATAAACGACCATACACTTCAGATGCGTGTATGGGAACGAGGAAGCGGTGAGACCTTTGCCTGCGGTACAGGTACGTGCGCAACCGTTGTAGCAGCGGTTCTTAACGGTTTCTGCAAGAGAGAAGAAGAAATTCTGGTACACTTGCGGGGCGGCGATCTGCATATCATTTACCATGAGGATGAAACGGTCACTATGATCGGACCGGCAACTTATGTATTTGAAGGAAAAATAGAAGTCCCTGCGCTATGAGATCCATGCATGGCGTAATGATAAAATGACAAGGAGAAGATTTTTATGCCAACCATTAACGAAAATTTCCTGAAACTGGAAGAAAATTATCTGTTCATCAATATTGCCAAGAAGGTGAATGCATTCATGGCGGAAAATCCAAATGCACCTCTGATCCGTATGGGGATTGGTGACGTTACACTGCCTATCGCTCCTGCATGTGTAGATGCAATGAAAAAAGGCGCAGAAGAAATGGGCGTCAAGGAGACATTCAAGGGCTATGAAGACAGCGGAACAGGCTATGATTTTCTGAAAGAAGCAATTGCAGGCTATTACCAGAAATTCGGTGTTTCGCTGGAACTGGATGAAATTCGTGTCAATGATGGTGCAAAAAGTGACTGCGGCAATATTGTCGATATTTTCGGCGACGACAATGTGGTTCTGATCACAGATCCGGCATATCCTGTTTATGTGGATTCCAATAAAATGTGCGGCAGAACGGTGATCTATGCGGATTCCAACGAAGCCAATGGTTTTGCCGCAATGCCGGATCATTCTGTCCACGCTGATCTGATCTATCTCTGTTCTCCTAACAATCCCACTGGTTCTGCTTATACCAGAGAACAATTGGCTGAGTGGATTCACTATGCAAAACAGCATAAGGCGATCATTATTTTTGATGCTGCTTACGAAGCGTTTATTACCGATCCTGCTGTTCCTCATAGCATTTATGAAATAGATGGCGCAAAAGAATGTGCCATTGAAATGTGCTCACTTTCTAAAACAGCAGGCTTTACAGGTATGCGTTGCGGCTATACCATTGTTCCCAAAGCACTGCATGTAGTTGCTTCTGACGGCTCAGATGTCAGTGTGGCACAGCTCTGGGGCAGACGGCAGGGAACTAAATTCAATGGTGTTTCTTATCCGGTACAGTGTGCAGCAGCAGCGGTTTTCACTGAAGAGGGACAGAAGCAGATTCGTGAAAATATTGCTTATTATCAGGAAAATGCTGCCATCATTGCAAAAACAATGGATGAACTTGGCATTCAATATACAGGCGGTGTGAATTCACCCTATATCTGGCTGAAATGTCCCAAAGACATGTCCAGCTGGGAATTTTTCGATTATCTGCTCCACGAGATCGCTGTTGTGGGTACACCGGGTGAAGGTTTCGGCAAAAACGGTGCGGGTTGGTTTCGTCTGACTGCCTTTGGTGATCGGGAAAAAACCAAGGAAGCCATGCAGCGTATCAAAGAATTGCTGACAAAATAAGAGGAGGAGGTACACAATATGCGTGCAGTCATTACAGTAATCGGTAAGGATAATGTAGGCATTCTGAATCAGGTCAGCGGTGTCTGCGCAAATTATCAGGCAAATGTGTTAGAGGTCACTCAAAGTGTGCTTCAGGATATGTTTGCCATGATTATGATGGTAGATATATCTGCTATCAATACGGACTTTGCCAAGTTAAACGATGAACTAAGTGCATTGGGCGAAAAGCTTGGTCTTTCGATTCACACCATGCATGAAGATATTTTCAACGCCATGCACCGTATCTGATAAAAGGGAAGCAGAGGAATAATTACATGAATAGTACAATGTTTAATGCAGGGGATATTCTGGAAACCATTCGTATGATTCAGGACGAATGTCTGGACATACGTACCACTACGATGGGAATCTCTTTGCTGGACTGTATTGATCCGGATATCAACAAGGCATGCGATAAGGTCTATGATAAAATCACCACAAAAGCTGAAAAGCTGGTGGAAACCGGTGAAAAAATTGAAAAAGCGTATGGGATTCCCATTATCAACAAGCGTATTTCTGTTACCCCCATTGCTATGTTGGCGGCTGCTTGTCCGAAGGAAAGCCCTGTCAAGTTTGCCAAGACACTTCAGCGTGCAGCAGAAACCTGTGGTGTGAATTTTGTGGGGGGATATTCTGCATTGGTGCACAAGGGCTTCAGTGCGGGTGACGTGGAATTAATCCGTTCGATTCCGGAAGCACTGGATGTTACCACTCGTTTGTGTTCGTCTGTGAATGTGGGTTCTACCAGAAGCGGTATCAACATGGATGCTGTTCGCATGATGGGTGAAGTGATCTTAGAAACTGCCAAATGTACCGCAGACCGACAGTGTGTCGGACCTTCTAAGCTCGTCGTATTCTGTAATGCTCCGGAGGATAATCCATTTATGGCAGGTGCATTCCACGGTGTAGGAGAACCGGATTGTGTCATTCACGTGGGTGTATCTGGTCCCGGTGTGGTACGTTCTACCATAACCAAATACCCGGATGCTTCTTTGGATGAAATCGCTGATATTATCAAAAAAACTGCATTCAAGATCACACGTATGGGTCAGCTGGTGGGCGCAAAGGCGTCTGAAATGCTGCATGTTCCTTTCGGTATTGTGGATCTTTCTCTGGCACCAACTCCGGCAGTAGGGGACAGTGTAGCACATATTTTGGAAGCTATGGGACTGGAGGTTTGCGGTACTCACGGAACGACTGCAGCTTTGGCACTGTTGAACGATGCTGTGAAGAAGGGTGGTGTTATGGCATCTTCCAATGTAGGTGGATTGTCTGGTGCGTTTATTCCGGTTTCTGAAGATGCTGGGATGATTGATGCCGCTGTAGACGGTACGCTGACCTTGACAAAGCTGGAAGCTATGACCGCAGTTTGCTCTGTGGGATTGGATATGATTGCGATTCCGGGAGATGTAGAACCAACTACGATTTCTGCTATTATTGCTGATGAAATGGCAATTGGCATGGTCAATAACAAGACAACTGCTGTCAGATTGATTCCGGCAGTGGGATTAAAAGAAGGGGAGATGTTGGAATTCGGCGGTCTGTTTGGAAGTGCGCCGATCATGCCGGTTTCCCGCAAATCTTCTGCAAAATTGATCCAGCGAGGCGGCAGAATTCCTGCACCGATGCACAGTATTAAAAACTAATGCCATGAAAACAACAGATATTTTGATTTTCGGCGGCGGTGCCTCTGGCCTCGCCGCCGCTGTTACAGCAAAGCGAATTGCACCAAATTATCACGTGACGATTCTGGAGCACGGCAAACGTGTTGGTAAAAAGCTTCTTGCTACAGGGAATGGTCGTTGTAATCTGGGAAATGTCCACTTTCCGTGCAAGGATGCCTATTCAGGAACAGTTGTTGCACTACTGCCGGAAATAGATGCCAGAACAGAAGATACAAAGAATTTCTTTCGCAGTATGGGCTTGTTATGCCGTCAGGATGCAGAGGGCAGACTTTATCCCAGAAGCAATCAAGCTTCCACTGTTTTAGATGCGCTGCGTCTGAGTTGTTGTTCTTACGGAGTGGATATCATTTGCGACTGTGAGATCCAATCATTGAAAAAAAGTAAAGATACCTTTCTGATTGAAACCTCTTTAGGCACATTTTTAGCTTATACGGTCATCTGCACACCTGGCGGAGTGGCTGCTCCTCAGACTGGTTCGGATGGTTCTTTGTTTTCTCTGTTAAAAGTATTTGGGCATAGCTTTACAAAGATGACCCCAGCTTTGGTTGGAATGGAAGCAGAATCCAAAGAACTTAAAATCTTAAAAGGTGTACGTATTGCCGCTGCTGTTTCTGCCTGTTCATCCAATGGTACACAGCTTTTTACAGAGAGGGGAGAAGTGCAATTTAATGAACATTCTTTGTCTGGGATTTGCGTTATGAATCTTTCTGCCAAATGTAACCACCAGAATCCGGCATATCTCTCCTTGAATTTGCTTCCAGAATATACAGCAGAACAAATTTCTGCATTACTTTGGGAATTGTATGCTGCACGAACCGATTGGAAACTTGAAGATTTTCTGACAGCATTGTTTCCGAAAAAAGCCGGATTCGCATTGTTGCGTTATGCTGGGATTCATCTACCGCAGGATGCGCCAGTGCACCAACTGACTCCTATGGATATAGAAAAATTGACACGATGCTGCCAGAACTGGCGTTTTACGGTGACCGGAAGAGGGGACTGGAAAGAGGCACAGGTTACCTGCGGTGGAATTCCTCTTTGTGAAATAGACACTAGTTTGCAATCCGTATACGCAAAGGGACTTTTCTTTGCCGGGGAAATTTTAGATATTCACGGAATTTGCGGGGGTTATAATCTGGATTGGGCATGGCATTCCGGTCAATATGCTGTCAATCATACTGTAAAGTATCTCAAAGAAAGGGGAGGAAATTGATATGATCAAAGTGATGAATCTCATACTTCCTCTTGGCTATACGCAGGAGCAATTGACTCGGGCTGTGACAAAGAAGCTGAAAATTCCAAAAAAAGATATTCTGAAAATGGAATATTTCAAAAAATCCTTGGATGCGCGAAAAAAACCTAAAATTTTAGTTGTTTTGACATTGGTTCTTAAGCTGCGTGATGAAAAAGCCGTGCTAAAGCGTTTTTCGGCAGATCATCATGTTCAGAGTTATACGCATGATACGTATACAATTCCATTATACAGAGAAGGACAAACACGTCCGGTAATTGTCGGCTTTGGTCCTGCTGGTATATTTGCCGGTTACGTTTTGGCAAAGGCCGGATTAAAACCTTTGATTCTGGAACGAGGTCAATGTGTAGAACAGCGACAAAAAGCGGTTCAATTATTCCGACAAAAGGGACAGTTGAATCCAGACAGCAATGTGCAATTCGGAGAAGGCGGTGCTGGAACTTTTTCTGATGGCAAGCTGAATACCGGCATTAAAGATGCTCGCATTCAGTTTATTTTGGAAACCTTTGTTCATTTTGGTGCGCCGAAAGAAATCTTATATCTGGCAAAGCCCCATATTGGAACCGATCTTCTGGCTGGTTTGATTCGCCGGATGAGAAATGCAATTATGGAGCTGGGCGGCGAAATCCGTTTTGAATCTTGTCTGAAAGAGTTGGTTCAATGCAATAGAAAGCTTTCAGCTGTCCGGTACGAGCAAAATAAAACCATGCATGAGATTCTGGCAGAGCACTGTATTCTTGCCATTGGTCATAGCGCCCGTGATACATTTTCCATGTTGCATCAATGCGGGGTTCAGATGATACAGAAAAATTTTGCAGTAGGTGTTCGCATTGAGCATCCTCAGTCTTTCATCAACAATGCTATGTATGGCAGGGAAGTGACATCGTCGGTTCTGCCTGCTGCGGATTATAAGATATCGGTGCATCTCCCGAGTGGACATAGTTTGTACACATTTTGCATGTGTCCTGGTGGGGAAGTGGTTGCCGCTGCGTCAGAGCATGGTCGTTTGGTTGTGAATGGTATGAGCTGCCACGCCAGAAATGGACAAAACGCCAATAGTGCACTTTTAGTTGGAGTCACGTCAAAGAATTTTCCTGATGACAGTCCATTGGCTGGTGTGGCATTTCAGCGGCAATTAGAAGAAGCGGCCTTTCGTGCTGGCGGTAGCAACTATGATGCACCAGTTTGTCGTGTTGGTGATTTCCTGGCTGGCAGAGATTCGAGATCACTTGGCAGCGTTGAGCCTACATATCGTCCAGGTGTTACACTGGCATCGCCGGAACAATATCTTCCGCAGTTTATTGTTGATACACTTCGTCAAGGCATTCCGGCAATGGCGCATAAGATTCCTGGATTCGATATGCCGGATGCAATACTGACTGGCGTGGAAAGCCGCAGTTCATCACCAGTTCGTATTGTCCGGGATGAAACCTGTCAATCGGTTTCTTTAGCTGGATTATATCCATGCGGAGAAGGTGCTGGTTACGCAGGTGGGATTACATCTGCGGCTGTAGACGGAGTTCGCTGTGCAGAACAAGTAATGCAATTTTTTGAAAAGCGTGAATAATAAAATTACACCAAAAGGAACTTTTCTAATTGCGCCAAATACAAATTTGGTGCAATTAGAAGGGCGAAAGGAGATTTTATTCCCATGGAAATCGACCGCAAGCAATGTCCAGATTTTTTTCTGGATTACATTTTATACATTACAGTGACAAAGTCGCTCTCTGCCCGAACCGTACAGGAATACTATCTCGATATCCGATTATTTCTGAAATACCTGCGCATGATGCATGAACCAGAGTTTCAAGATGTACAGGATCTGCAATTGATTCCGATTCTGGATATGAAAGTATCTGCGTTAGAAAGCGTTCAGCTTCAGGATATTTACAATTATCTCTATTATGTTACGGAAGAACGTGAAAACCACGATCGTGCTCGCGGAAGAAAGGTTTCTGCACTTCGCAGCTTTTTTGGGTATCTTTGTCATCATCAAAATGCAATCTCTCACGATCCTACAGAGCACTTGGAACTTCCTTCGCCCAAAAAAACTCTGCCTAGATATTTGACATTGGAACAAAGTCAACAGCTACTCTTGTCACTGGATACAGCATATCCGGAGCGAGACTATTGTATTCTGACGCTATTTCTCAATTGTGGTATACGGTTAAGTGAATTAGTCGGATTGAATATAACAGATATTAACTTTAAAGAAGCAAAAATGCGTGTCCTTGGCAAAGGCAATAAAGAACGCATGGTCTATCTGAACGATGCTTGTATGGCAGCTCTTCAGAATTATCTGGAAGTGCGTGAGTTGCCGGAAGGCTCTACGGAAAAAGCGGTGTTTCTCAGCAAACGACATACACGCATCAGCAAACGTCGAGTACAGCAGATCGTAGAAACCGCATTACAGCAAGCCGATCTTGGCGGTCAGGGATATTCTACACATAAACTGCGCCATACTGCGGCAACTTTGATGTACCAGTACGGAAATGTAGATGCTTTGACATTAAAAGAGGTGCTGGGTCATGCCAGTACATCAACAACAGAGATTTACACACATTTGTCCAATCAGATCCTGAAAAACGCAACCGACAGTTCTCCGCTGGCACATTTTGAAAAAAAGAAAGAAACATAAGATCATCCAAAAGGAGGTTATTTTTATCATGAAAAAACTTCTCCATCGTATAACTCCATGGATCTTAATCCTATGCATGATATTTTCAACTGCATGCATATCACTGGAAGAAACATCGTCTACAACATCCAGTTATGCGGTGCCATCTTATGCGTCGCCGGAGGATGCACCTGCATTCAGCGATCTTGCATATGTAGTGATCTGTGAGAATCAGCCTGATTTTTCCGATGACGAGATCACAAACGAGTCCTTTGAATCCTATAGTGATATGGACGAATTACAGCGATGCGGTATTGCTTTTGCTTGTATCGGACAGGATATTATGCCCACAGAAGAACGAGGCAAGATCGGACAAATCAAACCGTCTGGCTGGCAAACTGTTAAATATGATTTTGTTGATGGAAAATATCTCTACAATCGTTGTCATTTGATAGGATTTCAGCTTGCCGGAGAAAATGCAAATGAAAAGAATCTGATCACTGGTACAAGATACATGAATACAGAGGGGATGCTTCCCTTTGAAAATAAAGTTGCCGACTATGTGAAAAATACAGACAATCACGTCATGTATCGTGTGACACCCATTTTCGAAAACAACAATCTGGTGGCGAGAGGTGTCCAGATGGAAGCCTACTCTGTGGAAGATCAGGGCGATGGTGTTTGTTTTAATGTTTTTTGCTATAATGCACAGCCTGGTGTTGAAATCGACTATGCTACTGGAGACAGCTGGGAGGAAGGTAATGCGCCATCACAAACCAAAATTTCTTCAGAAATTACTTATGTGATCAATACCAATAATCATAAATTCCATAAACCAGATTGCTCTGCCGTAAATGAGATGAAAGTCTCCAACCGAAAAAATACGGATAAAGCTCGCGATGAGTTGATCGCAGAGGGATATACACCTTGCGGAAAATGCAAGCCGTAATAAACTTGTTTTAAAAAATCAATGCCTGTTCCATTCATATTGGAACAGGCATTGATTATTCCCAGGTAAATTGCGTCAGATTTCCTTCAGTGGCTAAATCAGGATATCCCCATTGGCGCAGCGTTTCATAGGCAGCGATGGCTACGGAATTAGAAAGATTCAAGCTTCGCAGTGTATTTCGCATGGGAATCCGCACACAATATTCCGGATTCTCATAGAGCAAAGCTTCATCCAATCCTTTATCTTCTCTGCCGAACAGCAAATATGTTGGTTTATCCAAAGGATATTGCACATCGCTATATACATGTCGTCCTTTTGTAGTAAAATAATAATATATGCCATTGGGATTTTGTAGAAAAAATTTGTCTAGATTGGAATAATATGTCAGATCCAATTTATCCCAGTAGTCTAATCCGGCGCGTTTCAGTTGTTTGTCTGTCACAGTAAATCCCATTGGTTCTACTAAATGCAAGCGAGCACCGGTCACTGCACAAGTCCGGGAAATATTTCCAGTATTTTGTGGGATCTGCGGCTCAACAAGAACAATATTCAGCTGCGGCATCGTATCATTTCCTTTCATTCCCGTTTCTGGTGTGGATATACAGGGATAAGCTCACCGCTATTTGTCATAATACCTTTGCAGAGGAATCCATATCCCTGAGAGAATCTGTCATCATCAGAAATTAGCCGGAAAAACGGTACATTTTCTTGCAGAGGCAGATTCTGATATGGCTGTGCAGAAAGGAGGCTTTTTCCGTGACTGTAAAATCCATTGTACGTGGCGTTACTGTTGGTGCCGCTGTAGGAACAGTTTGCTATATGATGTCCAAGGCAACCTCCAAGCAGAAGCACGACATTCGGAAAAATGCCGGTAAAGCTGTCAAGGCAGCCGGCTGTGTTCTGGATGATATTACTTCTCTGATGTGGTAATGTTATTTTTCCGAAACCCCATATAGCTTTCCAGTATAATCGTTGCTGCAACAGCGTCTACGATCGCTTTTCGCTTTTTACCGTAAGTGTTGGTTGCATTCAGATAAGAATGGGCAGACACTGTTGTGCAGCGTTCGTCCCAAAGCTCAACAGGAACCCCTGTCATTTCTTGCAGACCATTTGCGAAAAGCCGGCAAAGTTCGGCTCTTTCGCCGATGGTTCCGTTCATATTCTTGGGATAACCAACTACGATTAGTTCTGCACCACGCAGCTTTACCTGTTCTGCAACTTTTTGCATACATAAATCAAAATTTTTTTCTGCAATCACACCAATCGGAGAAGCTAACATTTCACTGCGGTCACATATTGCCAGACCAGTTCTGGCATCGCCGAAATCAACTGCGATAATAATCATACAATATAACCTCAATCCCAAATCTGTACAGCACCAATGATCTCTTTGACATCGGAAACGCCGTGCTCATCCAACCAATCCTGCATTTCATCAATTATGCGAACCGGGGCATAAGGATCTTTGAAAATAGCAGCGCCCACCTGTACGGCACTTGCACCTGCCATCATCATTTCAATGGCATCTGTACCGCTGGAAACGCCGCCCATTCCAATGACAGGAATAGAGACAGCCTGCGTCGTCTGATATACCATGCGAACAGAAATAGGGAACACAGCAGGACCTGACATGCCGCCCATATTATTTCGCAGGATTGGACGCTTGTTTTCAATATTGATACGCATACCCAGTAGTGTATTAATCAGTGAAACTGCATCTGCACCGGCAGCTTCCACTGCTTTCGCAATATCTGTAATGCTGGTAACGTTGGGAGAAAGCTTGACAACTAGAGGCTTCGTTGTAGCCTTCCGTACAGCAGCGGTTATTTCCGCTGCGCTATTACAATGCACACCGAATGCAGCACCTCCGTTTTTTACATTGGGGCATGAAATATTCAACTCGATCATGTGTACATCCGTCTGTTCCAGTTTTTCTGCCACTGTCACATATTCTGCAATGGTAGAACCAGCGATATTTGCCAGAATAACTGTATCTTTTGTCATCAGATTTGGCAGTTCATGGGCAATAAACCGATCAATACCTGGATTTTGTAATCCCACTGAATTTAGCATACCACCGGGTGTTTCTGCAATTCTCGGCGCAGGATTCCCTGGACGGGGAGTTCCGGTAGTTCCTTTTGTAGCAATACCTCCAAGCTGGTGCAAGGGAAATAACGGTTCATATTCCCTGCCGTAGCCAAATACACCAGACGCCGGAATGATCGGATTTTTCAGTGGAACACCAGCAATCTCAACAGATAAATTTGCCATTACCAGACTACCTCCTCAGCAGAAAATACAGGACCGTCTTTGCAGACATGTCCCATAACAGGTTTTCCCTCACGTTCTAAAGCGCAGGCGCAGACAAGACATGCGCCGATGCCGCAGCCCATGCGTTCTTCCATGGAAACTTCGCAGGAAACCTGCTGTTCTTTTGCTGCTGCCGCAACAAATTTCAGCATGGGTCTTGGACCGCAGGCATATACCATGTCGATCTCCCCTTCTGTCAGCAATTCCTTTAACGGCTCTGTGACCAGTCCATGACGACCGGCTGTGCCGTCATCTGTACAGAGGATTGTTTTTGCACCAGTTGCAGCAAATTCCTTTTGTAATATCACTATAGAAGCGTTGCGGAAACCGCTAATCATCGTCGCACGTTTTCCATAATATTGTGCCAATGCAAGCATGGGGGGATTGCCGATGCCGCCGCCTACCAGGACAACGTGTTGTGCCTCTGTCAACAATTGAAAACCATGTCCCAGAGGACCAAGAACATCTATGGTATTCCCCGGGAAAAGATCGGCGATGGTTCGTGTCCCCTCCCCTTTTACCTCAAAGACAATGGTCAGTGTGCCTGCTGAGGGGTCAATCCCACAGATAGAGATGGGTCGGCGCAAAGTGCTGCCTTTTGGCAGAATATGCAGAAATTGTCCCGGAACAGCTTCTTGTGCCAAAGGCTTGCATAAAATCACCATACGATAAATATTGGCAGCAAGGGCTTCTTTTTTCAGCACGATTGCCAGCATTTGCTGATATGCCATAAGAAAAGCACTCCTTTCATCAAAGCTTTATAACAGTTATTCTTATCCAAAGAGAAAATAAGCAACGGGCAGGAACTTCCCGTCCGCCACTTTTGCATGGTTCTTATATTTTTGTAATATCTATCATTTCTACATCATCAATGCTGCGTCCGGATTCCAGCACATTTGCCAGAGCAGAAGCCGTATCAATGGCAGTCAGACAACAGATAGATCGTTCTACTGATTTCCGCCGCATCTTTACACTGTCTCTTGCAGGCAAACGCCCCTTTGCAGAGGTAGAGATCATATAATGGATCTTCCCACTTTCCAGAAGCGTAATGGTATTCAAATCTCCCTCTGAGATTTTCTGTACAAGATTGGTGGCAATCATATTGTGGTTCAGAACAGCTGCTGTACCGCTTGTACCGTACAGTTCAAAACCCATACGGGCAAATTTATCGGCAATAGCAATGATTTCCTGCTTATCCTCATCACGTACGGAAAGCAGAACACCGCCCTCTTTTTTCAGGTCATAGCCGGCAGCAATCAAGCCTTTCAGCAAAGCATCTTCCAGATTGTTCGCAATACCCAGACATTCACCAGTGGATTTCATCTCCGGACCAAGCATGGTGTCTACGTCCTGAAGTTTTTCAAAGCTAAAAACCGGTACTTTGACAGCAACATACTTGCCGTCCGGATGCAGTCCCGGTTCATAGCCCAGACTTTTCAGTGTTTCACCCAGCATAATTTTCGTGGCAATATCCACCATAGGAATGCCAGTCACCTTACTAATATACGGAACAGTACGAGAGGAACGCGGGTTTACTTCAATGACATATACTTCATTATTATAAACCACATACTGAATGTTAATCAGTCCCACTGCGTGCAGCTCCCTTGCCAGCAATCCGGTATAGCGGACAATCGTATCTTTTACTTTTTTGCTGAGATTCTGTGCCGGATAGATGGAAATAGAGTCGCCAGAATGTACACCTGCTCGTTCCACATGTTCCATGATACCAGGAATCAAATAATCTTTGCCGTCGCAAATGGCATCCACTTCGATTTCTGTACCCATCATGTATTTATCAATAAGAACCGGATTTTCAATCATGTGACTGGTAATGATTGCCATGTATTCTTCGATATCTTTATCAGAGTGTGCAATGATCATATTCTGCCCACCCAGAACGTAAGAAGGTCGCATTAGAACCGGATAACCCAGTGTATTGGCTGCCTTGAGTGCTTCTTCTGTGGTCATAACCGTCAGACCAGCCGGACGGGGAATGCCGCATTTTTCCAGAACCTCATCAAAGCGTTCCCGATCCTCTGCCGCATCAATATCGTCTGCGGATGTACCCAGGATATTCACGCCCATATCAGCCAGATAGCGTGTCAGTTTAATAGCTGTCTGACCGCCAAACTGTACCACAACACCATATGGTTTTTCAGTGTTGATAATATTGGCGACATCTTCCTTCGTCAGCGGATCAAAATACAGACGATCCCCTGTATCAAAGTCTGTGGAAACTGTTTCTGGGTTATTGTTGCAGATCACAGCTTCACAACCCATTTCCTTGAGTGTCCAGACACAGTGTACAGAACAATAGTCAAACTCAATGCCCTGTCCGATTCGGATCGGTCCAGAGCCGAATACGATTACCTTTTTTTTGCCGCTGTTCTGACGGGCGATGAATTCCTCTGCTTCATTCTCATCGTCATAGGTGGAATAAAAATACGGTGTCTCTGCTTTGAACTCTCCTGCACAGGTGTCTACCATTTTATAAACGGCATGTCGGTGTATCGGACACTTTTTGCCGGAAATACGCTCAATGGTGGAATCCAGATAGCCATAGCGCTTTGCCAGCAGATATAATTCTTCTGTCAAAGGCTTTTCCGCCATTTCCCGTTCCAATTCGATTAGATTCATCAGCTTATGCAGAAACCACTTGTCCACCATAGTTAGATCGTGTATTTCCTCAATGGTAACACCGCGTTTCATCGCTTCATACAACTGGAATGCACGTTCATCATCCACTTTTTGCAACAACTTCATGATATCTTCTAGAGACATTTTTTCATATTTTTTCATATTCATGGAGTCTACGCCCAGTTCGGTAGAACGAACGGCTTTCATAATTGCTTCTTCAAAAGAAGTACCGATGGACATGACTTCGCCAGTGGCTTTCATCTGTGTTCCTAGCGTTCGCTTTGCATAGACAAATTTATCAAACGCCCATTTCGGATATTTGACAACAACATAATCCAGCGTTGGTTCAAAACAGGCATACGTTTTTCCAGTCACCTGATTGATAATTTCGTCCAATGTATAGCCGATGGCAATACGAGCTGCAACCTTGGCAATGGGATAACCGGTCGCTTTAGATGCCAATGCAGAAGAACGAGATACACGAGGATTGACCTCGATAACAGCATAATCCATGCTGGTTGGATGGAGTGCAAACTGGCAATTGCAACCGCCCTCTACTTTTAGCTCAGAAATAATATCCAACGCAGCAGTGCGAAGCATCTGATACTCTCTGTCCGTCAGTGTAACTGCCGGTGCAATTACAATACTATCACCCGTATGAACGCCTACTGGGTCGAAGTTTTCCATAGAGCAGACCGTGATCACATTTCCCTTGCGGTCACGAATTACCTCAAACTCAATCTCTTTCCAACCGCTAATACACTTTTCGATCAGTACCTGTGTAATCGGAGAGAGACGCAGACCGTTTTTGGTAATATCCCTCAGCATTTCCTCATTATCTGCAATACCGCCGCCTGTACCACCCAGTGTAAATGCTGGTCGAACAATCACTGGATAGCCAATAGTTTCGGCAAATTCCACAGCATCGTCAATCGTTTCTACAACTTTGGATGGAATACATGGCTGGTTAATCTTTTCCATCGTGTCCTTGAATGCCTGTCTGTCTTCTGCTTTATGAATGGTCAAAGGATCAGCACCCAACAGCTTGACACCATTTTCTTCCAAAAAACCTTCTTCTGCCAGCTGCATGGACAACGTCAGACCGGTCTGACCGCCCATAGTGGAAAGCAGACTGTCCGGTTTTTCAATCTGGATGATCTTTTTAACAACCTCTAAGGTTAGCGGTTCGATATAAACCTTGTCTGCCATAGCTTTATCCGTCATAATCGTTGCCGGATTGGAGTTGATCAGAACGACCTCTAAACCTTCCTGCTTCAGCGCACGGCAAGCCTGTGTACCTGCATAATCGAATTCGGCGGCCTGCCCAATGATGATCGGACCGGAACCAATGACGAGAACCTTTTGAATATCACTTCTTAGCGGCATTATTGCATCTCTCCTTTTCCATTACTGCAATGAATTCATCGAACAGATAAGCTGTATCCAGCGGTCCGCCGTGTGCTTCCGGATGGAATTGCACGGTAAATGCATTGATTTTATGATAACGAATGCCTTCACAGGTCTGATCATTAGCATTGATATGAGAAACACTACCCACTTCTGGATCAAGGCTCTCCCCTACCACAGCATAACCATGATTCTGGCTGGTTACATAGGTACGATGGCTGTTCAGATCAATCACGGGCTGATTGGCACCACGATGACCGTATTTCAACTTTTCTGTCCGGCAGCCCTGTGATAATGCCAGCAACTGGTGTCCCAGACAAATACCAAAAATCGGAATTCCCAGAGAAGCAATCTTTTTGACGTTATCGATAATCTCCTGACTTTCAGTGGGGTCTCCGGGTCCATTGGAAAGCATAATACCATCCGGATGCAATGCCAGAAGTTCGTCTGCCGTTGTGAATGCCGGAAGTACAGTTACTTCACAGCCTCTTTTTACCAATTCGTTACGGATGTTTCGCTTATAACCGAAGTCATAAAGCGCCACTTTGTATTTCTTTTCCACACCGGAATAGGTACGGGGGATGTCACCTGTTACGGTAGAAATTGCATTTGTAATGACATAACTTCTGACTTGCTCCAGAAGCTGGTCTTTTTTTGCGTATACATCTTCAGTTGTGATCACGCCGTTCATGACGCCTACTTCACGAATGATCCGTGTCAGCTTTCTGGTATCAATATTGTAAATTCCAACAATATTCTGAGATTTCAGAAAATTCTCTATATTATCCTCCATACGGAAATTAGACGGTGTATCGCACCATTCCCGTACAATATAACCGCCGATATAGGATTTTGCGGATTCATTGTCTGCCTCGTTGACACCATAGTTTCCGATCAGCGGAAATGTCTGTGTCACCAACTGTCCATAATAACTGGGATCTGTCAGTGTTTCCTGATAGGCCGTCATACCGGTAGTAAAAACGACCTCTCCAATGACTGTACCCTTGACTCCAAAATTGAAACCTTCAAAAACAGTTCCGTCTGCCAGCAATAGATATGCCTTTTCACCGTGATTCAATAATGACATGACACCATTCCTTTCTCAGTTTCTCGTTTTTCAGTGCAAATATGCGGTGATATCATCCCGCATACGAATCGCCTCTCTGCGAGCAGCCTGTGCAAATTCCGTTTCAGGACAATTGTCTTCTTTTTTCCATGCACACATAACCGCCCGGGAGGAATTAACAATTGCACCTCGCCCTTTCTTATCAAAAGCACCGGCGATGCCTTTTGCGCCGCCGCCCTGTGCGCCGTAACCTGGCACAAGGAACATGGTGTGAGGGAGCTTCTGTCGCAGTTCTTTCAGCTGTTCCGGATAAGTTGCGCCTACTACTGCACCAACTGCAGAATAACCGTAAGCTCCGATCTGCCGACTTCCCCATGCTTCGCACATATTGCCCATGATTTCATAGACTGGCTTTCCAGCGATCTGCTTGTCCTGAAGCTCTCCGCTGGATGGGTTCGAGGTTTTGACCAGAACAAAAATGCCCTTATCGTATTTCTCACAGATTTCCAACAGTGGCTGAATGCCGTCTGTTCCCAGATATCCGTTGACTGTCAGTGCATCTGCATTAAACGCTTCTAATTCTATACCGTCCACATCCGTCTTTCCTAGATGAGCAGCAGCATATGCTGTCATAGTGGCGCCAATATCATTGCGCTTTCCATCCGTCATGACGTACATTCCTTTTTTCTTTGCATAACGAATGGTTTCTGACAACGCTTTGATACCCTGCCAGCCATACATTTCATAATATGCAGCTTGAGGTTTGATGGCAGGAACAATATCGTACAATGCATCGATCAACGCCTTATTAAAATCTAACAGGATTGCAGCCGCTGCATCCAATGTATGACCAAGTTCTGTGAAATATTTGTCACGGATAAATGATGGTACATACTCCAGTTTAGGATCTAATCCGACAACTGACGGATTTTTCAGTTTATCGATTCGTTTGATTAGTCTATCTAATGACATAAACCTATTCCTTTCCTTTTACAATTCTATCCAAAAACCGTATCATCATAATAACGTATCTCTCCGCCTGTTATGGTCAACACTGGTTTTCCTTTTAGGACTTTGTTTTTCCAAATGGCATTACGTGCTTTGGAATGCAGCTTTTCCGGTTCTACTTTCCAGCAATAATCCAGATCTACCAGTGTCAGCTCTGCATCTGCCCCTGGTACAATCTGGACTTCGGGCAGTCCAAGGATTTTTCTCGGATTGTCTGCCATGCGTTCCACCAGTTGGGGCAATGTCAAAAGACCAGCGTGTACCAACTTGAGCGAAGCAGCCAGAGATGTTTCCATACCAATCACGCCGTTGGGAGCTGTTTCAAATACGGCTTTTTCTTCCGGCGCATGAGGTGCATGATCTGTGACGATACAGTCGATGGTTCCGTCCAGCAGTCCTGCCAGAACAGCCTTCCGATCTTCTTCAGTCCGAAGAGGCGGATTCATACGGTAATCCGCATCATGGCTAAGTACAGCTTCTTCTGTCATGAGAAAATAGTGGGGGCAGGTCTCACAGGTGACTTGAATGCCTTGAGCCTTTGCATGACGGATCATCTCCACACTTCCCTTTGTACTGACGTGTGCAATGTGAATTGCTGTGTGAGTAGAAGCGGCAAGAAGAATTTCCCGTGCAGTAATAATATCCTCTGATGCACGATCCATGCCTTTGACGCCTAATTTTTCTGATGCAGTGCCCTGGTTGACAATACCGCCGTCAATGATGGATAAATCTTCACAGTGAGAGATCACCGAAAGCTGTATATCAAATGCTTGTATCAATGCTTTTCGCATGATTTCTGCCTGTTCTACCGGTCGCCCATCGTCAGAAATGGCACAGATCCCAGCTTGTTTTAATTCGTTGTAATCGCACAAGACCTCGCCCTGCAAGCCTTTTGTAATGCATCCTACCGGATGCACTTTCACGCCGGTTTTTGCTGCTTTTTCGCAGATATACCGAACCGTTTCCGGACTATCGATTGCCGGAGATGTATTCGGCATACACGCCAGACCGGTAATGCCGCCGGCAAGTGCTGCCGCTGTTCCGCTTAGAATATCTTCCTTGTACGTTTGTCCAGGATCACGAAGATGTACGTGCATATCAAATAGTCCAGGCAGTGCAGTCAGCTTTGTACCGTCAATCACTTTGGCATCTGATGGCGGCAAAATCTTTACAGCCATTTGCTGGATTTTTCCCTCTGCAATGAGTATGTCACAGCGCGGCAGCAATGTGCTGCCTTGTACTGCCTGCACATGTTGAATCAATATCGGTTTCATAGATCCTTCTTTCTGTCAGTGCTGTTTTCATAAATCACCACACGGTCTGCATCATCCAGCTCATGTACAAACACCCGAACTGTTTCTGTCTGAGCCGTGGGGACATTTTTTCCGATATAGTCCGGACGAATGGGAAGCTCACGATGCCCTCTATCTACCAGTACAGCCAACTGCATACACTGAGGACGGCCTAAAGCAAGAATCGCATCCAACGCCGCACGACAACTTCTGCCGGTATAGAGTACATCATCCACAATCACCACTCGCTTGTCCTGAACCGGAAAATCAATAGAAGTTTTCGCTGCAGTCACAGCTTCTCCTGTACGGTCGTCTCGGTAGGGGGTAATATCCAGTGCGCCGGTTTTCACTTGAATGTGTTCTAATTCCTCAATTTTTTGAGCGATTCTCTCTGCCAGCACAACGCCTCTGGAAAGGATTCCCACAATGCACAGATTTTCTGCGCCGTGATTCCGCTCCAGAATTTCGTAAGTAACTCTGGCGATCGCTCGCCGCATGGCACTTTCATCCATAATAACTGCTTTTTTTTTCATACGCACCTCCTCAAAAAAAGCGCTTGCCCAGTATGACAGGCAAGCGCTTACAACAACTCCATAAAATGAATATGTTTTGTTTTCACGAAACGCCTTGTCAACCTCACGGGATTAACTTAAAGGAATCATTTCTACTATTATACCATAGAATCATATGTTTGTCCAGTCTTTTTTTCTTTTTTTGGAAAAAATGTCAATGCAAGTGTATTTTGACCTTTTCCCTCCTTGCTTTTTCAAAATGAATATGATATAATAGACATATGATAAAAAACGCAACGCATTTGCATTTATTTTAATGTCCTTGCAGATCCGCAAATCTACGATTTGCTCCCTGCATATTGGACAATTTTATCATAAAATCAAATCTTTGATTTTATGATAAAATAGATATAGGTTTATCACAAATTTCACTAAATCGAAAGCACCTTTTTTTCATAGTCTGACTGGTGCCTTTCGCAGAAAGGCGGATTATAATTATGAATAAGAATACAATACAGCGCTCTTCTATCATTTCCCGATTCGTTATTGTTTGTTGTATGTTGGGGATACTGATTCAAGGCAGTATGGCAGAAATGATTGGTAAAGCTGCCGAGGGAAATCATGATAGATTCAGAGTAGGTTTTTTTGCGTTTTCGGGTTATCATGAGATTGATGATGATGGAGCAAGAACCGGCTATGGATATGAATTCTTTCAGAAAATCAGCATTTTGGACGACTGGACGTTTGAATATGTCGGATATGACAAATCCTATTCTGACAACCTTGAAATGCTTTTAAATGGTGAATTGGATATTGTAACATCGGTTTCTAAGACACCGGAGCGTGAGAAAATGTTTCTGTTTTCTGAAGAGCCAATTGGTTCAAATGCAACGATTTTCACCGTCAAGGAAGGAAATAGAGATGTTATTGCAGGAGATTATTCTACATATGACGGTCTGAGAATCGGAATGCTGAAAAATAATTCCAAAAACGACAATTTTGATGATTTTGCAAAAAGTCATGGTTTCAGCTATATTCCTGTCTATTATTCAACAGAAAATGAACTGACGCAAGCATTGCAGGCGGATATGGTGGATGGTATTATTTCCGGCAGCCTGCGCAAGCTGAATAATGAATGGCTGATAGAATCCATGAATGAATCGGATTTTTATGTTGTTGTCAATAAGGATAATAAACAATTGATGGAACGAATCAATACTGCTATTCATGAGATGGATATGAATGAATCTGATTGGAGAAGTGTCCTGCACCAAAAATATTACGCAACAGATACCGATGGTACGATTATGTTAGATGCGGATGAGCGTGCTTATCTGGAAGATCTTCTCTCCTCTGGAAGAACACTTCATGTGTTGATGAATCCTGATCGCAACCCGTATTCGTATTTTGAAAACGGTGAGGCAAAGGGCATCGTGGCAGAAGTATTTCGGCATATTGCAGACAAAGAGGGGATTTCTTACGATTTTATTCAGACTTCAACTCGTGACGAATACTATGAAATACGTGAAAAGGGCGAAGCGGATATTGTATTGGACTACACATCCTCTAATTCGTTGGCAGAAGATGAGGGCTACAAACTCACCCGCGGCTATATGCAGGGTAATATCGCATTGCTCACCCCAAAAAGCAGCGGTAATATTCAAAAAGTCACAACCGTCAAGCGCTCTGATTTCCTGACTACGAATATTACAGATATTTACTCAGCAGACAACATCATATTCTATGACAGCATAGCGGAGTGTATCAATGCTGTTGATGAAGGAAAGGCTGATGCATTACTGATCCTGGCTTACCGGGCAGAAAAAATTGTTCAAGATGACGTGAAAAACAGATATACATATTCTCTGGTCGGTGATATTTCAATACCTTTTGCGATTGGTGTCCGCAGCAATGAGAAGCACGAATTGATTTCTATTTTAAATAAAGAATTATCTGCCATGAGCGAGACGAATCTTTCCAATATCATCCTGAAAGAATCAGAACTGCAAAATACGGATAGGAATAAAAGTCTTATTGCAATGCTGTATGCAAATCCTGTCTATGGTATGGCAGTAGTGCTATTTATTTCGCTTTTTGTCATTATCTGTGTTATTTTGTTGATCCGCACACATTCACAGAAGATGTTAAAGCAAAAAGTCAAAGAGGTTAGTAAAAATTATGAAACGAAGGAAAGAGAACTCTCCAATGCATTGGCAATGGCAGATCAGGCAAATCGGGCAAAAACCACGTTTTTGAATAATATGTCGCATGATATTCGTACCCCTATGAACGCAATCATTGGATTTACGACACTTGCCTCCACACATCTGGACAACAAGGAAAAAGCAAAGGACTATCTTGCTAAGATCGCACAATCGTCTAATCATTTGCTCTCCTTGATCAATGATGTGCTGGATATGAGCCGTATTGAGTCTGGAAATGTGGTAATTGAAGAAAAACCGGAGAGCCTTTCTGAAATACTTCAAGGACTGCGAAATATTATTCAGGCTGATGTTCACGCAAAACAGCTTGAACTCCACATTGATACGATCGATGTTACGAATGAGAACATATTTTGTGACAAACTTCGCCTCAATCAGATCTTGCTGAATTTGCTTTCCAACTCAATCAAATTTACAAATCCAAGCGGTACGATTTCTCTGAAAGTCACACAAAGACCGGCAAAGGATGAGAAACACAGAAATTATGAATTTGTTGTCAAAGACACAGGTATTGGCATGAGTCCTGATTTTATCCAAACCATTTTTGAACCGTTTACTCGTGAACGCACTTCCACGGTGAGTGGAATTCAGGGTACCGGATTGGGTATGGCCATCACCAAAAATATCGTGGATATGATGAACGGCACAATTGAAGTGAACAGTGAGCCTGGTAAGGGTACAGAATTTATGATAAATCTGACGTTCCGGATACAAGGAAATTCCTACGTACCGGCTGTCATTCAGGAATTAAAGGGCGTGCGCAGTCTTGTTGTAGATGATGACGTGATAAGCTGCCAGAGTGTCACAAAAATGCTCCGACAGATCGGTTTGCGGCCAGAGTGGACAATGTACGGAAAAGAAGCCGTTGTCCGCACACAAGAGGCATATGACATCGGCGATCCCTACAAGTTATACATTATTGATTGGTCTATGCCGGATATGAATGGTATCGAAACGGTAAGGCAAATTCGGAGAGTGATCGGAAATGATGCACCTATCATTCTTTTCTCAGCATATGATTGGACAGATATAGAGGATGAAGCCAGAAACGCAGGTGTTACTGATTTTATCAGTAAGCCGCTATTTGTAAATGATCTTCATTATACGCTTGACAGAGCGATTGGCAAGGAAAATCATACTGCTCAGAATGAAACTGACAATAAAAAATTTGACGGACAGACAGTTCTGCTTGCTGAAGATAACGAACTGAATCGTGAGATCGCAGTTGAAATACTTTGCAACATGGGTTTGCATGTCGACACGGTTGAAAACGGCAAAGAAGCAGTCGAAATGCTTAGCGCTTCTCAGCCAGATCGATATAAGGTGATACTGATGGATGTGCAAATGCCAGTTATGGATGGATATCAGGCAACAAAGGAAATACGTGCATTGAAAGATCCGAAGCTTGCAGCAATTCCTATAGTAGCTATGACAGCAAATGCCTTTGAGGAGGACAGACAAATCGCTATTGATGCAGGAATGAATGATCACCTTGCTAAACCATTCAAGATTGAACAGCTTTATCATATTTTGAAACGATATTTGTGATATTGTGATACAAAAATAATCAAGAAACGGTTAACTGCTCTGTTTGGCAATTAACCGTTTCTCTTTAATCCGATGTTCTATCGGATTTTGGAGGAGTAGTATTAGATTGTTAGATCAGACAAGTGATTGCTCAGTGCAACAAGCTGTTCCATAGACAGATTTTCGATACGACACGTTTCCGAAAGCCCCAAAAATGTAAGAATTTCTTTCAGTTTTGATTTATCATATCCCATCGTGGCGGATAGTGCATTCATCAGCGTTTTTCTTCTCTGAGAAAATCCGTTCTTGACCATAAAGAAAAAATGAGCTGGATTTTTTACATCCTTTTCAAAACGTTTTTCCACACGGATCTGTACCACTGCAGAATCCACATTTGGCGACGGCAAAAAGCTGTCTCGTGGCACATCAAACAAAAGCTTTACAGAACCGTAATAATTGACAGCAACAGTGATGGCACCGGATTCTCTGCTTCCTACAGGTGCTTGTAATTTTTCGGCAACCTCCTTTTGTACCATAATGGTAATGGTATCAATAGCAGCACCGCTTTCCAGAAGATGCATCAGAATCGGTGTAGTAATGTAATAGGGCAGATTTGCACAGACCGCTACCGGCAGACCACCGAATTCCTGTTCCAGCAGCGAAGGAATATCAAATTGCAGGATATCTCCGTGAAGGATGTGCAGATTCTGAAACTCTCCTACAGTTTCTTCTAAAATTGGAAACAGACGGTTATCCAGTTCCACTGCGGTTACACGCTTTGCATGAAGTGCCAGCTGTTGAGTCAGCGTACCAATTCCCGGACCGATTTCCAGAACACCATAATCCCCAGAGGCATTGCCCAAAGCAGCGATTTGAGGACAGATAAAAGGGTCTATGATAAAATTTTGACCCATTTTTTTGGAAAAGTGAAAATTATGGCGTGCCAGAAGCGACTTGACGGTTTGAATATCTGTTAAATTCATCATATTGTTTTACTCCTCACTGATATTGACGGCAATGCTCTGATTCAGACAAGTGCTATATAGCCAGCATTCCCGTACCGGCATGCCAGTTATACACTGTAAAGCCGCACGATACAATATCAGCTGATCACGATAATTATGAACCAATTCTTGTGGATCGGTTACTGCATCGGTTTTATAATCCACCAGAATAAATCCTTCTTTTTCCTGAAATGCAAGGTCGATAATTCCTTTGATCATGCTGTCGGTTTCATCATAATCATCCAGAATTTTCTTGACCTCTGAATAAAGGCTCAAGTCACGGCACTTCACCAAAAATTTTTGTTCCCGCAGAACACGTGTGGATTTTTGCATCCGGGCGTAAATGGAATCTGCAAAAAATGCGCCTATCATTTCTGGTTTGACAACATTTGCCTGTTCTTCTGTCAGAAAACCGTATTTTTGTAGACGTGCAACTTCTTGTGCGAGATCCTTTTCGGCTTTCCGAAAATCAGCATACTGGAAAAATGTGTGGATTGCTGTACCTCGTTCTGCACCGGTAAGTTTCGTTTTTTCCTGTTGAAACTGCGGGCGTTTCCAGATTGTCTGCCGTTGATGTCGTTCTTCCTGAATGGCTGATACACTGAGCAGGGACTTTCTCCTGCTGTCTGCCGAGAGATAGCTAAAGTGTACCATTTGCCGGATCTCTTCCGTCCTCTTTTCATGGGGAAGTGCATGGATGAAAACAGCTTGTTCTGTGTGCGCCGGCTGCTCCGGCAGCGCAAATGTATAGTGAATGTGCAGATTTTCAGTCCATGACGGCGTATGCCATGTCTGAACCGGCAGACATACAGCCTTATCTAATGCATAGTCATGGAGCAGAATCAGACACATCCAAATCCAGTGTGCCATACACCCGGCATTTTGTACAAGCTTTACCGGCAACGTTCCGTCTGGTAAAATTTCTTGAGCAAAAGCGTTCAGATGATCTGTTCTTGCTGTACGAACCTTGTCGAGCAGCAATGGCAGAAACAGTTTTTGCTTTGCACGTGTCATAGCAACATATAATAACCGCAGTTCTTCACTTTTGGCATCCAGATCGTTTTTCTGTTCCAATATCAAAAAAGGCAGTGTTTTGGCATTGGTGAAATTCTCTGGATTCTTGATGCGGAATCCACACATACCGCTGTCCGAGAACAAAGCACTTTTTCGCTTATCTTGTGTAGAAAAATCATGCTCTAACTCACAAAGAAATACAAAAGGAAATTCCAATCCCTTGGACTTATGCATGGTCTTGACTGATACGGCATTCTCTGCACTGGCTGAGATGGTGCTCTGCTGAAAATCATTTCCACTTTCTACCAGCCAGTCCACATAACGCAAAAAGCCTGACAAGCCTCTTCGGGATGCATCGGTGTTTTCTTCATACTGTCTGGCGTATTGGAGCAACAGGTTTAAGTTTGCTCGTTTTTTATCACCATCCTTTGTCAACTGCATGACAGATAGAAAATCTGTTTTATCGTAAATATGCCGAATTAATGTTTCCAATGGAATCAGAGCAGTTTCCTGCCGCAGCTTTTGGATAGTATCATAGAGATTCTGACATTTATTCAACAGTACTTCATCGGTGATTTTGGGTGCATTCAGTTCAGGCTCCATCACACCAATGGTCTGGCACAGTCCAATATAGAGCTTGCTTTGCTTTGCTGTCATGCGTACCTGCATCAGTTCCTCCGGATGAAACCAGAACATGGGTGAAAGCATGATCGCCGCAAGGGAACTATCCAGAAGAGGGTTGTCCAACACCCGGAGCATATCCAGCAAAATGCTGATCTCACGTGCCTTTAAATACCCCTTTTCCTCCGGTAGAATCACCGGAATGCCAGCTTCTTCCAGTGCGTGCGCATATGTCCGGCAGGAATCATTCCCCCGTACTAGAATACAGAAATCCCGGTATGTACAAGGTCTTGCTGTACCATCTTTTTCTGCCGCAATAGCTTCACTTTGTATCATGTTCTGAATCTGACGTATTACATACTGTATCTGAACCGGATGTTCTGATGTGTTTTTCTCTAATATGGTGATCTCTATGGCCTGATCCTCTTCCGGCAGAATCTCTGTCATATCAGAGCCGGGTATCAGCGATTCATTTTTATCATAGACCACTTCACCGCAGTCAGCGGACATCAGATTGCCGCAAACAAAATTGACAAAATTTAACACCGCAGGAACACTGCGGAAATTTCGGTTCAGCATAATATGCTGGCATAGACTGTTTTCGGCGCCGGCTTCCTGGATGGCAGTAATAAAGTTCTGGGGATTTGCCAGACGAAAGCGATAGATTGACTGCTTTACATCCCCCACCAGAAAGATATTGTCCCCATAGCATAATTTACCAGTTTTTGGATCTGTACAATGGCGAGAGAGCAGTTTGAAAATGCTGTCTTGTTTATTGTTGGAATCCTGGTACTCGTCGATCATGATCAGCTGGTAATATTCCGACATTTCTCTTGCCAGTGCTGTCTGACAAAGCTGCCCTTTCTCATTTAGTTTTCCCAGAAGCTCCAATGCCATTTGTTCGCCGTCCTCAAAACCCAGTGCATTTTGCAGCACTTTTCTTTTGTGAATCTCGTCCGAAAGAGCCTGCTCCATTTCCAGCAATATTGGTAAAATCTGGCGGTTTATATCCATATCATCTTGCTCATATGGCAGTACAGCTTCCATGGTATATAACAACTGTTTTTCACATTCCGCATATTTATCCCGTAGTGTCTTTACCTGCTTCCAATCGGAAACACTGGAAACATCCTTTGTCTGTCGAGGATAGTTTTTACGCAAAGCATTTTTTTCCAGAAATTTTTCTTGCAGTATTTGAGGACGAGTTTCACCATTTTGCAGCTGCTTTACCAGATTTCGGATGCAATGGTAGTCATCCTTGACCCACGGCAGCACTTTGTTTCTGCTGATATCCTCATAAAGAGAACCAGCCAGTGCCACTGCTTCTTCTGCATAGCGCATTGCCCGCTTTGCAGTTTGTTCCATCTGCTGCATGAGAGCAGTATGATAGACAGACTGTTCTAATGGCTGCTCCAGAAAAGAAAGCGCCTTTTTTTTCCAGCTTTCCCGAAATGGCACAGAGCCAAGAAATTCATGAAATTCCAGTAGAATTCGTTCCAGAGGATAGTCACTTCCCTCACAAAAGCAATTCCATAATAGTTTCATTTCCTGTGGTTTCTCTCGGTACCACTGGTTCAGGATTTGATTGGCTGCTTTTGATGCAATCAGTTTGTTTTCAGTTTCGTTGAGAATTCGAAATCCAGATGTTATGCCGCTATCCGACAGATTATCCCGGATCAGATCAAAGCAGAAAGAACTGATGGTGCTAATATGTGCACTTTGCAGTCGAATCTGTTGCTCATAGAGCCAGCGATTCTCCGGATTTTTCTGAAGCTGTTCATCCAACGCAAGACTCAGACGAGCTTTTATCTCTGCGGCTGCATCATTGGTAAAAGTCACCACGATCATGCGATCGGCGTAAATTCTTTGTTCCGGTGCATCCTCCATAATCATCTGCATCAGACGTTCCACCAGTACAGAAGTTTTTCCGCTTCCTGCGGCAGCGGAAACAATCAAGCCGCAATTTCGTGTTTCAATAGCAGCCTTTTGCTGTTCCGTCCAAGCCATTATGCCTCTTCTCCTTTCTGATCTTCGTCATTCAACAATTGCATCATTTGGGCTTCTCGTTCTTTGCTGCTTTCTGTGACATCACGTCTATGGTGCATATCACCATTGCCGCAAATATTGGCATAGGCACAGTAGGTACAGTTTTCTCTGCCTTTTAATAACAATGGAGCCGCATCAATGTTGCCGTCATAAATTTGTTCAGCCGTATTTGTCATTTTCTGGAACACATACTTTCGCAGCATCTGGAACTGACGTTGTGTCAGAAATATGCCGTCTTTTTTTCGTTCATCTCGGCAAATTTTTTCTGTGGCATCCAGTTTTGCAGGGATAAAGATTCCGCCGCATTCCTGCTCCATTAGTCGAATCAAGTGTGGATCTTTCAACAATACACCATTCATCCGATATGTTTCTTGGCATTTTGCCGCAGGTGTTGTTTTGGAATTTCGATCCAGATTGCTTTCTATACCGCCAGCAGGTAAATAGAGCACGCCGGCAGGAAGAGCTCCGGACAGCGCAGTATGATGTTCTGTAATAGAAAACAGGTAGATCAGCATTTGCATTTCCAATCCATACAGAACATTGCCCATGTGGAATTGTTTGCTGTTGGTTTTATAATCCACGACTCTCACCCAAAGCAAATCGCCATCTTCACACAGATCCACACGATCAATTTTTCCTGTCAGACATATTCGCTTTCCTTGGCTGGTATAAAGCAAAGGAGATGGAAAATCTGGTTGATTGGGCGAGATCTTTAGTTCGATAAAGCGTGGGTAGAATGCAGTTTGCCGGAATTCTTCCTGTAAATGAAGCAGCAGTAGATGCATATTTTCGACAATTTTTTCGTAAGAAGCGATCTCACGGTTGCTTTTGGAGAAATTACCACCCATCTGCTCATTCCAGAACTGTGCCGCATAGTCCTTGGAAATCGTTTTCAGCTGATTCGGTGTTAACTGTAAAAAAGCACTCTTGTCGAAGTTTTTTAGAAAACGCTCTAAACAACTGTGTATCAAACTGCCTGTTCCCGCACCTACGAGCTGCACCTTCTGACGGCTAAACAAATGGAGCACATGCTGGCAGAAATAGGAAAAAGGACATAGCTGATAATTTTCCAGCGAAGTCGCCGATAAATGAATGGTATCACCGATATATGCTTCCATTAGCTTTGGGTTTTCAATTTGGTACAGCGGTTTGTCTTTTTTCTCTGTATATTGTTCTGTCAAATGTTGAAGCGCTTGTAATCTCTGCCGATACAAAGCATCTTCCATGAGGACTTTTTCTATACTGGCAGTGTCCTCGGAATGCTCTGCATAATCCTGAATATAGCGATAATAGGCAGCGTGCATAGAAACTGCATAATAGGCACTTCCCTGCTGCCGGCATGTCTGTTTCATATGGGGTGATGCAGGAAACATCCGCTGGATTTGTGTCAGAACAGATGCTGGATAGCATCGTTGGTGAGAAACATCTACTGTCGGATAAGTCAGATACAATGCATGAGAAGCAGCTGACAAAAGCTTATATGCCGCCAGACGGGAATCTGCAAGCTGTGCATTTTTGGATTTGAACACCGGCAATTGGATCTGCTCCAGAGCAGCAAAGTCCTTTTCTGAAAAAATGCTGTTTCCTCCTGCTTTTGCCGGGAATACATCTTCACAAACGCCCATCAGGAACACTATCTTTGGAGCGTTGAGCCGTGCAGTGCTTCCCTGGGAAATCAGCACTGCATCCAATGTCCGGGGCGGAACAGCACGCTGCACACTGCTTAACATGGCACGTAGAACAGATGAAAACTCACGGATATCCAATTTCATGTCATGATAAAGCAATGCCATATGATCCAGAATATCCACAAAACTATTCCAGACAAATGCCCAGTCCTCCGCTGTCTGAATGCGCTGCAATTCATCTGTGATCTCATGAAGCTGTTGATCCAATCGTTTTTCGATTTGATTTTCTGTTATGTATTCATATAGAATCTCGCAAAAGGCTTTGCCGCTTCGTTGATTCTCACAGAGCTGTCTCAGCTTATCTAAAGGCTCAAAAAGGATTCGGCGCACATTTTCTGCCAGTTCACAATTCCCTCCTGTAAAGGGTTGTTTCCATGTTTCACCGTCGATCTGCCATGCATAACAATAATTTTCCAGTTCTGCTATTTCCATAACGCTGCATGATGTCAGACCGGTTTTTCCAAGGCGAAGCAATAATTCGGTATCCGGCTTTTTGCTGCAGATCAGTTCCAGCATCGTAAACAAATAGACCATCAGCGGCATATGGAGAACAGAGCGTTTTTCATCGATGTGAAAAGGAATTTCATAACGATCCATTGTGGTTTCCAGAATGCTCTGGTAATCCGCCATCCGATTGGAAAGCACAGCTATATCATGACAGCGAAGGGCAGGATCATTTGCCAGAAGGCGGCGGATAGTTGCACAGACATATTCCGCCTCTTCGTTAGGAGAAACCGCTTCTATGATGTGAATATGCTCTGCCGGCTTTTCCAAGGGTTCAGCACGGCGGAATACATGACGGCTCAGCCATGCCAGATCTTCATATTGAAAACGATATGCCGTATCGCAGTGCTGTATCTCTACAGGCACATGCAGCTCTGTACCCATGCGGCGAATGCGTTCCAATGTGTGATTGACTGTTTCAAATAAAGAAAACTCCTGATGCGTCTGTTCCTCTGTCCGAAGGGCAATGTATACATCCTGACAAGAGGAAAACAGCACAACTAACAGCTCATACTCATCTTCGGTAAAGCTTTCAAATTCGTCAATAAAAAGCACACAACCAAGAAAGGCATCTTTGGCATTAGAAACAGCGGCAGCTTCTGTCAGATCAGTTTCTGTATCTTTCAGTTGATGCTCCGACAGCAGGCGATCATATCGCTGATAGATCCGGAAAAGATCCATGGTTTTTTCCTGCAATCTGCCATTTAATTCCATGCACATCTGAAATAACTTGTCCGGTGTGACACCGCTTCGGCGAAGTTGTGAAAAAACCCCCTGCAATTCTGCTGTAAAAGAAGCCTGCTGACATTGCTTTCCAAGAATTTGCAGGGATCGTTCCCGTTCTGAAGTGTAAATAGCCGCCTGATACAGCAAAGCTGTCTGTGTCAATTTGTCTGCATTGGTTTTTCCGTCTGGCACATAGCCGTATCGTTGGAATACGGCACGTGCCAGAGATTGAAAGCTATGTGTCTCCAGCCGATTGAATGCGGAGACCTCCAGCAATTCGTATAGCTTTCTGTCAAACTCATAGGAAAACTGCTCTGGAACAAGAGTCAGAACAGACATGTCCGATTGCAATGCTTTCTGGATCTGATCCACCAGCTTTGTAGATTTGCCGGAACCTGCGCCGCCGGTGATAATATGTATGATAAGCCTTCACCTCCAATTGAGTACTTGTCCCAATTGTAAAAAAGCCGCAGCATAGACAAATCGCTATGACTGCGGCAGTATTTATGAGCGTCTGTATCCATAAGAAATGCATACACATTTTTATAAAAATAGCTCCTCAGAGATCTGGTTCTACAATAATCTCACGATGCGGAACCGGCGTGGAAAATACAATCTGTGTGGATGTATTACCGAATCGCTGAATCTTACCGATAAATGCATCCAACTCTTGTGTAGATTTGAATGTCACTTTAATCAGCATGGAATACACACCAGTAATACAGTTACACTCCAATACATTGGGACAGCTGTTGATAAAGGGATAAAATTCTGCTTTCCGGTTGGCGGAAAGCTCCAAGTTGATGAATGCTGTAATATGATAACCAAGCTTTTGACGGTCAATGATGGTATTATAACCCAGAATGATTCCTTGTTTTTCCAATTTGTCGATACGGGAAGAAACAGCCGGTGCTGATAAAAACACCTTGGAAGCCAGCAGCTTCAGCGGCGCTCTGGCATTTTCCTGCAACAATGTAATCAGCATGGCATCAATCTTATCCATAAAAAAAGTCCTTTCTGCGTCCTGCTTCGCTTTGAAAAATTAAGTCTAATCAGATAAAATATACAACAGCGCGTATACAGAACGTATTTTTCTTTTTTTAGTATAACAAAAAAATATGAATATAAATTTTAGATTCCATAAATTTTTGTATAAGACTTTCGATCATTACTGTTTGACGTTTTCAATCTTTGCTTTTGTTTGTTTGACTTCCTGTAAGTTTGTTGCAAAAAATGCTTCTGCATCTGTTAATAAACGATCTACATATCTCTCAGCAGCTTGTTTGATATCATTTGAACCATTCTGTGCTTTTGTCAGCATATCTAAAGCACGTTGTTTGGCTTCCGTGAGGATCGTCTGCTCGGCAATCATCCGATGCGCACGGTTTTCCGCATCCTGAACGATTTGCTCTGCCTTGTTACGGGCTTCATCCAGAATACGGTCGCATTCAGAGTTGATCTGTTTTGCGCTTTTGATTTCTGCCGGTACATTCAGATGGGCAGAATTGAGCAATTCACGCATGCGGTCAGCATCAATAATGACCTTGTGCGCAGCAAAGGGAACAGGACGGGAACGATCCAGCAGATCATCCATATCGTCCAGAATTTGTTCAATCGTCATGACAGCCTCTCTTTCTTGACTAAACGCTTTTCAATATATTCCAGTATTTCACGGGGAATAAAATGACTGATATCACCGCCGAATGTGGCAATCTGCTTGACAACACTGGAACTGAGATACATATTTTCCGCAGTTGTTGTCAAAAAAACTGTTTCTGCGTCTTCATAAAGCTTCCGATTTGCCAGTGCCATCTGGAATTCATATTCAAAGTCACTAACAGCACGTAATCCTTTGACAATAGCGATAGCGCCTACTTTTTTCACATAATCCGCCAAAAGTCCGTCACTAGTGTCCACCTCTACATTCGGGAGATCCTGGGTGACACACCGGATCATTTCGACACGCTCCTGAGGTGTAAAGCTTTCATGTGTTTTCATCATATTGATGGATACCAGCACAATGACCCGATCAAACAGACGGGATGCGCGAGTGATAATATCCAGATGTCCCAAGGTCACCGGATCAAAGCTTCCGGGACAAACCGCAATGCGTTCCATCTCACACATCATCCTTTCTGCAAGTATAATATGTCACCGCAATGGCACCGTATTTCTTCTGCTTGCGGAAAAGAAGAGAACCAACTTTTTCCGGGAGCAGCAAGCCAGCTTCATGTTCACAAATCACCGTGCCTTCCGGCTGCATTCTGGGTTCTAAAACAGGCAGGATCTCCTGAAGCAAATCTTTATGGTAAGGAGGATCTAAAATGGCAATATGGAAACGAAGAGAAGTTCGGTTCAAAAATGATATGGCATCTGTTTGATGCAGCTGTGCCTGATCCAGAAAATGCACCTTTTCTAAATTTTCACGTGTTACTGCCAGAGAACGGGAGGATTGATCTACGCAGATGATTTCTGCTGCGCCCCGGCTCAGTGCTTCGATGCCCATTTGTCCGCTGCCGGCAAAAAGATCCAGCACCAGTGCGTCCTGCAAGTCAAATTGGATTGCAGAAAAAATGGCTTCCTTGACTTTATCGGTTGTCGGACGGACATCATTTCCCTCTAATGTTTTCAATTTTTGCCCCTTTGCGCTGCCAGCAATCACTCGCATATGCCACGCTCCTTTTCAGGGGAAAACTCAATGCAAATGACAAATAGCATACAGCTGTCCCCTATCTATCATAACGAAGAGCCTGTCTTTACAAAAAGACACACCCATTTTTCCGGTAGGATCTTAGAACTTGTTCTCATTGTCTCGATCTGCCGAAAAAGAATATTTTCCAATACGTTCAGGTTGACAAATCGGTTCAGATTATTCTTCTGCATCGTGGAGCTGCCGATATAGCTGTTCTGCAACTCCGGCATTGACACCAGCAATTTTTGCCAATTCCTCTTGAGTGGCTTTCTGCATGTTTCCTTTTGTTTTATAATGCAGCAGCAGCTTCTGGGCTTTTTTCTCCCCAATACCTCGTATTTTGGTTAACTCCATCTGATAAGACGCCTTGGAATGCAGCTGATGCATATAGGCGACTGAAAATCGATGCACCTCATCCTGGATCTGAGTCAAGAGATGAAATGCTGCACGATTGGCAGACAAAGAGATTTCTCCGCCGCCGCTGGAAATCGCACGGGTACGATGCTTCTGATCCTTGACCATGCCGTATATGGGAATGGTCAGACCAAATTCTTTTGCAACAGGTAAAATCGTATTGACATGCCCCTGACCGCCGTCCAGAAGTATCAAATCCGGCAGTCGGGAAAAGCCTTCTTCATCCTGTGCCACATAATGCTGAAATCGTCGGGTAAGCGCTTCGCGCATACATGCATAGTCATCCTGTGTCACATTATTCTTCATTTTAAAACGCTTATAGGCACGTTTCAGTGGTCTGCCGTTTTCAAATACCACCATGCCACAGACCATAGATGTGGAGGATAGATTGGAGATGTCGTAAGCTTCGATATATTGAGGCGGCTGAGACAATCCCAGGGATTTTCCCAGTTCTTCTAGTGCCTGTACTTCCCTGCCAGTGCGTCCGAAACGCAGGGCAAGCTCCTCATTGGCATTATTTCTTGCCAGCTGTACAAACTGGAGTAGCGTGCCTCGCTTGGGAATCACCATAGATACCTTTGTACCAGCAAAATCGGAAAACAGCCGCTCATACATTTCTCCGTGAGGCGGCATAGCTTCCAGTACGATATTTTTGGGAACAGCGTCACGATGATGTTCATAATACTGCACCAGGAAAGAATCCATCAGCTCTTCCTGAGAAACACTCTCCTGAAAGAAAAAGGCTTCTTTATCAAATAGACGCCGACCCCGATAGCGCAGCACAGAAATGCACTGGGTACCGCTGTTTTCTGCCATGGCGATCACATCCGCTTCCTGTAATGCAGCATCAAGGATCTTTTGCTTCTCCCCTGCTTTGGAAACAGCCTGAATACGATCCCGAAGGATTGCTGCACGTTCAAAGTCAAGCAGCTCGGCGGCTTTTTCCATTTCCTCCTGCATACGTTTTACAGAATCTGTACTTCCCATACGGATATAATCCTTTGCCTGACGAATGATGTCGGCATACTCTTCCTGTGAAATATTTCCCCGGCAAACACCCATGCACTGCTTGATGTGATAGTTCAGGCAGGGGCGTGTTTTCTTAAAATCCTGAGGAAAGTTTTTGTGACAGGTGGGCAGTCGGAATACACTGTTGGTTTCTCTGGCGGTTTCCTTTGTAACAAATCCACTCATATAGGGACCCAGATAGTCCCCTTTTTTCTTTTTGTTTTTCTCTGCTGTCAATCTCGGATAAGCTTCGTCAGAAAAGCAAAGATAGCTATAGCCCTTATCATCTTTCAGCAGAATGTTATACTTTGGCTGGTGCTGTTTAATTAGACTGCATTCCAGCACCAGTGCCTCGTATTCTGAATCGGTGACAATAAAATCGTAATCATAAACATGCTCCACCATACTTGCCACCTTAGGCGTATGATCGGCAGAAACACGAAAATAGCTCGTCACACGATTTTTCAGATTTTTTGCTTTGCCCACATAGATGATCTCAGACTTCTGATTTTTCATCAGATACACACCTGGAGATGTTGTCAGCTTTGCTGTTTTTTCCCGTAATTCCGGCAAACGACAATTCATAACAATACCTCCAGATGTTCCGGAACAACGCTCCTCCAAAATCACGCTTTCAGCGCACGTTGTCCGATATCAGTTCTGTAATGGGCTTTTTCAAAGAAAATTTCCTTGACACCGGCATAAGTAGTGTCCAACGCCTGCTGCAATGTGTCCGCTGTAGCTGTGACGCCCAGCACTCTGCCGCCGGAGGTGAAGAAACGGTCGTTTTCCAGTTTTGTACCGGCATGATACACAAAGCAACCATCTATCTGTCCGTTTTCATCCAGACCGGAAATAGGCAGATTGGTGTCATATTTTTTCGGATAACCACCGCTTGCCATCACTACGCAAGCTGCACAGCCGTCCTTCCATTCAATGGAAAGCTGATCCAATGTGCCGTTCCAAATCGCCATGATGATCTGCACCAGATCCGTTTTCAAAAGAGGCAGGACCACCTGTGTTTCCGGATCACCAAAGCGACAGTTATATTCGATCACCTTAGGTCCATTGGGTGTTAGCATCAGACCAAAATACAAGCACCCCTGAAAGGGTCTGTTTTCCGTCTGCATGGCACGGATCGTAGGCGAAAAAATAGTATCCATACATTCCTGAGCCACTTCTGCTGTGTAGTAAGGATTGGGCGCAACTGTACCCATTCCGCCGGTGTTCAGTCCGTTGTCGCCATCCAATGCCCGCTTGTGATCCATAGAGGAAATCATAGGCTTTACGGTTTTACCATCGGTAAAGCAAAGTACAGAAACTTCAGGACCGGTCAGAAATTCCTCAATCACGATCTGAGAGCCGCTTTCACCAAAAATGCGGTCTTCCATAATGCTGGAAATGGCAGCAAATGCCTCTTCTTCATTTTGTGCAATTACAACACCTTTACCAAGTGCCAGACCATCTGCTTTGATCACTGTGGGGTACTGGTTCTTTTTCCGGAGATAGGCCTGCGCCTTTTCCGGCTCTTGGAATACCATGTATTCTGCTGTGGGAATGTGATACTTCTGCATGAGTTCTTTGGAGAATACCTTGCTTCCCTCCAGAATTGCTGCGTTCTTTTTCGGACCGAAGGTCATAAAGCCCTCCGCTTGAAGCGCATCTGTCATACCCATGACCAGCGGATCATCCGGTGCAACAAACACCAGATCCACAGCCAGTTTCTTTGCCAGTGCCACAATGCCTTCAATATCCGTTGCCTTTACCGGAAAGCACTTGGCATACTTGGCAATACCGCCGTTTCCCGGAGCACAGAAAAGTGCGTCCACCTGCTTGCTCTCTGCCAGCTTCATGATAATTGCATGCTCACGACCGCCGCCGCCAACAACCAGAATTTTCATCAAATTACCCTCCCCGAATTAGTGGTGGAACAGACGAATACCGGTGAATGCCATCGCAATATTGTACTTATTACATGTTTCAATCACATGGTCATCACGAATAGAACCGCCCGGCTCTGCAATATAGGAGACACCGCTTTTTTTGGCACGTTCAATATTATCGCCAAAGGGGAAGAATGCATCAGATCCGAGACAAACATCGATATTTTGTGCCAGCCATGCCTTCTTTTCCTCCGATGTGAGAACTTCCGGCTTTATCTTGAAGGTGTTTTCCCATATACCATCAGCCAGAACGTCCATGTATTCCTCAGAGATATAGACATCAATGGCATTGTCACGATCTGGGCGGCGAATGCCATCTACAAACTGAAGTCCCATTACCTTGGGATGCTGACGCAGCCACCAGATATCTGCCTTGTTGCCTGCCAGACGGGTGCAGTGAATGCGGGACTGCTGACCTGCACCAATGCCGATCGCCTGACCATCTTTGACGTAGCAGACGGAATTGGATTGTGTATATTTCAGCGTAATCAGAGAAATCATCAGATCACGCTTGTAATTGTCCGGAATCAGCTTATTTTCGGTAACAATATTGGAAAGCAGTGACTCGTCAATCTTCAACTCGTTACGTCCCTGTTCAAATGTGACGCCGTACACCTGTTTGCGCTCAATTTCAGTGGGACGATAATCCGCATCGATCTGAATGATATTGTAAGTACCCTTGCGCTTGGATTTTAGGATTTCTAATGCCTCCGGCTCGTAACCAGGTGCAATGATACCGTCTGATACCTCACGCTGAATCATTTTCGCAGTCGGCACATCACAGATATCAGATAGTGCAATAAAGTCACCGTAAGATGACATACGGTCAGCACCACGAGCACGTGCATAGGCACAAGCCAGCGAGGAAAGCTCCCCTAAATCATCCACAAAATAGATTTTTTTCAGTGTATCAGACAGGGGTATTCCCACAGCAGCGCCTGCCGGAGAAACATGTTTGAAAGAAGTTGCCGCACACATACCGGTAGCTTCCTTCAACTCAGATACCAACTGCCAGCCGTTGAATGCATCCAGCAGATTGATATATCCCGGTTTGCCGTTGAGAACAGTAATGGGAAGATCCTGTCCATTCTCCATGTAAATACGGGACGGTTTCTGATTGGGGTTGCAGCCGTATTTTAATTGCATTTCATTTGCCATGAAAGTGCCTCCTTACTGATTTTTGTTTACAATACGTGTTTGGGTTTCCTTGGTTTTCAGATCGATATAACGCACAAACAGGGAAACCTTATTGTCTGCATTCAGACTATTCCAGAGCATTTCGGTAAATGCATCTATATCGCCAGAAATGCTGACTTTTTTTGGCTCACCTTCAAAGCTGGGCAGCGGATTGCCATCGCATTGATAGGTGTGAATAAAATGACCAATTCCAGCCCGGGGATTTTCATAATGAAACGTGTATCTCTGACAGGATGCTGGATCGCCATCTGCACTTTTCAGAATGGAAAGTCCATAGGAAAAGCTGTGATTGGATAGATCCATGATACCGGAAATTCTGGGAGTAAAATTGGGAGCATCCGGTTCAAATTCACGGGTACGCAAGGATTCCTCAAAGGTTTTTCCTGCCTGCATCAACGAATAGACAGTATCTGTCTGGTCACCGTTGGTGACAATGGTCAAGTCTTTCAGCACACGAACCGGTGCATAAATGATCAGGCTTGGATCAACCATTTTTGACGGATCAAATGCCTGTGTACGAATACCGGCACCGTCTTCTACAAAAATACGATTCCGACTGTTTTCACTTCTGCCCATGATAAAATAGGCTGAAACAGCATAGTTTCCGTCTTCAGAACGGCCAAGGACAATACCTCTGCCCGGATAGGTGTTGGTTTGCAGTACCTGCTGCAGAGATGTGATTTTCATATAACATTTCCTCCAATATGACGGTCTGTTTTGATATGCATAGGGTTGCCGTTATTCAGCGATCCACACGGTCTTTCCCCTGACCTCCAACCGATTGTCACAGAATAGTCTGACAGCCTGGGGTAAGATTTTCCACTCAGCCTCCTGCATCACACGCTTTTGCAGGGTTTCAGGGGTATCGTCCGGATGAACAGCCACCGGCTGCTGCAAAATGATCGGTCCGTCATCGGCGATTTCGTTGACAAAATGCACGGTTGCACCAGTCAATTTTACGCCGCGCTGCAGGACAGCTTCATGGACACGCAAGCCATAAAAGCCCTGACCGCAGAAAGACGGAATCAGAGACGGATGGATATTGATGATCTGATTGCGATAGGCATGAATGATTTTTTCATCCAAAATGGTCATAAAGCCTGCCAGAACGATCAGATCTGCATATTCCTGAAACAGTGCTTCCAGCAATGCATTGGTATATGTTTCCTTTGTGGCATAAGATTTTGGCGTGATGATTCGGGTAGGTATGCCGTTTTCTTTGGCACGAACCAGGGCATATGCCTCCGGATTAGAGGAGATCACACAAGAAATGTTTCCATTCGGGATCAAGCCCTTTTTCTGTGCATCAATCAATGCCTGTAAATTTGTACCGCCGCCGGAAACCAGAACAACAATATTTTTCATTTTTGCTTCTGCCTTTCTCTGTTATTTCAAGATCACGCCTTCGTCGGATTCTATCAGTTCGCCAAGAATATACGCCTTTTCTCCGGAATCATTCAGCACCTGAACAGCACGGTCTGCATCTTCTGCGGCAACACAAATCATCATGCCAACACCCATATTAAATGTGTTAAACATGTCACGTTCTGGAATATTACCGGTCTTAGCGATGAGATCAAAGATTGGCAGTACCTGCACATCGCTGCGGCTAATCTTAGCAGAAAGACCTTTTTTCAGCGCACGGGGAATATTTTCATAAAAGCCGCCGCCTGTAATATGTGCAATAGATTTCACGGAAGAAACCTCTGCCAGCAGTTTCTGAACAGCTGATACATAAATTTTTGTTGGAGTCAGCAGCGCATCGCCCAACGTGCAGCCCAGCTCGGAAAAATGCCGTGCCAGATTCTGTTCATTGACTGTAAACACCTTGCGAATCAGCGAATATCCGTTGGAATGTACGCCACTGGATTGCAAAGCGATCAGTATATCTCCGGCTTTCTGCGTCTCAGAGTTCAGGATCTTACTCCGCTCAACAACACCCACGGAAAATCCGGCAACATCATATTCGTCCACCGGATAAAAGCCCGGCATTTCTGCAGTTTCTCCGCCAACCAGCGCACAGCCTGCCTGTACACATCCTTCGGCAATGCCGGAAACGATAGAAGCCACCTTTTCCGGAATATTTTTGCCAAGGGCAATATAATCCAGGAAAAACTGAGGCTTTGCACCGCAGCAAATGATGTCGTTGACACACATTGCCACACAGTCGATGCCGATCGTAGTGTGCTTGTCCATCAGAAAGGCGATTTTCAGCTTTGTGCCGACACCGTCTGTACCGGAAACTAGTACCGGTTGCTGCATCCCGGTGACATCCAGTGCATACAGCCCGCCGAAACCGCCGATATCTGTCAGCACATTTGACGTCATGGTTCTGGCAATGTGAGACTTCATCAGCTCAACTGCTTTATAGCCGGCAGTGACATCTACACCAGCTTTTTTATAGCTTTCCGAATAGCTTTCCATGGTTGTTTTACCTCCAACTGTTGTTAGTCGCCTATTTTCATTTCAAATTTATCCTTTGGCATCTCTCTGGGGACTTCGATGGGATATTCTCCACTAAAACATGCAGTACAAAATCCCGGCTGTGGTTTTAACTCCGCAGAGGTCAGAGACTGTACTCCGTCTAAGCTGAGATATCCCAGAGAATCCGCACCGATATGGGTACAGATCTCAGGAATTGTCATCTGACAGGCAATCAGATTTTCTTTGCTGTCGATATCGACTCCAAAAAAACAAGGACTGATAAAGGGCGGACAGGAAACACGCATATGTACTTCCTTGGCACCAGCTTCCCGCAGCAGATTCACGATACGCTGACAAGTCGTTCCCCGCACAATACTGTCATCCACCAGAATTACACGTTTTCCGGCGACGACACTCTTGACCACATTCAACTTAATACGGACAGAATTGGTACGCATTTTCTGAGATGGCTGAATAAAGGTTCGTCCGACATAACGGTTTTTGACAAACCCGACTTCATAAGGAATGCCAGATGCCTTAGACACGCCCAATGCGGCATCCAGACCGCTGTCCGGTACGCCGATGACCACATCCGCGTCCACAGGATGCTCTTTCCACAGCAGCTTTCCTGCACGAATACGAGCATCATGGACACATGTTCCCTGAATTACCGAATCCGGTCTTGCAAAGTAGACATATTCAAACACGCACATAGACGGCTTTCTGCCGCAATGCTCCCGGATAGAGTGGATCTCCTTGCCAGCTTCTGCTACAACGATTTCGCCTGGATCTAGTTCCCGTTCAAAAACTGCATCGACGCTGTCCAGAGCGCAGGTTTCAGATGCAAAGACCACGCTTCCATCTTTACATCGCCCCATGCACAGAGGGCGAAAACCGTTGGGATCTCTTGCTGCAATCAGCTTTTTCGGGGACATGATTACAAGAGAATACGCCCCTTTCAAATCATACATGGCGTGCTTGACTGATTCTTCGATCGAAGCCTGCTTCAAGCGTTGTTCCGTCACCGCATAGGATATCACTTCTGTATCATTCGTGGAATGAAAGATTGCTCCTCGCAGCTCATATTTCCGGCGCAGTTCATGTGCATTAATCAGATTGCCATTATGTGCAATGGACATCGAACCTTTGACATGACGTACTACAATGGGTTGAGCATTGGAACGGTTGGGCTTACCGGTGGTGGAATAACGTACATGACCGATCGAAATATTCCCTTGTCCGAGCTTTTCGATGGTCTCTCGGTGAAACACCTCCGGAACCAGTCCCAGATCCTTATGCGAAGAAAAAACACCCTTATCATTTACAACAATACCGCAACTTTCCTGTCCACGGTGCTGAAGCGCATATAATGCAGCATATGTCATTGCAGCTACATCTGTGGTGTGCGGTGCGCATATGCCGAAAACACCGCATTCCTCATGCAGTCCAGTATTCAAATTCAATCATTCCCTTCCGGTCCAGCAGTAGGAACAAAGCTTACATTCCGGCTTGCCGACTGCTCTGACTGTTCCTTCTAGGGATTGAAAATCAAGAGATGTCAGCTTTAACCGACGGCAGATTTCTGCTCTCAGCAGCTTGCCCCGTTCTGTATTGGCGTTGCTGTATTCTGCTATGTACTTTACACCTTCTGCACCTTCTTTTTCATTGATGATCTGTCTGGCAATCAGCTCCAGCTCAGAGGTGCTTCTGGAAAAGTTCAGATACTTACAGCCGTACATGATCGGCGGACAGGCAGAGCGCATATGCACTTCCTTGGCGCCGTTTTCATACAGGAACTCTACCGTTTCCCGCATTTGTGTGCCTCTAACAATGCTGTCATCTACAAACAGGAGCTTTTTGCCTTCGATTAGCTCGTGAACCGGAATCAATTTCATTTTTGCAACTTTGTTTCGCATGGATTGATTGGTAGGCATAAAGCTTCTGGGCCATGTTGGCGTATATTTAATAAACGGTCTTGCAAATGGAATGCCGCTTTTGTTGGCGTAACCAATAGCATGGGGAATGCCGGAATCGGGTACGCCGCAAACATAATCTACTTCTGGCAGCTGATTATTTTTGATGTCTGTTTCTGCCATGATCTCACCGTTTCGGGTACGCATGGTTTCCACATTGACACCTTCATAGCATGCATTGGGATATCCATAGTATGTCCAAAGAAATGTACAGATACGCATATCATCCGTACCCGCTTCCAGAATTTCGTAGCCATCCTTGGTCAATTTCAGGATTTCCCCTGCCTTTAATTCGTGACAGGTCTGATATCCCAGCTTCTGATAAGCAAAAGATTCAAAGGAAAAACAATAGCCGTCAGAGCGTTTGCCAATGAGGATTGGCAGTCTGCCCATCTTATCCCTTGCACAGATGATAGAATCCTCTGTCATGATCGCAAGAGACATGGTTCCCTGTATCCGATTTTGTGCATAGCGGATGCCATCCACAAAGTTATCCTTCTGTGCGATCAACGCACCGATCAGACCGCCGGCATTAATGCTGCCGCTGCTCATGGTTTCAAAGTTCATGCAGCCTCGCTCCAGCAATTCTTCGGATAGTTCCTTTGCATTGGAAATGATACCGATGGAACAGATGGCATACAATCCCATTTTGGAACGCACCATGATGGGCTGAGGATCCGTATCGCTGATACAGCCGATACAGATATTGCCGCGCATGCCTTCTACATCTTTTTCAAATTTTGTCCGGAAAGGCGAATTTTCAATGCTGTGGATGTTTCTCTGAAATCCCAGATCTGCGGAATAGGAAGTCATGCCGCCCCGGCGTGTTCCCAGATGTGAATGATAGTCTGTTCCGAAAAAAACATCCGATATACAGTCATTCGATGATACTGCTCCAAAAAATCCACCCATACTTATTCACCAAAAATACGCTTCATCACTTCCTGATATGCTTCTTCTGTGCCGCCCATATCTCTGCGGAAGCGATCTTTATCCAGCTTTTCGTTGGTCTTTACATCCCACAGACGGCAGGTATCCGGAGAGATCTCATCTGCCAAAATGATCGTACCGTCAGCCAGTCTGCCGAATTCGATCTTAAAGTCGATGAGGCGAATGCCGATCTCCAGGAAAAATGCTTTCAGTACTTCGTTGACCTTACGGGTATAAGCCTTAATCGTGTCGATTTCTTCCTGTGTTGCCAGACCAAGTGCCAGTGCATAGTCATCATTGATAAAGGGATCGTTCAACTCATCGCACTTATAGCTGAATTCCAGGATGGGACACAGCAAATCCTTGCCCTCTTCTACGCCCATGCGCTTGGAAAAGCTGCCGGCTGCCACATTACGAACAATCACTTCCAGGGGTACGATAGAAACCTTTTTCACAGCGGTTTCACGATCGCTCAGTTCTTCTACCAAATGTGTGGGAACACCTTCTTTTTCCAACTGTTTCATCACATAGTTAGACATGCGGTTGTTGATGACGCCCTTGCCTGTGATGGTACCCTTTTTCTCGCCGTTGAAAGCAGTGGCATCATCCTTGTAATCCACAATGACAACCTCAGGGTCTTCGGTGGAAAAGACTTTTTTTGCCTTTCCCTCGTACATCTGTTCCAGTTTTTTCCATTCAGCCATTTCCGTTTCCTCCATACACATTTTCGGATTTGTTGCTGTCATGTCAACCCATCCGTTTTTTAATCAGCTTTACAGCTGTATTCTGCCGAAATTTTTGCGTCCTTTTCCATAACGCCTTTTTCCATATCCAGCTTCATCTGCTTCAGCTTTGCATCGATAGCCGGATCGGAAAGTGCCAGTATCTGTGCAGCCAGGATCGCTGCGTTGGCGGCGCCGTCAATTGCCACAGTTGCCACCGGAACACCTTTAGGCATCTGTACTGTCGCCAGCAGGGCATCCAGACCATCCAGTGTGGATGATTTTACCGGAATGCCGATTACAGGAAGGGTGGTGTGTGCTGCAAGAACACCGCCAAGATGGGCTGCCTTTCCGGCTGCTGACAAAATCACCCCGAAGTCGTTTTTCTTTGCATTTGCAGCAAATTCAGCTGCCATGGCTGGTGTTCGGTGAGCAGACATGACATGTACCTCATATGGAATGCCAAACGTATCCAGCTCTGTCAAGGCGCCCTTTATCACCGGCAAATCACTGTCGCTGCCCATGATCACTGCTACTTTTTTTGCCATACATATTCCTCCTGATCCCGTGCGTGAACCGCATCGGATTTTTTACGTCTGTCTGCGAATGATCATCCAGACGAAGCTATGTGAACAGAGCCAGATCAGATCATCTGATCTGTACGTCCGTTACAACCCATATCCCCTGTTGATTTTCTGTTAAGACTACACTCAGATCACGATTCGCATTCTGAACACCTTTTTCCCCTACTGTAATACCCATCTGCCAGAGCAAAGTTGGTGCCTCATTTGATTTTTGTTGTAAAGAGAGAAAAACTGTGGAGTCGTTTCGTAAGATTTTTCCATTTTTCAGTGCAGCACCAGACAGCACTTTATTCTCATGCTCGGTATCTGTCACTTCGCTGAGAAGAGAAAAATCCTGTGATTGGATCATATCCAGCAAATGTGCAAAGGTATCTGCCGCATAACTCCACTGCAAAGGAGAAAATGCAGCGGCATCGGACTTGTCGTTCCAGCTGACTGCGCAATTGCCGCAGGAGAGATCCGCCTGTTCCAGCAGAAGGGATTCTTCACTGATTGTATAGTAGAACGTATGACCTTTCCGGCTTAGCGTTAACTGATCGTCTGCCCATTTGCAGGTATCCCATACAGAAAAATCAAAAGCATGAAATGCACGATCATATAAAACAGCCTGATCGGATTCTGCAAACTCCGCCAGATAATAGTTGTCTGTCAATGCATGGACTTCTGAATAAACAAAAGGAGCAACAATATTTCCATCCATGTCCAGTACGCCGACATATTGATCCTGATTCACGGCGGCAAGATAGTCTGTACCGAGAAACCGCAGTCCTGCCCATTCCAGATCAATAATCACACTGCCATTGGAATCTGACATACCATACAAGCCGTTTTCACAACGCACGATCTGATTGCCGTCCGGGTTGATCACATCGGAAGGCGCTGTATTGTCAGCACTCGTTTGTTTGGAAATATTCATGGAAAAGCTGACCGTTGCAGCAATCAGTAGCACCAGTATTGTAATCAACACGCCTACTACCAGCTTGGTATGCTTATTCATAAGCCAATCTCCTGCGATACATTAGGATTCTGATTTTTTTCTCATATCCTCTTCTGTTTCTTGTACCAGATAAATGGGACGGCGTTTGGTTTCCAGATAGGTTTTTGCCAGATATTGTCCGGAAATGCCTGCACAGAATAATTGAAGCCCTCCCATAAGAAAGATCACACAGATTAGTGTGGCAAAGCCTTGTACCGGATCGCCAAAAACCAGCTTTTTGATCACAATTATGATGATCATGATGAAGGCGATCAGACAACTAACGATGCCTAAAACAGAAGAAATTGTCAAGGGTGCGGTAGAAAAGGCAAAAAAGCCTTCCAGTGCATATCGGAACAGCTTCCAGAATGACCAGGTGCTTGTCCCGGCAGCACGTTCTACATTTTCATATTCTATATATTTGGTGCGAAAGCCCACCCAACTGAAAATTCCTTTGGAAAAGCGGTTATATTCCTTCATGGACAGAATGGAGTCTACCATAGGTCTTGTCATAAAACGAAAGTCCTGTGCCCCGTCTATGATCTCTGTCTGAGAAATCTTGTTCATGATCTTATAGAACTTTCTGGAAAACCAGGACAGCAACTTAGGTTCTCCCTTTCGACTGACACGCCGTGTGGTGGCACAGTCATATTCTCCGCTAAGCACATAGTTGTACATTTTTGGCAGAAATGCCGGCGGATGCTGTAAATCTGCATCCATGATCACCACATAATCACCCCGCGCATTCTCCAGACCGGCATACATGCCAGCTTCTTTCCCAAAATTGCGGGAAAAAGAAATGTAGCGCACACGTTTATCCTTCTTTGCCAGTTCCCGGAGTTTGAGAAGCGTTTGATCCCGTGAGCCGTCATTGATAAACAGCAGTTCATAGTCCGTATCGGGATGCTCGTCCTGTATTAGAGCCATGACACGATTGATTTCCTCGTAAAACAGCGGCAGTACCTCTTGTTCATTATAGCAAGGTACAACTATAGAAATTGTTTTCATATCTGACCTTCCGTCCTGCGACTCCCTTGTTTGAGCCATCGCTTTGATCTGTGCCGTGCCTCTGTATTGTACCTGAAAGCAGCAACTCTTCGACACGCTTCTTTTATTATACCACTTTTTTTGGCAGATGACAATACCTTATGTTAGATATTTTTTCATTTCATCAAAAATCTCTATGCATTATCGGTTTTTTAGGTGCTGTGCCAGTTGTTTTTTGTAGTTATCGGAGCGATGATCCATGTTTTCTGCCATAGCCAGCAGCTCCTCCGGCAGTACAAGGCGGAGCGCCTGCACCTCTGATTCCTGCATGACACAGTCGGAAAGAGAAAAAGCAGTTTTGACATACCAGACATCGTGGTAACAGCTTCGGCGGCGATCCCTGAACCAGAATTTCATCTGTTCCCGCGGCAGAACCAGACCAATCTCTTCGAATGCTTCCCGGAGTGCGCCGTCCAGACTGGTTTCTCCTGCATCGACTGCACCTGCCGTAATATCCCACATGCCGGGTCGGGTCGCCTTGGTATCAGATCGCTGCTGCACCAGAAACAGACCATCCTCATTTTCCAGGATCACATGTGCGCACAAGAAATATTCCCCTTTTTTCAAATATGTGCCTCTTTCTGCTGTTTTTCCGGTATACCTTCCATTTTCATCATAAATATCCAGCAATTCCATTGAGAAAGCTTCTCCTTTCATGGCATGTTCCTTTCAGATGTATCCAAAACCTGTCTGGATATGCCCAGATCATTCTACTTTTTATTATTGTATCATGAAATCCCTCAACAGGTCAAGACAAATTCTTGATATTTTTTTGTACACTTCATGCCAAAGATGCGACCAATCCACGAATTTCTGAAAATTGCATGAAAATTTGCATATTTCACTTTTTTTCTTTCCAAAAATATGGTATACTAAAACAAACTATATGACGTCATCAATATTTTCATCGTCAACATTTTAGAATGAAAGGAATATTTTGGCATGTCTGAATGGAACAAAAAGATTTCCCATTTTTTTGAGGGACACTATGGAACAGATACGCTGAATATGTGGATCGTTGGTTTTTCGACTCTAATGTCATTTCTGGCGCTTATCACTCGAACCAAATTATGCAGTGTTTTCTGCCTGATCTTTCTTTTCTGGTTTGATTTCCGCATGCTGTCCCGAAATATTCAACGACGTGAAGCAGAGAATCAGAAGTTTGAGAAGCTGATCCAGTCTGTCACAAACATTTTCAGCAGAAAGAAGAATGATACACAATCTGAAACGCATGTGGTTTTTCATTGCCCCAAGTGCGGTCAGAAGGTACGAGTTCCCAAGGGCAAGGGAAAAATCAGTATCACCTGCCCCAAATGCTCTGCGGAATTCGTTAAACGGAGCTGATAGTATATGTACGGCTATATCCATGCTTATAAGCCAGAGTTGAAATTCCGGGAATTTGACACCTATCATGCCTGTTACTGCGGCTTGTGTGATGCGCTACATGATCGGTACGGCAGCATTGCACGCTGGACAGTCAGCTATGATATGACTTTTCTGGTACTTTTACTGTCTGGATTATATGAACCGGAAGAACAGCAGCAAAAACGCCGATGTGCTGCTCATCCGCTCAAAAAACAAATTCATCTGCAAAGCGATGCCTCAGCTTATGTTGCTGATGTCAGTATTCTGTTATATCATGAAAAATGTATGGACGACTGGCTGGACGAAAGGAAGATTTCCCGAAAGGCTGCGGCGGATTTGCTGGATCGTGCCTATGTAAAAGCCAAAAGCATTTACCCGCAGAAAGCACAGCAGATCAGCCAACAGTTAGATCATCTACATGAAATGGAACAGAATAATGAACCAAATTTGGAGCTCCCTGCCGGATGCTTTGGGACGCTGTTGGGAGAGTTATTTGTCTGGAAGCAGGATGAATGGGCAGATTCTTTGCGGAAAATTGGATTTTATTTGGGAAAATACATCTACTTACTGGATGCCTATGACGATCTGAAAAAGGATGGTAAAAACGGATGTTATAATCCCCTTTTGACGGAATCTAAAAAAAATCCAGCATTTCATGAAGATTGCGAACAGCTGCTTCAAATGATGATTGCAGCATGTACAGCGGAGTTTGAACGGCTTCCTATTTTGAAATATGCAGATATTTTGCGAAATATCCTTTATGCCGGCGTCTGGCAGCCCTTTTATCAAAGAAAAAAGGAGTATACGAAACAGGAGAATTCACATGAATCCATATGAAGTGCTTGGCGTTTCCCGAAACGCATCTGAGCAGGAGATCAAAAAGGCTTATCGGGTACTAAGCCGGAAATATCATCCGGATGCCAATGTGGGAAAGCCCAACGAGCAGGCATATCAGGAAAAATTCAAGCAGATCCAGCAAGCGTATCAGCAGATCATGGACGAGCGTCAAAATGGCGGAACGCATCACTATGGCTATGGCAGCTTTCATGGAAACGCTTCTTCTGGAAGCGATTCATCCGATACCCATATGCAGGCGGCTGTCAATTTTATCCGTAACGGAAGATTTACTGAAGCCATTCGTGTGTTGGATGGTATTCCCAACCGCAATGCCCAGTGGTATTACGTCAGCGCATTGGCAAATTCCGGTGCCGGAAACAATGCCACTGCTTTGCAGTATGCCAGGGCAGCAGTTCAGATGGAGCCGTCTAATTATGAATATCAGCATCTGGTACGACAGCTGGAATTTCCGGGTTATTCTTATCAACGCGGGCAGCAGCCGTATATGAATGCAGGGAGCTTGGATGAAACCGGATGCCTCCGCTGTTGCGCAGCAAATATTCTGTGTAATTTTCTTCTCAGCTGCTGCTGCCGCTGTTAATATTTTCCATTGTTAATAGATGTTATGTCATAATTTCCTTTCTGCTTTTGGAACATTTGCACAAGATTCTTAGACGAATATGCAATATCTGAAAAAAATGAAAGAGAAAGCATGAATTTTTTAGGAAAAGTGTTTACTTTCGGGCTGATGTATGATAAAATGAAAGGGCAAATAATCTGAGAACCAGCACCGATCGGACTTTTTATAGAATCCGATCTGGAATGCGTTCAAAAATATCGGTCAGTATTCAAAGGATTTCTGTCAATACAAAGCCGTCCCTCTGGGGATCGGTTTGGATAAGGAGCAGCTTTCATGTTTTTTCGTCACAAAAACGTACAACCAAAAAATGAAGATTTGACGCAAGAAGAACCTCAGAAACCAGTTCAGAATGCATTTTTCTACTATGACGGAAAATATCCCGGGCAAGATGAAGTACCCTTTTATCACACGAATTTGACGGAATACATTGTCCGGGTTTCTATTTCAACGCATATCGGCAAGGTACGCAGTAATCATGAAGATAATTTTTATCTGGAAGGCTTGTACATGAATGATGTTTTTCGGAATGATTTTTCTGCGACTTATCAGATCCAACATGCTGACGGTATGAGTTTTGCGGTATTTGACGGCATGGGCGGTGCAGCCTATGGAGAAGTGGCTTCTGAGATCGCTGTGCAGACACTGCGCAAATATGAAAAGAAACTAAAAAATGTGGATGGCACCCGTGCACTGGATCAACTGGTCAACTCCTATGCTTCAGATGCCAACAATGCCATTTGTGATATGCTGTCCGAAAACCATTGCACTGTGGGCGGTACGACATTTTCTATGCTCTATTTTATGGGCGATGCGGTAAAGCTATATTATCTTGGTGACAGCCGGATCTATCGGTACAAAAACAGCAAATTATCTCAACTGACACGTGATCATACTGTGGCGAATCAGAAAGTTGACGCAGCTATTTATACAGAAGAAGAAGCTAAGCGAAGTCCGGATCAGCATCGGCTGACCTTATATGTCGGTTCGGATAAAAAAAGTCTCGGTTTGAATGCGGATGGCCGTCAGCTTATTCCGCTGGAAATTGGGATAAAATTTGTTTTGTGTACGGACGGTCTGACCAATATGTGTTCCGATGAAGAAATCGCACAAATCCTATCTCAAAGTTATTATAATGAAGCGGCTGTTCTGGTACAGGCTGCTTTGGATAACGGAGGCAAAGATAATGTCACCTGTATTGTCCTGGAAATACTGCCGGCAAATCCAAAGGATGACAAAAACGAAAGTGAAAAGATAAAAGGAAAAGAAAAAAAGCAAAAAGAGAAGAAGGAGAAAAAAGAAAAACCAAATAAGATCGAACAAACGGCGCTTTAAAAACGCCAACAAAAAATCCGAAGTAACCACGAAAAGGCTACTTCGGATTTTTTTATATTGAAAAAAATTTCCCATAATTTCACTATCTTCCGAAATTATGGGATTTCACATTATTCAGTTGGAGCGGGCGACGAGAATCGAACTCGCAACCTCAGCTTGGGAAGCTGATGTTTTACCACTAAACTACGCCCGCAAAAGTCAATCGTTCTGAGAACCTGTCTTCACAAGAAGATACAAGCGTCTTTTCGGTAGATTTGGGTGAGAATATCGTCAAAATGCTTTGCCAGATAAAAAGATTCCCTACAGCTTTTTTTCTTGTCCTTATCAAATTTTGCTCAGAAAGCCGACCAAATTTTTGATGGGGATAAGTTCTGACTTTGCATATACATTATACCACAATTTCTACCGGATGTCAAGACTGTTTTCATCCATTTTTATGCATTTCTTATCATTTCTTATCACAAAAAACGGGAAGACACATTGCCATCCCGTTTCATGTGTATACCATTGATTGCTATTGTTCCAGTACTTGTCTTAATGCCTTTGCCAGCTGATCCGGACAGGAGGTTGTCCGGCTACCGCAATGAATATTTTCCAAACGATGGATCACTTCTTCCACCGGAAGTCCTTTTACAAGGGCGCTGATTCCCTGGGTATTGCCGTTACATCCGCCGATAAAGCGAACCTCGTTTACAATTCCATCTTCCACATCCAACTGAATCTGACGGGAACATACACCGTGGGGGGTATAAGCATATTTCATGGCTCTCAAACTCCTTTTCTATATTTTGATTTCATTCTATCGTAAAATCCAAGATTTTATGATAGAATTGTCCGATATGCAGGGAGCAAATCGTAGATTTGCGGATCTGCAAGGACTTTCAAATAAAAATAAATAAATGCTTTGCATCTATTCTATCATAAAATCGTGCGTTTGTCTACCCTATTATATGAATTTGCGCGAAATTTTTCTCGGTTTTATACGAATCTACAGTGTTTTTGCGTTTATCGTTATTGTAACATTGACAAGATGGATTTATTATAATAAAATAACTTAACGATCACCCATAGCCTATTGGCACACTCGCAAACCGTTCCACACAAGTCCGATTAGGCATTGTGGAGCATACCACAAACAGGCAATACTCTATTGGAACTGAATATCTAACCGCAAGCTCTCAGAAACGCTCTAAGAGCTTGTTCTTTTAGGCGGTTAGTTTTACAATCCGCAAGGATGAACGGCGCTGTGGTGCGTTTTAGTTCAACTAAACGCTTTTGAATCATTTTTGTAAAATTACCCTTGGCAAAACTAACGAAAGGTAGTATAATAACTAATATACGAAAGTTAAGAGTTAGGAGCTAATAGAATGACAAGGAAAGAGGAAATAATCTATGCCACATTGGAGCTTGCCTCGGAATATGGATTGAAAGCAGTATCACTGGCGCAGATCTCTGATAAGGTCGGAATCAAAAAAACCGTCGCTGTATAATCATTTCAAATCAAAGATTGAAATTGTGAGTGAGATGTATTCGCTTTTAAGAGAATAGGCGCAAAAGAATAACAACGTCTACACAGACTATGTTTCTCTTTTTGAAAATAGATGTTTAGAGGAAATATTGATGATATGCCTGTCGGGATATATGAGTTTTCTCTCGGATAAGAATATGTTGTCCTTTTTCAAGGTGCTGTACTCAGAGAGAAGCACCTCTCCTGCGGCGGCACAAATCATGATTGATGAAACGGAGCGTATGATAAATCATACGAAAACACTATTCTATGCACTCGTTGTTCACAACAAGATGAAGAATGAAGATGTCGATATAGCAGCTATGTCATATGCTATGACTATCCATTCACTGGTTGACAGGCAAATGGATAAGATCACAGCAGAAAAAACGGAAACACCTGAAATTACCGAAATATCAGCAGATATGAAGGCGTATGTCAAGTGGTTCAGCAAACAAATGGGGGTATCAGATAATGAATAAGAAACTGATAAATTGGTTAGGTCTGACAGGTATCATTGCACTGATCTCCTATACTGTTGCGGTCATTTTCTCTCCTTTAGCTTATCCGGGATATAACTGGCTGTCACAAGCCGTAAGCGATCTATCGGCGAAGAACGCACCGTCACGAATGTTATGGGATCAGTTATCAGCACTTTATGGGATATGTAGTGTGGTCTGTGTGACCTGTGTTTCGATATATGTATCTGAAAGCAAGACAAACACGAAACTGTTTCGTATTGGCATCTATCTGTTTACCGCTATGAACTGGCTCTCAAAGGTCGGATACGATATGTTTCCTCTCTCTGACAGCGGAAAAGAAATAAGCACCTTTCAGGAAACAATGCACATAGCTGTGACTGCGGCGGTAGTTCTGCTTTCTATCATTTCGTTGGTAATACTGATCATTGCAGGCTTTAAAAAAACCGGTATCAACAGTATTGCAATATGGTCATGTATAGCACTTGTTATGATGTTTATAGGTGCTATTGGACAGGGAGTAGTTTCCAAAAACTATTTTGGTGTCGTAGAACGTTTCAGCGTATTCGCTGCTGTTGGTTTTAATGCGGTGCTTGGAATATATCTGCTTTTGGGATTTCAGAAAAATAACTAAGATGATATGATTGCTTATGATAAACGGCACTGAGAACGCTCTGTGCCGTTTTTTAAGAGGTATAATTTCCAATTGGAAAACTCGAATGGCTCTAAGGGGCATTTCCGTTCGCCAGAGGGCATATTCAAGCAGAGGTCGGTTCGGTGATGCCGTTGCATATCTCATACTCACGCACACGGCGATAGGGCAATAGAATGTGTTAGCCGACAAGTCCATTCTCCGCATAAAGTCTCTGCTACACATCCCAGCCCATACATTGGCGCATGGAAATGGCATCCCCATATTTTCCCACAATAATATGATCCAGAAGCCG
>CANQWA010000012.1 GCA_947627445.1 uncultured Ruminococcus sp.
TGGTGGAAACTATAGGGCTCGAACCTATGACCCTCTGCTTGTAAGGCAGATGCTCTCCCAGCTGAGCTAAGCTTCCGACCGATTCGCCTTGCCGCCACTGTTGCAGCGACAGGTATTATTATACACCATTTCTGACCATTTGTCAAGGGTTCACCAAAAAATATTTTCGCTTCCAATATGCCAGTTTTTCCCGAAATTGCGACGTTTTTGGGCCGTGTTGTTTTTATTCTTGAAAAGTTAACATTTGAAACAACGCCAACATCAGATATGCATGGCATCAGAGGCTGAAATAAAGTCCAGTGTCGGTACAAAAACATGCCCATGTACAGTTCCCTCAAACACCTTTTCCCCGCTCCGGAACGCCAAAAGCTGTGCCAAAGGATATTCCTCCCAATTGTCCTGATCCAAGGGTACAGTGGAAAACAGAATGCTGCGATTTTCGGCTTTGTAGTAAAGCGTTTTTTGCATGTTTTGGTGGACGTACATTAGCTCTCCGTCATAAAGAATCAGATTTAGCTTATTTCGTCTGGAAAGACCGATCACTACCTGCTCCACCGCCTGAAATCGCTGCTGATCCGTCAGAGGATGCACCTCTTGTGCCCTGTTGATCTCATCCAGCAGATACAAAAAGACCCGCTCAGAATCTGTATCACCAATTTGTACATTGAGATATTTTGTCAGCTTTTTACTGGAATAGATCGTGCCGTTGTGTATCAGCGTCCATTGTCGTCCAGAACTGTCTGTTCCCATGAATGGATGACAGTTTTTTTGATCCACAGAACCCACAGTTGCCAGACGGATATGCGCCATGGCATTTTTCTGCGGAATCATTTTTTGCATGATATCGTTGATGATCCGGCTTCCTGTGGCACAGACAGGCTCTTTGATGATCTCCCTTTCTCCGTTTTCCTGCTCCCACATCAGTCCCCATCCATGGGGATGATGGATACTATGTTGATAAAAAGATTGCAGCTCTCCTCTGATGTCCCTGGGGACAGCCGAAGATAATCCCATAAGCTCACACATGCCTACTCACCCCCCTACAGTATATTTCCTCTGCTTTCTCTTTGACAATCTCACAGACTCTCCTGCCGCTGAGCTTTTCTTTTTCATAGGCAATGATACCAGCGGCTTTTTCGTTTCCCGCGAAGTATCTTTCCATATCATTCAATACAGCATTCGCAGCATCTTTCACAGGTACACCGTCTATCAGAGTTTCCGCTGCATCATAACGGGCTGCGGATTTGTGGCAGGCAATTGCCGCAGCCTGCATCTCCGGTGTAAAGGTAAAATCGTCCAAGGTTGTCAGATACACTAACAGCAGATGGGCGAATTCCAGATCCTTCTGCGCAATGCCCAGAGGTTCTAAAGGATTTAGGTCAAACATGCGAAGCTCTATATGATCTGCACCATTCTGCACCAGAGAACTCAGAGAATTCTCTCCCCGGGGTTTCAGCCGCACAGGAAGATAAAGCTCACTTGCGGAAAAAAGAACGCCTTTTTGAATATATCGCCGGACGCTTTCAGTATAGGCATTCAGATGGGTATAGTTCAGCTCCGGTACAAACTGATTCCAGTAGCCAATCCTGCTGTTCCGCATAGAAGCATAACCGTCAAAGGAAATACCCTCTTTGTCATGGGAAAAAAAAGAAGCGTCACATACCGGGCTGGCAGCAGTGAGGAACACTATCAACCAGCTATAACGGTTCACCTGCTTGAGCAAGCAAAAATAAAAATTGGTTTTGAATGCAGCATAATCCTCTTCACCAAATTGTGTTTCATGCAATTCCCGCAGGTATGCTTCAGAAAATGAAAAGTTAAAGTGAATTCCGGAATAGAGCATCAGACGCTTGCCATATCGGCGTTCCAGATTCTGTCGGTAGTTCTTCTTAGATGACAGCGGTCCCTCAAATCGGGCAACAGGAATCTCCCTCTCGTTGTCAATATGCGGCGGATTGCTGTATAGCCACAGGGTCTCTCCGCCCATAGAAAGCACTTCTCTTGCTTTGCTGTCCAGTTCTTTCAGGGCAGACAGCATTTCTTCAATGCTTCTACATACCGGTGTGATGATTTCCAGTTGATTTTCACAGAAATCCCGTGCCAGGTGATCATCCTGAAAGGGATGAGGTGTTTGTGCCATTCTTCCGTTCTGATCCACCCGCAGAGTTTCCCGTTCCAAGCCAAACTGACCGTCAAATATATGAGAGTTGTCTTTCATGTTTCTCACCTTTTTCTGTCATTGTTTTCTCAAAAAGTCTTGATTTTTGCATGATCGTGCCATATAATAGATACAACACCTACTGAAAGGATCTGTTCAAAATGTTTGAAACCGTTATCCATGAGATCATATCCAGGTCACTGCAAGTGCATGGACTGGAGATCTTTCAGGAAGGCAGCGTGGTATTCCGGCACAACTTTTCCCCGGATGTGCGGTATCCCATTTACTCGGCAACCAAATCCTTTACTTCCACCGCTGTGGGAATGGCATCTGATGAGGGCAAGCTGTCCGTTGATGCACCGCTGTATGAATTCCTGGAGCAAAAATACCGCAGCTATATTCCGGCAGATCAGTTAGACAGCTTCAGACAGCTGACACTGAAACGGTTTATGACCATGTCCGTACCGGGATACCCCTTCCGCCCAGAAGGCGGCGACTGGCTTGGGTTTTCTCTGTCCCTGCCGGTTTCCTATAGTGATCCGCCTGCCTTTCACTATTCCAACATTCCGGCTTATCTGGCAGGCATTGCCTGTGAAAATGCAGTGGGACAGCATCTGATTGATTATCTGACTCCAAGGCTGTTTGAGCCTCTTGGCATCCCGGCACCTGTGTTTCTGAACTGTCCTCAGGGACATTTCTACGGTGCAAGCGGTATGGAACTGACCGTGCATGAGTTGAGCCTGCTGGGACAGCTCTACCTGCAAAAGGGCATCTGGAACGGCAAACGACTGTTATCCGAACAATGGGCAGTACAGGCCGTCTCTCCTCAGATACAGAACCGTGACGGCGGCTATGGATATTTTTTCTGGACAACCAATAACAGCTTTCGTATCAGCGGAAAGTGGGGGCAGAAATGTCTGATATATCCGCAGAAAAACCGGATGATCACCTATCTGTCTCATTTGCCGGAGAGAAGCAAAGAAATGCTGCAAATTGCCGAATCATGTATATGCCTATAAAATCAGTATGTTTTATTATACACGAAAAAACTGGAAAAGTCAAGGCATAATTCATGGAATTCAAAAAAGGCGGAAAACCTGTGTCACAGTTTTCCGTCTTTTCTAAGAGCCTGTTCCGACTCTCAACGTGTGCGGATTCTTGAGTATCAATTTGCCGAGTACCAAGAGAAAAACGAAAGGTGCGCTTTTTCCACACGGGATTCGGGTATTTTTGTCGAAAAGACGTACGCATGAAGAGTCAAAACAAGCTCTGAGTAACGTTATTGCATACATTATAATTAATTTGATGCGGTTGGATGGTCAAAAAATATGGCTTTTTTGTCATGATTCGGCGGCGTTTCAAAAGTTTCGGCAGGAATGTCCGTTTTTTTCAGCACTTACCACTTGCAAAATCAGTCGAAGTATAGTATAATAAAACACATGAGAAAAATCTGTCCCACGGAGGCGACAGCCACTGTAGAAAGGAATTTAGACAGCTATGAGCATTCAGTTGGAAAACAATCATATACAAGGCATGCCATTGATCGCCTTACGAGGTGCGGTCATATTTCCAGGCATGACACTGCATTTTGACATGGTGCGAAAGCCCTTTATCCAGGCTCTGAAAGAAGCCATGAAAACCAACCGTATGGTTGTGCTGGTGACACAGAAAGAAACCCTGGAGGAAGAACCCGATCCTGAGGATCTCTATGATGTGGGTGTCATTGCCGAGGTGCGTCAGGTACTGCGGACACCGGATAACGTGACCCGTGTACTGGTGAAGGGCATACAGCGTGTCCGCACCAATGCGGTGTATCGTCAGGAGAAAGAAATCTTTTTCCGCGCCGATGCCGATGCAATGCCAGAACTGCCTTTTTCGCAGGAGCAGCAGACAAAACAGAAGGCGTTGGGTCGCCGCATCAAGGATGCATTTCAGAAATATGCCGATCTGATGCCGCGAATCTCGGAGGAACTGACTGCCGCTGTCATCTGTGAGGAAGATGATCTGAAACTGTTCGATCATATCGTATTTCACCTACCTCTGGATTATACAGAAAAGCAGCAGCTTCTGGAGGAGTACAGTTGGGAAGAACGTCTTTTTGGGCTATATCAGTTCCTCTCCCGGGAAGTGGAGGTACTGTATACAGAGCGTGATCTTCACGCCAAAACAAAAACTGCCATGGAAAGCCTTTACCGCCAGACTTACCTAAAAGAACAGCAACGTGTCATTGCCGCGCAGCTGGGCGAAGCCGATTCCATGGACGGAGAAAATGGCAATCACTATCTGGAAAAGATCAGAGTGCTTCCTACTGACGAGGAAAGCAAACAGCAACTGGAAAAGCAGGCAGTACAGCTATCACATCTGCCGCCTTTTTCACAAGAAGCCAATGTGATACAGACTTATCTGGATACAGTCCTTGCACTGCCCTGGAATCAAGCCAGCCGGCTGCATCGCAGTCTAAGCCGTGCGGAAAGCGTGTTAGAGCGGGATCACTACGGTCTGGAAAAGGTAAAGGAACGCATTTTAGAGCATTTTGCTGTACATATCCTGCATGCAGGCGCCAGTGGTCAGGTTCTCTGCCTGGTAGGTCCTCCCGGCGTGGGAAAATCCTCCATTGCCAAATCCATTGCCGCCGCAGCCGGAAGAAAATTCCAGCGAATCTCTCTAGGCGGCATCCGGGATGAGGCGGACATTCGGGGACATCGTAAAACTTATATTGGCGCCATGCCCGGACGGATCATGGATGCACTGACCCGGGCAAAGACCAACAATCCCCTGATTCTGCTGGACGAGGTGGACAAACTGGGAGTCAGCCATCAGGGCAACCCTGCTGCAGCACTGCTGGAGGTTCTGGACTTTGATCAAAACAAGGCGTTCCGTGACCATTATATTGAAGCATCTTTTGATCTGAGCCATGTACTGTTCATTGCTACAGCAAATGATATGTCCACCATTCCTGCGCCTCTGCTGGACAGAATGGAAGTCATTGAACTGGGAAGCTATACCCGAGAGGAAAAATTTCACATTGCTAAGCTGCATCTGGTGAAAAAGCAACTGAAGCAAAACGGACTGAAGGGTACACAATGCCGCCTGACCGATGATGCCATTTACGGCATTATTGACGGCTATACCCGGGAAGCCGGTGTTCGTGAGTTAGAGCGTACCATTGGCATCCTCTGCCGCAAAGTCGCAAAACAGATCGTCAGCGGTGAAACAAAAAAAGTAGTTCTTACCGAGAAGCAATTACAACCATATCTGGGGGTTGCCAAATTTCGTCCCGATGCTGTCAACCACAAGGATGCAGTGGGCGTGGTGAACGGTCTGGCTTGGACATCCGTAGGAGGCGTTCTGATGCCCATTGAGGTACTGCCCCTGCCGGGAAAGGGCGCAGTGGAAATCACAGGCTCTCTGGGCGATGTGATGAAGGAAAGTGCCAGACTGGCAGTGAGCTATACTCGGAGCAAAGCGAAAAAATACGGCATTTCAGACAATTATTTCACAGAGCATGACATTCACATCCATGCACCGGAGGGAGCAGTTCCCAAGGACGGTCCCTCTGCCGGTGTGACCATGACCACAGCACTGATCTCTGCCATTTCCGGCAGACCGGTGCGGGGAGATGTTGCCATGACAGGAGAGATCACCCTTCACGGCAAGGTACTCCCCATCGGCGGTCTCCGGGAGAAATCCATGGCGGCTTATAAAAACGGCATTTCCACCGTGATCATTCCGGCAGACAATCTGCCTGATCTGGAGGAAGTGGACGAAACGGTCAAGGAAAACGTCCGGTTTATTCCAGCAAAGACTCTGGACACCGTGCTGGAGACTGCGCTGGTTTCCACCACAGAAACAGAACGTCCCAAGCAGACTGTACCGGCAGAGCCAAAGAAAAAGCCTGCTGTGGCACTGGCATAAGGAGGCGTTGTATGCAATTTCAACAAGCCAAGTTTCTGGCTTCTTACGGGACCTTTGCACAGATACCGCCCCCGACTACTATGGAGATCGCCTTTGTCGGGCGCTCTAATGTGGGAAAATCCACTTTGATCAACAAAATATTTCAGCGGAAATCTCTGGCGAGGGTCAGTGCAGTTCCGGGAAAAACAGCCACCATCAATTTCTACATGCTGCCACCCCTGACAATTGTGGATCTGCCGGGCTACGGCTATGCAAAGGTTTCCAAATCAGAAAAGCAGCGTTGGTCGGGACTGATCTCCAACTATCTGGCTTCCGATCGTGATCTGCGGCTGATCCTGCTGCTCATCGACATGCGCCATGCACCTTCTAAAGACGATCTCCAGATGATCGAGTTTCTGGTAGAGTGTGAGCTGCCCTTTCTGATCGTACTGACCAAGGCGGATAAGTTGAACAAGACGGAACGTGAGAAACGCATGAAAAACTTTGAAACAGAGATCCCCTATTTTTCACAGATCCACGTGATCCCTTTCTCCGCTGTGACACGAGAGGGTGTCAGCGAGGTGCAGGCAGTTCTGGAAGAAATTGCCGCAGATGCGTAAAAACTTGTTCTCATCCGTATAATAACTGGATTTACCGGCAGATGAGAACAAGACCTAAATAGTAAATCCAGAAAGGAAGTTCAAAGATGTTTGTATCGGATAATTTAAGTGTAAACAAACAGGGCAATCTTGCCATTGGCGGTGTAGATACCGTCATGCTGGCAAAGAAATATGGCACACCTCTGTATGTCATGGATGAGGATAGAATCCGCCGGGATTGCCGCATTTTTCAGAAGAGTATGGAAAAATATTATGACGGTCAGGGACTCGTCTGCTATGCCAGCAAAGCATTTTCCTGCAAGGAGATCTACCGGGTCATGCAATCGGAAAACATGGGCATTGACGTGGTTTCCGGCGGCGAACTGTACACAGCAATAAAGGCTGGCTTTGATGTTTCCAAGGCTTGCTTCCACGGTAACAACAAGACGAATGAGGAATTGCAGATGGCACTGGAATACGGCGTGGGCCGTATTGTGGTGGATAATATCTATGAAATGGAAACACTCAATCGATTTGCTGCGGAAAAAGGCGTTTCTGCGCCGATTCTGCTGCGCATCAAGCCGGGCGTAGATGCACATACCCATAACTTTATCCGCACCGGTCAGATCGACAGCAAGTTCGGCTTTGCGCTGGAAACCGGCGAGGCATTTGACGCTGTGAAAAAGGCGCTTGCCTATGAGAATCTGGAACTCCGGGGCTTGCACTGTCATATCGGCTCTCAGATCCTGGACACACAGGGCTTTACGGCAGCGGCGGAAGTAATGATGGAATTCATCAAACAGCTGAAAACCGAACTGGACTATGAGACACAAGATCTCAACTTAGGCGGCGGCTTCGGTATCTGCTATACCGAGGCAGACGATCCCATTCCCTACGACGAATATATGAAGGATGTTGCCCAGGTCATCAACGGCTTTTGTGAAGCAAATCAGATCAAGCGTCCGTTTATTCTCATTGAGCCGGGACGTTCCATTGCTGCGCCGGCTGGCATTACCCTATATACGGTTGGCAGCAAAAAAATCATTCCAAATATCCGCACCTATGTCTCCGTAGACGGCGGCATGTGCGACAATCCCCGGTATATCCTATACCAGTCCGCCTATGATGCACTGGTGGCAAACAAAGCCGGTGAGCCGAAAACGGAACGTGTGACTATCGCCGGAAAATGCTGTGAAAGCGGTGATTTGGTGGGCGAAAACATGCCGATTCAGCCCTGTGAGCCGGGGGATATTATTGCGGTATGCGCTACCGGTGCGTATAACTATTCCATGGCTTCTAACTACAATCGTTTACAAAAGCCGGCTGTGGTTTTTGTCAGCGGCGGAACAGATCGTGTGGTTATCCAGCGTGAGACGCTGGATGATTTGATGCGCAATGATATCTGATCGTTTTGGAACGAGTGACCATATACGCACTTCTCATGCAAATGCTGCTTATCATGTTGAGCAGAAAATTCGTATGTCAAGAAAGACGATGAAAGCATCCTGCCGTATGGTGAGGAGGATGACGCAGACAGACGGATTTGATGGCAACAAGATATTAGAAGTGCGTATAAAATACCGTCTGGAGTTGTTTTGCTCCAGACGGTATTTTTGTTTTCTGCCATTGAGAACTCACAGCATTTACATGGACAGATTTTCCTTAACGATTCACAATGGCAACCGCCTGATAACCCAGAGCCGCATACCGTGCTTCCACGATCGACCGCTCATAGGCAACCAGTCCATTGTCCTTATAGGGATCATTCATATAATAATACGCATCATCATATCCTACCAGTACAAGACAATGCTCATGACTGATCCAGGTGAACAGCCCACCGGTTTCCGGCACGATCCACTGTGTGCCGTATGCTGGTTCCATCATGTTAATGGTCGCCCAAACAGCCACCGGCGTACCCTGATCAATATAATCCGTCAACAGCTTAGAAATTGCTGTTCCCGTAAGATTCTTCGCCTGATGCTGTGTACCCAGCAGACGATTCAATCCCCGGGTGATCACCGGTGCATAACAGCCGTATCCATGGGAGGAACGCGGGTCACCAATAAAAGCACTGCTGGGATCCGGTCCGTACAAATGACCATTGTCATAATATAGTGAGCCAATGTCCAGCGCATTGTCAATAAATGCACCGATGGACACATGATATCCTGCCGCCTGTAACAGCATGGTAGCACTGGCACTTTCACAGCCGGTGGGGAATCCCTTCTGACTGAGATAAGGTGTATTCAGCAGAACCCGTGTTACAACACCTGCGGAATTGGTGGTCACACCGTTCCATGTGCCATTCCGCAGCAGAATGCCTGTGGCAGGATCAAAATAATACTTTATATCATTTACTGCGGTGACACCAGCGGCACAGCTTCCGTTGCTGCCAAAATAGTAAGTATATCCGCCGATCTCCTGCCAGCCGGTCACCATCACACCGTCTGTACCGAAATAGTAACGCCTGCCGCTGGAATCCGTCTGCCAGCCGACCACCATCGTGCCGTCTTCCCGGAAGCAATAACGCTTGCCGCCAATGGTCTGCCAGCCGGTCACCATCACACCGTCTCTGCCAAAATAATAGGTATTGCCGCTTTTTTCAAAGAAACCGGTCTTTGCCTTGCCGTCCTCCTGGAAATAGTAGGTATTCCCATCTAAAGTAATCCAGCCCCGATGTATCACACCAGTATCACTGTCCAGATAATACAGGCTGCTGCCGATTTTCAGGAGCCCGAACTGCTGTCTGCCCTCAGTGTCAAAATAATACGTATCGCCGTCGATCTCCCAAAAACCAGATGCCATTACACCGTCCTGTCCGAAATAATAAATCGATTTTGCGATGGTCTGCCAACCGGTGAACATTTCTCCCTGACTGCCGAAATAATAGGCTTCTTTTTTCTGTTTCAGCCATCCGGTGTGATAACTGCCGTTCTCGTAATAGTAACGGGTCATACCGTCAGGCAATTGACAAAAGCCCTCAGTCACTGCACCAGTCTCCTGAGAGAAGGGGTAGTACTCCCCATCCACCTGCTGTAAGCCGGTAAATTTACCGTTTTCCGCCGTGGCGTAATAATACTGATCGTTCCAGATAATCCAGCCCTTCTGAACCTTGCCGGTTCGGGGATCATAATACCGGCGGATGCCGTCTACGGTTTGCCAGCCGGTATGCAGCTCTCCGCTGTCGTAGAACCAATATGGTACATCGTCGATCAGATAAACACCGCCTCTGAGGACATTCCCAGAATCCTCTGCGTAATAGAGCATTCCCTTCTGTTCCGTGCGGAAAAATCCCGTCTGAAGTGTACCATTCTCATCAAAATAGCAGTGTATGGTCTTTTCTTCAGAAGAAACATCTGCCCAGCCGGTGAGCTTTCCCTTTTCCCGGGAAATGTAATAGCGCTCCCCTTGAAACTCCAACCATCCCAACAGCAATGCACCGGTGTCCGGGTCGTAGTAATACCGGTTTCCCTCTACAGTCTGCCAGCCAGTGCGGAGCGTGCCATCCGCGGAAAAATAATAGGGCAATCCGTCGATCTCCACAATTCCTGTGACTTTCTTTCCTGCTGCATCTATGTAATACAGTGTGCCTTCCTGCCGGGTATGCCAGCCACTGGTCTCTGTCGTACCGGTTGCCACAGGAACATCCGTTGCCACGGGAACACCGGTTGCCACGGGGACATCCGTTGCCACAGCCACGCCTGCTATTTCCTGGGCAGAGCTTTGTTCTGTTTCCCAGACAAAGCCGGCAGAAAAGGTGAGAACTGCTGCTGCCATAAGACAAATGCTTGATTTTTTCTGCATAATCTTTCCTCTCATTTTCTCAAAACTTGTTTTCATATTTCTCATTGATGCAGGTTAAAGCCCACACTTAATTATTATAATGCAAAGCATGTCGGATGTCAACGCTTTCTGTCAATATTTATGCAATTTCCATATCTTTTTCTATTGACAAACAGATAGATTTCTGGTACACTTAAAGCAAACCCGCACCATCTTTGTGCAGATTTGCTTTAACAGATCGGAAAGGAGCATGTCGTTTGCTGCATGCAATTGCATCCAGAAAAAACCTCGCTGCCAATGACTATTACATGCCCGTGGCAGACATTCTGGAACACAGTCGGTTTCAGCATCTGAAGGACTACCGTCATCACATCCGCACCACCCGGTTTCAACACAGCGTCAATGTGTCTTACTACAGCTATCGGGTTTGCAAACGGTTTCGGTGGGATGCCGTTTCTGCTGCCCGTGCCGGATTGCTCCACGACTTTTATTTCTATGAAACACACGGCAGCAGCCATAGTTCAGAGACAAAGCAGACAGCGCATCTGTCCAGTCACCCTGTACTGGCGCTGTCCAATGCAAAAAAAAGCTTTTCTCTCACGGAAAAAGAATCGGACTGTATTGTCCACCACATGTGGCCCTTTGTCCGACAAAAACCCCATAGCAAAGAAGGCATAGTGATTGCCATTGTGGACAAATGCGTTGCCGTGCTGGAATTCTGTGCCCTTCATCAAAAGAACAAGAATCACTGAAACTCTGTCTATACCAGAAATACAGACGGATTTTTGTGCATCATTTTGGTTAGGACAAAGAAAAAGCCGCAGGCAGCCTTTGTGTCCGGCAAAGCTTCTTGATGCAGGATTTGCCAAAATTTGCCTAAAAACGATGGCATGTCTTGTGATGACAGATTCTGAACGCACTCTCCCAGAGAGTGCATTTTTTTTGGATTTCTGGATATCATACCCATATAGGCAAACCCGCACAAAGAGCGCCTATGAGCTTTACACGTCAACTGCTTGCCTATTTTCCGTCAATGATTTTGCACAAAGTACTTGACAAATGCTATTAAAAAGACTATAATAACAATTAAGAATCAATATCATTAGTGTATGAAAAAATACACATTCCCCAAAATACAAAGGATGGCATTATGAAAAACCGCAACACGCTACAGCGCCGGCTGGTACTGGAAACCGTTCAGCGTATGCACAATCACCCCACCGCCGATGAGATCTACCGTGAAATTGCCGCTGAAAACACATTGATCAGCAAGGCGACCGTATATCGAAATCTGAAGATCCTGTCGCAGCAGGGAGAAATACAGCATATTCCCATTCCTGATGGTGCGGACTGCTTTGATTTTAATACAATACCTCACTATCATCTGGAATGCCGGCACTGTTTACGGGTTTTTGACGTCAGCATGCCCTATCAGACAAAGCTTTACGATCAAATCGAAGGCTGTGAGGATTTTCTCATCGAATCTCATGATATTCTGTTCCGAGGGCTTTGTCCCGAATGCCGGGCAGAAACCGGATAAACTCTGTTGACAGAGCCTGCTTTGCAGAATTTGTATCAGAACCTTTCCGCATGAAATCTGCACACAGCTTCTATGTGGACAGATTTTAAAAACCTGTCTTTACAAAAATCCGCACACATTTTTGATGAAGAAAGGTACTAAATTTAAAATAAGGAGAATGAAACCATGACTGAATTAAAAGGAACTCAGACCGAAAAGAACCTGCTGGCTGCATTTGCCGGAGAATCCCAGGCATACACCAAGTATACCTACTATGCATCCAAGGCAAAGAAGGACGGCTATGTGCAGATCAGCAAGCTGTTTGAAGAAACTGCCAACAATGAAAAAGAACACGCCAAAATCTGGTTCAAGCTGCTCCACAACGGTATGCCTGAGACTACCGAAAATCTCAAGGACGCTGCTGCCGGTGAAAACTATGAATGGACGGACATGTACGCTGAATTTGCCTGCCAGGCAAAGGAAGAAGGCTTCGATCAGATCGCAACGCTGTTTGAAGAAGTCGGCAAGATTGAGCGTGCCCATGAAGAGCGTTACCGCAAACTGCTGTCCAACATTGAAAACGACTGCGTATTCTCCAAGGACGGCGATACCATCTGGGAGTGCGCAAACTGCGGTCATATCGTGATTGGCAAGAAAGCACCGGAGGTCTGTCCGGTATGCAATCATCCTCAGGCATATTTTGCGGTCAAGGCTGAGAATTACTAAGAACTGCCATTGATCAGACAAACAGAATCCTCCGGGAACGTATGGCTTTTCCGGAGGATTCATCTTGTAAGGAGTTGACCCCATTGCATAAGCATTCTCTCCGGTTTGTCCGCTGGAAGGCAAAGCTGCTGCATAGTGTGATACATATTCTGTCCCATCTGCGTCTGCTGCTGCGGTGGTTATTTGTTTCTGTGATCACAGGCGGGATTGTCGGGCTGATAGGTGTCGCCTTTGTCTATGGCATCCAGTGGGCAACGGCAGTCAGAACAGCACATGCCTGGATTCCGCTGACACTGCCCTTGGGCGGTCTGCTGATCGTCTGGCTGTACCACATCACCCATGACCAGAAGGACAGAGGCACCAATATGGTGCTGGCTTCCATTCGTTCTGAGGCAGAGCTTCCGGTACAGATGGCACCTCTGATCTTTGTCAGCACCATCATCACCCATCTTAGCGGTGGAAGCGCCGGACGAGAGGGCGCTGCACTGCAGTTAGGGGGCAGCATCGGCAATCAACTTGGCAGGCTGTTCCGAGTCACCGAACGTGACAAACGAGTTCTTATTCTCTGTGGCATGGCAGCTGCTTTTTCCGCCATTTTTCGGACGCCCATTGCCGCAGCCATTTTCGCTATGGAAGTGGTTTGCGTGGGCGAAATGCACTATGCGGCTTTTATTCCCTGTACAGTCGCTTCTCTCTCTGCGTCATGGACGGCAGAAAAGCTGGGACTGCCTTTGACAACATACACTGTCACCAATATCCCATCCTTTCAGCTGCTGACCGGAGGGAAAATTCTTCTGTTAGGAATCTGCTGCGCAGCAGTCAGTGTACTTTTCTGCATTCTGCTGCATCAAAGCGAAAAACTGCTGAGCCGGTTTTTGCCCAACCCATATCTGCGCATTTCAGCGGCAAGCGGTATCCTGTTGCTGCTGATTCTGCTGGTGGGAAACCAGGATTATCTGGGCATCGGCACACCGGTAATCCACGCCGCTATCGGCGGACAGACGGTTTGGTATGCATTTTTTGCCAAAATGATCTTTACCGCAGTGACGCTGGGCGGCGGCTTTAAGGGCGGTGAGATCGTCCCATCATTTTTTATTGGCGCAACCTTTGGCTGTCTCTTTGGACAAATCGCAGAACTTTCTCCTTCGTTCTGTGCAGCCGTGGGCATGACTGCGCTGTTCTGCGGCGTAACAAATTGTCCTCTGACTTCTCTGGTGCTTTCTGTAGAACTGTTTGGTACTGAGGGGCTTCCCTATTTTCTGCTGGCAATCGCCGTCAGCTATCTGCTGTCCGGGTATTACGGATTATATGGCGAGCAAAGATTTTTGTCCTCGAAATATACAGATGGGCATATTTCTCATAAGACAAGAAAATAACCGTGCAGATCGGCTTTCGACTGCACGGTTTTTGTTGGATATCAGAACCTGTTCCACATCTTCCAACTGTCGTCTTTCCGGCAAATTTTCAAATACGGAACCAGTTTTAAAATCACACACTCTGCCGTCACTTTTTCCATGCCGCCGGTGAAAACAACAGCAATATGGGAAACAGCTCTAATCTTCCGGCAAGCATATCCAGAATCAGCACACCCTTGGCAAACACAGAGAAAAAGCCAAAGTTCCCAGCAGGTCCTACCATCTCCAAGCCAGGTCCGATATTGTTGATTGTCGCTGCTACGGCCGTAAAAGTCGTGGTAGTATCGTAATTGTCAAAGGAAACCGCAATGACAGACGCCACAAAAAACAGCAGATAGACCGCCATATAGGTATTAACGGCTCTTACCACTTCATGAGGGATCAAATGCCCATTCAGCTTCACCTTTTGTATCTGCTTAGGGTGGATCTGTATGTGAATCTCTTTGATCATGGTTTTCACCAGAATGATCAAACGGGAAACCTTGATACCGCCTCCGGTGCTTCCTGCACATGCGCCAATGAACATCAGCACCACCAAGATTGTCTGGGACAAAATGGGAAATTGTCCGAAATCCAACGTGGAAAATCCTGTCGTGGTGATGATCGAACTGACAGTAAAAAATGCATGACGAACGGCATCTCCGGCAGAATCCGTCATAGCGATAATATTCATGGCAATGGTACTGACAGAAATCAGAATAATGCCAAAATAAATCCAGACCTCAGTGATTTGAAACGCCTCACGGAAACGGCGGCTCAGGAGCAGAAAATAAAAGCTGAAATTTACGCCGAATAGCATGGCAAACACGGCAATGATAATTTGCAGTACAGGTGAATAGCTGCCTATGCTGTCATTGCGGATACCAAAACCTCCTGTTCCTGCCGTGCTGAATGCCGTACACAGTGCATCAAAGAAGGACATTTTCGCTATCAGTAGGCAGACGAATTCCAACAGGGTCATCGCCATGTACATGGCATAAAGCAGCACCGCTGTTTTCCGCACACGCGGAACAAGCTTACTCACAGACGGTCCTGTGCTTTCCGCACGCATCAGATTCATATTCCCTGCACCGGAAAGAGGCAGAAACGCCATGATAAATACCAGAACACCCATGCCCCCTACCCAATGAGAAAAGGCACGCCACATCAGACAGCTTTTGGGCAGAGCTTCTACATCGGAGAGAATAGTGGCACCTGTGGTGGTAAAGCCGGAAACCGACTCAAAAAGTGCATCCATAAAATGGGGAATTGTTCCCGAAAAAACAAAAGGCAGCGCACCAAAAACGCTGAGTACGATCCAACTCAGGGAAACAATGATAAAGCCCTCACGGGCATAAAGTGCTTTTTTTTTCGGTTTGAAACGTGTGATCAGAACACCAAGGAAGAGACATATACCGGCAGTCAGGAGAAATGACCATCCAGCGGATTCGTGATAAATCAGAGCAGTTAACACCGGAAGCAGCAGAAACAGTGCCTCAAAGCTCAGCACCCAGCCAAGAATAAAAACGACCATTGCAATGTTCATGCCCATCACCCCTGTTTCAGAATATCACAGATATCATGCAATCCCAGGCGGCGTGACACGACGACAACAGAATCACCGATCTCTATGGTATCCTGCCCTCTCGGGATCAGCATTTTTCCCCGGCGGAGAATGCCGGCGATTAGGACATTTTCCTTGAATTCCAGTTCCTGAAGAGGCACGCCCACAATGGCAGACTGTTCCTTAATGAGAAACTCTGCGGCTTCTACCTTGCCCTTAATGAGGCTATATAGTGTTTCCACATTGCTGCCCATGGATTTTTTCATGGCACGGACAAATCGTATGATATATTCGGCGGTCAACTGCTTGGGATTGACGATGGAATCCAGATTCAACTGCCGGATGATCTCATCAAATTCGATCCGGTTGATCTTTGTCACCAGCTTGCCGGACATCTTGCTCCGGGCAAACAGGGAGAGCAGAATATTCTCCTCGTCCAAATTGGTCAGTGCTACAAATGCACCGGTTTTTTCCAGCCCCTCTTCCAGCATCGTCTCCTTATCCGCAGCATCGCCGTGGATGATGGACACCTTTGGCAAAAGCTGGCTCAGTTCCTCGCAGCGTTGGCGGTTTTTTTCGATGAGTTTGACAGAAATGCCGGATTTTGTCAGGATATTACTGAGATAAAAGGCAATCTGACCGCCGCCCACCAGAATGGCATCTCTGGTGCGGTTGGTAAACAGTTTCAGTTTTTTGAAAAAGACGGCTGCATTTGCCGGGGTGGCAATAATGGAGATCAGGTCGCCGGCTTGAAAGCATACATCACCATTGGGAATAAATACTTCCTCTCCTCGTTCGATCATGCAGACCAGTACATCGCAGTGAAGCTTAGTGGAAATCTCCTTGACGCTGTAGTTGTACAAAATGCAGCTTTCTGGCAGACGGAACTTCAGAAGCTCCATTTTCCCCTTGGAAAAGGTATCGATCTTAATAGCAGAGGGAAACCGCAGCACCCGTGCGATCTCTGCTGCAGCAGCATATTCCGGATTGATCACCATGGCGAGTCCCAATTCCTCCTGCAAATAGGGAGCTTCCTTACTGTATTCCGGATTCCGGACACGGGCAATGGTCTGGCAGTTACCGGCTTTTTTGGCAACCAAACAGCACAGCAAGTTCAGCTCATCCTGAGCAGTGACAGCAATCATCAGATCAGATGATCGGATGCCGGCTTCCAGCTGAGTCATATAAGTCGCACCGTTTCCCACAATGCCCATAACATCATACTTGCGGCTCACATCCCGAATTTTGTCCTCGCTGATGTCCACCGCTGTGATATTGTTTCCCTCATCGCTAAGCTGCTGTATCAGTGTCTGACCGACCTTTCCGCAGCCGATAATCATGATTTCCATACGCAAGCACCTTTGTATTTCATGATGACAGAACTTGTCCACATCAGAATTTGTGTACACAGGTTCTAAATTTGACAGGTATATTATAGCACAATTTTGAGACAAGGTCAATATTGTGTTTGGGGATTTACAGCCCGATCAAACCATTTTTCTTTGCCTAATTCCGTATTTGCTGCCAACCAAGCGTTTTTCAACCGCCGTAAGTACCTGCTTTTGCTGATAGAAAATAGAAAGTTGACAAAACTTTGAAAGTAATGTATAATAAAAGTATTTATTTCTCATTTTTAAGGAGGAACTTCCATGCAGACAAAAAAACTGCTGGCTGCCCTGTTCTCTGGCTTTCTCGCTCTGGGTAGCATCTGCGTCAACATCCCCGTTTCCGTCTCCGCAGGACCTCAGGAACTGCTGAACGACACCTTTGAAGAGGGCTTTGGCGGCTGGAAGGGCGTGGGCTCTTCCCTACAGCTTTCCACCGAGTACGCCCACAGCGGCAACACCTCTCTCTACTGCTACGATCGCACCAACGACTGGGGTGCGCCCCGATGCGCCCTTACCGGCATCGTTGCACCGGGACAGAGTTATGAGATCACCGCAAGCGCCATGTTCCAAGGAGAGAATCCCCAGAATATGGCAATTAAAATGATCTACACCGACGTTTCCGGCTCAGATCACTATGAACAGGTGGCATCTGCTCAGGTAACGCCCGGAGAATGGGTGACTATGTCCGGTACATACCAGATACCCGCCAACGTGACCGGCATGATCCTCTATGTGGAAATGCCCGGTTCCAACACCGATCAAACCTATTATATCGACGATATTCTCATCCAGGGTGAAAAGACCGATATCCAACTGGACGACAAATTCACCTCGGATTTTGAGGACAGCACAACCCAGAATTGGAACGGCAGAGGCGATGCTTCTGTAGAGATCTCTTCCAAGTATGCACACGAGGGCAAAAACAGTCTGTACGTTTCCGGCAGAACCCAACTCTGGAACGGTGCGACACGCAGCGCTTCTGATATCATGAAAGCCGGAGGATACTATAATGTCGGTTTTTATGTGCTGTATGACGGTGCGCAGTACAGCGATACCCAGAAGTTTTCTATCAATTTGCAGTATGATCTGAACGGCAAGGAAAACTATTACACCATTGCCACCGAAACTGCCGCTAAGGGCGAATGGCAATATGTCGGCAGTGAATTCACCGTGCCCCAGGGCGCAACGAATTTCTACATCTACGTTCAGACGGGTTATACCAGCGCCCCTGCCGAACAAGATATGATGGACTTTTACATGGACGATGCCTTTGGCGAGCATCTGCCCGATCCTGCTATCCAAGAGGATATTAAAGCCCTGAAGGATGCCTACGCCGATTATTTCAGGCTGGGCTGCGCATGTGCCGGCTCTGAGTTTGCACAGAATGCCACAAAAGACCTGATTCTCAAGCATTACAACAGTCTGACACTGGGCAATGAGCTGAAACCGGACAGTGTCCTGGATCAGGGACTTTCTCAGGCATATGTGAATCAAACCGGCGACGACACCATGCCCCAGATCTCTCTGAACGAAGCAGATGAGATACTGAAATTTGCCGGCGAGAACAATATTCCCGTCCGCGGACACGTACTGGTATGGCACAGCCAGACACCGGACTGGTTCTTCAAGGAAAACTTTGACAGCGACGGCGCATGGGTCTCGGAGGAAAAAATGACAAAGCGTCTGGAAAATTACATTCAGATCGTCATGGATACATTGGCAAAGGATTATCCGGATGTGGAATTCTATGCCTGGGATGTGGTAAACGAAGCAGCTTCTGACGCAGGAACTATCCGGGATGCCGGTTCAAACAATGCAGTCAACGGGCAGTCTGCCTGGGTGAAGGTCTATGGCGATCAGTCCTACATTCCTCTGGCATTTGAATTTGCCAGGAAGTATGCCCCCGCCGGATGCAAGCTGTTCTACAACGATTACAACGAATACTCCCCCAACAAACAGAACTACATCATCAGCGATATTCTCACGCCTCTAATTGAAAAGGATCTCATTGACGGTATGGGGATGCAGTCTCACATTTCCATGAGCTATCCCAGTGTGGAGTTATACCAACAGGCAATGCAGAAGTACGCCGACCTGGGTCTGGAAATCCAGGTGACAGAGCTGGATATTTCTCAGAAATCCAACACGGATGCAGATCAGCTGGAACTGGCGCAGCGGTATCAGGATGTATTCCAGATGTACAAGGCAATGAAGGATTCCGGCGTGAATCTTTCCGCTGTGGTGATCTGGGGCATTACCGACTCCACCAGTTGGATCGGCGGCTATCCCCTCCTCTTTGACAAGGATTATCAGGCAAAGCCTTCTTATGATGCCGTCATCGATACCGATTCCGATGTGGAAAAGATCCAGACCATGACCGCCTATCAGTATGACGGTACAACTGCTGATCTGGAGCATGCCCTGGAAATTCAGTCACCTCAGTATCTCAGTGACGGCACTACCTATTTCAAAGCCGCATGGAGCAGCAAGGGCATGATCGTCCGTGTCTATCAACATCGGTTGTCTGTCCGGTACAACCATATCACCCACCCGGATTTGATTGTATACGGCAGCACAGAGAAACAAAATGGAAAGATGCTGGCGCAGATCACTGAAACGACCGGGGAAGAAAATTATATGGATCTGGAAGTCCCTCTCACCGGAAAAGTCGGCGGTACTGTTTATCTGGATGTATTTAACTGCAATGTGGCATGGAACGATTCTGCTGCTGCGAAAAAAGAGTATGACGGCTTCTCCCTGAACGGTTCAGAGACATATGAAACACTGACACCTACCTGCGGCATTGTGACACTTGCCGCTCAGCCCAAGTATGCCGAAGCTGCCTGGACTGAGACACCTATCGTCATTGACGGTGAGATTGACGCAGCATGGGCAGATGCACCCACCATCCATGTCAACACCTATTCCATGGGAAGCGATGGTGCAACAGGCGTTTCCCGGATGCTGTGGGATGAGAATACCCTCTACGTCCTCACCGAAGTTACTGATAAGGTTCTGAGCGTTTCCAGTGCAAATTCCTATGAACAGGACACTGTGGAAATATTCTTTGATGAAAACAACCATAAATCGGCTTCTTACGAAGCAGATGACATCCAGTGCCGTGTCAATTACAAAAACGATAAGACGGTAACGGACGGACGTTCTACTGACAGCTTTGTCTCTGATGCAAAGAAAACCGCCAACGGCTATCTGGTAGAGATCGCCATTCCCTACACCACCAGCGCATTTTCTGCCGGCCAGATCGTGGGCTTTGATGTACAGGTCAACGATGACGGCACAGGCGACGGCAAGCGCACCGGTATTGCCAACTGGAATGACCTTTCCGGCATGGGCTATACCGATCCCAGCGGCTTCGGCGTTCTGAAACTGGTTGGTGATGACAGGAAAGTTCCCGGTACGACAGTTACCGTCAGCACCACCGATTTGACAACAACTGCCCAAACAGAAACAACTGCCACTGCTTTCGGTCAGCAAACAGAAAATGTTTTCTACGGCGATGTAAATCTGGATGGTAAGATTGATCTGACAGACGCCATTCTGCTGAACAAATTCTGCGCTGACAGCGTGACATTTTCCTCACGGCAAATGGCGAACGCAGACTGTACCATTGACGGCAACGTGGATCTAAACGATTCCATTGCATTGCTGCGGTTTCTGGTGCATCTAACAGATTCTCTGCCCAGTACCGATTAAGGCAAACCTGCCCAAAAAATATCTCAAACAACCCGGATTCCGCAATTTGTTTCCGGGTTGTTTTCTGTCAGATTGTAAAAATTTCATAAAGCTGCGATTTTTTATCAAAAAAGGGTTGCAATGAGAGAAAAAATGTGATATAATATGATCATTAGTTGATTGAAATTTAGTCAACATGACGAATCCTATCATAAATGACAAAAGGAGCGAATCATTATGACGACCAAAAACATTGCCTTTGCCGGTCATGCCGGTACAGGCAAAACCATTCTCTTTGAAGCATTACTGTATCAAGGCGGACGTGTGGACCGCATGGGTACAGTGGAGTCCGGAAACACCGTTTCTGACTATACAGCTGAGGAAATGAAACGAAAATCCTCTGTCTATACCGCAGTGGGAAGCATGATGCAGAATGATCAGAAAATGAACCTCATTGACACCCCAGGTATGTTCGATTTCGCCGGCAGTATGATACAGGGCATTGCCGCGGCAGACTGTGTAATGATCACCGTTTCCGGCAAGTCCGGTGTGCGTGTCGGCACAAAGAAAGCCTATCGTGCAGCCGAGGGAAAGCCACGCATGTTTGTTGTCACAAAGCTGGATGATGACAATGCCAATTTCTATAACGTTCTGACCGAACTGAAATCTACCTTTGGTCCTACCGTTTGCCCCGTCGTAGTTCCGGTGATTGTCAACCGCAAGGTGGATTCTTACATCAATCTGATTGAAATGAAAGCCTATCGGTACGACGGCAGCGGCAAAGCACAGGAGATTCCCATGCCCTCTGCTGATGTCTCTGAAAAGCTGAGCTATCGTGTAGACGGCCTGATCCAGGCATTCTCCGAGGCTGTGGCTGAAACAGATGAAGTGCTCTTTGAAAAGTTTTTCTCCGGTGAAGAATTCACCCAAAAAGAACGGATTGACGGCATCCACAAGGGCATGCGTGATGGCACCATTACACCGGTAGCTTGTGTTTCCGCTGCTACCATGGAGGGCATTGATATGCTCGCCAAGGAAATGGAACTGCTTGTTCCTGCACCTGAGGAAACGGAAGCGATCTTAGCAGAAGCACTGGACGGCGAGCCTGTACTGGTACATCCTACCGCTGACGAGCCGACTTGTGTGCAGGTGTGCCAGACACTGGCTGATCCCTTTGTAGGAAAACTCTCCTTGCTCCGTGTGATCTCCGGTACATTGCAATCCGGTACTGAACTGATGAATGCTGCCACTGGTGCAACCGAACGTGTGGGCAAGCTGTTCTACCTCTGCGGCAAAAAACAGCAGGAAACTGACCGCTGCAGTGCAGGCGATCTGGTAGCAACCACGAAACTGTCCGCCAGTACCGGTGATACACTCTGCCATGCATCCCGTGTCGTATCTCTGCCCCGTCCCCAATTCCCCAAGCCCTGTTATTCCATGGCAGTCCGTCCGGCTGCACAGGGCGATGAGAGCAAGGTTTCTGCTGCCATGCAGAAGCTCCTGGAGGAGGATCAGACCATTTCTTATCAGCAGGATCCCCTAACCCATGAGATGATCCTATCCGGTCTGGGCGAACAGCATCTTAGTGCCGTAATCTCTAAAATGAAATATGACTTTGGTGTGGATGTGACCTTGTCTGTACCCAAGATTGCTTATCGGGAAACCATCCGCAAAAAGGTCAAAGTGCAGGGCAAACACAAAAAGCAGTCCGGCGGTCACGGTCAGTACGGCGATGTGTGGATTGAGTTTGAACCATATCCGTCTGATGATCTTGTCTTTGAGGAAAAGATTTTCGGCGGTGCTGTGCCAAAGAATTTCTTTCCGGCTGTAGAAAAGGGCTTGCAGGAATCTGTCACAAAAGGCGTGTTAGCCGGATTCCCGGTGGTTGGCGTCAAGGCGATCCTGGTGGATGGTTCGTATCATCCAGTAGATTCCTCGGAAATGGCGTTCAAGACAGCGGCTTCTATTGCTTATAAAGAAGGCATGCGTCTGGCAGAGCCTACTCTGTTAGAGCCTATTGACAAGCTGGAAGTTCGCATTCCCAAGGACAATACCGGCGACATTATAGGTGATCTCAACAAGCGCCGGGGGCGTGTGCTGGGTATGAATCCAGTGCCGGATGACGATAGCATGACCATCATCTCCGCAGAGGTTCCTATGCGTGAAATGGCAGATTTCGCCATGCAGCTCCGTCAAATGACGCAGGGCGAGGGCAGCTTTACCTTAGAACTGGCACACTACGAGCAGCTTCCGGCTAATCTGATGACTGAAGTCATTGCCTCTGCTTCGGAATAAAGTGAATGAAACATGGATATGCTTTAGGTTGTGTCATTTACAAGGCAAATCAGAATACTGCAAAGCTTATTGGATATCCAATACAAAAAGCACTCTCTCAGAAAAGCTGAGAGAGTGCTTTGCGGTTTTAATCCATTTGGATGTCATTCCATTGTACCTTTTTCCTTGCCATTTGGTATAAAACTTGCGCAAAAGACCAATAAACCATTTCTATTGTTACATATTATGTGACATTTTTTCATGTTAAATTGATTTTATTGTCGGAAACAGCTTCACCATTTACAGTGAAATATGCAGCATTTTCTTCGGGTTTTACATAAACTCGGAAGTCCGTCACTGCTTTACGTTTATGAACCGACTTATATGCCTTATATGCTTTTAAAGCAATATCCGTAATATCAAACTCCGCACTTCCAACCTGTACAAGAGTTGTTAAAACAGGCTCGCTTTTCACAGGTTTCTTTGCTCTCGGCTTTTGGCTTCTTTCAAGTTTGGTTTCAACAGACACATCCGGTTCTTTGCGTACAGTATTTCCCTCAACGGGAGCAGTTTCAGACTTCTTCTTTCTTGGCATATCCGATACCTCCAATGTTTTTTATACCTTTATTATACAACATGATTTGGCTTTTGTCAATATACGCATTCGATGTGGATGAACAAATCAGAGATCTGGTAATTCCCAAAGTAAATTCCACAAGGAAATTCAAAAGTGGAATTTACGATCCTTTGTAATCGGGATAAATGAGAGCAAAAAGTATTGACAAAACTCTGCGTTAATTGTATAATATAGATATGTTTCCTCGGCATCCATTGTTTTGCCATAATTTGTCAAAACGGATTTTTGAGCATCATTTGGATGCATACCAGGCGAAAATATGCAGGCGGGCTTTCGACCGGCAAAGTTTTTCCACACAGTAGTCATCCAAATTTGCCGAAAAAACGTGCATGGCATTGTTAGGGGAACATGCTCTATCACAACCACTTTCAGAAAAAGGAGTTATGCACATGATCTATCAAGCATTTCAAGACCTGAAGCTGTCTGCACTGGGCTTCGGTACCATGCGGCTTCCGGTAATCCATGGAAACGATTCTGACATCGACGAAGCAAAAACCGCAAAGTTAGTGGCATACGCCATGGAACACGGGGTCAACTACTATGACACCGCTTGGGGCTATCATGCCGGAAATTCGGAAATCGTCATAGGTAAGATCCTGAAACAGTATCCCCGAGACAGCTTTTATTTGGCAAGCAAATTTCCCGGCTATGATCTTTCCAATATGGACAAAGTGACAGAAATTTTTGAAAAGCAACTGGAGAAATGTCAGGTAGAATATTTTGACTTTTATCTGGTACATAACGTCTGTGAGCTGAATATCGACCAGTATCTCGATTCAACATACGGCATCTATGACTATCTTACCGCACAGAAGAAAAACGGCAGGATTAAGCACCTGGGATTCTCCGTTCATGGCAGCTATGATGTGACAAAGCGTTTTTTGGAAGTGTACGGCAAAGATATGGAATTCTGTCAGATACAGCTGAATTACCTAGACTGGACATTCCAGGATGCAAAAGCAAAAGTGGAGTTGCTAAAAGGATGGAACATTCCCATCTGGGTCATGGAACCACTCCGAGGCGGCAAGCTGGCTTCTCTCTCAGAAAACGATACCGCTAAGCTGAAAGCTCTTCGTCCGGAGGAAACGATTCCAGCATGGGCATTCCGATTCCTGCAATCCATTCCCGAGGTCGTAGTAACACTCTCCGGCATGTCCGATTTTACGCAGGTTCAGGAAAATATCAAGACCTTTGAGACAGACCAACCCTTGAATCAGACGGAATGGGATGCGCTCATGCGGATCGCCGATGACATGCAGGGCAAGACGTCTCTGCCCTGTACCGGCTGCCGTTACTGCACCAGTCACTGTCCCATGGAGCTGGATATTCCCCGTCTCATTGAATTGTATAATGAGCATGTCTTTACAGGGGGCGGATTCCTGGCACCCATGGCATTATCTGCTTTGCCTGAGGAAAAGCAACCCAAGTCCTGTATCGGCTGCCGCAGCTGTGAAGCTGTTTGTCCGCAGCAGATCCTCATTTCAGAGATGATGACAGATTTTGCAGAAAAAATGAACGGATAGATTGACTTTCTATGGAAAGTCAACCATCAAAATGATGATAAAAACATCAGGAGGAAAATCATGTGTCATCTTTTATTGTTCCGGCAGCGGAAGCAATTGTAACCACAATGGCACAAGGAGGATTATTTTATGATTATTAGAAGATTCAAAGAAGAGGATAGTGTTGAGTTAGCTGAGGTAATTGCCAAAACCTTAAGAACCACAAATATAAAAGATTATTCCACTGAATATATTGAAAATGATATTAGCTTTTTAACTGCTGAAAAACCAATTAAATGCTCAACATGGACAAATTAATATGTAGCTTGTGAAGAACAGAAAATGATTGACTGTGGAGCAATTGGTGCGTACTGGGGTAAAGAAGATAAAAGCAGCTTATACACAATATTTGTATTGCCCGAATATCAAAGAAAAGGGATCAGTTTTTATGTATCAAAATGTCATATAAATATTATATGACAAATTCTAAAATTTGCATAAAAAATAACCGCACATCTACGAAATGGAGGGCGCACTGGCAAGTGTCATCGGCAGTTTGGCGGATTGCCCGGTATTGGCAGTTCCTACCAGTGTGGGTTATGGCGCAGCTTTTGGTGGTTTGTCCGCACTGCTGTCTATGCTGAATTCTTGCGCAAGTGGTGCAGTGTGGTCAATATTGACAATGGTTTTGGCGCAGCTTATCCGGCAAGTATGATCAATCACTGATAAGAACCGCTGCATGTAGTTTATGTGCGGACAGGTTCTATGTCACGAAGGAGCAGATTTTCACATATGAAAACATTATACATCGAATGCAATATGGGTGCTGCCGGCGATATGCTCACAGCGGCATTGTTAGAGCTTTTACCGGATCAGGATGCCTTTTTGAAAAAGGTTCATGATCTAAGGATTCCTAGTGTGCAGATCGCCGCAAAAAGCGCATTCACATGCGGCATTCAAGGCACACGTGCAGTGGTAACGGTTCACGGTATGGAAGAAGAGTCCCATGATGTTCATTCTCATGCTCATACACATGATCATAAGCATCACGAACACCATCACACCAGTATGCATGACATCACGCATCTGCTGGAACATCTGGCGTTGTCAGAAAAAGTCCGGTCAGATGTTCTTGCTGTCTATCAGTTGATTGCTCAGGCGGAAAGCCATGCTCATGGTAAGCCTGTGGAGGAAATTCATTTCCACGAGGTAGGCACCATGGATGCTATTGCCGATATCATCTGTGTTTGTATGCTGATGGAACAGCTTGCCCCGGAAAAAGTGATCGCCTCACCTGTTCATGTAGGCAGTGGGCAGGTTCAGTGCGCCCATGGAATTCTGCCTGTTCCTACACCGGCTACGGGTTATATCCTGAAGAACGTTCCGATATACGGCGGCGAGATCCAGGGCGAACTTTGCACACCGACCGGGGCGGCGCTGCTGAAGCATTTTGTGTCAGAATATGGCAGTATGCCGGTGATGCGCATAGAAAAAATCGGCTATGGCATCGGCAAAAAAAGTTTTCCTCAAGCGAACTGTGTCCGGGTAATGCTTGGAGAAACTGCTGATACAAGCGATACCATCTGTGAGCTGAAATGCAATCTGGATGATATGACACCGGAGGCGATTGGCTTTGCGCAAGAGCAGCTTCTTGCCGGAGGTGCGCTGGATGTATTTACCACAGCTATCGGGATGAAAAAATCCCGTCCGGGTATTCTGCTGACCTGTCTTTGCAAGCCAGAGCAAAAGGAGGAGATACTAAGACGAATCTTCCGGCATACCACTACTCTTGGCATTCGGGAAAACCTTTGCAAACGGCACATCCTGCGTCGTACTTTCTATACAAAAGAAACAGCATACGGCAGTATTCGTATGAAAGCTGCCGAAGGATATGGTATCAGGCGTGAAAAGCCAGAATATGAGGATTTGGCTCGTATTGCAAGAGAAACTGGTGTTTCAATTGCGGATATTCAAATTCCAACGAATACAGAGTGTCATCACACACCTTGACCCAGAGCTGGCTAAAGCAATAACACGATGTATCTCTCAAGAACTTGTCCACAAAGAAGCTGTATGTGAGTCTTAACGCACAATTCGCCAAAAACCGTGCGCAGATTTCTCTATGGACAGATTCTCACATATATTCAACCATAAAAAGACTATGACACCAAAATCTATCGGTATCATAGTCTTTTTGATGCGAACAAGTTCAGACTTTCTTTTTCCATGTTCCTCTAAAAGTATGTTAATATCATTTGATGTATCCGGAAAAAGTCCACCAATCCAATTCCATGTCTCCGCTGAACACAAAGTACACATCCTTTGTGCCGCTGACGTTGTTGACAGGTACTGTGATCTCAGAATTGCTGCCTGCTTTCACATCCACATAGCCAATCACTGTACCATTCGGACTGCCGGTACAAACCTTGATAGCCGCACCCTTGGCAGAAGAGGCTTTCACAGTCAGTGTTGATGCACCCTTAGAGAAATGCACGCCGGAAACAGAGATCCAATCGCCCTTGTCGATCTGGGTGACAACTGTATCGCCCTGCCCTCTGACATTGATGCCTGCCTGATTGGACATGGTCTCTGCCTGTACTTTCTGATACGGGTCAACTGTTTTCAACTGTGCAACGCCTTCCATGGTACCGGTAACACTGTTCGGTTTACCGTTTGTCAAAGTAATCTCATTGACCTGCGGTGTTCTGTAGTTGCCGTCGATGCCCATTGCACGTTCTACAGAACGGAAATGATAGAACAAATAGAGCTTACCGTTCAGTTCTACAATGGAATGATGATTGTTGCCCCCTAATGTCCAGTCAAAGAAACTTGCCTGATTTTTGAACAGTTCTCCGCCGTAGGTATATGGTCCCATAGGATTGTCTGCTACCATATATTCAATCGCACCGCTGGTGAGACCGTATGCATTACCGCCGGTATTCCAGCTGGAACAATAAGTATAATAATATTTTTCGCCGATCTTGTTGATGCCGGAATCCTCGAACAGGTACGGTGGATTCAGTGTCTGAGGAACACCATCCAGGCTGATCATATCGTCTCCCAGCTTCACAATTCTCGCTGTGCCAGGATTCTCCTCGGAAACACCCTGGGGAATGCCGCCGCCAAAGCAAAGATAGCCTGTTCCGTCATCATCTACAAATACTGCCGGATCAAACAGCCATGTAACACTGGCACAGTTGGGTACATCACGGTTGATCAGTGCTTTTCCCAGCGGATCTGTCCACGGTCCTATGGGACTGTCTGCCGTAAGAACGCCAATGCCATTGCCGCCGTTGCAGTAATACAGGAAAAATTTTTCCTTGCCATTAATGGTTTTATGCGCTGCACAAGGTGCCCAGGAACAGGTTGCCCATTTTGCTGTACCTGACGAACCTGCAACTTCAATCGCACCATGATCTGTCCAGTTTACCATATCATCCGAAGAGATACAGTTGATCTGATTTACCAGCGCATAGGTGTTTTCTGTCACGTTTCCGTTACTGTCGTATTCGAGTACATCGTTGGTCATATACACATAGACTCTGCCATTATACTCCATTACACCAGGATCCGCCCCAAATCGCTGTGTATAAAGCGGGTTATTTTCGCCGCTTTTCTTATAGCTGGCTGTGGGAGTGATACCGGAGAACAGTGCTTCCATGGCTGCTGTGTCAACAGATTCCACTGGCTTTTCTGCCACGGGAAATTCTGAGATGAAAGCCAAGAGATATTTTTGTAACAGTACCAGATCTGCTACTGTCACATCACCGCTTTCATCCACATCAGCTGCGTATTCAGCCGATGCAGAAGAAAAACCATTCATAAGCCCATATCTTCCCACCGCAAGGTCAAAGCCGTTGATCTTACCGTCCAGGGTCACATCGCCTTTGACAATATCATCGGGATTGGTGGGACCAGGGTCGGTTCCCGTTCCTGCTCCGAGAATGGTCGTTCCGCCGACTGCACCAATGGCTTCGTCGATATAGAAATTATCTGTCATTTTGGCAGTTTCAATATACAGCTGCATATTTGTAATACCTGCCGGGATTTCGTAGTTCTTATTGGCAAGCTGCACCCATTCACCTTTTACAGCAGTTGCTTCGGCAATAGTAGAATACTTTGTTTCACCGTCTGCATCGGTGTATTGCAGCTTCATGTAAAAGGTTTCTGTCTTACTGTCGCTGTCCAAATAGCAAACGTTGGCGCTGAAGCTGTACTCGTTGCCCGGCACAAATGCCTTGGGGCTTAGCGTTCTGGTAGCGCCGTTCCATGTATCCGTTCTGTCCTGTACAAGAAGCGCTTCATCCCCTACATAGGAAGTACGTCCGCTGGTCATAATGGATGCACTGCCCCTGGGCTGCCAGTTTTCGGTATCATTTTCAAAGGGGCAGTGGAAATACCAACCGTATTCGTTGGGTTCAACAGTTCCTGTGCCTCCCCCATTGCCCCATTCCGATTCGGGAATCAATGCAGTGAGCGCATCATAGGCAGGCTTAGGTTGGTTGTTGACGTCATACAGCAGCGGCGTTTTTTCTGCGCCAATCCAACTGTTTGCGTCGTTAGGACCCCAGATGCAAACAGCTGTTACTCTGCCGGTAGATGTGGGATTATCATTCCAATCCATAGCCGCTTGGAAAATCGCCGCATATTTCTCTGCCTGCTGCTGCAATGTGAATGTCTCTGCATCAGACTTCATACTGATATCCAGTTCGGTGATCTGTACGTCACAGCCGATGGAGAGGAATTTTTTCATGGCAGTGGTGTAATTATTCATACCAGTAAATCCATCGTATTGTGCAGAAATATGGGACTGCATTCCCACACCGTCCAGAAGTCCTTTTTCATAGAGAGATTTGCACATGGTATAGATGGAATCCCGTTTGTGATCCCAGTATTCGTTATAATCATTATAGTAGAGTGCGCAGTCAGAAGGCGCATATTTTCTCGCCCAGGTGAACGCCTTTTCAACATAGCTGTTGTTTCCATATATCTGCACCCAAGGAGACAAATCTCCGTTGCCGGAATTGGGGAAACCAGGTTCTCTTGTGCCGCCATAATTGGCAGTACGGTTGGGATCGTTACTGATACACTCATTGCAAACATCGTAAGCATAGAGGTTCAAGGAGGGATACTGCTGCTGGATGGCTGCAAACATATTTTTGATATAGCTTTCCAGACGCTGATCCATGACAGAAGAAGAGACCCATGCACCGTTAGCGGTATATCCCTCCTTGAAAAACCATTCCGGTGTCTGACTGTGCCATACAAGGGTGTGTCCTCTCATGGCAATATCATTCTGCACGCAGAAATCCATAATGCTGGCCGCTCTGCTCAGAGAAACTCCGATATTGGTACCGGAACACTGAGACTGCACAATAGTTGCGTCCGGCTTCATTTCATTCTCGCACTCAATGCTGTTAAAATCCTTGAGTACCAGAGCAGTAACAGCAGAATTCTGCACCGTACCGCCGTTGAGAATATTGCCTACCTTAAAATAGCCAGCGAATTCATCCTTCAATCCCTTGTCTGCAGATGCAGCAGAAACGATGTTCCAAGCCTGCCGATCCTCCGATGTGATTTTCACATCGTCAAAGCTAAAATCATTGGTGCTGTCCGTGGTAATCGTCAGTCGGAATTCATAGCTGTTTTCCGGTGCTGTATATGCAGCAGAAAGATTCGTCCATTTACCTGCCTTCACATCTTCGGAGACAAGTTCCGTCATGGTTTCCTCTCCTGTTTCTGCATCTATGCATAGCAAAGACAGATTGAAATTTTCTGCCGTTTCACTATATACCTGCACGCTGTAAGTATACGCCACTCCGCCCACAAGATAAAATCCCTTGGATGAGCTGGCACCGTCTGCTGCGGATGTTCTCCCGCTGACAGTCATACCCCTTGTGCCCTGATAACCTGCACCAACCTGTGCGGTCAATGCCACGGTATCTTCATTGCCATACCAGCCGTCATAATTTACCTCAAAATCATTGAAGACCAGTTCCCCGGCAGAAACAGAACTTGTCAGTTCCGGTACGCAGGTGAGAAGCGTCATGCTGCATGCGACAGCTGTAACGGCAGCAGATAGCTTTTTCCAATCCATAACATGCACTCCTTTTTTTTCAAAATTGGTTCACAAACCATACTTCACGTTGAAATATAATGATTATACCATAAAGAAAGGTTTTTGTCTTGCATATTTGTCAAGTCATTTTCAAATTTGTCATGATCAGAAAAATTTTTTCTCCCGATATTCCGATGGAGTCATACCCTTGACTTCTTTGAAAACCCGGCAAAAATGGCTTTGAGAAGAGAATCCCAAATAGGTGCTGATAGAGATGAGACTTTTTCCTGTTTCGTAGAGAAGTTCCTCTGCCTCCTGTATTTTTTTCAGCTGAATAAAATCCGAAAGATTCATACCAGTCTGCTTTTTGAATTCTGTTGTCAAACCGCCTCTGCTCTTCCCCAGATAGTCGGCAATATCAGAGGTTTTGATCGCATCGGAAATGTGATTCCGGATATATTTGGAAACATCACTGATCAGTTTGGAATTCGTTCCGCCGAGATGCAAAAACTTGGCGACACGGTCTGCGTAGTCCACGATCATATGATATTGCAGATTCTTGATACGCTCCATGTTTTCCAGGGACTCACATTTGCTGATATACATTTCTTCGATAGAAAGGATTTCCTCGGAATCCAATCCGGCATCAATAGCAGCTCTGGCGGCAATCGTTTCAAGCCGGATAAAGAAGTTCTTGTGATGCCGCAGCAGATGGGGCGCCAGGTTGCCGGAGCTGACGGCAGGAATTTTTGTTGCACCGTCTACTAATCCCTCCACATCGCCGCGCATGATCTTGTTGACTATGTCTTTTTCAATGGAATAAGAACGGGAATTGTTGGTATGCAAATGTCCGTTGGAATACTCTGATTCTTTAAACTCAGAGGTAATGGTCTGCTGCTCTGTATTTTTGATCCGGATATCGGAAATGTTGTACATGGTGCGATTCACCGAGAAATTATACAAAATCAGAGACTGAATCAGAGTGTCCAGATGCACGCCGAACAAAGCTTTCATTTCAGAGACAAAAGATTGCACATCGTTTCCTTTCAGATTCATCAGAAAGGCAAGGCGTTCCAGCTGATTTTTCGTCAGATGCAGCTCACTGACCGACCCCGCAATGAACTTGTAAGAACGGCAGTTGATAATGCCATAATATAAATAATTATCATAGATGTAATAGCCTACTTCCGTATCCTCCCGCATCAAATCATCCAGACACAGATCAGCCAGGTCAAAGTCAAAATTCAGGGGATTATGGTAGTAGATTTTTTCGCCTGCATCGTATAATCGAACCGGAAAGCCAAACATATTGGCGTACTGACGGCTCAGATAAATCATTTCTTCTGGATTCATGGTAATCCCTCCATAGGATGTTTTTCTCATGATACCATAAAATTGATTTTTTTTCAAGTCCTGACAGATACTGTTCTGCCAGCGAATTTGGCGAATTTGGCGCGATGCGACTGATTTCTTTCTTGCTCACGCTCTTGCGTGATGTCCTCGGTATCATCACTATCCATATTCTAAACCGCTACGACACAGTTCTTGCGCTGTCTGGGCGGCAGTTTGATAAAATTATTACTGAGGATTGACATTTTCCGGAAAGTAGTATATAATGGATTATGAGAGAAGTTTTGGACTTGCTCTATTAAATCGGAATTTGAGGTGGAAACATGGCATCAAGCAAGGCATACTTAGAGTATATTTTAGGGCAACTATCTGAGCTGAAAGAAGTTACTTATCGAACTATGATGGGAGAATTTATTATTTATTATCGTGGCAAGATTGTAGGCGGCATCTATGATGATAGATTGCTTGTTAAACCGGTGAAATCAGCAATTCGTTATATGCCCACAGCTCTGTATGAATTACCCTATGAGGGAGCAAAAGAGATGTTGTTGGTAGATGAAGTTGATAATAAGGAATTTTTAGCAGGTTTGTTTAATGCTATGTATGAGGAGTTACCAACTCAAAAGCCTAAACAGAAGAAATAAGTAAATTCTGATTTTTCTTGGCAACAATAAACTGAATATACACCTATCCAATGCAGAGCAACACCAGCTCTGCTTTTTTTATGCCCGAATCAAAATTTCCCGGTCAAAATATCGAACGGAAAAGTGTTAGGGGATGAAAGATGAAATGGACTCGTTTTCGGAGGGTACATATCCGTGAGAGTATGAAAAAAGCACCTGCTTTTCAGCAAGTGCCTGCTATGATTCAAATCACATATTTTTCTTTGCATCCTCCAGCAATTGTGATAGCGTTGTCTCAGCCATTTCATTTTCCATTGCTGATTGGATCGTGTCTATCTTTTTGTCCATGACCGAATGAATTGTCCGCCCAATAGGACATTCCGGATTTGGATTTTCATGAAAATGAAAGAGCGATTCTTCTCTTTCTACTGCTTTGAAAATATCCAGCAATGTGATCTCATCCGGCGATTTTGCAAGATATGCACCGCCTACTCCTACTTTGATCTCAACAAGTCCCGATGCCGATAATTGCCCCAAAATATTCCTGATAACAACCGGATTGACATTGATACTGCTTGCAAGAAAATTTGAAGTTACTTTGTATTCTCCCTGAAACATGGCAATACACAGCAATGTGTGCGTGGCAATTGTAAATCTTGATGAAAACTGCATGGAAAGACCTCCTCTTATCACATAATGCTATTGTATCATTTTTTCGTTGTAATGTCAATACCTACAACTGAAAACAGATGATTTTGTGCAGGTATACAAAATTCCGATGTAACTATTGACATTACATCACAAGAGTGATATGATATAGTTGTAATAAGTTCAGTTACATCAAAAAATTCCGGAGGTATTATTATGAGCAATTTTAACAAGATCCATGTTGATCAGGATGCAAGAACAGAGCTGCACGATCAGCTTTCTCTGACAGGTGCGGAGATTAGCATCAACAATCTCCCCGCGGGTGCAAGTGTGCCGTTCGTGCATTCACACAAGAAGAATGAAGAGATCTATGCCATTCTCTCAGGTAAGGGAAAAGCCGTAATCGATAGCGAAACAGTCGAGCTGAACGCAGGGGATTGGATCAGGATCGCTCCCGCTGCAAAAAGACAATTTTTTGCTGCCGCAGATTCTGGCATCAGCTATATCTGCATTCAGGTAAGGGAAAATTCTCTTGAAGAATTCACAGTAAATGATGCAGAGATCTCCCAGTAATTGCATATGACAGAATCAGCCCGGACGAATACAGTTCGGGCTGATTGCTTTTGAGCATGGTACAAATCAATCAAATATGCTTTATATCGTGCAGATCAAGTCCATGTCAGTTTGCGATGCCTGCTGTATCCACCCATTTGAAAAATTTGAATTATTGCTTGCAAACGCTTGCAATTATTGAAATAATGTGGTATACTATCGTCAAAGGAGAGTGATCACAATGGCAAATACAACTGCTGTTTATGCTCGTATTGATACCGGACTAAAAGATAATGCGGAAGCTATTCTTGCACAGCTTGGTATAACACCTTCGAGCGCAATCACAATGCTGTATAGTCAAATTGTACTGCAAAAAGGAATGCCCTTTGAATTGCGGCTTCCTTCTGCACAACCTACTGCTATTGGCGGAATGAGTCAGGCGGAGATTGATGCAGAACTCACAAAAGGTATTGCTTCTTTGCAAAATGACAGGAGCTATTCCGCAGACGAGGTTGATGCAGAGCTTGCAGAGGAATTCGACATATGAAGCAATACAAAGTCGAATATACGCCTGCTGCCAAAAATGACCTAAAATCTATCTACACATATATTACATTCCAGCTGAGAGAACAAACAACAGCCAAAAAAATTGTCAACAAGCCTATAAAATTACACTACACTCAAACGTTTTTCTTTGCCAGTTCAAATTGGTATCTGTTTTACTACCCTATAAAATTACACTACACTCAAACTATGAAATATGAAATAAAGCATAACACACAGTTTTACTACCCTATAAAATTACACTACACTCAAACTTGTCATTGCTCATAGTTCCAAGCAACTCCTGTTTTACTACCCTATAAAATTACACTACACTCAAACGCAATGGTACGAATGCTGGAATTGCAGGAGGTTTTACTACCCTATAAAATTACACTACACTCAAACATGAATTAACGCAGTTCCCCGAAGATTTTTGTTTTACTACCCTATAAAATTACACTACACTCAAACATTGACGTATGCTTTCTTTGACCGCCTCAAGTTTTACTACCCTATAAAATTACACTACACTCAAACTAATGGGCCTTGTTATATATGGTTTGCAGGTTTTACTACCCTATAAAATTACACTACACTCAAACTTACTCCTTGGTTTTGGCAAAACCAACAACGTTTTACTACCCTATAAAATTACACTACACTCAAACCTCAAATTTTGAGATAATGACACTACTCATCCGTATAATCCCTAGGGTATATTATAATTATAACCATTTTTGGGGCAAATGTCAATGGCTTTTATATGATGCAAAAATCCTTGTCAATTATGATTCGCGATTCATTTTTCAACAGTAAAGAATCTTTGCTTTCTAAACATATTAAAGTTATTCCATGGAGCAGAACACTTTGAAACAGATCTTCCGCTTCACGGTTTGTCATATAGTTTCTCAATCCTACTGTAATAAAAACAGACCGCTTTTTATATTTCTGCAAAACAAGAATATATTCAAATAGCTTTTCATTCAGTTTTTTATCTGTTTCAACAATATGAAGATCAAACGCTTTTAAAATGGCTGATATGTCATTTGGACAGCAAAAATCCATTTCGATGTCCTCATCTTCAATAAGACTATACAAGTATTTTTCAATATGCGCATACAATTCCTGTGTTTCACCGTAAAACGATGCATTTACAGACTTTTCTTTCATTTCCGAATCAATACTTGAAATTAAATCCTTCCTGTTTAATGTAAATGGGATGAATTGTGTCATAATATCTGCGGATCTGCTTAACTGTATCGGTACATAATTTTCTGAAATCACCGTATCACCACTTTTCCCGTTTATCTGACAGTAAATATCATTTGCAATTTCATAAAACAGCTTTGGATTTTCAATTACTATTGTCTGTACCTTATCTTTATGGATATTTATCTCCAATCCTATAGGAGGATATACAAGCATCATATGACCACCAGCCTTTCGTCACTGTCTATTACTTCACTTGTATAACTTCCGGTTATCAATTCCATTTTTGAAAATTGCTTTTCGGTAACAGTCAGCACTTGTACAAGTCCCTCAGGAGGTTTGTTGGATCTTACGTTACGGATAACATTACTGGCAATATTCTGATTCAGTACCATTCTGCAATAAACCGATTCCTGCATCATCATAAAACCATTTTTTATGAGAAATTTACGAAACATTCTGTAATTTCTTCTGTTCTCGGCGGTTTGTACAGGAAGATCAAAAAATACAATTATTCTCACAAATCTATAACTCACCTTTTCCTCCAATTGAATAAAAATTTATTTTTGAGATATCATTATCTTCTATTGCGTCAAAAATACTCTGGCAATATATCTTTATTGCATTGCTTACATACTGTTGTGTATGATTGATCTTTATTGTATGGTTAAGGACATTTATGAGTGCATATTTTTCATCACTTGTAAATTGTGTAAATTTCCCGGAATAAACTATTCTGTCAACCAAGATTCTGAATGGTTCCATCAGATCGCATGACAAATTAAAATGATTAAACATATTATGATGGAATAGTCCGATCTGTGTCAAATACCCATGTGACACAATTTCCCTGTTGAAAGCCGAAAGCAAGATACTATATCCATAGTTAAGTGCAGCATTTGATATGCAGTCCATGCTTCGCGTAAAATCCATTCCAAAAAGAGCATTAAAATATACTTTTGCTGCATGGCCTTCCCTGTTGGTAGTATCGCCTATTTCCATTTGCAGTAAATAACCGTCAAGCAGTTTCGATTCGGTATGCTTGTCCATCTCTTTCAAAAAAGCTGACTGCTGTCTTATTTTTTCTGAAACTATTTCTGTCCAGATGTATGTTTTAACATCGTCATTCCACCTTATTTGTCTTCTTATCCTGTCTGCAGTATCATGACTTCCGTAATATGATACCAGTTCGCAGGTAGGACTTCTTTTTTCATCACAAAAAATCACTTTTATTTTTTTCTCATTCAGGGCAGCAATCAGACAGCCTGTTATGGAAACTGCCGGATTCTCAATCATCAAAACAGACAGTTCATCCAAATAAATTTTCTTGACGGCTTCTTCTGTTCTGATCACAAGATATCCAGTTTTTAAGTCAAGCTTTGCCCTTTGAGTAACAACAACTGTTCTCCAACTCATAACGTCATCAGGTTAGGTGATCTTTTTTCATAAAGACCTGTCGGCGACTGATCGATTATCCGTATGGAATGCTTATCTTTAAGTTTTGAGATATCGGAGTTCAGTGTTAACACGCCTGCTTGCCCGCTTTCACCTATCAGTTTTAGATCGCATCCCACACCTCTTCCTGTTTTCAGTAAAGCCAATATGTTTGAAAGGACAACTGTCTGCTCTGTAAGAGAGAGATTTTCAAATTTTTCTTTGCCCGATTTTACTTTTGCGCCCATTTTTCCCAACATCGTCTGAAATGGAGCAGATGTTGCCTTGTCTGCAAGAATATCAAATAATTCTACATTTTTCTCTTTACATATGCCAAAGGAATTATCTGCAAGCCTATTTTTGTCCTCTTTATACTTTGTCACAAATGAACTGATTGTTTTCGCATAGTCATAATACTTCTTATCCAGTATCAGTGAAACCGCAGAGGAAATAACTAATTGCTTTCCTTTATTTGATTTTTGAACGATGTTTCCTCTGAAGCCGTCTATTTCGAGCAGAGTGTTGACCTTAACAGGGCGGTCACCCAGCGGAAATTCTATTTTTTCCGCCATAACATCTTTGTTTGTGATCTCCGACAACTGTTTTGCAGCGTAATTTCTGGCATACTCTTTGTCGGAAGAATACTTTTCTGCATACATCAGTTCCACCGGTATAAAGATGATGGCATGATGATACTTCACAAGTGAAAAATATGATGCAGTAGTTTTGTTATATCCGCCGTATTTGGCAGTATCAAGTCCTTTTTTCCTTTCGACAAGTCCTTCACTTTTTTTCACGGGCTGCCGATCAAACAGTCCGCCTTTGCGCCTGTAGCAGTATCTTACATACCTGATACTGTTCTTATCCATCATTTTTCTCACAATATCAAAGGATACAGACGGATTCCAAGCGGTATTGCCGCCGCGTTCCACCTTATGAGTAAGCAGTCCGCTTTCCTTTCCGTCTGCAGAACGTTTGAAAATCTTCATAGAATACCGCTCCCCGCTTTTGATAAAGTTCAGTGGGTTTTCGGTAAACTGCGTGTGATATACATTTCCCATAACAATATTGAGGTAGGCGTCCTTTGCATGATGAAGATCGTTTACCTCTCTGCATTTGAGCATACCCATTTCCTGACGAAAATCCGATGTCAGACCTGCCTTGACATATACGATCTTTGAATCGGGGCACAACTCTTTCAGAATTTCCGCAACAGCCTTTGTAGATTGTCTTGTCTCCACCAATTGTCTTGCAATAAATCCTGCAAGCTCCTCCTCTGTAAAATCGGTGCTTCGGGTCAGACGCTGATATTTCTTTTCACCCATCAGCTTTTTGTTTTTCAGAGCGTTCCAAAAAGGGCGCATTTTCTTTCGTATATCAGCCGCAATCGGATATTGATCTCCTTTTGCACCATTTGTTTCGGATTCTACAAGGACTTTGTTTTCAAGACTGTCATCCTTGACTTTTGCCTGCGGATAAATATGATCGATATTATAATAAGCATCGTTCCCCAGCCTGTCAAAATCAATCGCATGTCCCGTATACATACATCTGCCCAACTGAATGAAGTAGAGGTAATATTTTTCGCTTCGCAGTCTGCCGTCATCGGTGGAATCCAGCTGTGCATTCAATTCGTTCAAACGCTCTGTATCTGCCATACCTTTTGCGGACTCATACAGTTCTTTTATCTGCTCACGTCTTGATTTTGTCCGTTTGCCCTTATTGCTCCCATCGCTTTCTCTTGCCATTTCTATAAAAATTCTGTCAGGGTCTTTTCCGATAATGCTTTTTATCTCCTTTACAATATCCAGTGTTCTTGTGACCGAACGTCTAACGGCAGTCGGGATGTACATATCCTCCATTCTTTCGGAAATGCTCTTTTTGTTTTTGGGGTCGGAATAGAATTCGGCATTGTACTTTTCAACAGATACACCGAATTTGTATTTTGAACCAAGTATCTGCATGAAATTGTCATTTGTCTCCCAAAGTGCTGTCATGATATTCCTGTCACCATATAGTTCACCTGTATTTGTGTCGATCTCAAATATTTCTTCCAGCAGTTTTCTGGAAAGCCTGCCATAATCTTGATAATGAAGACCCGATAAATACTTTATATCAGCATCGCTTAACGCAGGATAATTGTTTTTCAACCATTTTCTGAGTCTTGCCGTATCAGTAGAAACGGTTATTCTTTCAATCATGTTTTCAGCATCTGTTTCGTTGATGGAACCTGATGCAAGCAATCTTTTGAAATCGTGATAAGACTTCAAGGATGATCTGATGCTGACATCTATTCCTCCTATGGACTGTCCGTCCTTGAACTCTCCGCAGGATCTCAGACAATTTTCGATAGCTTTTACAGTGACCCTCTGCTTTTTCATAAACAGTTCGTTAAAAAGTGTTTGCTTTGCACCGACCGATATTTTAGCACCGTCAACGGTAATATGATTTATTTCGTTCAAAACATTAAACTTGCAGTACAAAAGTGAGTTTTTGGGCAGAACATCTTCTCCTGCCAGATAGGTACATTGACAGGTCATTCTTCTGATGAAAGCACTTTCCGTCTTGTCCAGATCAATGATCTCGTCAAAATTCCAAGGATATATCTTGCCTTCGGCTTTTCTTTCCATCCATGCGAAGCTGCTTTTCTCACGGCTCACCAAGGGACCCACATAATATGGTATTCTGAACTCCATGATACTCAGGATTTTGTCGGCAACCGTACCGTACTCGTCTTTTTCTTCAAGAAAAGAAAGATATGACGAGGCATTTTCAAGAATCTTTTTCAGTTCTACCTCGTATAACTGATACGGTATGACCCTGTTATCCGTAGTTTTCTGTTTCGGGCATAGTTTCACATTTTGACATTTTTCGATAAGCGCATCCATTAAAGGTTTATCGGTATCTTCCGATTTTATGCCTTCCAGATATTTCAGTACAAAATCGCAGAAATCCTTTTGTTGTCTACACTGATGATCAGCACCGTGATAAACATAAGCGGCGTAGTTATTTTTTCCTTGTTTATCTCTAAAAATTTCATGGTATTGCTTTGGGGAAAGATATTTTTTGCAGATATATTTCAAATCACTCAAATCTTTTTTGTGCATTTCATAAACGGCGACTTTAGCATCAGAAATAAAACTGTATTCTCCCAATGATTTGATAAGAAGCGACCAGTCATTCATTTTCTTTATAGAATCCAAAAGTTCCCATTGTTCATCTTCCAATGTGCCATGCATGGCATCCAGTGTATCAGAAAAATCAGCAGCCGACACAGATACAGAACCCTTATCAAGTTCCTGATAGTCCTCGTTCAGGAATAGATCGGACAGCTTGACAGTCCCTCCGCTAACAAGTTTCATCATACAATCAAAACGCAGACTGCCGCACATATCATTTTTAGGTTTTTTACCGCCGAACCACAATTCTGTCAGACGTTTTGTTTTTTCGGAAACAGATAGATCCGCCTTTAAAATTTCTTCTAAACGATGCGAGTCGCTGTCAAAAGGGATATTATCGCAAATATTTTCCAGTGAAAAAATAAAATTGTCGTGTAAAGGTGCAAACTTCTTGATTTCCTCCGCATGATTCTGATCGACAGAAAACAAAAAATGCCCTCTATGTGCCAGAATGTATGCACACGCAAGATACACCAGTCTGACATCGTGTTTGCTCTTATCGTGTATCAGCTCACTTATCAGGTGATGTATGGTAGGATATTTTTCAAAATATTCCTTATCGGTAAAATCGTCATCATCAAAAAATATATTTTTCGTGCGGTGTTCACTGTCCTCAGGGAGCAAGCCGCTTTCCTTGCATCTCAGAAAGAAAGTCTTATCCTTTTCCAGGATATTCTTTGCGAAAAACTCCTGAAGAAGTACAATTCTTTGCTTCCGTCTGTCCAATCGGCGGCGTGCTGTACGAAACGACCGCCTATCTGCTGATTGTTCAGCCTCGTCAAAAAGGTGAACGCCCCACATAAGATTATGATGGAATTTCCTTAGATGATAGCTTTCATCTGTAACAGCCCAACCAACAGAATTTGTACCAATATCCAGGCCTAAAAAATTTTTCCCGTTAAACACTTGACAATCCCTCCGCAATGTGATATAATGTAATCATAGGATTTACTGCCCTATAAAATTACACTACGAGTTCAAATAAAAATTTTTTCAAATCGTTCGGTAATACCGTTCGCACAAGTGTTGTGCATTGGCCTTGCTCATTGAGCAAGGCTTTTTTATTTCGCCATTCAGAAAATTCGTGTAACTCCGCTATCCCACGCTATCCTTTTTTTCTGTATTCACAAGATGTATGATCATCAATATGATAAATCCCAAAATGAAACCTATAGCAAGGGTAACAAACAAACTTGGTACATCCAGTGATATACTGGCATTAGGAGCGTGTATCGGATCAATTGGAACAATCTTAGTCAGGAGCAAGCCGAACCCCCTCCATTCCATACATTCGCCGCCGTTTAATTGTTGTGCAAGCAGGAATGTACCGTTTGACCAGAATGAGACAAGATTCATAACTGCTCCTACCGTATTTAAAATCAATGCCGCTATCAGCGATCTGACGAATACTTTTTTCATACAGATTTCTTCCTTCGTCCATATTTCAGAAATTTCGGTTCAAGATTCGTTGTGAATGGATTTTTTGAAGTAATACGGATAGATTCCATTGGATTCATCTCGGAGACTTTTTGATGCATGATGATTGCTGCCAATCACCAATACGACAGCGCATATACCTTTCGTGTTCCGGTAAATAGCTGATATTCCGGATTCTGTGTAAACGTCGATGCACTTACCCAAGCCACGCCGGTGGATTCCCAATGGGGAATGGATTTACACCGTGGATAACTTGCCGCCGAATCCAGTAGCAGATATTTTCCGGTTTTGCTGTCATAGTCCACAACGGCAATCCAATGTCCCGGAATATTGGCGCAGATCGTGCCGCCGTTTCGGATATGCTGCAATGCCGCAGCTGTGGAGTACATGCGTCCTGCAAAACGGAATCCATAGGAACTGCCAAAGGCATTCGCATAAGCTTGAAAGAAGCCGTCCGACACACCGCTGTTTGCGGTGCGATAGCCTTTAGCCTTTGCCCAGTCTGCGACATCAACTGGATGCAAAAAGTTTTCTGTTTTGTAGTAAACAGAGTTGATCACCGAAAACAAACCGCAGCCAGAACTGCCAATCGTCTGATCTTGGTTGTTCGTGACTGTCCATGGATGATTTTGCCATGCTGCAATACCAGTCAGGTGTTTCTTTCGCTGTTCCTCCGAGCCGTCGCCTTGCTGCCATGCAATCACTTTTTGGACAAGACGGCCCGCCGAGCTGAAACGACAAAGTGTACCGTCAATGACACACTCGCCGGTTGCACAAACTCCAGTGGGATAAAAGTAATAGGTATGATCGTCGATGTGCTGCCAGCCCGTATGCATAACACCGTTTTTTCCGAAGTAATACTTCTGACCGCCGATGGTTTCCCACATGGTGCGCATGACGCCGGTCTTGCCGAAGTAATACCTCTGACCGCCGATGGTTTGCCACATGGTGCGCATGGCACCGGTCTTGTTGAAGTAATATTTCTTGCCGGCAATCGTTTTCCAGCCGGTTTGCATGACGCCGTTCTTGTCAAAATAATACTTATTGCCAGCAATGGTCTGCCAGCCGGTCACCAGCCGGCATGAGCGATCCAAGTAATAGGAATTACCCTCATACTCCATCCAGCCAGTGACAGCTTTGCCATGTACATCATAATAGGAAACTGTGCCGTCTGCAAAGGTGCAGAAGCCCAGATGCTGATAGCCGCAGTTTTCGTCCAACAGATAACGCAAGCCATCTATTTCTATCTCTCCGGTCTGCTTTCCGGAAGCCTTATCTGCATAGTAACGATAGCCGCCATATGTAATCCAGCCGGAAACGATTTCTCCGGTATCCGGATCATAAAATCTGCGAATACCGTTTACTGTACGCCAGCCTGTTTTCTGTGCGCCGGTAAAGTCAAACAGCCATTCCTCGCCGTCAATTTGCTGTTCGCCGACAAGAGGTGCATTTGCTTCCACATCGATGTAATAGCGGATACCATTATCACTCTGCCAACCAACAGCGGTTGCTGTCGGTACAACGGCATTGTCATACGTTGCTTCGGACGCAGATGCACTGCCGGTTTTGAACAAAAGCATCGCCGCACAGGCACAAGCAATCACAAAAATTGTCTTGTATCGTCTTTTCATTTGGATTCCTCATATTTTCACTTATACTTCTACTTCGTCAAAATTCCTGAAGTGCCGATCTGCACTGAGCCGCCATTCTGCCGGAAGTCGTTTTTCATCTTTTGACATGGGATGACATGGGATTCTCCTCCTGTATTTTATCACAGCACCTGTTTTTTTTGTCAAATGATCATAAAACCTGGGTTGACTTTTTCTGGCTGAAATGCTATAATAGCATGGATGAAATGAGATTGAATCATGCAGAAAAGTCTTTTTGAAGTTTCCGCAAAAATCTGTATTTCATAGAAAGAAGATGCGGATATCAGCATCCTGAACATATCATATTTGGAGGAAAAATATGTGTACTGCCGTAACCTATCAAACAAAAGATCATTATTTCGGGCGTAATCTTGACTATGAATTCGCATATCAACAGACTGTAACCGTTACGCCGCGCCACTACCCGTTTGTGTTCCGTAAAGTTCCGGCACTTTCAGAGCATTACGCCATGATCGGTATGGCATTTGTTCAGGAGAATTATCCGCTTTATTATGATGCTACCAATGAAAAGGGATTGAGCATGGCAGGGTTGAACTTCCCTGAAAATGCCGACTACAAGCCCTTTCATCCTGATAAAAAGAATGTCACACCATTTGAATTCATTCCATATGTGCTCGGACAGTGTGCAACCGTTTTGGAAGTCAGGAGAATGCTCGTAAACATCAGTCTTTACGCAGAAAATTTCAGCGAACATCTCCCGCTTTCCCCGCTTCACTGGATGATTTCCGATCATACAGAGAGCATTGTTGTCGAATCTGTGCGCGATGGATTGAAAATATATGATAATCCCATTGGCGTTATGACCAATAATCCGCCATTCGATTTTCATCTGGCGAATCTTTCAAATTATATGGCGCTCAGCCGCAGTGATCCGCAAAACTGCATCGCTCCCGATTTACCGCTGAAACCCTACAGCCGCGGCATGGGTTCTTTCGGTCTGCCGGGTGATCTCTCGTCCGCTTCACGTTTTGTCAAGGCAGCATTTACCCGGCTGAATTCTGTATCGGGAGACTCAGAGGCAGAGAGTGTCAGTCAGTTTTTTCATATTCTCGCATCTGTCGCACAGCAAAAGGGATGCTGTCAAGTCGACAATGGATTTGAGTATACGATCTACTCTTCCTGCTGTAACACCGACAAGGGAATATATTACTATACCACATACGAAAACAGTCACATCACTGCCGTAGATATGCATCGTGAAGATCTGGACGGAAGTGTGCTTGCAAGCTATCCGTTGTTGGAGAATCAACAGATAAATTTTCAGAACTAAACGCCAAAAGATAGATTGATGTAAGAAAACCGGTAGACTGTAACATCTTTCTGCCATGCAGTTTTCAGAGCTGTAAGTGTATTAGGGCGTGTTAACACGCCCTAATTTTGCCTATATTTCAGAACTCTTTCGTGGATTTATCGTTTAAAACCATAGATAACAATTGCAACAGCATTTCGTATACCAGAGCGCACGCAACTCCTTCACCACCTGGAGGAAAAGTTGGACCGGAAAGCCGTTTTTTTCTGGATATTCGACTCTGTACTGCTCATCTAAGTTGTTGGTTATTTCAATTGTTTCTGTTACAAAATTTTCGCTTGATACGTTATCATAGTTGTAACTGCAACCTGTCAGCAAAGCGGCAATTATCATCAGAAAGATTGCTCGCAAGAATTTAAGCATATAAATTCGCCTGAATATCAAGTTCATCGACAACTGCATCTCAGTGGATTTTCACCGCAAAGCATGAATACGAAATATCTGTAAACGGGTCACGGAATCTCATTCATGAATTGCTTTGAAAGCCTGTTCAATATCTGCTATTATGTCGTCAACGTTTTCGAGTCCGCATGAAAATCTTATCATACCGCCGTTAATGCCTGCCGCAGCAAGCTGTTCGTCCGTAAGCTGTCTGTGCGTCTCACTTGCGGGGTGGAGAACACAGGTTCTAATGTCTGCAACGTGTACTTCATTTGAGGCAAGTTTAAGGCTGTCCATGAACTTGATCGCATTAGGTCTACCGCCCTTGATGACAAAAGATATTACACCACTGCAACCGCTGAGATATTTCTGTGCAAGCTTATAGCTTTTGTCTGATGGAAGACCAGGGTATGTAACGGATTCCACCTTGTCTGATTTTTCAAAGTATTCCGCAACTTTCAGTGCATTTTCACAGTATTGCTTCATTCTTACAGCAAGTGTTTCCAGACCAAGATTGAGCAGGAATGAAGAATGTGCAGCAGGATAACAGCCAAAGTCACGCATTAACTGCATTCTTGCCTTTACGATATACGCCATTTTTCCGTAGGTCTTCACATAGGAAATACCGTGATATGATTCGTCAGGTTCTGTAAATTCAGGGAAGTTGCCGTTTGACCAGTCAAAATGCCCGCTGTCCACAATGACGCCGCCGGTCTGTACTGCATGACCGTCCATGTACTTGCTTGTTGAATGAATAACAATATCTGCACCAAATTCAATCGGTCTGCAAAGAATCGGCGTTGCAAATGTATTGTCAACAATAAGGGGAACGTTGTGAGCGTGTGCAATTCTGGCAAACTTTTCGATATCCAGTACAGTAAGAGCAGGGTTCGCAATGGTTTCACCGAATACTGCTTTGGTGTTGGACTTGAAAGCATTGTTGATTTCTTCTTCACTTGCATTCGGATCAATGTATATGCACTCAATGCCTAACTTTTTCAGTGTGAAAGAGAAAAGATTGATCGTACCGCCGTAAATTTCAGGTGTACTTACAATGCTGTCACCAGCCTTGCAAATATTCAGGATAGAAAGAAGCGTTGCAGCTTGTCCCGAACTTGTACACATAGCACCGATACCGCCTTCAAGCTTTGCGATCTTTTCCTCTATAGCCATTGTTGTCGGATTCTCGAAACGTGAGTATATCAGGCTTTTGGTCGGGTCGTCGAATACTGAGGCTACTTCTTCGGTAGAATCATATACATAAGTTGTACTCTGTACGATCGGCACAACTCTTGGTTCCCCGTTTTTTGGTGTATACCCTTCGTGTAAACATTGTGTTTCAATTTTCATGATCAAAACTCCTCCTTGCATAAAATAAAAATCAGTCCGTACGGACTGTGTTTCTTTATTGAAAAATCCGCGCACGGCTTGCATCGCAATCTTTCCTCTTAGCAGGAGGAACGCTTGACTTTCTTCAGCGATGCGGAAATGTCGGATGGGAAACCGTATCTGTATCATGAGACGGCAGCGTTCTGAATTTGAGAACAAGTTTTAAACTATCGACAAATTGATTATAGCATAAAATCCTCTCCATATCAAGTACATTATATGAATAATTCCTTTGTTATTCGTGCTTTCATTCTGATTTATGCCATTTGGAGAGCCTCTCACCAAGTCATCCTAAGAACTTGTTCTCATATTTGCCGAAATAAGGTTTGCTTTGGATCTATGTCACTCACTGCATGCGCTTTTGGGCTATTGCCGTGAGTTTTTCTGTGGTTGAAGATGCAGTGGTGACAGCCGCCGTCATATTGGGTGGTTTTGACGAGGAAATGGTAGTTTCAACCGTAGTAGAGATAATCGCTTCTGTCGTTCTGATGGATGCAAAATAATCATTTTTCTATCAGCTCTTGATTCGTGAATTCCAACCAATGTCAATGATATACGCTAATATCTCTGCAAAGTTTTAAAAAAAGGAGTGATTTCTCACTCCTTTTTATCTGGCTGTTGTGCATTTCTTACTTCTTTTCCAATGCTTTCGTAATACTTTTTTTTCGCCTCATACATCTTTGTTTCAGCTGATTTAATCAATTCACTGACCGTCATAGAGGAGTCACAAGTTGTATATCCTGCTGAAATATGATAATTATTCCTTGCCATTTCCTCATGGATACTGTCAAGTATTTTTTCAATTTTATTCCGCTTGCTGTCCTGACAAAATACAACAAATTCATCTCCGCCTATACGGTAAACACCGTCCTCGCCGAATCTCACTTTAAGGGCGTCGGCAATAAACCTCAGCATTCTGTCACCTGCAAGGTGGCCCTGTGTATTGTTGATCTCGTGCAGTCCGTTTGCGTCAATATAGATGCAGATCGTGCCTTCACGTTCTTTTTCAAGCCCTTTGCAGAAAATTTCGTAGCGGTTTCTGTTTTGCAGTCCCGTGAGAACATCTATATTGGCACTTTTCTCTGCCGCCAGTATAGAACGGTGGTTACTGTACAAAAGCCACAGCAGATAAAGTACCAGTATAACAGCTCCGCCAAAAAGGAACATTTTCATGGATTGCCGCATTTGGTTGACGAATGAAAATACATCTGATTTACCGACTGTTATCACGATCTGCCAGTTTGCTATTTCCATCGGCATATACGATACAAATATGCTATCGCCTGCATGTGATTTCATTTCAAGGAAACCGGTTTCGCCGTTCATCAGATTATCGGCGAGAGAAGTGCCATTGAGTTCAGAAACGTTACTGACTGGTTCGTCACGGCTGTCCACAATAAAATCGCCTGAACTTCTGTCTACGATGCAGAAATCAGCAGAGCCGTCATATATATCGGGCGTCCATGCGTTTGCGATAGCGGACGGATTCATTTCGATAAAAAGCATTGCGATAACTTTCCCGCTTTTTTTAACAGGCACGAAACTGCGTATCACATATGTATTCGCATTATTCAATGACGGCTGAAGTCCACTCATATGTTCGCCGAGTTTTTTTTCTTCTTCGTAGTCCATGATGCCCTCAGATGACATCTTTTCACCTCTTACCGGCATAATCGTGCCGTCAGGGGTAATGATAGCGATATTCGTAACCATACTGCTTACATCATATGTTGTGAGCAGATGATTTGTCGTATCAGACTGCAAATCATTTTCGAGGGCAATTACACGGGATAGCATACGGAGAGAGTTTCTGTCGCTTCGGAAATTGCTTTCAATATTATTCAGAACGACATTTGTCGAGGAAGTAAGAACAGAATAGCATTGTTTTTCTGCAAGCCGGTTCAGATGGACGGAGAGCAATACAGAAATTATTCCGATGCAGAGAAACAGAATCATTGTGGAAATGATACTTTTACTGCCAAAGACCACACTGCCTTTTTTGTGTGATTTGGTTTTCATCCGTTTTCTCCTTTGTTAAGATATCAAATGATAAAATATTTTAATCTGTTTCTATATTGTTTTCCCGCTGTCCTTTGCTCCACGCCTCATTCCATTCGTTCATAATCTCATCAAATTCCTTTGTACCATCGTATGCCGCATCAACAATGGCAACAACGTGGTCTGAATCTGTTTCGAGATTCAGTCCGGACGAGGTATTGACAAGGCTATAGTAATCCGTTTCGCCTTCGCCGACAGCATTATCCTTGACAAGTTCAACGCCCTCAAAATCTGCAAAGGCATCAGGGTATTCTTCCCCTTTTACAATCGGTATACAGCCCTGGTCATATGCGAAATGTGAATTTTCGATCATAAATTTCACAAACAGGCGTGAGGCAAGTTTTTCATCATCCGTTGATTTTTTGTTTATCGCATAACCATAATCACCGCCGGCTGTTGCGTACTGAACGCCGTTGACTGTGACGGGGAACGGCATATAGCCTATATCATCAGGGTGTTCGCCTGCATCTTTCATTTGCGGGATAGCCCATGTTCCGAGAGCCATACAAGCAATTTCGCCGTTATTGATTCTGCCTTTGCACATTTCCCAGTTGGTATTATACGGGTCATCTTCAATAAGCCCCTCTGCAACAGCCCTGTAGAGTATGCTGTACACCTGATAATGACCAGTTCCCTCAGAAAAAGGATTCTTCATTTTCGCCATCACCTGATGATAATCGGGATTACCGGTAGCACCGCCGAAACAGTAGTAATCCCACGCACCCATAGTCCAGCGTGCAGCATAGTTGGTGTAAAGCGGTATCGCATCGGTGTTGTCTTTTATTTTGTGCAGAGCGTCTATAAATTCATCAGGAGTTTTGGGGATTTCCGTCACGCCTGCCTCCTCGAAAATCCGCTTGTTATATACAATTCCCTGACTGTTGCCCTGGCAAGGTATACCGTAGACCGTTCCCTCATAAGACTGTACATCGACAAATTCATATTTATCTTTGTATGCATCGAGCTTGAAAAACGGTTCAAAGTAATTGACAAATTCTGATTTAGGTGTTGAGCTTGGTATGAAACATATGTCCCAGTCGGCATTGTTCAAGCGAGTACTCATATCAACATCGTAGTCTGTGATTCCCTCAAACGATATCTCTATATTGGGGTACATGGCATTAAATTCAGCTGCATAGTCGTTGTAATCACGCAAATCAGGGCTGTCGTCTATGAGGTCCGTACGGCAAGTGACAAAGCTAATTTTAGCCTTGAGGTCTGTAAAACTTGAGCCAAGTTCAAGAGAGGCGTAATCCGACGCCTTCTGATTATCTCCTTCACTCTGTTGATTTTCCGAACCGCAGGAAGTGAAACTAAGCGCAAGCAGGACAGCCGGAAGAAAACAAAATTTTTTAAAATTCATGTGGAAACTCCCTTCACTTGTATTTTATGAAAAAAATTACGATGATCTATGAAATTATATAAATTTCCAATAACTTATATTTATTATATCACATTTCCGCTTTTATTGCAAGTACTTTCGTAAAATTTTATATGCAAATTCCACAGGGGAATTCAAAAGTGGAACTTATATGGAGAATTTACGAGTATTGATTGGAACGGAGGTTCCCATAATGTCATTGACTTTTTCAGTATAATATGATATAATAAATGCGAAGCATTTATTTATAGTTATTTGAAAGTCCTTGCAGATCCGCATTGCTCCCTACTGGAAAGCCGCCGATTTGTGTGTGATGAAAAAACTTGAATCTGAAAACAAAAACAATTTTTCAGAATCATATTCAGCCATATGTCAGATGTGGTATATTGTCAGAAAGCTGTGAATTTATGAAACAAACAAAAAGCAAACGTTTCTTTGCATTTTTTATTCTTCTTATCATATTCGTCATTTTTTTAGCGGTATATGTATATTCAATTGTAACGGGAAATATCCTCGAAGATGCGGCGGTCAACAACATCAGGGAAGTGGCAGTGCATGACCGTAATTCCATAACGATGTTTATTGAATATAATTGGAAGAACCAGCAGCGTATCGGCGAAAGACTCAAACGAAACAGTCAAAAACTTAAAACTGTCAGTCAAATCAACGAATATCTGGGACTTGAAACGTATGAGTCAACATTCGATAAAGTCTATCTGCTGATGGAAGACGGTTCCTATTATACCGATATTACTTACAGAAAAGACAGCAATACGCCCGATTATTATCCATATATGGATTTGTTTGCCAATACGGATAGTTACAAAGTCATCGGTTATGATGCACTTCCTATCATGGGATCCGATAATGTTGTCATTTACGGTTATAAATTATCCGGCTGTCCCAAAAGTGAAGTATTATCCGGCATAAAAATAGGCGAAGATCAAAAAGAGGTTTTTGCCGTGATAGGAATTTGTAAGAGATCTACCATTGTAGATGGTCTTGTCATTGAAAATTATGTTGATGATTCGGGCAATACACAGGGTTACAGTTCGGTAGTCAATGAAGACGGCGAATATGTCGTGGACAGAAAAGATGCGGCAAGCTCTGTTTCTGATAATTTATTTGATATCATTGAACGCTGTGACAAATCTGATCTCACTCCCTCCGATGTGCAGGAAAAAATGCGTGCCGGCAAAGAATTCTGGTTTTATATGGATCATAACGGTGTTCGTGAACTAAACTATTGCGCGCCGTTAAACAGCAGCAGTGTGAATTGGTATTTTTTCATGTCGGTAAACGATAAAGTACTGAAAGATCAGACAGAATTATTTGTTTTGCTTATCATTGCAGCGATGAGTGCAACGGTTATTGTGATTATCATTGCATTTGTATTGACCATCATTATGCAAAGGAAGACGCAGATCGCTCATGCGCAGGAAAAAGCACAAAGCGAATTTTTATCGAATATGAGTCATGAAATTCGTACACCGTTAAATGGTATTATCGGATTAAATTACCTGATGATGAATGCAATTGACACGCCCGAAAAACATCTTCAAATCAAGGAATGGCTGAAAAAATCGCAAAATACGGCAGAATATCTGCTTGCACTCATCAATGATGTACTGGATATATCTAAGCTTCAGGCAGGAAAAGTGGAAATCGCCCATGCTCCCATGCTTGTCGAAACAATGGCAGAGTCCGTTTATTCCATGCAGTACGATAATATTACAGGCCGTGGCATTGAATTGATAAAAGACTTTCGTATCACAGTTCCTTGTATACAGTGTGATGAGGTACATATCAAACAGGTGCTGATGAACATTGTCAGCAATGCGGCAAAATTTACGCCTGCGGGAGGAATCATCAAATTGTCAGCAAGCCAGAGCATGATGGATGAAACTCATGTGATGACGACATTTGTCTGCGAGGATACGGGCTGCGGAATGAGTAAGGAATTTTTGAGTGAAATATTCAATAAATTTACGCAGGACCGCAACAGCACCTCCAACTCTACCAAAGGCACAGGCTTGGGAATGGCTATAAGCAAATTGCTGATAAATGCAATGGGAGGAGAAATAAGCATCGAGAGCGAATTAAATAAGGGCAGCAAATTTACGGTTGAAATTCCCGCCGAAATTTGTGAAATTCCCGATTATCTGAAGAGCAACTCGGATCATGATGCGAAAAAAACGACTGACAGCTCCGGTAACAGCGCCAAATCCATGAAAATTCTTGTTGCCGAAGATAACGAATTGAATGCGGAAATATTAATGGAGATATTAAACGAATTTGGATTTATTCCTGTACACGCTCAGAACGGACAAGAAGCGGTGGATATCTTTGAAAAATCAAAGATAAACGAGTTTAAGATTATCCTGATGGATATGCGTATGCCTGTTCTGGACGGCTGTGAAGCATCATCAAGAATCAGAAAACTTGACCGTGAAGACGCCAAAACCGTTACAATATTCGCCTGCACCGCAAACAGTTTTCAGGAGGACAGGATTAAGGCTTTAGACAGCGGAATGAACGACTTTTTAACAAAGCCGATAGACATCCATATTCTGCTCCAGAAAATGGAGCAGATCCAACGTGAAAAACACAACATTCAATAAGGAGAAAAAATGGGAAAAAGGATTACCGCATTTTTATTGCAAATCATACTCGCAGTGACATTTTCATTCTGCCTTGCCGGTTGTTCTGAATCGAAGAAAACAGAAAAAGAAATTATCATAAAAGTACCTCATACCAGTACGATGAATTGCATTTCAAATGAAAATATCAAAAATGTCCGTACTCTTCTTGAACTCGCAAGCAAGGATTTTATTGCACAATATGACAAAGATGTCAAAATAAAAGTCGTAGAATTTGAAGGCGGCGAGGAAACAAAAGCGATAACAAATTCTTTCGGCAAAAGCGATGCAGCAGATATATTATATGATGGATTTTTTAATATGAGCTCGTTTATCCATACCGGAAAAGTTATTCCTATAGACGATATCCTGACACAGGAAATGAAAGATGATATATCTCCTGCTTATTTGGAACACGGACGATTTAATAATAAGCTCTATATGTTGCCTTATATGAGTTCGGAAAACATTCTCATATATAACCGGGAAATGCTTGAAAAATATGGTTTGGAGGAATATATTGACGAGGGCGAAGTAATTTCAAACTGGAGCATGGAGGACTGGACGATAATATTGAATACACTGGCGGATCAATTTGCAGAAGAGGGCAAAGGCAAGGTTCCCATGATGATGTACGCCAAAGATAATCAGGGCGATACTCACATCATGACAATGCTGCGTGCTTTCGGCAGTGATCTGTTTGACAGCAACAATAATTTTGATCTTGCTGATGATCCCGATGTTATTTCTGCCCTCAGGTGGCTTCAGAACGGTGTGGATCGAGGTTGGTATCTGCCTGTTCCGTATGACAAAACAATGTCTGATAACAGCAGCAAATTTAAAATGGACGAGCTTACTTTTTATAACTTTAATCTGGGAAGTTCCACGTACAGCAGAGTTAAAGAAGATTACAATGCAGAGACAAAGACTTTTAAAAAGTACGGCTTTGTGAATTACCCCGGTAATCACTGTACGATCTTCAACGAAGGATTTGAGATCTTCGACAACGGCGACAGCGAAAAAATAGAGATAGCCAAAGACTTCATAAGATATTTTTATGAAACCGATAAATGGCTGGAATGTTCTGCCGGAAGTATCCCGGTAAGCAAAAAAGTCATGGAAAAATATAAAGATGATATATTGCTTTTAGAGGCGTTCTCACATAATTCCGTCAATTCGGTAGATTATACACGAAATCTTCCCAATTGGCAGGGCAGCGAAAATTCTGTCAGAAGCGTATTTTACCAAGAAATCGCTCTGCTTTTGATTAAGGATGCGGACGGTAATTTTGCCGTTACACCTGAAGAGTGTGCGAATAATTTACAGGAGAAATTAAATGCAGCTATATCTGACGGACGCAAAAACAGTATACTTCATAATTAAAGCAACACCGCACAAAGATTGTGCGGTGTTGCTTTAAGAACTGGTTCTAGGGCGTGTTGACACTAAAATAAAGCGCAGATTTTTGAGCAGAATTTCTGCGCAGACAAAGAGAGAAAACGCAGGCGGGCTGTCGCCCGGCAAGTTTTCTCGATGCAGTATGCGTAAAATTCTGCCAAAAAGATGCGTTTTAGGCTTAGTGTCAACACGCCCTAAGATAATCCGGCTGTCCATCATCCAATTGAATTACAGGAGGAGTATTATGATAAAAATTGCCGTAGTAGATGATGAACTGATCTGTAAAGAGATCGTGGGGTTAATCAGGAAATTAAATGTTTGTTACGATTTTGACTTTCGACCTGAATATTATTGCTCTTGTGAAGAAGTATATAACCGTATTGTGCGTGGATGCGATTATGATTTGATTTTTCTGGATATTGAGTTTTCAGGGATGAATGGAACTGAATTTGGAAAGATGCTGCGTATGAAGATGAAAAATTATGATACGCAAATCATTTTTATTTCTGCTGTCAAAGATTATGCAATGGAGCTGTTTCAAATCAGACCAATCGACTTTCTTGTGAAACCGATTACAGAAGAAACGCTCCGATCCTGTATGCTGGCTTATATGACCCATTTTGAAAATACAAATGGATTTCTTGAGTATACATTAGAAAACATTAAACATAGAATCAGAATTCAAGAAGTTCTATATTTAGAAAGCAATAGAAAAAAGACTGAGTTTCATACACGAAGCTCCACTTTTTCAGCCTATGGAAAAGCCACGGATATTATTGGTGATAATCAAAACAAGTTTGTCTGTATTTCCCGTGGATTATATGTCAATATACAGCATATTATCGAAGCAACTGCGAAGGAAATTCTTCTGACAGATCATTCTAAATTATATATCAGCCGAGGGTGTCAGGATACAGTAAGAGACTGATTATCTGAAATATAAGGAGATAAAATGAGTACCATTTTATATATCACTTCCAATGCTATCCGTGTATATGCAATTCGTGTGTTTATCCATACATTTTTGGGCAAGAGCCGACTCAGCCCTCTGCTTCATAGACTAACTTATGTTTTTTATTTTCTGATAAGTACAATTGGTTGGCTATATGGTAAAAATCCCATGCTGAATTTATTTTTAAATACCTTACCGGTTCTTTTGATCACATTTCAATATGATGCATCATGGCCGAAAAAAATATTTTCCGTCATTTCATCCTGTGCAGTAGGTATGTTTATTGATTGGATAGAAATAGCGGCTTTTGGCAGCATTGTCATCATAGAAAGCGGGTTTATGCAATGCATCGTCTTTTTAATTTGTGCATCTTTGTTTAGACATTATTACAAAAGCAAAGAGAAATATTCATTTCAATCCAAATATTTATGGTTTTTGATCTTCATTTCTATTGGAACCGCATGCATTGGAATTATCATAGAGAATGAAAATTCACCATACGATTACTTAGTTGCAACCATATTATTGCTGATTAACTTTTTGAATTTTTATATTTATCATTTAGAACAGGAAAGTTTCATCGCACATTATCAATTAAAACTGATTGAAACTTCTAACTATGCATATCAGAATCAGATAAAGATCATGCATGAATCTCAGCAGAAAATTCGTTTTTTGAGACATGATTTTCATCGGCATATCAACAAATTGAAGCTTTTGTCAGAAAAAAACGATATGCAAAGCATCACACAATATTTAAATGAGATGGAAGATTCAGTTGTGACCAAAAAAGAATATTCCAAAACGGGAAATGAAGATGTGGATAGTCTGTTGAATTATGAGCTGTCACTGGCTGCTGAATTTGGGACTGAAATCATTTGTGATATAAATTTGCCTGAAAAACTAAATATCTCCTCTTTTGATATGACAATTTTATTAGGGAATCTAATGGATAATGCCATTGAAGCACTAAGGCATTCTAAAAGAAAGTGGTTGAAAGTGCATGTTCAATTTCATAAAGGCGTAATACGAATGGATATTGAAAATTCTTATGATCCCACATATAGAAAAAAGAAGGATGATAGAGAACATGGAATCGGTCTGTTAAGTGTAAAGAATACCTTACAGAAGTATCATGGTAAATTAGATTCATATTCGGAAGAAAATATGTACCATACAACAGCTATTTTCTATAATAGCTTGGATCCATAAGAACCGGACACGATTCTGTGTCCGGTTCTTTGGCTATAAAATAAAAAATAGGCGAAATCATCGTACATTTCGAGTGCCTTTTTTCAAGACTCCTCCTGCGGCTTCTGTCTTGGCGCAGTCGGGTCAGCATCCCGTACATATACCTCCTGGGTTGTACCGATCTCCCCTTCCAGCGTATAAACCACATTCCATGTCAATCCTTCCTCTGTCCGGATCTCCTCCGTCTCACTGGAAATGATCTTTACTTCCGATAAAAAATTCTCCTCATACCGCTGCACCTGTTCCTGTAAGTTTACGGCAGCATCCAAAGGCGTCAGAGCAGTCAGATGCCTTTCATAGGCATAGAATTTTTCCATGTATATCCCTACAGGAAGTTCTTTGCCCATCAGAGAAAACCACCGATAAGATGTCGTTTTCCGAAAATTCTCACCAATATCTGATTTCGGTTCCAGAGGAATATGCCAGGAAAACAAATCCAGATACTGCCGCTTTGAAACTTCTCCGGTTTCTTCCTGTATCTCCTGCACAAAGGGACAGCAAAAGGTTTCCGTTTGGGTGTAAATACCGGTAACACTGCCCATGGCATGACGAACACCAAGATGCCCTGACGGGTCGGTAACAATACCGCTTACTAAAAGTTCTCCTTTTTGTACACCATCACCCACCAGCCGCATCACCTGACCGCAGCCAATGGTAAACCCGGTGATCTGGGCATCCTGCGTAGATATGATATTACAAGGAATTCGCTCCTCTACCATTTCCGGCTCTGGTGTTCGCTCCATGACTTCTACCACCAGGCGATTTCCTGTATGGCGCATTCCCACCCAAGCCAGCTCATCTACCTGAGCACGGATGGCATGTTCACATGCAGCAAAATCAATGGAAGGGATCCAACTGCCCCGGACGACCTTCTGCTCCTCCAGTACCGCCAGGATCTCCGCCGTCTGTGCCTTTTCATTGCCTGTCACTTCCACATTCAGCACAATATTGGAACCATAAAACAACAATGCTCCAGCCAGAAGAAACCCTATAGGGATCCCCAAGCGAAAACGATACCGATGTAAAAGCTGTGCCAGAGTTGCACGAGGGGTAAACTCCAATGTAACGCCGTGCTTTTTTGCCAGACCTTCCACATCGTCCCGACACCGGGAAAACACACGAAAGCAATAGTTGCCGCCAAAACAACGCTGACCCCGGCAGCAGATACCGGCTTGCTGCATTTCGTTGATAAATCGGTACAAGCTTCCGCCGGAAGCTGATACATCATATTCACCTCGCAGACGCTGTTCCATGTCCGCCTCCTTTCGGTGTAAACGTGATGGACTGAATCTCGCCATGAATGCAGAGGCTATCCGGTGTACGGCTGTCTGTTCGGAGATCTGCTCCCCAGATCTCCAAAATCATATCCGTGGTTTGCACCACAATAAGAATGTCATTGTATTCTAAAATACGGCGGCAGTTTTCCAAATATAGTTTCCGGTTACCCTGCATCTGAAGATACGTCTGTAAGCGGAGTATACGCCGTGCGGTGTTTCTGATGCGGCTGATCATAGGGAATCACCTCCATGCAATGTATGTGAAAAAGAGAAAAAATATGCCCGGCATGTTCTATATATTGGAATTGACGATTTTGGGGGAAAAAATCTTTACTTTTCCCAATGGATATGATATAATAAATACAGAAATACAGAAAGGTTTCTGACTATGAGACAAGAAAAGCCTCCGAAAAGGCGAAAACGATGGATCACATGGAGCATTTGCATGGCACTTTTGCTGCTGATCCTGCCGGGATTGTACAACGGCATGTGCATTCAGAACTATTGTCTGGAATCTGAAAAGATCACAAATCCCATCCGTATTGCTCTGGTCAGTGATCTGCATTCCTGCAAATATGGCAAAAACCAACAAAATCTGATCGAAGTCATTGATGGACAGAATCCGGATCTCGTCATGCTGACAGGTGATATTTTTGATGATCAGATTCCTGACGCCAATACAGAACAATTTTTAGCAGGAATTGCTGAAACATACCCCTGTTATTATGTCACCGGCAATCATGAATACTGGAGTGGAGCAGATGCATTTGACAAAAAGATGGCAATTCTGGCGAAATATCATATCAACAGGATGTCCGGCACATCCGAAATAATCTCGCTGAATGGAGAAACACTGCAAATATGTGGTGTAGACGATCCGGATGCCATCCAGATTGATGCGCCGGAAGGCAGCTTTCAGGAGCAGCTGAACCTTGTAAAAGAGCAGACACAAGACGAATATTATACCATTTTATTATCGCATCGTCCAGAATTATTGGAACAGTACACAGACGATCAGTTTGATCTGGTTCTGTCTGGACATGCACATGGCGGACAATGGCGGATCCCCGGTATTCTGAACGGGCTTTATGCACCGGATCAGGGGTTATTTCCCCAATACGCCGGAGGGATATATCAAAGCGGCGATACCACAATGGTCGTCAGCCGGGGACTTGCAAGAGAATCCACCCGGATTCCGAGATTCTATAATCGCCCGGAACTTGTGATCATTGACCTGCTTTGAGTCTCCCTTCTGTAGAGGAACGGGTTCTAATTCCATGTGCCAATGTATGGGCTGGGATATGTCATATTTGTTTTTGTCATAAATTTTGTTTCGGATTCTTAAAATATAAAGTGGTAGTTCATGGAGCGAAAACCAGCTGATTTAGGACAGTAGCGGTAGCTTTTTCGCCTTGCCCTCGTCAAAATGTTGCTCGAAAATCCATAGTCAAATCCGATGGAAACAAGTTCTAAGATTATTCATATGAATATAATAATTTGAAAATCATTTTTTGTGATGACATTACAAGGTTGTAATAAATAATATTGAAGGAATGTAAATTATTATGAGTAATAATATTTTCGGAACAGTTGATGAATTTAAAAATAGATTTTTCACGGAAGAAATGGAGTTGCTCTTTCTGACAGTAGAATCTGTAAATGGAGCTGTTATACTTGATGATGGTATCTTAAAACCAAACATAGAGTTTGTTGCATCTGTTAATTTGACTACAGGAACTTTTTCAAAGGAAAAAGGCAGACTTGAATGGCTTATTGCTGATAGAAAAAATCGTCAGGATTGGGGTTATAATTTTAAAAAATTCAATATCTATCACATCAGATGCAGAAAGAATATTCCTATAGAATTGAATCAAAATCAACGTAAAACTATGAACAACTGCTATATGGTTACAGAACTTATTAGCGATGGATTATCCAATCCCAAGCTTGAGAAGATAAAAGAGAAATATTTGAAGCCTGTGTATATTGAAGATTCTGAAATAGGAAAATTGACATTAAACAGGGAGTATTCATGGTTTGAGGGTAACATTGATTGGCTTGGGCACAATTGTGCGGTGCAGATTGAAACCGATAGAGACGGCGGAAAGTCTGCAAACAAAGCTTTTGCTCATCTGAAGTCGCTATATGTTGATATTTCCGCTTGGGATGAAAAATTTCGCAGTTACGCCGCTGCTGAACTAATTGAAACAGCTAACGAATGGAGTATGAACAATGAGGAAATGACAGCGGAGCAATTTGCTGATATGATTTATATTTCTGAGTTATCAATAAGTCCGCGAGGCGAAATAACTGCCTATTATGTTGAAGATAAAGATATATTTGGCGGACACGCAATAGAAATTGCAGCTACTATGAAGGGAAAGCTGGAATATGCAGATTTTGTTGGATAAATATAGCCTATTGGCGCACTCGCAAAATGTCTCACACAAGTCCTAATTGGAATTGTGGAGCATACCATAATTAACACATATCTCCTAATAGTCGCACATAATCTCCTGCTGTCTTGCGGTTTCCGGATGCTCCGTAGATGCACGGATATATCCGATTTTACTCATATATTTTTCCTTTCTGCTGCTTAAATATTTTGCTTAAATATTTTTTGATAGATGGTTGACTTTTTTGGAGCGATGATGTATAATTACAGATAAAGAGGAAGCACTCCGCTTTTTCATCAAAATCGGAATTTAAGGAGAAAACAAAAATGCTTACACATATTGGAACAAATACAATAGCTACAGAAAGATTAATTCTTCGGCGATTTGAGTATACAGACGATGTGGCAATGCTTAAATACTGGGTTGCTGACGAGAAAATACAGTCATTATATTCCGAACCTGTATATTCTACAAAAGAAGCTGTAAAGGAACTGCTTGATAAGTATATTGGCTCTTATGAAAAAAACGACTATTATCGTTGGGCTGTTATTGAGAAAAATTCAGGTGAATGTATAGGTCAGATAGCATATTTTCTGGTTGACAGCAAAAACCACTTTGCCGAAATCGAGTATTGCATTGGTTCTGCTTTTCAGTGTAAAGGATATGCAACAGAGGCAGCAAAAGCCGTTATTGCGTATGGATTTGATAGAATTAATTTGCATAAAGTTCAGATTTGTACCAAAACAATAAACACTCCCTCTAAGCGTGTTATAGAAAAGTGCGGATTTACATATGAGGGAACTTTGCGTGATTTCTTTTATATGAATGGGAAATATGTCGGCAGACTATATTTTTCTATGTTAAAAAATGAATATGAACAAAAAAATATCATTTGATTTTTCTTCGTAACGATAACACATCACTGCAGCAAAGAGAGTGTCCTCCTTGCTGTTTTTTATTCAAGTGTATCTTTCTCTTTCCGCTAAGTGAATTTCCTCTCTCTGTATTGTCTGTCACGCTCCTGTTCCTTTTGTTTTTCAAGACAAATGCGTACCGTCTTTCAGTATGGAGCAGCGGCAGCTTTCTTTTTGAGGATAGCGTTATGTTCGGGAACAAGTGCATTATACTCCATTTTCAGATTATCATGATGCCTCTTTCCCCATCCCGTGTCCGCTGCCGAAACTCGGGCAGAACAGAGACGCAGAAGAAGAAAAATCCGCCGAGACAAAGAAATAACCATCCGGGAGAAACTTTCACAGACAGGAAAAAGTGCTGTCTATGGGTTTCCCTTTTGTTTGGAAAGTTTGCAAAGGGTAGAAAAGAAAGGAGGAAATCCATGCAAGAAGAAGAAAAGCATATTATTGCAAAGGAAGAAACTGAAACAGGCACTGAAAATGCTGATACCGGCAAGAAGAAAAAGGGCAAATCTCTCATTGAGGTGATGCGGGAAATCGACGAAAAGGAAGCTCGGCAAGAGGCAGAGGCGGAAGAACGCCGGCAGGCAATTCGTGCAGAAAAGGAAAAGCAGGAAAAGGAAGCCTATGCCAGAAAAATTCGGGAGGATCGCATTGAACTGATGCGGCTCAAGCAAGGGCTGATCGAAGAGAGTGAGACCATCCGGGAGGAGCAGGAGGAAAAGCCAAAGCTGTCTCCTTGGAAAAGGATCTTTAACTTCTTTTATCACAATAAATGGTGGCTGGTGATTACGGTTTTTATCGTGGGGATATTCACCTATCTGATCGTTGATATGGTGGCGAGAGTCCGTCCGGATATGATCGTCATGGTTCTCACCGATGATGCAGATATCCAGGATCACGCCTATGAGTTGGAGGCGTATCTGGAGCAGTTTACAGACGATGAAAACCACGATGGAAAAGTCAAGGTGGACATTTATCCCATTCCCGTCAATGATGATATTGGTGTCAACGACTACTATACCGGGGATTCCACAAAGCTGATGTCACAGTTCCATTTGGGAGATTCGGTATTGATTCTGACCGATGCCAAGGCAAACGAATTTATTGTTGCAGAGGAGACATTACAGGATCTTTCTGAGATCTATTCGGACAATTCAAATGTCCGGGAAAATGGTTATTATCTGCGGCATACCGATTTTGCTGTCAAGATTGGCATTTCCGGCAATGTAGATCGTGATCTCGCTTTTTCTCTGCGAACGCCAATAAAAACCTATGACAGCCTGGAGAAAATGCAGGAAAACTATGACATTGCCCAAAAGGTGTTGGAGCGGATCATGGCGGATCTGGACAATACCGAGGAACCGGAAGATATCCCTAAAACCATGGAGGAGGAACTTTCATAATGCTGCGAATTGGGAATCATTTGCCATCGTCCAAAGGCTATCTGGCGATGGCGAAACATGCAGAAAAGCTGGGCGCAAATACATTTGCGTTCTTCACCCGGAATCCCCGGGGCGGTGCGGCAAAAGCCATAGATGAATCGGATGTGGAGAAATTTCTGGCATATACGAAGGAACGGGATATCGACCGGCTGGTGGCACATGCACCCTATACCATGAATCTCTGTTCTGTGAAGCCGGACATCCGGCAATTTGGATTCAATATGCTGAAAGACGACTTGCAGCGCATGGAATACACCCCAAATCAGTATTACAATTTTCATCCGGGCAGCCACACCGGACAGGGAACCGAAACCGGTATTGAACAGATTGCCGCCGCACTGAATCAGATTCTGACGCCGGAGCAGTCTACCATTGTGCTGCTGGAAACCATGACAGGCAAGGGCAGTGAAATCGGTGGGCGATTTGAAGAGTTACGTGCCATTTTAGATCATGTGGAATTGCAGGATAAAATGGGCGTGTGTCTGGATACCTGCCACGTCTGGGACGGGGGCTATGATATCGTTAACGATCTGGACGGCGTGCTGGAAGAATTTGACAAAATCATTGGTTTGCATCGGTTGTATGCCGTACATCTCAACGACAGCATGAATCCTTGCGGTGCCAGAAAAGACCGGCATCAGAAGCTGGGACAGGGACATATTGGCTTAGAAGGACTTATCCAGGTCGTCAATCACCCTGCGCTAAAAGGGTTGCCTTTTATTCTGGAAACGCCCAACGAGGATGAGGAGTATGCAGAGGAAATACGGATGATGCGGGAAGCATGTCAATGGTGATGTTTACCTCAATGAGGAAAACTTGCGCAAGAAAATTCATCTCCTTGTCCACTTATTCAAGCTATGCTGCACCAAGATGATACCAAAATCTCACAAAAAATCCATCATTGGAAAAAGAAAAGCCTGATCTCACATCGAAATCAGGCTTTCTTGCTATTACGCATATTTGCCGAAAAAAGGTTCGCTATGGATATATGTCCCCTCACTTTCCCATCAGCTCATTCCAGGAGATTTCCAGATGCATGGCCTGATAGGACGTATACAATAAAATCCAATAGGCATCTGTTGAAGTGATCCAGCCGTC
>CANQWA010000013.1 GCA_947627445.1 uncultured Ruminococcus sp.
TGAATGCCGGTTCATTGTTGAGAAGGTCGATGCCTTCCGCATCAATATCGATGGCTTCTGAAACATCGCCGGAACCGGAATTGTCCGAGGATATCATATAATCCAGAGCTGCTGAATATTCTGCATCGGGATAATTCTCAAGCACATCACGAATGATATTTGCTGCTACACCGAATGTAACATTATTTGTCACAGAGCAGCCAAGTACTTCCGGTGTAAACCAATCGTAGTCAAAATCTATGCGGTATTTATCCAGCAATTCATTCAGAACCGCTTCGGTGTCTTCTGCAAAATCGGAAAAATATACAGTGCCAAATCCTGGATTAGCGCCATAAACTTTGCGTTCTACATATTTTGCGGAGACTGCAGCACCGGTTTCCTCCAGTTCCTGACAGAATTTCTGAACCAGCGGTTTTTTCAGTGCAGGGGGATTCTGGTTAAACTCCTCACCGGTGATTTCGTGATACATACGCACCCTCTTGGCAGCTTCTCCATTTACAAGGGCGTCCACAGTGTAGATGTTTGTAAATCCCAGTGCATTCTCATATTTTTCATAAAGCTTCATCACTGCTTCTGCATCTTGGGTCACGATTTCTGTATAGTTCAGGCAGAATGTAGAAACTTCTATAATGGCATACAGTTCAGGTCTGGTCGGATCCTGACTGACATAATAAACGGAATCTTTTTTGTTCTGAGTTTGCAGAACCAGTCCAAAGTCGCTGTCCGGTGTCACCAGAGTGGTGTATGCATCAAGATCACGCCATCTATAGCCGTTGTCCAGAGCACTGCTTGGAACGGATGGCATTGCAGCCATCACCAGAGCTGCCGCAAGAATTGCGGCTTTGAATTTCATTTTTTTCATGGTAAATCATCCTTTCTATAAAAACAGTTTTTGGCTTCTTGTCTTCCCAGGAAAATTCTGAAAAAAACTTTTCCAAAATATCCTTAAGAATATTATATAGGATATTCACTTCAAAATCTATTGATTTTTTACACAAATTTCAAAAGAAATATTTGGTGATAGATTCCATACTGCCAGCCGCAAAAAAAGCAAGACAGCCTGAACCGCCTTGCTTTTTTGTCAGAACCCTTGCACAGCTTCTGATGAAGGTGGGTTATGACACTGCATTATTCGTTTTCCTGCAATTCCTGGAAGAACGTGAAATAATCCTGCCGCTTTTCGTTGGTAAAAGCGATAGCGGTACGGGGGTGCTGGTTGAGATAGCCGGTCAGCAGATACTGGATGTCATAGCCCCATACCACGCCGTCATTGATGAGCTTTTGCATATCGTCCTGTAAGAACCGCAGCACGGGTTTGATGTCATACCTGGGGTTTTTCAGAAAGCCCAGCAGCAGCTCCATGGCGCAGTTGCCTGCCCCTCTTCCCATGGCAGCCATGGTAGCATCCAGATAGCTGAAACCCAGCATCGCACATTCTGTGGTGTTGGCAAAAGCCAGCTGCTGGTTGTTGTGCGCGTGAATGCCGATCTTTTTGCCGTATTTTTCGCCAGCCTCTAAATACCGTTTTGCCAGATCACGGATCTGCAGGGGATACAGTGAGCCATAGCTGTCTACCAGATAGATGATCTCTACGCTGCTCTGTCCCAGCAATGCCAAAGCCTCTTCCAACTCCGACTCCTTTGCCTTGGAGACTGCCATAATATTGACGGTGGTGTGATAGCCCTTTCTGGCACATGTCTCAATCATTTCGATTGCCGCCGGAATGGTGTTGATGTATGTTGCGATACGTACCATATCCAGAATGCTGTCCTGCTTATCCGGCAGATCTCTTGCCACATTGGCACGGCCTACATCTGCCATCACTGCCAGCTGCATTTCCGGGCTGACGAGATCGCCCAGTACGCTGCGGATGGCATCTTCATGGCAGAATTTCCACTTGCCAAATTTGCTCTCATCAAATAATTCTGGGTCTGCCAGATAGCCAATCTCCATCACATCCACGCCTGCACGGAGATTTGTCTGGTACAGATTGCGGACAAATTCGTCTGTAAATGCAAAATTGTTCACCAAACCGCCGTCACGGATGGTAGCATCCAGAACCTTTATATCAGGACGATAGCTCATCATCGTGCCTTTGATCGAATCATTCATGTCAGATTTCCTCACTTTCTCAATATCAGCGCTTTGGGTTGCTAAAGCGCACTATTGATATTATAACAAAAAATCCTCCGTTTGACAAGTGTTTTTGCCATATTTTCGACAAAGCAGGCGGTTTCGTGGATTTGTACAATCACGTTTGGGCAGAATTGGTGAGTTTACCGAAATGGCTGGCGGCAAATTTTGCAGAAATGTTATAATCATATCACATTTTTGCCTTTACATTTTTTCGGGAAAAAGGTATAATATATATAATAGTGTAAATTCGGGCAGAACAAGTTCTAAACACCGGGTGTTTCCTGATTCTGCCGTTTTTCCCGCTTCTCATTAAGGAGGGTATTCCATGCTTTTCTCTGAAACAGATATTTATGACTTTATCGAAGAAAACGACGTAAAATTTATTCGTCTGACATTCTGCGATACATTTGGCAATATGCGAAATATTGCTATCATGCCTCGTGAATTGCCCCGTGCCATGGCGTATGGCATTCCCTTTAACGCCACAGGACTGCTGGAAGCAGCGCATCAGAATCTGTTGATGAAACCGGATATCAGCACACTATCCGTCCTGCCGTGGCGTCCGCAGTCCGGACGTGTGGTGCGATTCTTCTGCACACTGCACCACATGGACGGCACACCCTATGAAAGCGATCTGCGCCGTAATTTGCAGGGGACTATGGATATGCTTTGCAGCAAGGGCTATCAATGCGAAATGGGAACACGGTGTGAGTTTTATCTCTTTGAAACAGACATGAACGGCAAGCCCACCCGTATTCCTTGTGACAACGGAGGCTATCTGGATGTCGCTCCCCTGGATCTATGCGAAAACACCCGCCGGGAGATCTGTCTGTCCTTAGAGGAAATGGGGCTGAGTCCTACCACTTCCTGTCACAAGCACGGACCGGGACAAAATGAGATTGACTTTGCACGGAGCAATCCCCTGACCGCTGCGGATAATATGGTGCATTATAAGACCGTTGTCAAAACCATTGCTGCGCAGAATGGCTTCTATGCATCCTTTATGCCCAAACCTTTTCCGGATCAAAGCGGCTGTGCGCTGAAAATTCTGTTGTCTGTCAAGAGGGGCGGCAACAGCATTTTCGGCACGAGCATCGGAAACATGCCGCCGGAAGGACAGGCATTTATTGCAGGCATTCTGAACCGTGTGCGGGAATTTACCATGTTCTCCAATCCGACCATCAACTCCTACGAGCGGTTTGGGCTGCGGTCTGCGCCCAGCCGTATCAACTGGTCGGAGGAAAATCGGATCCCGCTGATTCAGCTATTGTATTCACCGGGGAATGATGCATCGATCGAGTTCCGCTCCGCAGATGCTTACTGCAATCCCTATATCACATTCCAGATGCTGCTTTGTGCAGGTATGGCTGGTATTGAAAACGGTGAGGTTCTCTCCGACACCACAAACGCCGCCAATGAGGAGGCTGTGTTCCAGACGCTGCCATCCTCCTTGCAGGAATCCATTGATCTGGCACGAGGCAGCGATTTTGTGCGGTCGGTGCTTCCCCAGACTCTGATTCGGGACTTTGCGGATGAGATGCAAAAGGAAGTAGACGCATATCAGAATGCCAATGATCCGAAGGCTTTTTGCCTGGAAAGATACTTCTAATTAGGAGGAAATATCATGGTGTATTCAGAACGCACCCTGCTGATTTCCGGTTCTAACAAGGGTCTGGAAGGCGTGATCAATTTTCTAAAGGTCTGCGGCTGCGGTTCTGTGACAGTGATCTCCAGCGGAAGCGAAGCGAGGCGGCTGGTCAGCCGTGATGACTATGGGCTGATTCTTATTAATACGCCGTTGTTGGATGAATCTGGTTATCATCTGGCACTGAAACTGAGTGAATCCACCTGTGCTGGCATTATACTGATCTGCAAGGCGGATGCTGCGGATGAGATGAGCAGCCGCACCATGGATTATGGTGTGTGTATTGTACCGAGACCTCTGAGCAAGCCTGTGTTTTCGCAGGCAGTGCGGACGGGGATGGCGTTTAATCGGCGGCTGTTAGCGGTGCATCAGGAGAACAACCGGCTGCGGGCGAAGCTGGAAGAAATGCGGGTTGTGTCACGGGCGAAGTTTTTGCTGATCACGCATCAACAGATGACAGAGGAAGATGCCCATCGGCATATTGAAAAAAATGCGATGGACACCAGACGGACACGGAAGGAAGTGTCGTTGGAGATTATCGGGGCGTATGAAAAATAAAAACGAGGAAAATAAAAAACGAAAAGGCTGCTGAACAGGCTCTTAGAGGTGATAGATGCCGGTATTGTAGTGATGACTGTTTTTTGATGGATTTTTACTGCTATTTCTGTTGACAATTCTATGAAAATATTGTATAATATAACTATATATTTTAGCTTAGCGCTTGACCCAAAGAAAGGAAGGTCGATCACTGATGCGTATCCAAAAAGCATTGGCGGCTCTGCTGGCTGTCCCCATGGTTTTGACGGGAATTGCCCCGGAAGCTGCCATTCACCTTACTTCCACAAAGACCTTTACAGCCGCAGCTGCTGAAACAACGTCTGCCGCCGCATATCCGTATTTCTACGACCAGCTTCCTGCGGATGCCGTGCCGTTCTATGATGCCATGTGCGACATGTATCAGCAGGGTATTTTCAAGACTGGAAACCAGGACTTCGACCTGACTGCTAACGGTTATCTCACACAGGAGCAGGCGGCCGCCTATGCCGGCGGCGGCTCTAATGTGCTGTATCTGTACGGTGCAGCAAGAGATGCCTTTTATATGGACAATGCAGATCTGTTCTACGTGGACCTGGAAAAGCTGTCTGTCCGTGTGACTTCTGACGGTGACAACTATCATGTGTACATCGGCACCGGCAGAACGGATACCTACTATGCCGACGGTTTTACCAATGCGGAACAGGTGGAGAACAACATCGCCGCATTCGATGATGCCGTAGATCAGCTGGCAGAATCCGCCCGCCATGTTACCGTCCCGGACGGCAAGAGTCTCACGGCAGAGCAGGTTCGCTATGTACACGACTATATCACCCACCATACCGCATATCGTCTGGAAAATGCCTGCAAGCCGGAAAATCTCGGTTTGATCCGGACAGCTTACGGCCCGCTGGTAGCCGGCGAGGGTGTCTGCGAGGGTTATTCCAGAGCATTGAAAGCTGTGCTGGATGAGTTGGACATTCCCTGTGTCTTGGTGAACGGTGTGTATCGTCATACGGAGGAATCCCAGGAACTCCACATGTGGACAGATGTTCAGGTGGATGGTGTATGGTACGGCACAGATGTCACCATGGACGACCCGGTCACCAAGGTAACAGATCACGGCTTGGACGGATATGAGAATGACGAACTGCTTCTGGCAGGCGATTCTGTGATGAGCCGCCGCCATGGAGAAAGCGGTATCATCTCTGATGCGAATTTCGAGTTTGCTTATCCGGCGCTGGCACTGGACAGCTACGGCGAAGTCACTACCCATTATTCCAACGGGTTGACGGTTCGTTTCCGACAGGACGGCGAGTTTGAGGATATCCCTGCCGGTGAATTTTATGTCAGCTATCAGGGTATGGGCTATGCCAAGGCAGCAGAACAGGGTAAGTATATGGTCTGCAATATGTCCAACTATTATGAAAATACCGATGAGTGGGATAACTCCGGTTGGTGCTATATCACGCCGGAACTATACCCGGCACTGGTGGACAGCGATACCGAACTGTATCTGCCTTTGAGCAATGTCCAGAATATTCAGTTCGGCATCACCGATATTCCCTACGGAACAACGGAATACAATGGTTATGAGATCCCCGATCTCTACTACCATGGCGATCCGTTTTTGCTGGAAGCTTCTACTGAAATACTGCACAATCCCAACGGCAACTATATTGCTCCGCCGTATCCGTCCTCTGTCAGCCCGGTGTTGACCAGCAAGCTGCGTGTGGGAACGACGTATCATGTGGTTGCCACATACGACGATGCCCTTGTCCGGACAGAAGGCACAGAACCGGGTGTATGTTTTTCGTATATGAGCGGAACAACGGCGGCAGAATATGCTCAGCTGTCTAATTTCAGCTGGGACGGCGACAGAACCATCACCTTTGATTTCAAACCCAGTGAAATGTGGGCGGATGACGATTCCATGTACAGCATTGCCATTCAGGGACTGGTGGGCGCCAGAAGTCTGAAAGCACCCAATGAGATCTCTTATCGTGCAGCTGCCCCATGTGCTGTATGCTGCTATCGAATGCAGGGCTATGACTGGAATGTGTTCGGTCAGCCGTCTCTCATCGACAACAGCGATATTTCGACAAATGACTGGAAAACATCAGACGGCACACCGGTGGATGAAATGCTCAAACATCGGATGGTACTGGTGGCATCCACACCCAGTCACAGCCAGACCGACGCCATGAATGAGATGATTGACACAGAGACGGATGAAACCGTTCTGAAAACAGAGACGTATAATATCAGCCTTTCTGTGTGCAAGCAGATGGTCGTTCAAACTGGTCAGGGCGTGCGTGTTTCTTTGGGCTTCCCCCAGGGCTATGGCCCGGAGGATGAGGGCGTGACATTTAAGGTGTACCATTTCATGAGAAATGATGCAGGAGAACTGACTGGCGTAGAAGAAATTCCCTGCGTCGTGACAAAATACGGGCTGATCGTGACCTGCGATTCCTTTAGCCCCTATGCGGTGGCAGTTGTGGAAAAGGATGAGACACAGGTCAGCGCCAAAAAATCTCTGGTAATGACCCATACGTCCGGCGGTACAGTTTCCGGTGCAGAAAGTATCGCCGCCCTGCAAAAGGGCGAAAGCCTGACACTGCATCTTCAGGCAGAAGATGGCTATGTGATCGATACGGTTTCGGTCAACGGCACATATGCAGAGATCACCAATGGCGATTCCATGATGTTGGAGATCGGCTATGATGACATTGCCGGCAATACGGGCATTGTAGATGTGAAATTCACAGCCCGCTCCGTGCTGGAAAAAGAAGCCGAAAGAGGCGAAACAGCCATTCCGGTAGATGCCGAGGCAAATCAGCAGGAAGAACAACCGGCAGTTACCACAGAAGAAACGACTGACACCACGACGACAGAAACCAAAGCCACTACGACAACGGCAAAAACCACCACGACGACCGGCACTGTTGCCACGACGACTGCCACGACTGCCGGAACAGCAGTGGCAGTCAGCACCACGGTAATCGCCGGAGAGGACGGCGAAGCATCTCGTGTCATTGCAGTGGATGCAGACGGTGTGACAGATGTTTATTTGTTGTACGCCATAGATTCTCTGCACTATGCCAAGGCAGGCTTTGTGGTACAGAGTGATGGCAAGGAAGCCGTATGGGAAACAGATACCGTGTTTGAATCCGTGGATATCGAAGGAAAGACCTATACCGCAGAGGAATTTGGCGGCACTTATCTCGTGGCATTGCGGCTCACAGATGTACCGGAGGATGCCGCAGCCAATACGACGGCAGTTCCGGCTATGACCGAAGCCGCGGCAACGACGGATGCAGCGCTTCCTGAAAAAGCGGTTGTCATGGCAGATGAAGAAGAGGAGGAAATCGCATGATGAAGGAAAGCTATCTCACGCCGGCAATGGAGATCGTAGAATTTGATACCGAAGATGTGATCACCACCAGCGGCGAAAGCAGTGAACTGAAAAACGGCGGGTCTGGCGGCGTTCCGGAATCCATCAGCTTTTCGGCGCTTTTTGGTTAAAAATACCGTTTACAGACAGCGGGGCATTGCGCTTCGCTGTCGTTCTATTGAGGAAAAACCATGACAGAAAGTTATCGAATGGCAGGAAAGACCATACAGATTACATCCATTTATCCGGAAGTCCATGCCCTGTGCAGGGATTACCGCTGGGATGCACCCCCGGACATGACTGTGGAGATTCAGCAATCTCACATCGACTATGAACGGGAACGCTCGGCGGCGGAAGATCGGATAGAAGGCATTCCCTTGCGGCAGTTTTCCGACAGCTATCTGGAAACGCTGGCAGTGTATCGCCAGATCGCAGAGCAAATGCTCTGGTGGAATACCATTTTGTTTCACGGCTCTGTGGTGGCAGTAGACGGTGTGGGGTATCTGTTTACCGCAAAAAGCGGTACGGGAAAATCCACGCATACCCGGCTCTGGCGGGAGCATTTCGGAAAACGTGCCGTCATGGTCAATGATGACAAGCCCCTTTTACAGATTACCCCATCGGTTGTGACCGCCTTCGGAACGCCATGGGACGGCAAGCACCGACTGAGCAGCAACATTTCCGTTCCTCTGAAAGCCATCTGCATTCTGGAACGGGGAGAGGTCAATCACATTGTGCCTGTCACAAAAGCCGCTGCCTATCCCATGTTGTTACAGCAGAGCTATCGGCCACAGAATCCCGGTCATATGGCAAAGCTGCTGGAACTTCTGGATGGGCTGGGAGAAGGCGTTTCTCTGTATCGTTTATCTTGTAATATGCACCCGTCAGCAGCACAGACTGCTTATGACGGTTTGAAAGGTTGATGTTAGATGAAATTGAAAGACGGATTTATCACCCATGAGACAGACGGAGAGCAGATCATGGTATCTGCCGGGAATACGGCATTCAACGGACTGGTCCGCAGTAATGAAACCGCAGCTTTTATTGTGGATCAGCTGAAATCAGAGACCAGCGAGCAAGAGATCGTGGCAAAGATGCTGGAAAAATACGATGCGCCGGAAAAGGTGATCTCCGTGGATGTCAAGCGGGTTTTGGACACACTCCGTCAGATCGGGGCATTGGATGCATAAATCTACCTTTGAGACAGAGCTGGAAACCAGAGGCAAGCTGATCTATACCAATGTAGGAGACAGCATGATGCCTCTGATCCGGGAAGGACGAGATCTGCTGATCTTGGAAAAGCCGGAGGGCAGACTGAAAAAGTATGACGTTCCTCTGTATAAAAGAGATTCGGGACAGTACGTACTGCACCGCATCCTGAAAGTACGCCGGGAAGATTATGTCATCTGCGGCGACAACCGCTGGCAGAGAGAGTACGGCATTACCGATCGTCATATTATCGGTGTTCTGACTGGTATTGTCCGGGATGGGCAGGAGATTCCGGTGACGGACTGGCGGATACGGCTGTATGTGCATCTGTGGTGCGATTTCTTTTATGTGCGGGCATTTCTGCTGCGGGTGAAATTTTTTTGGAAAAGGCGGCGAAGCGCATGAAGTATTCCCTGTGGAAATGGCTGTGGCATGTCACAGGCAAACAGAAGATCTACATTGCTTTGCTGTTGGTGATACAGGCGATTCTCGGCAGCAGCAGTGTGGTTTTTGCCCTGTTGCTGCGCAGTGTCATTGATGCTGCTGCCGCAGGAAACCGAAAGGCTTTCTTTGCGGCAATGGGGCTGCTGACCGGACTTGTGATCCTACAGATTCTGCTGCGTGCCGTCCTGCGCCGATTGGAGGAAAGCGCCCGTTCCAGCATTGAAAATGCCTGTAAAAGCCGGCTGTTTTCGGTGCTGCTGAAAAAGGACTATGGCTCTGTGACCGCTGTGCATTCTGGGGAATGGATGAACCGGCTGACCTCTGATACGGTGGTTTGTGCCAATGGTATGGTAGAGATTCTTCCTGGAATTGCTGGAATGCTGGTGAAAATGGTGGGGGCATTGGTGATGATCCTGATGCTTCAGCCAAGGTTTGCGTATATTCTGTTTCCCGGCGGCGCTGCGCTGCTTCTGCTGACCTATGGATTTCGGAAGATTCTGAAACGGCTGCATAAGAATGTCCAGGAAAAGGACGGACTGCTGCGTATCTTTTTGCAGGAGCGGCTGGAGAATCTGCTGATCGTCCGTTCCTTTTCCGCAGAGGAGAATACCCAGCATACGGCAGAGGAAAAAATGGCGGATCATAAGGCGATGCGGATGAAGCGCAATGGGTTTTCCAACTTTTGCAACATGGGATTTGCCGCAGCCATGAACGGGATGTATCTGCTGGGATTGGGCTATTGCGGCTATGGCATTACAGCAGGAACGATCTCTTACGGCACACTGATGGCAATGTTACAGCTCATTGGACAGATCCAAGCGCCCTTTGCCAATATCACAGGCTATTTGCCCAGGTTTTACGCCATGACGGCAAGTGCAGATCGTCTCATAGAGGCGGAAAATTTTCCGGAGAATCGTCTCTATGGTGTGAAAACGCCCGAGGAGATCCGGAAATTCTACCAGCATGATTTTGCGGCAGTGGGATTTTCTCAGATGGCGTTTTCCTATTTTCGGGGAGAACATATTACGGTGCTGAAAAATGTCCATATTTCCATTCAAAAGGGAGAATTTGCAGCCATCACCGGACATTCCGGCTGCGGCAAATCCACACTGCTGAAGCTGCTCATGTGTCTGTATCCGCTGGATAGCGGCGAGGGCTTTCTGCGATTGCAGAACGGGGAGAAACTGCCTCTGACCAGTCAGTGGCACAGACTGTTTGCCTATGTGCCGCAGGGGAACCAGCTGATGAACGGTTCTATCCGAGATGTCGTTGCCTTCGGTCGTCCGTGGGAAGCAGATCAGGATCAGAAGCTATGGCATGTACTGAAAATCGCCTGTGCAGAGGAATTTGTCCGGGAATTGGAACAGGGGCTGGATTATATGCTGGGCGAACGGGGGCAGGGACTTTCAGAAGGACAGATGCAGCGGATCGCTGTGGCAAGAGCGATCTTTTCAGATAACCCCATTCTGCTGCTGGACGAATCCACAAGCGCACTGGACGGGGAGACGGAACAGCGGCTTTTGCAAAATATCCGTTCGATGACGGATAAAACGGTTCTCATTGTGACCCATCGTCCGGCTGCGCTGGAGATTTGTGATACGGTGATTCCCATGACAGAAGCTGTAGAAGAGGAGGAAAACAGATGAGAAAAGCAGGCTTGGATTTGCTCCGGCTCACGGCGTGGGGCATTTGCGGCAAACAGCCCGACCGGGAAGCAATTTCTGGAATGGATCTGGAGAAGCTCTATCAGATGTGCCAATTTCACAGCCTTACAGCGTTGGTGTGTATGACGCTGGAATCCTCGGGTATTGATGTACCTTCGATATGGACAGAGGCAAAGTCCAAAGCCATACGCAAAAATATTCTGCTGGATGCAGAGCGGGCAAAGATCTGCGGCTTTCTGGAACAAAACGGTATCTGGTATATGCCTTTGAAGGGTGTGATTCTAAAAGAATTGTACCCCAAGCTGGGAATGCGACAGATGGCGGACAATGATATTCTGTATGACCGTCAATTTCAGAAGCAGCTGAGAGACTATATGAAACAGTCTGGTTACACTGCCGAAAGTGTTGGAAAAACGCATCACGATACATACATGAAGCCGCCGGTCTATAACTATGAAATGCACACGATTCTGTTCGACGAGTACAGTCCATTCTATGGGTATTATCAAGATATCCGGCAGAAGATGGTGAAAGATCCGGAAAATGACTTTGGCTATCATCTGCGGGATGCGGATTTTTATCTTTATCTCATAGCCCATGAGTATAAGCATTACAGCGCAGGCGGAACGGGCATCCGGTCACTGCTGGATCGCTTTGTGTATCTCCGGGCAAAGCAGGATGATATGGACTGGGAGTATATCCGGAGAGAGCTGAAAACGCTGAAACTCGCTGCATTTGAAGAGAAAACCCGTGTGCTGGCAGAAAAGATTTTTTCCGGGGAGAATCTGGAAGGGCTTTCCGAAGAGGAAGCTGACATGCTGGAGTATTACCTGTTTTCAGGGACATACGGCACGATACAGCATACTGTGGAAAATCGCATCAAAAAGCTTGGATGTGACGGCAAGAAGGTTTCCAAATGGCGGTATCTATGGCGGAGAATGTTTCCGGATATGGAATTCTACAAGATGTATTATCCCTTTTTCTATCGGCACAAATGGCTGTTGCCTGTGGGATGGCTGTTCCGGCTTTGCCGGGGTGTGACATTGCGGCGAAAGAGAGTGTATGGGGAAATGCGGGTTGTGATGCAGCCTGAAGAGAAAAAACAGGAGAAATGAAGAAACCTGTACTGCAGATGGGTTGCAGTACAGGTTTTTTAGGCAAACCCGCACAAAGATCGTGCGGGTTTGCCTTTATTTCGGACGCTTGGGAACCACCCGGAACATGATACCGCTGAAAGGCGGCAGACTCACTGTGAACTGCGTTCCGCCCCGGACCGTATCTCCTTGTATGGGCTCGGTGTCCTTCTTGGTGTGTCCATGGAATTCTTCCCAGTCCGTATGCAGCAGCGGTATCAGCTGCTCACAATCCGGCAGGGTAAATGGATAATCCCGCTGTCCTGCATCCGACATATGCAACAGAATCACCAGCCGGCTGTCATGGGCTTTTCGTTCTATGGCATAAATACAATGACTTTCCTGATGACAGTCTACCCACCGGAAACCGTCTGGTTCATAATCCCCGTAATGCAGCGCCGGTTCCTGCAGATAAAGCTGCCCCAAATGCCGCATATAGCGGTGGAAGGCGTCGTGAATGGGATATTTCAGAATGTCCCAGTCCTGCTGCTGCTTCTCTGTCCATTCTCGGAGCTGTCCCAGCTCGCTGCCCATAAACAGCAGTTTTTTTCCGGGATGCGCAATCATGTAGAGGTACAGCAATCTTGCCTGAGGAAACTTTTTCTCATATTCTCCGAACATTTTCTGCATGACAGTTGCCTTTCCGTGGACGTTTTCGTCGTGAGAAAGAGGCAGCAGATAACGTTCATTGGGATAATACATCATGGAAAAGGTCAGCTTGTGGTATGCATGGATCCGCTCCCAGGGATATTGGCGGAAATAATCCAGGGTATCATTCATCCAGCCCATGTCCCATTTATAGTCAAAGCCCAGTCCGCCGTATTCCACCGGACAGGTGACGCCTGCATAGCTGGTCGAATCCTCTGCAATGAGCATGGCATCCGGGTGCAGCTGGTGCAGTCCTTGGTTCATCCGCTGTAAAAAGTGAATGCTTGCCGGATTTGTCCCCCGGGATTCACATCCGCCCCAGTAGATCAGCCGGCTGACAGCGTCCATGCGAATGCCGTCAAAGTGGAATTCTTTCAGCCAGTAATTGGCGCAGGACTGGAGAAAACTGCGCACCTCACCTCGTGCATGGATGAAGTTACAACTGCCCCATTCGCTGTAGTTGTCCTCTTTTTCCGGATATTCATACAGGGGAGACCCGTCGTAATGATTCAGTGCATAGCCATCCACCGCAAAATGTACCGGCACAAAGTCCATGATCACGCCGATGCCGGCATGGTGACATTGTTCTACCAGAACCTTTAACTGATGCGCTGTACCGTACCGGGAAGTGGGACTGAAAAATCCGGTGTTCTGATAGCCCCAGGAGCAGTCTGCCGGATGCTCGCTGAGAGGCATGAATTCAATGTAGTTATAGCCGTTCTCCTGCACATAGCCGATCAGCTTCGGGGCAATCTCCTCATAGGTATACCAGCCGTTTTCATTCTGGGGATTGGTGACCCACGAGCCGAGATGCACCTCATAGATGTTCACTGGCTTGTGGTAGTGATCCCCACGGTTTTTCATCCATTCCGCATCGTGGAAGGTGTAGCTCAGATTCCGGATAATGGATGCTGTATGGGGACGAAGTTCCATGCCAAAGCCGTAGGGGTCGCAATGGTCAATCACATCACCGTCTGGATTCTTCGGGATAATCCGATATTTATACATCTGTCCCGGCACAGCATCCGGCAGTGTGACTTCATAGATACCGCCGTTGTGGATACGTTCCATCGGAATGGGATTCCAGCCGTTGCAGGAGCAGATCAGAGATACGGATTCTGCATTGGGAGCAAGGGTGCGGAATACCACGCCGTTTTCTGTGACGTGTGCGCCGAAATATTCATATGCATCAAAAGCATTTCCAAGAAAGAACTGGTGAATGTCCATCAAAAGAAAATCCCTCCTTCAAAGTCAGGCTGTTACGGGTACTTGCATTTTGGGGATGTTTATATTATAATAGATTATGAAGAAATAGACAAGGACAAAATCCAACAAAATGTTGGAATTCTATCATTTACCCAAATTTTTATGGGATCAGGAAGGGGGACAACATGGACAAGCGCACCATACGAACCACAAGAAAGCTGCAGAAGGCGCTTATCGAGCTGCTGATGCAAAAGCCCATCAATCACATCTCTGTCTGTCAGCTGTGCCAAACAGCAGAGGTGAACCGCTCGACATTCTATGTCTATTACAAAGGCATAGACGAGCTGATGGAAGAGATAGAACAAGATGCGATGGAGTGTATAGAAGAGATCATTCAGGACAATCCTGGCGGCGTCGAGCAGCTGCGGCATCTGATGCGTTTTATTTCCGAGAATCAGAAGCTGTATCGGGTGGTGCTTCAGTACAGCGTCAATGCTTTGGCAAACTTTTCCCATATTATGCAGACCAGGTTTCACCACAAGCGGAATCTTTCAGGAGCACAGCGGGATATGCCGGAAACCCCATATCTCTATGAGCTGTTATACACCGGAACACTGGGCGTCATTCAGAAATGGCTGGAAAACGACTGCCGTGAAAAGCCGGAGATGATCGCAGATATGGTGTGGCGGACCGTTCTTTTCTGCGAGAATCAAAAAAATTTTGGAAACCCATTGCAATTTTAGAAAAAATAGGGTATAATAAAAGAGCAGACAGTTTGCTTGCCGACCGTGCAGCAAACATGCGATAAATTTTTATCACAGGAGGCTTTTACTTATGTTAGTATCAGCAAAGGATATGATGGTCAAGGCGATGAACGGCAAGTACGCCGTTGGTCAGTTCAACATCAACAACCTGGAATGGACAAAGGCAATTCTGAACACGGCACAGAAACTGAATTCTCCGGTAATTCTCGGCGTATCCGGCGGCGCAGGCAAGTACATGACCGGATTTAAGACCGTTGCAGACATGGTTAAGGCAATGGATGCATCTCTGGGCATCACGGTACCGGTTGCACTGCACCTGGATCACGGTACTTATGATCAGTGCTATGACTGCATCAAGGCAGGCTTCACTTCGATCATGTTCGATGGCTCTCACTTTCCGATCGAAGAAAATCTGGAAAAGACCCGTGAGCTGGTTGCGGTTTCTCACAAGCTGGGTCTGTCCATCGAGGCTGAAGTAGGCGCCATCGGCGGCGAAGAGGACGGCGTTGTTGGCAAGGGCGAATGTGCGGATCCGCAGGAGTGCAAGACCATTGCAGATCTGGGCGTAGATATTCTGGCAGCTGGTATCGGTAACATTCACGGCGTATATCCGGACAACTGGGAAGGTCTGAGCTTTGAGACGCTGGAAGCTGTCAAGAAGACTGTTGGCGAAGTGCCGCTGGTACTTCACGGCGGTACCGGTATTCCGGACGAGCAGATCACAAAGGCAATTTCTCTGGGTGTGGCAAAGATCAATGTGAACACAGAGTGCCAGCTGGTATTTGCGGAGGCAACCAGAAAGTACATTGAAGCAGGCAAGGATCAGGCAGGTAAGGGATTTGATCCGAGAAAGCTGCTCCTGCCGGGCTATGAGGCAATTATGGCTAAGGTGGAAGAAAAAATGAACCTGTTTGGTTCTGTTGGAAAAGCATAAGCTTTTTCAGGCTTCTGAAACCCCATCCAAAAGAAAGCGGAATGAGCCGTCACGGCTTGTTCCGCTTGTTGCATCCTTGGTGCAGTGCTGCCGATACAATAGCGGCGAGTAAAATTTTGTCATCCTGCGCCGGGAAAACTGGAAATCATTTGAAATCATCTCTCCGAAATGAAAACAAGTTCTGACAAAAGCCCTTGACTTTTGGACATAATGTTGTTATAATAAAATAAAGGCAAACCCGCACCATCTTTGTGTGGGTTTGCCTAAGATAAAACTCTGTTGGAAAAGAGTTTGAATGAAAGATTCCAATCATCCGCACACAGAAATGCTGCGGCTGAAAAACAAGGTGAAGTTATGAAACGTCATTGGTTCCAAAAAGCTTGCGGGGCTTTTTTTGCATTTTCCGCCCTGTTTCTGATACTTCCGATCACGGGAACCGCTGCCGAAGAAGCCAGCTTCTCCGCCGAAGAACTGGCATATATCGAGACATGTCCGCCTCTGAAGGTGGGATACGTCCAGGACCGCAAGCCGGTTTCTTTCAAAGGAGACAACGGAGAACTGGCTGGCATCTCCAGAAAAATCTTTGATCGCATCTCTGAGATCAGCGGTTTACAGTTCGATTATGTAGAGCTTCCCGATGGTTCTATTACCTATGATTATCTGCTGGGAGAAGGCTTTGATTTTGTCACCAGTGTGGAATACAACGAGGAAAACCAGAACGCCAAGGGCATTCTCATCAGCGATCCGTATCTGTCCAGCCGAAAGGTGATCGTGGCAAAGGATGACTTTCAGTTTGACATGGATGCCCATTGTAAAGTGGCGATCTCCACCGGCTCTCAGACGATCAAAAAAGTCATTTCCGCCTATTATCCCAATTTTGAGTTTGTGGACTATCCTTCTACACAGGACTGCTTTGACGCCGTGCATCGGGGAGAAACGGACCTTTTGATCCAAAATCAGTATGTGGTAGAATACTGGCTGTATAAACCCAGATATGACGATCTCAAGGCGATTCCCATTGTCGAGCTGGATGACCGCCTCTGTTTTTCTGCGGTGACGCCGCTGGAGAAGGAGGAAACCGAGATTCAGCAGGAAAAGGCAATGCAGATCTCCATTATCAATAAATCCATTGCCCAGATGTCTGATGGAGAAGTGGCGGGCTTTGTCATCACTTCCAATATGGAAAATATGTATCACTTTACCACCGCCGATCTGCTGTATCAGTACCGCTATACGCTGATTGCCTTAGGCATCGCTGTCATTCTCATCTGCGTGCTGCTGTACGTCATTTTTCAGTTTCGCATTCGCTCGATCCACGACCGTGCAGATGCTAGAGCAAAGGGTGAATTTCTCTCTGCCATGAGCCATGAGCTCCGCACGCCCCTGAACGGATTGGTGGGCTTGAATCAGATGATGTGCAATCACCTGGACGATCCGAAAAAGCTGTCCGGTTATCTGCAGCAGTCGTCCTCTGTGACGGAATATCTGCTTTTACTGGTGAATAACATTCTGGACATGTCCAGAGTTCAGGATCACAAGATGCATCTGGCACAAAATCCAGTAGACATTGCCGCACTTGTGGCAGAAACGGAAGAAGCACAAAGACCCGGCATGGCGGAAAAACAGATCCAGTTTGAGGTACATGCCGATCTTCCGCATCCGGTAATTCTGGGAGACAATATACGCATCCGGCAGATCTTGTCCAATATGCTGGACAATGCCAGAAAATATACGCAGGCAGGAGGAGCGGTCACCGTGATTCTTCGACAGACAAAGGTGGGCGCTTCGGAGATACAGACGGTTGTGGATGTCAAGGACAACGGCAGAGGCATCAGTGAAGAGTTTCAGAAAAAGATATTCGACCCCTTTACACGAGAACAAGACTCCATCTCCCTGGGGAATCAGGGAACGGGACTTGGTATGGCGATCTGCTCGATGCTGGCAAGGAGCATGAATGGCAGCATGAGCGTGAAAAGCAAGATGGGCGTAGGGAGTTGTTTTACCTTTGCGTTTACGGCAGCGGAAGCAGTGCCTCCCGCAGAAGCGCCTGCTGCAGAAGAACAAGAACATGCAGTTTCCACCGATGAAAAGCCCCGGATTCTCATTGCGGAGGACAACGAACTGAACGCCATGATCGTGACAGAGATGCTGACAGAAGCCGGCTTTGAGACAGTGCTTGCCACAAACGGAAAACAAGTAACAGAGATATTTGAAGCCTCTGCCCCCGGGGAATTCGGCGTCATCCTCATGGATGTTCTGATGCCGGAAATGAATGGCTTTGAGGCGGCAAAAGCCATCCGTGCTTTGGACCGGCCGGATGCAGACCAGGTGAAGATTATCGCTTGTACAGCGAATGCCTTACAGGAGGACCGGGACAAAGCGTTGGAAAGCGGCATGGATGATTTTATGGCAAAGCCTCTGGACTTTCCGGTGCTTCTGGAAAAACTGACACCATAAAGGCAAACCCGCACCATCTTTGTGCGGATTTGCCTAAAACGAAAAAACCACGTGATATCGGAATGCACCGATATGACGTGGTTTTCTTTCTGCCTTCTCGTCTGATACGAATCCTCTTCATTCCAATAGAACATCGGATTTTGGAGGAGTAATGTCAGAACCATTCTTACAGAATATCAATATACTCTCCATTCAAAGCCTTGTTCATACTCCGGACTGCACAGAACTTTCCGCACATGGAACAAGTATCTTCATGCTCTGGCTTTCGGTTATCCCGGATCCCCTTTGCCGTTTCCGGATCTATGGCGCATTCCCATTGCTTTTCCCAGTCAAAGGTTCTTCTGGCGTCTGCCATGGCGTCGTCCAGATCTCTTGCATGGGGGATGTGCTTGGCAATATCCGCTGCATGTGCTGCGATCTTCGATGCGATGATGCCCTGCTTGACATCTTCTACATTGGGCAGTGCCAGATGTTCTGCCGGTGTGACATAGCAGAGAAAGGCTGCTCCTGCGGAAGCCGCCACTGCACCGCCGATGGCAGAGGTGATATGATCATATCCCGGTGCAATGTCCGTCACAAGAGGTCCCAGGACATAGAAGGGCGCACCCATGCAGATGGTTTGCTGCAATTTCATGTTGGCTTCAATCTGATCCAGCGGCATATGCCCCGGTCCCTCCACCATCACCTGTACATCCTTTTCCCAGGCACGTTTTGTCAGCTCGCCCAGCCGTACCAGTTCCTCGATCTGGCAGACATCGCTGGCATCTGCCAGACAGCCGGGACGGCAGGCGTCTCCCAGAGAAATGGTTACGTCATATTCTCTGCAAATGTCCAGAATCTCATCATAGTATTCATAGAAGGGATTTTCCTCTCCCGTCATGCTCATCCAGGCAAAAATAAGAGAGCCGCCCCGGGAGACAAGGTTCATTTTCCGCTTGTGCTTCTGAATCTGTTCCATGGTCTTGCGTGTGATACCGCAGTGGAGTGTGACAAAATCCACGCCGTCCTCCGCATGGAGACGAACCACATCAATAAAATCCTTGGCTGTCAGTGTCGCCAGATCTCTCTGGTAGTGGATCACGCTGTCATATACCGGAACGGTACCGATCATGGCAGGGCATTTCTCCACCAGCTTTTTCCGGAAGGGCTGGGTGTTGCCATGGGAGGACAAATCCATAATGGCTTCTGCCCCCATATGTACAGCAGCCATGACCTTCTGCATTTCAATGTCATAGTCCTTGCAATCCTTGGAAACCCCCAGATTCACATTGATCTTGGTGCGCAGCATAGAGCCGACGCCGTTGGGATGAATGGATTTGTGCAGCTTGTTGGCACAGATAGCGACCTGTCCCTTTTCCACAAGTTTCCGAATCTCTTCCTCGGTGCGGTATTCCTTTGCCGCAACCGCTTTCATTTCAGGGGTGATAATGCCCTGTCTTGCGGCATCCATTTGCGTGGTATAATTTCTCATGATCTTGATTCCTTTCCGATGTATCTCAGAACGAACTTGTTCTCAGGCAAAATTGCTGCTGAGATCGAATGTATGTTGAATGGGACCTGAGCCCTTTCCCAGATTCAGCTGTGCTTTTAGAGCACCGGTGACATAGGCTTTGGCTCTTTTCACGGCTTCTGCCAGCGAAAAGCCTTTGGCGAGATTGGATGCCATGGCACTGGAAAGTGTACATCCTGTGCCATGGGTATTGGGGTTGTCGATCCGCTCCCTCTCCAGCCAATGATAGCTGCCGTCTGCAACGAAAAGATCACTGGCATCTTTTGTACGGTGCCCGCCTTTCAGGTAGACGGCACAGCCGTATTTCTGGTGGATCTGTTTTGCCGCTGTCAGCATGTCGTGCCTGTGGAGAATGGCCATATCTGACAAAATCTCAGCTTCCGGGATATTCGGGGTCACAAGTTCTGCCATAGGGAAAATCGCAGCGGTCAAAGCCTCCACCGCATCGGTTTTCATCAATCTCGAACCGCTTGTGGCGACCATCACAGGATCGACTACGATATGCCTTGCTTGATAATGTCGCAGCCGGTCCGCAATCACCCGGATCAACTCGCCGGAGGAAACCATGCCGATCTTCACCGCATCAGGAAAAATGTCCTCAAAAACGGCGTTCAGCTGCTGCGCCAGAAATGCCGGTGTGACCTCCAGGATTCCTGTGATGCCAGCGGTATTCTGAGCGGTCAGCGCCGTGACAGCCGTCATGGCATACACGCCGTGCATGGTCATGGTTTTGATATCTGCCTGAATGCCTGCGCCTCCACAGGAATCGCTGCCGGCAATGGACAATGCGGTTTTCATCAGAGGATCTCCTTTGCTTGTTTTTTCAGCCGAGCTGAAGCTGCTTCAATATCCGGGGCGGCAAAAATCGCCGATAACACAGCAACGCCTTGTATACCGCAGCCTTTCAGTTCGGGCATATTCTCCGGACAGATACCCCCGATGCCCACCGCCGGGATGGAAACAGAGGCGCATATGGCTTGCAGTTGTTCTCTTGTGATGCGGATGGCTTCCGGCTTGGTAGGGGACGGAAATATGGCACCCACCCCCAGGTAATCTGCACCGGCTTGCTCCGCTGCCTGCGCCTGAGCAATGGTTTTTGCCGTTGCACCGATGATAAAATCGCTGCCGGCTCGTCTGCGGATTTCGGCAACCGGTGTGTCCTCTATGCCGACATGTACCCCGTCTGCGCCGCTTTTCAGAGCAGCTTCTACATGGTCGTTGATGATCAGGGGAACATGATACCGGCGGCAGAGTGTTTGGATCTCACCGGCTTCCCGGATCAGTTCTTCTTGGCTGAGGTGTTTTTCCCGGAGCTGCACCATGGTCACGCCGCCTTTCAGGGCATCCTCAACCTGCTGCAATCGTGTCCGGTCATTTGTCCCGCTCCGGTCGGTGACGGCGTATAGCAGCAGCATGTCTTTCTGAAATTTCAAATTTTACTCCCCCTCTGTAGCTCTGCCAAATATTCCTGTACATTTTCACAAGTCATTGCGCCGCTCATGATACAGACGCCTGCTGCACCGGCTTGCCGGACTTCCGATATTTTATCCCTGTTGATTCCACCGATGGCATACACCGGAATTGGAATACTGCCGCAGACTTTTTTCAGAAATGCCGCGCCTCGTCCGGGAAGTCCTTTTTTACAATCTGTGTCGAATATATGCCCGGCGGTGATGTAGGTGCAGCCCAGCCGCCAGGCTTCTGCTGCTTCCTCTGAGGAATGGCAGGACGCACCCAGTACGGAAAAGATTGCCCGGTCCGCCGGGGAGATTTTCCGGAGCGTCTGCATGGGCAAGTGCAAAGCGGAGCCGTTCAGCGCTTTTGCTGCCGTGACAAAGCCGTGAAGGATGCAGAGAACATTCTCCTTCCGGCAGATTGCCTGTACTTCCTCCGCCAGCTTTTTGTACGCCTGTTCCGGCAGATCCTTTTCCCGGAGAATGATTGCTTTGGGTTTTGCAGCGGCGATCTTCTCTATGCGCACCAGAAAATTCTCTCGGCAAAGCTTTCGGTTTGTCACACATAGCAATTCACACATAGAGATAATCATTCAGAACGGGTTGCAGACCTTCTCCGGCAATGTCCCGGTACATATTGTCCAGACTGCGGCTGTCATCAATCTCAAACTGTTCGTCACCCTGAGCCCCGCCTGTCTCCTTTCCGCTGTATTTGCTTTCGTGATCGCCGATACCGGTGGAGACACCGGCGGAAATCTTGGTAGCAGCGATTTTGACGATGCCGTTGCGGAACTGTGCGCTTTCTCGGGAAGAAACCGTAATTCCTACAAAGGGGAGAAAGATACGGTAAGCACAGAGAATCTGGCAGAGCTGCTTTTCGTGAACATCTGACGGATGAATCTTTTCGTTGTTCCGAATGGGGCGAAGTCTGGGGCAAGACAGAGACATTTCTGCATGGGGGTATTTCCGCTGGAGATAGTACACATGCAGCGCACTTGCAAGAGCATCTTTGCGGAAATCTGCCAGTCCCAGCAGAGCCGAAAACGCCACACCCCGCATACCGCCCATCAGCGCACGTTCCTGTGCGTCGAACCGATAGGGGAAAACACGCTTGTGTCCCAGCAGATGCAGGGTTTCGTACTTGTCAGGATCGTAGGTCTCCTGGAACACCGTGACATAATCTGCACCGCATTCGTGGAGATAGCGGTATTCCTCTGTGTTCACCGGATAGATTTCCAGTCCCACCATGCGGAAATACTTCCGTGCCAGCTTGCAGGCTTCTCCGATATACGAGACATCGCTCTGTCTCCGGCTTTCTCCTGTGAGAATCAGGATTTCTTCCATGCCGCTGTCTGCAATGACCTGCATTTCGTGTTCGATTTGCTCCATGGTCAGCTTCATGCGTCTGATGTGGTTGTAGCAGTTAAAGCCGCAGTAGACGCAGTAATTTTCACAGTAATTGGCAATGTACAGAGGTGTGAACAGATACACGGTATTGCCGAAGTGCTTGCCGGTCTCCAGCCTGGCACGCTGTGCCATTTCTTCCAGAAAGGGTTCTGCTGCGGGAGATAGAAGGGCTTTGAAGTCCTCGATGGAACAGGTGTCATGCGCCAGAGCAGCCTTGACATCTCTGGCAGTGTATCTGGTGCCGTCATAGGCGTTCATCTGCTCCATGACGCTGGAACGGATGTCCGATTCGATCTGCTCCATGCCTGGCAGATATGTCATAGGATCCTTCCGGCATGTGGGATCGGTTTCCAGCCGGTGTTTCTGCGCCAGTGCTGTCGGGGACAGGTGCCCGGAATCTACAAAAAACTGGTTTTTCATGCACAACACCCCTTAATCCCGGAGAAATCCTGTCAGAGGGTCGGAAGCAGACGCCCCTCTGGAAAGCACTCTGCCAAGCCCGGCGAGATACGCCTGCCGTCCGGCTTCGATGGCATGGCGGAAGGCAGATGCCATCCCAGGCAGATCGCCGGCGGTGGCAAGGGCAGTATTTGCCATAATGGCAGCTGCACCCATTTCCATGGCTTCACACGCCTGAGAGGGTCTGCCGATACCTGCGTCTACAATAATGGGCAAGTCAATCTCATCAATGAGTATTTGTATGAACTCTTTCGTGGCAAGCCCCTTGTTAGAACCAATGGGAGAAGCCAATGGCATCACCGCTGCTGCCCCGGCATGCATCAGATCGCGGGCAGTGTTCAGATCGGGATACATGTAAGGCATGACCACAAAGCCTTCTTTGGCAAGGATTTCGGTGGCTTTGACGGTTTCGGGATTGTCCGGCAGGAGATACTTGGAATCCCGCATGATCTCGATCTTCACGAAATTACCGCAGCCCAGCTCACGGGCAAGTCTTGCAATGCGGACGGCTTCTTCGGCGTTTCTGGCACCGCTTGTGTTGGGAAGCAGGGTCACACCTTCGGGAATGTAGTCCAGAATATTTTCTTGTTCCTTGGTATTGGCACGGCGCACCGCCAGGGTGATGATCTCAGCGCCTGCGTATTTTACCGCTGCTTCAATGAGATGGAGGGAATACTTTCCTGAGCCCAGAATAAACCGGGAGTGAAATGCATGCCCGCCGATGATCAGTTTATCGTTGTCCATTTGCGTTTTCTCCTTATCTATATTTCTGTTTTGCCTGCAAGGATCCGCAGAACTGTCTGCGCCTGATGTGCTGCACAGAGCATCACCCGAGGAGCGACCAGCGATCCACAGTTTGCCACATCGCTGACCCCGTCGCCGCAAAGGTAAAAGTGATCGGTCACTTTTCGAGTGCGGATCGCATTGGGGCTGTTCATTCCTGCCATGCCAGAGGCAGCCACCAGAAATTTTTCCGGCATCGTTTCCAGAACGGTATTGGTCAGCATTGCTTTTGCTTCCGCCCGATCGAAGGCTTCACAAATGATGTGGGCATCTTTGAGAAGTGCTGCGGCATTGTCAGCGGTGATGCGGACGGTGTGTGTTTCCAGTTCCGTATAGGGTGCGATCTCCCGGAGATTTTCGGAAAGCGCATCCGTTTTCTCTTTGCCGATCTGAGAGGTTTTATATTGCTGCCGATGGAGATTGGTGAGATCCACACGGTCAAAGTCGATCAGGATCAGCTTTCCCACGCCGGCACGAGCCAGAGCGACGGCGATATTCGAGCCAAGCCCACCCAAACCGCAAATTGCCACTGCCGCAGCGGAAAACCGACTTTGCAGCGCTTCGCCGTGGCGCTGTATCAGCGCTTTTGTCATTTCATCTTTTGTGGGGGTCATCTCAGCCTCCTCCGACAAAGCTGACGATTTCTACACTGTCGCCGTCAGCAAGAACAGTTTCTCCATAGGCCGCCTTCGGAATAATCTCGCCATTGCACTCCACAGCCACACGGCAGGGATCAAAGCTTGTGTCTGCCAGAAATTCTGCGACAGTTTTTCCTGCGGCATCCAGACTTTCTCCGTTAATTTTTACCATGCATTTCCTCCTATACACAAAAAAAGGGAAGCGCCGATCTGGCTGCTTCCCGTGTTCCATCATACGGAACTTTCCTGCAAAACGCAAAATAGATGACGAGAAAATTTTCGCAGATCGTTGTATTTTGCAGGAGATTTCCGTATTCATATATGGTTCCCTACGTTGGCATTATCCAAATCAGGTCATCGGTCGAAGGTCATACCTTCCTCTCAGCCTGTTTACAAGCTCCCAACTATATTATACACGATTTTGGCAGGAAATGCAAGAGGGCGGAGAAAAATTTTCGCCGTGTCATGTCCCATCCATCATCCCCCTTTTTCCAAGAGACGGCATCCGGTCTTGCACCCGAAAATTTTTGCGGATTCCAAAATGATTGGTTTTTCCTCTTGACACTGGGAAGCTTTTCCATTATAATAAAAGTACAACATCTTTTTCGGCAAAGGAGAAGAAAATTGATGAAGTTTTACCGTATTCATATGGGAAAAGCCAGATGTGCCGTAGATCTGGGCGACGGAAGTGAACGAGGCGAATACGTCGATCAGGACTATATCCTGGCAAAAATGGGCAGACCGCACCGGGGCATCAGCCTGATGTACTGCTATTATCCGCTGGATGAGGGCTTTCCCCAACGTGCCAGTGTCGCCTATGCCAGCCCTGATGTCAGCTTTGCATGGGACTTTCCTTATGACGATTATTTCACTTATAAGGGTGGGCTGAATGGAAATACCGACGGCGAACCTTTCAATTATATGCGGGAGATCCGCCAGCATGGACAAGATGTCTGTTTGACCCTGACTATCGACCCCCACGTTTCCGACGAACATCTCATCGCCATCGCCAATGACCTGCGCCCCTTCGGACGTGTATTCCTGCGCATCAACCACGAAGCCACCGGCAACTGGTTCTCTTTCAATAAGCGCTGCACCTATCAGGAAGTAGCAGATTTCTTCGTGCGTGCCAGCAAGCTGATCCGGAAGCACGCCCCCAATGTCCAAACCATCATCTGCATCGGCGGCATTGAGGATCTTTCCAAAGAGGAAATGGAAAAAGAAGCCGAATTTGCCCAGACCATTCCAGAAGCGGACATCTGGTCTGTAGACAAGTATATGGCGCTGCACTGGGGCTGGCCCTATGATGTGGCAGAACGGGGCGGCAGCTCTCACAACCGATGTACGGTAGCAGAGATCTATGAGAAAACCAAGCGCAGCTTTGAGCGGTTTTGCGTTCTCAACGGCGGCGAACCAAAGCCCATGACCATGGCGGAATTCAACGCAGACGGCGACGTGACCGGACCTTACGAACAGGCAGATATGGTACGGGAGTTCTGTGATAGGCTGGAACAGGACAAAGCGGAATGGTTCAGCGCCTTTACGATGTATCAGTTCCGTGACCGGGGACGTCTGGGTCTGGAGATGGAAGACCCCAATCATCCGAATCACGGCATCGAACAGCCGTTGCTGCAAACCTATAAGGAGATCATTCACCGGGATTGGTTTATGCCAGAGATCACTCGGCAGGAGGGGGAGGTGCAGCTTCCTGTGACACTCCGCTGGCGCAACTCTGAGGATGCCGAAGGTCTGGCGATCCCGCTGCATTTTGAGAAGAATCCCACCTTCTGTGAGCTGAACTTTACAGATGACAGCAACCTGATGTTGGAGATTAACGGCAAATGGTTCTATAAAGCACCGGGTACAAAGTACGTGGATCTGATGGCAGCTTTCTTTGAAAAACCTCTGACAGGGGAGACCGATCTGACGCTGAAAATTTTTGCGCCTCCGGCGACCGGTGAAAACGATCTGTCTGTAGAAGACGGTCTGTTCCACTGTGATACCGTGCTGGAGTCGCTGCCGGATATCCGTATCCGTTTTGAGCCGGTGGAACGATAATTGCCTTTGGATTCGTCATTCTGCACAATAAAATGGAGGATGAGGGGAAGATTTCCGGCGATTATGGGGCAAATCCACAAAAAATCCGGGGATATGGCTGGTAAATCCTTCTTTGTGCATTCGGCATCTTGACAAATTTTGTTTTGTCAGGTATAATAAAAGTAATAAAGGCAACCCCGCACAAAGAGCGCCTGGCGGCTTTGCACGTCAACTGCTTGCATATTTTCCGTCATATTTCACAAAAATGCTCGTGAATACACCCAGTATTCACTGCGCTTTTTGTTTCATCTGACGAAAAATCTGACGGCGCATCTGACGCACAATCTTTGTGCGGGTTTGCCTAAATTTCACTCGGGAGGAAAGCTCCCGAAGAACAGGAGAGTCAGAAATGGGTATTTTTGATAAGGTAAATGCAGTAAGCCGCAGCGTATCCGAAATCGGAAGCAGTGCTGCCGAGACAAGCAATCTGAAGAAAAAGATCGCTTATGAACAGGAGCGTATTGTCGAACTGATGCAGGAGATCGGTCAGAAGTTCTACGAGAGCCAGGACGGTGACCATGCTGCTGAAAAGGAACTGTGCAAGGATATTGACGACAGAAAGCGCCGGATCGCCAGCATGATGGGAGAACTCAGCTCTTTGAAGGGTATCCGCATCTGCGGTCAGTGCGGCGCACGTTTTGATGAAAAGTATACCTTTGGTTTCTGCGGCAATTGCGGAACAAAGCTTGCTGACATGGATTAGGGGGTACATGACTGCCTGAAACGCTTGAATTGTCAGAACAGATTCTAAGCATTTCGGGTAGTGTCAGTGTGTCCCGAAAAAAGAAAAGCGAAGCAGCACAGCCAACATGGGATGTGCTGTTTTTGTGCGATGAAAATCTGCCGGAAAGATGACGGCTGGAAGAGACGGAACAGATTTTGAGACGGGAGGCATTCACCAATATGGAGCATATGATTTCTTACGGCTGGAACAGCGTTTCTGTCAGAGCCTCTGATGTGATAGCGCTGATGGAACGGCACCGGAAAGACGGCGTATCCATTCTATTTCACTATGCGGACGGTTTGTACCGCATCGGTGTGGATCTGAAAAATCCCCGTGAGCCCTTTTATATGGACGAAGAGACTTATCCGTCACTGTTTGCCTTTCGCAGTGCAGCCTGTATTGAGGGCGGATTCCTTCTGCCGGATCTTCAGGAACCGCTGCATGTACTGGCGGTAAACGATGGGGATCCTGCACCGCATTTTGGATAAGCGTCTGCTTCGTATTGCCGAACAGCCATCTTTTTGGCGGCTTTTTGCCTTGCAGCCAAAAAAATCTACGCAACAAATCTGCCTGCTCTGCCATGTGAAGCAGGCTCTGAGAAGGAGCAAAGCAATGGGCGAAGTGAAAAAGAAAAACAAATGGCTGTCCTTTTTGGCAGACGGTCTGATCTCCGGCGTGATGATTGGTATAGGCGGCATTGTCAGCCTGAGCTGTGACAACCGCTATCTGGGGGCGTTTCTGTTTTCTCTGGGATTATTTGCCATTATTCATTTTCAATATGGGCTGTATACCGGAAAGGTTGGATACATATTGGATCGGGACGCCGCATATGTGGGAGAAACATTTTTTACCCTGTTGTCCAACGGCATTGGTACAGCGCTGGCAGCCGGACTGATTCATCTGACCCGGTTTGCCCGGGATGTGAAAGTCAGCGGTATGGATCTGTCCCTGATGGAGCGTGCCCAGGCTTCGATCGCATCCAAATTCAGTGACAATCCGGTGAGTATGCTTGTGCTGGCAGTATTCTGCGGTCTGATGATGTTTACTGCGGTAGAAGGATGCCGGAAATGTACGGCGAAGAACGATCACGCTGCGGCTTTGTTTGTCGTGATACTGCCCATCATGGTATTTATTCTGTCGGGCTTTAACCACTGTGTGGCAGATCTGTTTTACTACTTTCTGGCAGGCTGTCCCCTTCCCCAAAGAGCGCTGATCTATTTCCCGCTTGTCATTTTGGGAAATCTCATCGGCGGTGTAGCAGTTCCGCTGCTCAAGCGGCTGTCCAACCATCCGTTGTCCTAAGGCAAATCCGCACCATCTTTGTGCGGGTTTGCCATCAGAACCATAACCGCTGCATCCCAAAAGGTGCGGCGGTTTTGACAAGTGCGGCGTTTGGGGGTCAGAGCCGATGGTTTACCCGCCACCCTCCAGACGCCGCATGCTGCTCTCAACGAAAGGCAGGTGAAGCAAAATGCCCCCGAAAACAGAACATCGAAGACTCCTTCTGGACGGCAACATCTCCCTGTCATACACGCTGGAGCGGAAAGACGTGAAGAACATCAACATGCGGATGCGGCCGGAAACCGGTCTGATGGTTTCGGCACCCTATGGTGTTCCCATTCGCCGGATTGAAGCGGTGCTTCGACAGAATCAGAGCCGGATCATAGAGATCCTTCGCCGGTATGCGGCGCAGCAGGAGAAAAAGGTGCAGCAATACCCTCTGACGTATACCAGCGGAGAAACCGTTCTCTATCTGGGACAGATGTACCGTCTGGAAGCTGCTGCCGGTACGGGAAACACCGTGCAGATCCAAGACGGCCGGCTGCTGCTTATCGTCAAAGATCTGTCGGACGGCAATCTGCGGAAACGGGTGTTCGATACCTGGTGGAAAACTGCCTGTAAAAAAGCAGTGGACAATCTCTGCCGGGCAGTGTACCCCATCTATGAAAAACATGGCGTGCCGTTTCCCAAAGAGATCCGCTTTCGGGAAATGACAGCGCAGTGGGGCAATTGCCGTCCCAATCAGGGGATCCTGACCTTTAACACCCGGCTTCTGGCTGCGCCGGTGCGCTGCATGGAATATGTGGTGCTCCACGAGTTCACCCACTTTCTGCACAAAAACCATTCTCAGGCGTTTTACGCCTTTATGGAAAAAGAGCTGCCAGACTGGAAAAATTTGCAGGAAACCCTGCAAAACATCGTAGAAACACGAAATTTTCGGGGGGAAGGATCGGATTTGGATTCAATTTTATGACGTTTTGGACAAAAAATGGAAATGCATTTTGTTGAGATTCACCAGAAATTTATCAAATATGGAAAACCTTATTGCATTTTTTGTGCAGGTATGATAAAATAAAAGTAGGCGATTTTGCACTTTTGAAATGGTTCTGATAATTTTGGATGTATGAAATATCAGACGGTTTCACCAACTGAAAGGAGTTAACTTCTATGAAAAAACTTGGCTTCGGTAAGCGTGCCCTGGCATGTGCTGTCAGTGCTGCCACCTTACTGACCGCAACCACTGCACTGTCGGCTGGATTACAGCTGGGAGGCACAACCGCATCAGCGGCTTCTACGGATAACTATGCGAAGCTGCTTCAGTATTCCATGTATTTTTATGATGGAAACATGTGCGGCAACCAGGTAGGAGAAACATCGCTGTTTAACTGGCGGGATGACTGCCATACCAGTGACAGCGTGGAGGGTGGTTTCCACGACGCAGGCGACCACGTCAAATTCGGTCTGCCAGCCGGCTATACCGCTTCTACGCTGGGCTGGGGTTACTATGAATTCAAGGATGCCTATGACAGTCTGGGTCAGACGGCACACCTGAAAACCATTACAGATTACTTTGCGAAGTTTTTCAAGGACAGCACCACACTGTCTGGCGATACCGTTACCAGCTTTGTGTATCAGGTCGGCGACGGCGATATGGATCATGCAGACTGGTGCGCACCGGAGGTGCAGAGTGCTGCAAGCCGTAAGATATTCACCACCACAAACGGCGCAAGCGACATTGCCGCAGAATATGCCGCAGCACTGGCTGTCAACTACATCAACTTCGGCAACACAGAAGATCTGACCTATGCCAAGGCATTGTACAAGTTTTCGATCCAGAATAACAAGGTCACCGACGAAGGCACATCCAATTTCTACAGCAGCTATGATTACTATGACGATCAGGCGTGGGCAGCAGGCTGGCTGTATCTGGCGACCAATGACAGCACCTACAGCACCTTCCTGAACAAGTTCATGAACGACAGCAATGCAGGTAAATCCGGTCAGTCCGGCTGTAAGTGGGGCGTATATTCTCCCCACAGCTGGAATAATGTGAGCCTGGGTGCTGCCATCCTCCAGGGCGAAATCACTGGTGCGGCTGCGGACTGGGCGAAGGTAAACACCTATCTGGCCAGCAAGTGCAATGGTTCTGGCTATTACTGTGAAGACGCATGGGGCAGCTGCCGTTACAATGCAGCCATGCAGCTGGCAGCATTGGCAGCCAACAAGCACTATGCACAGATTGACTTTAACAGCTGGTGTAAATCCCAGATGGCCATGATTCTGGGCGATAATCCCATCCACACCAATTTTGTGGTAGGCTTTGACAGTAATTCTGCCAAGTATGCGCACCACAGAGCCGCTTCCGGCTACAGCAGCTATGACGAGATGAATAACAGCACTACCTATAGCAGCAACGGTCACACATTGGTCGGTGCGCTGGTCGGCGGTCCGTCTGATGCCAACTTCACTTACACGGATTCTGTCAACGATTATAAGTGCAATGAGGTGGCTCTGGACTATAACGCCGGATTGGTAGGCGCAGCAGCCGGTCTGTATGCTCTGTACGGCACTGGTTCTCTGGAATCCTCTATCGAGGGTGCAGAGGTCAATTCAAATCCTGTCGTGACGACCGAAGCGACGACAACATCCAGAAATGTGGAACAGACCACGACAACTACAAACTCCGGCAACTCTGGTCTGGGTGAAAATGACAAGCTGGCGATCCTGGTTCCCGGCACCGAGACCGGTGATGACGGCAACCTCTACAAGTATGTGGAATTCAGTACAAACGGTGCGGTTTCTGCTACCGCATACTTCACCTCCTCTTCCAATGACATGGAGGCAAGCGTTGCTTTTGGTACCTGGAACGGCGATTGGGCACAGAATGATTCCAAGGTAGCCATCTCTGCCGGCAAAGAAGTTGCCATAGATTATGACGTGCCTTCTGATGTAGGCTCTACCGTCAAGTTCATGGTATTCTATCCCAGCGCAGACAATGTAGAGATCAGCAAGGTCGTTCTCCACTACGGCGGCTCTGTCACCACAGAGAGAACCACTGCAACCAGCCGCACCAATAAAGAGACAACCACCACTACCACAACTGTCACCACAAGCGGCGGCGGCGGTCAGCAGGCAGAGGTGACCCTCGGCTCTGAGATCGGCGACGACGGCACACTCTACAAGTATGCAGAATTCCGCCCCAACGGCGCGAAAACAGCAACTGCTTATTTTGATGTGACTTCCAACGATTTGAATGCCAGCGTTTCCTTTGGCACCTGGAACGGCGAATGGGTTCAGGCAGACTTTGATGTTGTCATCACCAACGGCAAAGCATCCGTTACTTATGAGATTCCGTCCAATGTAGGCAGCACCGTTAAGTTCAGCGTTTATTATCCGGGCGCAAGCAGCGTAGGAGATATCTCCATTGTTCTGGATGAAAGCGGCGCTACAGGTAACGTTACGACAACCAATAATAACAACACCTCTTCTTCCAGCGGTAAATATAGTATTGAACTGAACGAGAGATATACCTATTCTGACATGGGTCCCAATGATAAGATGATTGGCTGGGAATGGGCAAAGTTTGGTATTCCGGATAACGAGACGATCCAGAAGGTCGTTGTGAACCTCTCCACCAGAATGTCTGAAATCGGCAAGTGGCAGGGTGCATTTGGTTCTTCCACCAGCGTAGAGCCGGATTATTGGACGCAGACAGATGATATGGAGATGACCATTTCCGCCAAGACTGGTTCTATCACATGGGAGATCGATCCGGCAACTGCTGCGATCATCCAGACCAAGTACCAGGGAGAGCTGAAATTCGGCGTTTGGTGGATCGACTGTGACTCTTTCGATGTAACTTCTATTGACGTATACACAGATGCTTATCAGGGCGGATCTGGCAATGTAACTACACAGCCGCCGCAGACGACTTCGACAACCGCCAAAACAACTGTCACAACTTCGGCAACTACTACCACCAGTGCAAGCCAGACGACCACCACAGCGAGCAATCATACCACGGCACAGCCGCTTCCGGAGCCGTCTATATACGGTGACGTCAACATGGACGGTACCGTCAACCTGTCAGATGCGATTCTGTTGAATAAGTATGTGGCAAGCGTTGTAATGTTGAGTGACAGACAGCTGGCAAATGCAGATGTCTGCACGGACTCTGGAATCGGTATGAATGATTCCATCGTTTTGCTGCGGTTCCTGGTTCGTCTGACCGCTACGATTCCGTCAGCAGATTAAGACCTCAAGAGATTTTCTCATCTTTTTCATACCTTCTTTCAGGCAAAGCGCAGGCAGCTCAGGCAGTCTGCGCTTTGTCTTTTTCGGCAAGAAATTGGCAGCAAGGAGGAGAAGCCCACGCCGGCTTTCTGCCGGTTGCCGCTTGCTGCGGGCTGGAAAAATGTGCGGAAATTGGCTGCTGCTGGTTTCGTCAGAATATACAAAAAAATTGTGATACATTTATAAATTTTACCGAATTTTTGAAATCTGCTTTACAAGAAAAAGGGCATGTGTTATAATGGTATTAACGAATTTTTTGCGGGAATAGGGGGCTTTGCGGTTGGACGTCAAGGCTTTCCTATTTGCTGCATCCGGCGATGCCGGAGGGGAAGAATCGTTGTATGAGGAGCATGCGTACCCATGTTCTAAAACAAAAACTTTATTTTCAAGGAGGATATTTATGCTGAAAAACAAACTCGGCAAAAGAACTGCCGCCTTTGCTTCTGCTGCAGTCATGGCGATTTCTGCGCTTACAACCGGAATCGGCTCTCTGACAGCATTTGCCGGCGAGGAGTTCGGCGAGGGCACTTTCGAGACTGGAAAGGGCCTGCCATGGCACATTTGCGAAAGCGCAACCGGTGTCATGAAATTCGATATCACCGATGGCGTCTATGCCATCCTGATCGAAAACCCCGGCGGTACGGGCAACGGCGGTGAGGATCGCTGGGACTGCCAGTTCCGTCACAGAAACCTGACCATTGAGGCTGGTCACACTTATCGTTTTACTTATAGTGTAAACCCATCCAACTCCGGTCGTATGTATGCAAAGCTGGGCAACATGGCAAATGACAACCAGGAACTCTGGCACGGTAATGGTACTGTCCTGAACATGCAGTATCAGGAAGGCATCGACATGGCGACGCTGGAGGCAAACCTGAAGAGCGCAAGCCCCTCCGGTCAGACCATTGACTATGGCATGGGCTGGGATAACTGGAAGAGCGTGACCATTCCGGCAAATCAGTGGACCACCTATGCGTATGAGTTCACGGCAGATGAGTCTGTTCAGGGTACTGGTGAAATGACCTTCCACATGGGCGGTACCGGTCAGTACACACCGCAAGAGTGCTTCCCGAAGAACACCACCATTCTTTTCGACAACCTGGCTCTCATTGACCTGGGCGACGACAAGACAGACTATCAGGCATCAGCAGAATATGTGCCTACCGGTATTGCTGTCAATGAAGTTGGTTATTATCCCAATGCCAGAAAGCAGGCAACCCTGATCGTGGATGAGGGAGATACCACACAGTATGATTACACCATCAAGAATGCAAAGGGCGAGGCTGTTTATACCGGCAAAACAGACGGCAACGTGGTTTATGACGAAGGCGGCTGGAACTATAACCAGGTCATCGACTTTACCGACTTTACAGAAGAAGGCGTCAGCTATACACTGGAAGTAGCCGGCAAAACATCCTATGCCTTTGACATCAAGAGCGATCTGCTGAGCACCGTTGGCAATAAGAGCATGCTGACCTATGCCCTGAACTACTTCTACCAGAACCGTTCTGGTATTGAAACAAAGGATGAATACATCCCGTCTCCGCAGACCGTAGAGGGCAGCGGGAAGAAGCTGGGCCGTAAGGACTGTCATGACCCGGATACAGCTTACATCTCGGATGAGTGGGTTATGATCTACACCTCTCTGCCGTCTTATACACAGACAATCGACCTCACCGGCGGTTGGTACGACGCAGGTGACTATGGTAAATACGTGGTAAACGGCGGTATCTCTCTGTGGACACTGATGAACATGTATGAGAGATCTCTGTCCGTTGACAAGGGCGATAAGTGGGCTCCCGGCTCAGATCTGATGTCTCTGCCGTCGGATGAAACCTCAAACGACATTCCGGACATTCTGGACGAGTGCAAGGTTGAGCTGGACTTCTTCCTGAAGATGCAGAGAAGCGATGGCATGGTTTACCACAAGATGCACGACTACAAGTGGACCGGTCTGGCAGTAGCTCCGTACGATGATGACGGCGATCCTGCTGGTTCTAAGCGCCCGATGCGTATTACAAAGCCGGTTACTTATGCAGCTACGCTGAACTTTGCTGCTGCTTGTGCACAGGGTGCTCGTCTGTTCGAGGACTATGACAGCACTTATGCAGATCAACTGAAAAAAGCTGCAGTCAATGCTTTTGATGCAGCAAAGACCAATTTCAAGCCGTTTACCTCTTTCGAGAATGACCCGGCTTATGCACCGCTGGATCAGAACAAGGGCGGCGGCCCGTACGGTGACTCTGAGGTCAGCGACGAATTCTACTGGGCTGCTTGCGAGCTGTATATCACAACCGGCGACAGCAAATATTATGACGAACTGAAGAAATACGGCACAAACGCTTACGGCACAGATAACGGTAAGGCTTTCGAGATTTCTACCAATCTGGTCGGCGGCGAAAACAACGGTACATGCTCTCTGTTCACATGGGGTACTCTGAATAGCGTTGGTACTATTTCTATGTATGTCAATGCGGATGAGATGCTGGAGAAGGGTCTGCTGACACAGGCTGAAGTAGACACCATGAAGGATGAGGTTATCAAGGCTGGTGACTACTTCCTGGATGTACAGTCCAAATCCGCTTATGCAATCCCGTATCGTGGTCATGACTATGACACCACAATTTGGAAGTACTCTCTTGCCAGCAAGTCCGGTAACTCCACTTCTCTGGAACTGGAGAACGGTTATGAGTGGGGTTCTAACTCCATGGTTATCAACAACACCATGGCAATGGCTCTGGCTTATGACGCAACCGGCGAGGTCAAGTACATCGACGGTGTTACCACTGCATTTGACTATCTGCTGGGCCGCAACCCGCTGGATCAGTCCTATGTAACTGGTTATGGTGAGCATTCTACCCAGTATCCGCACCACAGATGGTGGTCCGGTCAGCTGAATAGCGAAGACTTCCCGTATGCACCTTATGGTTGTCTGTCCGGCGGCTGTAACTCCAACATGGAAGACCCGATGGTTCAGGGTGCCGGCTACAAGGTTGGTTCTCTGGCTCCGATGAAGTGCTATCTGGATAACGTAGAAGCATGGTCTGTAAACGAAGTTACCATTAACTGGAACTCTCCGCTGTGCTGGGTTGCTTCCTTCATTGAGGACGAAGCTCCCAACATCGTTCGTGACGGTTCAAACCCGACGACTAAGCCGACAACCACTACTGGCGATAAGGACAGCACGACAACAACTGCTTCTACTACTACCGACCCGTCTGGCAGTGACGATACTACCACAAGCGACAAGGGCGGAGATGACACATCTACCACCACAAAGGAACCTTTTACAGGTGACACTCTGCTGGGTGACGTAAACCTGGATGGTAAGATTGATCTGACCGATGCAATCCTGCTGAACAAGTTCTGCGCAGCCGCTGTTACGCTGAACGATCAGGCTATGCTGAATGCAGACTGCAACGGCCGTAATGGTGTAACAATGGATGACTCCATTGCTCTGCTGCGTTTCCTGGTACACCTGACAACTTCTCTCCCGAACGACTAATTCGGATGCCGTCCCGTTGACGGATGGAATTAGATTCTCCTTTGGGAAAGTGAAAAACAAGGCGCTGTGACTTCGTATGAAGCCGCAGCGCTTTTTTTGTCAATGGCACTTGACAAATGTTGTTCTTTGCAGTATAATAAAGAATATCCAGAGAACCCTTATCAAGAGCGGCGGAGGGACAGGTCCTGTGAAGCCCGGCAACGGATCGGTATGTTGCCGATAATGGTGCGAATTCCTGCGGGTTATCCGAAAGATAAGGGGTTGTGCAAAGAAATCTGAGGCACCCCGGTATGGGTGCCTGTTTTATTTTGCAGAAAGGAATCAAAATTATGGCAAGATCTTTATTTACTTCTGAATCTGTGACAGAGGGACATCCCGATAAGATTTGCGATCAGATCTCCGATGCGATCCTGGATGCCATTCTGGCACAGGATGCCAAGGCACGCGTAGCATGCGAAACCATGGTGGCAACGGGACTGGTGCTGTGTACCGGTGAAATTTCCACCACGGCGAAAATTGACATCCAACAGATTGCCAGAGATGTCATTGTGGACATTGGCTATGACCGGGCAAAATACGGTTTTGACGGACATACCTGTTCTGTGCTGACAGCCATGAACCGGCAGTCTCCGGACATTGCCATGGGCGTAGACGATGCATTAGAATCCAGAGGCAGCGAGAATACCGAGGCTGGTGCAGGCGATCAGGGCATGATGTTCGGCTATGCCTGCGACGAGACGCCGGAGTTGATGCCGCTGCCGGTTTCTCTGGCACATCAGTTGGCCATGAAATTGGCTGAACTGCGGAAAGACAATACGCTGCGGTATCTCCGTCCCGATGGCAAAGCACAGGTGACGGTGGAGTATGAGGGCGACAAGCCGGTTCGCTTGGATTCCGTTGTCATCTCTACCCAGCATGCACCGGAGGTTTCGGCGGAAACCATCCGGCGGGATATGATGATGTATGTCATTGACGATGTGCTGCCCCGTGCATTACGGGACAAGAACACCAAGTATCTGATCAACCCTACCGGACGCTTTGTGGTAGGCGGACCCGCCGGAGACGCAGGTCTGACCGGGCGAAAGATTATTGTGGATACATACGGCGGCATGGCAAGACACGGCGGCGGTGCATTCAGCGGCAAAGACCCGACAAAGGTGGATCGTTCCGGTGCATATGCCGCACGGTATATTGCGAAAAATATTGTGGCAGCCGGTCTGGCAAAGCGCTGTGAAGTACAGCTGGCATATGCCATCGGTGTGGCAAATCCTCTCTCGATCCGGGTGGAAACCTTTGGTACGGGAAAGGTGTCAGAGGAAAAGCTGGCAGCGATGATTCCGGAAGTATTCCGTCTGACACCTGATGGCATCATTGAGATGCTGAATTTGAAAAAGCCTCAGTACCGCAGACTTGCGGCGTATGGTCACATGGGTCGTGAAGATCTGGGCGTGGCATGGGAACGGCGTGACAAGGTGGATGCACTGAAACAAGCTCTCCGATAGAATATGCCGCCGGATCGGTTGGATTGGCGATAGAGGTGCATATAGCGTCATGTGACGGGAATGCTTTTTTGTGAGCATTCCCGTTTGCATTTATGGTGATTCGTGCAGCATCTCTGTGATGGCAAGAACCTGCTGTGCCATAGATTCGCTGGCGGTGTCCGGGGAAAATGTGGTGCTGTAGTCGTAGATGGCAATGCCATCCACCCGATCTAAGGATTGCAGAAACTCTACCTGACGAGAGGGAATGTCCAGATGGTTTTGCCATTCCGCACTGCCGCTGCCTGCCCAGATATCCTCTTTTCCGACTTTGTGCGTGCCGATGCCCACCACGAGAGAAACCTCTTCACGGGTGGCGATACTTGTCCAGAGAGAAACGGTATCGGCAAAAGGTGCGGTTTCATTTTCAAATCCGAAGTAGATCTGGGGAATGAGCATATCGCAGTAGCCTGGCTGGCTTGCCCAGGTACGGACATCTGCATACTGGCTGTCGTAGTTCCCTCTCATGGTTCCCTGGGGACTGACGCTGAGAATGGCTTTCGGCTGGATCTGGTGTACGGTTTTGTACAACTCGTGCATCAGGGCATTGGTCTGCTCCAGGCGAAAAGCCGATAGATCGCTGCTGCCGCTCTCCTGAAATGCAGCAGCATCGAAAGACGGGTCAGTGGTAGGATAAAAATAATCGTCCAGATGGATGCCGTCAACTGCGTAATTCCGGAGGATCTCTGCCACACCCTCCGTGATGAGCTGACGCACCTCCGGATAGGCGGGGTTCAGCCACCAGTGATCGTCTACTTTACCCAGATATGACCCGTTTTTTTCTGTATCGGCATACCAGCTTGCGACAGGATATTTCTCGTCCATCGCAGCCATGCCGGCATCGTCAGGACAGCGCAGCGGATTGATCCAGGCGTGGACGGAAAGAGAAAGTCTGTGCGCCTCTTCGATCATGATTTCCAATGGGTCAAAGTCGATGTCCTCGGCATAGCTTCCCATGGGAAACAGTGTGGATGGATAGTAAGCGTCCTGATAGGCACGGACATGGAGAAAGACCGTGTTGATCCCCATATCTGCCGCTTGAGAAAACCGACCCTGCATGGCAGAGCGAAAGCTGGCAGCATCCTTCTGGGCAAGGGTTTCGGCATAGTCCACATAGGGAAACCACATGGCATACGTCCTTTCGTCCGATGGGACGGGATCTGTCTGATCCGTGAGCGCGGTGGTTCCGGGTGTAACATGCAGTTGTTCCACGGTCTGCACCTGGTCGGCAATGTTGTCACAGAACATGGCATCCTTGGGTGTTGAACGGCTGGCTTTCTGGGTGCAGCCGCAGAAAGTGAGTATGAGAGTCGGGATGATCAAAAGTCCAGTCAGTTTATGCACGATAGACACTCCTTCCATGGATATTGTATGCAGGCAAAGGGGGATTTATGCCCGGGATTTGCCTTTCCGAGAAAAAAATGAGAAAAATGCTGTGGAAATACAGCGAAATTCCGAAAAGGAAAAAGCACCTTGCAAAAGCCAATTAAAAATGGTATAATATGCATAGGCAACCCCGCACAAAGAGCGCCTATCGGCTTTGTACGTCAACTGGTTGCATATTTTCCGTCATATTTCACCAAAATGCTCGTGAATACACTAAGTATTCACTCCGCTTTTGGTTTTAGAACTTGTTCTCATAGGATTTGTGCATGGTTTTTTGAGCAACATTTTGACGAGGGCAAGGCGAAAAAGCGAAAGCAACCTGTCGTATGGTGAGCTTTTTCAACGCAGCAATCGGCAAAATTTGCCGGAAAGACAGGTGCAATATCCTGTGAGAACAAGTTCTGATTGGACGAAAAATCTGACGGCGCATCTGACGCACAATCTTTGTGTGGGTTTGCCTTTATGATGATTGCGGAAATTCCGGAGCAGTCAGACCTGGACAAAAGCTGAAAACTTCACGTCACAAAGGAGAGAAATATGTTATCGGATATTGAAATTGCACAGAAAGCACAGATGAAACCCATTGGCAGTATTGCAAAATCGGTGTCCATTGCAGAGGAAGACATTGAGTATTACGGTCAATATAAAGCAAAGCTGTCGGAATCCTTATTCCGCAAGCTGGAAGATCAGCCCAACGGCAAGCTGATACTGGTAACCGCCATCAATCCTACACCGGCAGGGGAGGGCAAAACCACAGTCAGCGTGGGGCTGGCAGATGCATTGCGGCAGATCGGAAAAAAGTCTGTACTGGCGCTTCGTGAGCCCTCTCTCGGACCGGTATTCGGCATGAAGGGCGGCGCAGCAGGCGGCGGCTATGCGCAGGTAGTTCCGATGGAGGATATCAATCTGCACTTTACCGGAGATATGCATGCCATTACCGCCGCCAACAATCTGCTCTGCGCCATGCTGGACAACCATATGCAGCAGGGAAACGATCTGCGCATTGACCAGCGCCGTGTCATGCTAAAGCGTGTGCTGGACATGAATGACCGGGCGCTGCGGCATATTGTCATCGGTCTGGGCGGCAAAGCGGACGGTATTCCCCGAAGTGACAGCTTTCAGATCACCGTGGCATCAGAGGTCATGGCGATTCTTTGTCTGGCGTCCGATCTGGCGGACTTGAAAACTCGCCTGGGGAACATTCTGGTGGCATACGATCTGGATGGCGAACCGGTTTTTGCCAAAGATTTGGGCGCACAGGGGGCAATGACCGCCCTCCTGAAGGATGCCTTGAAGCCCAATCTGGTGCAGACGCTGGAGCATACGCCGGCTTTCATTCACGGTGGACCCTTTGCCAATATTGCACACGGCTGTAACTCTCTTCGTGCCACAAAGCTGGCATTGAAGCTGGGAGATTACTGTGTGACCGAAGCGGGATTTGGCTCTGACCTGGGCGCAGAAAAATTCTTCGATATCAAGTGCCGCTACGGCGGACTGAAGCCGGATTGCGTGGTGCTGGTAGCAACCGTGCGTGCCCTGAAATACAACGGCGGCGTTTCCCGGGCAGAGCTGACGGAGGAAAATCTGGAAGCCCTTACGGCAGGCATTCTGAACTTGCAGGTGCATATCGAAAATATGAAAAAATATGGGATACCGGTGGTGGTTGCGATCAATCGCTTTCAGACGGACACCGATGCGGAACTGCGGTTTGTGAAGGAGTTTTGTCAGGGACTGGGTGCAGAAGCGGCTCTGGCAGAGGTATTTGCGAAAGGCGGCGCAGGGGGCAGAGATCTGGCGGAAAAGGTCTGTGAGACGATAGAAGAAAAGCCCTCGGATTTCCACGTGCTGTATGAGAATGATCTGTCCATCGAGGAAAAGATCGAAACCATCGCCAGGGAGATCTATCGGGCAGACGGTGTAACCTTTACGGCACAGGCGCAAAAAGCATTGGCACAGATCAAAGCCATTGGCTGCGGCGATCTGCCGGTTTGTGTGGCAAAGACGCAGTATTCTCTGTCCGATGATCCGGCAAAGCTGGGCAGACCGAAGAATTTTACGGTAACGGTACGGGATGTTTCTCTGTCCAACGGTGCAGGTTTTATCGTGGTGTATACCGGCAGTATTATGACCATGCCGGGACTGCCCAAAGAACCGGCAGCACTGCGGATCGACTGCGACAATGCGGGCAATATCACGGGGCTGTTCTGACACAGCAGCAAAACTTGCTGCACCGCCCGTTTTCAGGAGAAAATTCCGGGGGGTTGCCCCATCATCCAGTCCATGTGATTCTGAAATACAGATAGGAGTGATGCACCATGGGAAGAGTGACCATATATACAGCATCATCGGCACAGACCATCCGGCTGGCAAAACAAGTGGGGGAAAGACTTTGCGCCGGAGATGTGATCGCCTATTTCGGGGGCTTGGGCGCAGGAAAAACCACCTTTACCCGAGGACTTGCAGAAGGATTGCACTTGCCCGATGTGGTTTCTTCCCCCACGTTTAACATTGTGCAGGAATATCACGGGGACGGACTTTCTCTATATCATTTTGATATGTACCGTATCAACAGCACATGGGATCTGGAATCCACCGGATTTTATGACTATCCCCGGGAAGAAAGCATATTTGCCATTGAATGGGCAGAAAACATTCGCACCGAGCTGCCGGAGGATGCCATATGCATTACCATGGAGCGGCTGTCGGATGAAGAAAGAGCCATTACCATAGAGGGAGATGAACGCTTTGCGGATCTTAGGAATTGATACTTCCGGGAAAACTGCGGCTGTGGCTTTGCTGGACAGCAATACCCAGTGTCTGTTGGGACAGCAGGTCGTGGTTACAAAGCAGACGCATTCTCAGGTCATTCTGCCGATGGCAGAGCGCTTGCGGATAGATTGTGGTCTGACCTGGCAGGAAATAGATGGTCTTGCGGCGGCTTGCGGTCCCGGCTCGTACACGGGTCTGCGTATCGGCATTGCAGCAGTCCAGGCAATGGCGTTTGCCTTGGATATTCCTTGTGCGGGAATTTCGACTTTGGCTGGACTGGCATGGCAGAATCTGTCCTGGCAGGGTTTGATCTGCTCTGTGATGCACGCCCGTCAGACGCTTCTATATGCCGGCATTTATCGCAGTGACGGCAAGACACTGACAACGGTTCAACCGGACGGCATGCTGGAACAGGCAGCGCTGCAAGAACAACTGGAAGCCTTTGGAGTTCCCGTCCTGATCGCCGGAGACGGCACAGATGCATTGGCGGAGAAAGACTTTTCTGTACCCGCCTCCCCATCCACACGGCTGCAAAACGGCGTGGGAATCTGCCTGGGTGCTGCGGCACTGGATCAATGGCAGACCCCAGATGTGCTGATGCCGGAATATCTCCAGTTGGTAAAAGCGGAAAAAGACTTGCAGCATAAGAGGAATCAGAACTTGTTTGCATAGAGGATGCGAAGCAGGTTCTCAGAGGGTGCTGCAAGACGGGCGTTGAGCGGCAGTGTCCATACGCCCTGGAAAAAATGCACAAAAACCCTTGCAATGTGGAATGATATATGTTATAATATAGGAAAGGGAGTCAGAAGAAGATGCAAATTTGGATTGGCTGTGACCATGCAGGTTTTGAACGAAAACAAGAGGTTATGGAGCTTTTGCAGCAGAAAGGATTTTCGGTGGAGGATTGCGGCTGTGACGGTTCCCGAACCGATTATCCAGAGATCGCCAAAAAAGTGGGCGAAGCGGTTGCTGCCAATCCCGGTGACCGGGGCATTCTGATCTGCGGCACAGGTATCGGTATGTCCATTGCGGCAAATAAGATCCGCGGCGTGCGTGCGGCACTTTGTGCAGATGCATTTTCTACCAAATATACACGTCTGCATAACGACGCCAATATTATGTGTATGGGTGCCAGAACACTGGGAAGCGGTTTGGCGCTGGAGTTGGTGGAGATCTTTCTGGATACGCCCTTTGAGGGCGGCAGGCATGAGACCCGTGTGCATATGATCACAGAATTAGAACAACAATAAATTACTGGAGGAAGCATATTATGGCTGGAATTCATATCGTAGATCATCCATTGGTGCAGCATAAGATTTCGCTGATGCGTGACAAGACCACCGGCGTCAAAGAGTTTCGTGAGCTGACCTCGGAGACGGCAATGCTGATCTGCTATGAGGCAACACGTGATCTGCCCATGAAAGAGATCACCATTGAGACACATCAGGGAATTGCTCAGACCAAGGTGATCTCCGGCAGAAAGCTGGCATTTGTGCCGATTCTGCGTGCAGGTCTTGGATTGATTGAGGGGGTGACCTCCTTGATTCCGGCAGCAAAAATCGGACATATCGGTATTTTCTGCGAGCCGGGTACACACGATGCCGTGAAGTATTATTCTAAAATGCCGGATGATATTGCAGAGCGTGAGGTCATTGTCGTAGATGCCATGTTGGCTACCGGCACGTCCTCCATTGCGGCAATCTCCGATCTGAAAGAGATGGGTGTGAAGAGCATCAAGTTCTTGTGCCTGCTGGCTTGTCCTGAGGGTCGGGATGCCCTGTTGGCGGCACATCCAGATGTGGATATCTATTGCGGCGGCGTGGACAAGACGATCAATGAAAACGGCTATATCGTTCCAGGATTGGGCGATGCCGGCGACCGGATCTTTGGAACGAAGTAAGAACAAGTTCTAACATGGCGCCGCCATAAACCTTGCCGTCCATATTCGCCGAAAAGACGTGTGCGTGGAAATACGGAACAGATCCTAAAAAAGAGAAAGCCCCGAAGCAGTTTGCGATCACTGCTTCGGGGCTTGTTGTTTGGTTGTGGTGCAGATGCATGCTGTATCATCCCAAGAACCGGGAATCATCAGCGATGACCACCGCCGCCGCCATGGCTTCCGCCGCTGGAGCTGCTATGGCTGCTGCCGCCTCCGCCGCCGCCTCCGCCGCCGCCGCTGCCGCCGGAGGATTCCGAGGAAATTCTGGTGCGGGTTTGGTATTCCCGTAAAAACCGATCCTCATGACGTGTGATCTGCACCCTGCCGCTTTCCAGATAGCTGCGTGTGCTGCCGGATTTCTTAAAGCGATAGCTGCGGCGGATGCACAGGATGGAGATGATGAAGGTAATTACAGCTGCCGCTGCCGCTGCCAGAACAAGAGTGCTGATGCTGACAGAAGAGGTAATGCTTCTGGGCATATCATCATAGCTTTCGGCGCTTTTCAGCGAATCAGAGCTTTTGTCATAGTACAGATATTCGCCGTTATCGCTGTTATAGGTATAGTAATGATCGGGAATGCCGCTGTCGTAGTATCTCTGCAAATTCCGGCAGAAATTGTCGATCGCCAGGGGGACTTGCTCCGCATCACGGGGCAAATATTCCTCAAAATCGCTGACAATCGTCGCCACACGGTTGTTGTCATCGGCATTGGTGTAATAGAACTGTGCCAACCCGCTGGTGGAGAGATAGTCGAAGAGATCCGCTTCGCCGGACATGTCGATGTACAGGAATACGCCGTCTGTGTTGATGCCGTACATGTCGTCGTAGTGATCGTCACAGAACGTGATGGTGCTGTATTCTCCGGCACCCAGAGGTTCACCGCCCAGATAAACGGCAACATTCATGTGGATATAATCCGCTGTTTCCTGGATTTCGTCCATGGCAGCCTCAAATTCGCTGTCTGTGATGCACGCTGCCTCGTCGCAGAGATAGGCGTTTGCAGAGGAATCTTCTTTCAGCGCAGTTGCCGGAAGCGCCAGCATTCCGGCACAGGCGGCTAGACTCAGCAGCGCCGCTGCCCATTTTTGGAGATGTTTTCTCATGTGAACAACAGCCCTCCGATCAGAATGAGAATTGCCGCCGCAGCCCCTAAAAGTCCGCTGAAACCAAGAGCCTTTGCCCAGCTGAGAGGCGGTGTGCCTGCCTGTGCGCCGGTCTGTCCGTTCATGGCAAAGTCATAGTCCTTGCCCTTGTAGTGATAGTTCATAAACCATACGGGCAGCAGGACATAGTCGTGCTGGATGTTTCGCATGACGGCGTCCCGGTTGGTCAGCGTAACAGAACTGTAGCCCCTGATCTGATCCTGCATGAAGGCGATGCTGCTGTCCTTGATGCGGGCTTCTACCCGGGGTGTCACCTCTTCATAGGTATCGTCGTATTTCTGTGCCATGAAGCCGCTGAGGTATTTCATGGTGAATTTTTTCATGTTCTTGTAGGGAAACGGTTCAATGGCATTCATCAGGTCATCATCAATTTTTTTTGAACCGTCTGCCGGAACGCCCCGGAACGGGATCACACCGGCACGTTCTACAGCAAATTCTCTGGTTTCGGTAATGCGATAATCGCCGGAAGTCCAGGAGTGGACTTTTTTGCCAATCCCGCTGACAACGGTATGAGAATCGCAATTGGTCAGCCAGAAGGGGACATAGACGCCGGTCATTTTTTCCAACTGTTTCTCAGAGACGAAATCCGAGGGGAGAAAACGGCGTTTTTTGCACCATTCGTGGAATTTTTGCAGTGCATCCTCTTTGGTCAGAGCGAAAGGGAGTACCCATGCCGGGCAGAACTCACCAGAAAGTCTTCCTGCTAGTACCACTGGGGTATGGCAGTAGTAGCAGAAGGTAGCGGAAGTTTCTGCTTCGGCAATGATCTGTGCGCCGCAGTTCTGACAGGTATACAGACGAGTGCCTTCTTCAAAGGCGGCTTCGTCTTTTTCACTTTTCAGGGTATCGGCGGATGCGTCAGCGGTCTGAGCAGCCTGCTGTTCCATCTCCTGATAGATTTTCTGCATTTCTGCTTCGCTGAAGCTGCTGCCGCAGTATGCGCAGGAGAAATTTTGATGGCTGGGGTCAAAGGTTAGCTCTGCGCCGCAGCTGGGACATTTGTATTGTACTGTATTCATCGTTGCATATTTCCTTCGTTAACTGCGTTTGTTGCCGCAGTTGGTGCAGAAGTTACCCCTATTCGCTGTGCCGCAGGAGCAGGTCCAGCTGCCGTCATCTGCCGGTTTCTTGGTACCGCAGTTGGTGCAGAAGTTACCGGTGTTCGCCGTGCCGCAGGAGCAGATCCAGCTGCCGGCTGGTGCGGGTTTCTTGGCACCGCATTGGATACAGAAATTACCGGTATTGCTCGCGCCGCAGGAGCAGACCCAGCTGTTTGCCTGCGCTGCCTGTGCTGCCTGCTGCTGCATCTGCTGGACGTTGGCGGCGGAAGCGCTGGACATAAAGTTGCCTGCACCCTGCATGCCCATGCCCATTGCCATAAATGCCTGACCTGCACCGGCGGTGTTAGAACCGGCACTCTGCAAGCCTTTGGCGATGCTGCTCTGAACAAAGCCCTCACGCACGGTGGGATCGGACATCATGGCTCCCTGATTGCGCATATTGATGAGTTCCTTGCTCTGGTCGTCATAGCTGATGCTGGAAACGCCTACAGACACGATTTCCATACCGCGCGCCTGTTTCCAGTCTTCGTCCAGTACGTTTGCCATGTGCTTGGACAGCTCCATGGTTTTGGAGGGCAGTGAGGAGATGCGGACGCCTTCTACTGCCATTTGACCAATGGCAGCCTGTAAAGCTGTGAGAAATTCGGCATTCAGCTGTTCGCTCATGTCGCCGATCTCCAGGCGATGCACATGGCGGGGAACAGCTTCCATGAAGAATTTCAAGGGGTCTGTGATCTTGACGGAATAAGAGCCATGGCAGCGGACAAACAGCTCTGCGTTGTAGAAGTTGTCGAAATACTGGAGGGCGTTGCGTGTGCCAAATTTAATGCCGCGGATTTCCTGCAAGTTGACATAGTATACCTGCTGTGTGCTGCCCGGCTGACCGCCGAATTTGAAGCGCTGGAAGGTTTCCTTGACGGAATCGCCCAGTTCGCCGTTGAACATAGAAGGTACGGAGGACTGAAAGACCTCATAGCAGCCTTCTTCTGCACAATAGTCCACGATTCTGCCACTCTCCATGAGAATCATCAGTTGGTTGGGACCAACCTCGATCTTTGAGCCGTTGGAAATGGTGTCAGGTGTGCCTTTGGTGTTGCTGCCCCGTTTGCCTCGGGTCATCTGGACGCCTCGTGTGACGATGGTGCCTGCTTCCATATGATCTGCTGTGATGTATTCCAGCCATGAATCTGCCAATGCGCCGCCAACAGAGCCGACAGCTGCGCGAATGATTCCCATTTGTATGTACCTCCAGAAGATAGGATCAGGGCGTTGGTGTAGTTGCCCTGTCAATTTTGATTTGTAGCTATATTATATCATGATTTGAAAGAATATGCAAGAGATTTTGCACCGTTTCGGAAAAAAAGAACCCCCATAAAATTGCTGCCGGTATCTGATAGGACATGCGATGGAATGGTTCAAAACGTCCGGCAAGGACCATTGCATCCAAAAGACCGTCACTGGCTATTGCTCCAGCGGCGGTCTTGTTGTCTTTTGCAGGGCGTTTTTGGATATTTCTTGCCCGAAACGGGTTTTTCAAAAAAAGAAAAAGAACCGCACGATCTCAAAAAAGGCTTGAAATCCTGCGGCTTTTGATGTCAAGCTGATAGCAAATAGCTGCCACGGCAACAGCATTTACTTTTGAGGGGCAACAGAAGTTGGATCAAAAAGGATGTCGAGAAAAAGAGTAGGTTTAAGAGCAGCACGGAACATCAGCCGTTTTTTACTGATACGCTTATATTGAGCTTGCGAAACAAGGTTAAGTGCGGTTTTACGCAGGATATTTAAAACTAATGGGGAGTTATCCTTTCTTGCTCTCGAAGCATCTTCATGAAAAATCATATCAAGGCACCAATGAAGCTGATTTTCAATGGACCAATGTTTTTGACTGCATCGGAAAAATCGTCAAGATCTGTGAGTGAGGTTATGAAATATCTTGTAAATTCGCGTGTTTCGCCATTTTCTGTTATTGTTGATCTGGCACAGCCAAGTGCATTTAAGCCTTTCCAATCGCTTTTCTGTTCTAGCCATGACAAATCTGTCAGAAGTTGATACTCCCTTTTTTCTATCCTTCCATGTCCCTTGTCAAGCACTGTTTTTGAAGGAATATCAGCAGAAAACTCATTAAAATAATCCTCATATATATTTTATAGACCCCGGCCTATGGGATACACCATCCACCTCTGAACAGCTTTCGTATCCGCTTTCGCAGATTTACGGTATCTCTCAGCCGACTTCAATGAGCTTCTGACAAAATTAGTTTCCTAACAATGCCAGGCGGAGTATCAGGAGAGGCGTTTCGGGGCGTTACTCCTTCATTCCATCTCTTGGATTATCATTCTCCTAATAAAGAAAACTGTCACGTTCTTTTATTAATGCCTGACCTTTTCAGTCAGGAACGTGTCGCACTACCAAACTCGACAAAAACGATACCAAACTCGATATTTTTATTGACAAATTAAGAATCAGCCGGTTATAATTATGCTAAGGGTGAGGAAAATGATTACATTTTTGGCGCAAATTATAACCGGCTGTTTAGTTAGAAATAAGATCATAGATAATACGAAATTGGACATTTACATATATGGATTTGAAATTATGATTTCAAATATAATATGTTTTGGAATCGGCTTGCTTATAGGAGCAGTATTTTCCGAGTTTTTAGAATGTATTGTGTTTCTGACTGTTTTTGTATTATTGAGAAGATATTGCGGTGGATATCATGCAGAGACATATTTAGTATGCGATACTATCTTTACAGCAAATATTCTTTTAGTAATGACAATTTTGAAAATAATGTCGGTTTATCAGATTTATGTTCATTTTATTATTGTCGGTATCAGCATTGCAAGCGCTGTTATATTAGCGCCTGTGGAAAATAAATACAAACCACTTACAATAGAAGAAAAGAAAAACCATAAATTGTATGCAACTGTAATATGCTTAGTTATGATTATAATATCATCTGTTTTGCTTTTTATAAATATTAAATTTGCTACTGTTATAGATATGGCATTGATTTCCGTTGCATTGTCTATGATAATAGAAATTTTAAGGAAAGGGTGTGAAAATAATGAAAAGCGTAAAAAAAGCAATTCTTAATGTGCTTGCAAAAGCGGGCATGAGTTCAGCTGTACATGCTGCCGGCGCTGCTTCTGCTTATGGCTATCATCAGCCAAAAGAGCCAAAGGCTTTGAAAAAGATGAAGAAGTGAACGTTTAAATTCAAGATCAATTAAACAGACGCCTTGTGCAAATAGTTTTTATTGTGCATAAGGCGTTTGTTAGTAAGGAGAAATTTGAAAAATGCTAGAAGTCAAAAAGATTTTTCCGCATTTGTAGGAATGGCTATGGCAGCTAACGTGTTTATGACTATGCCGTTTTCTGCTTTTGCGGATGAAGAAAGCAGTCGTATATACACATATGACGATTATGAAGTTTCGTATGACGTAACGAACTCGTGGGGAAATACCGAGGTTGTTTCGATAACATTATCCAATACCGGTGACAACACCATTGAAAACTGGATGCTGTACTTTGATCCGAACGGTCAGGTACATGATCCGGTTAACGCTTAGAAAGAGCAGACATCTGTTGGCACATCGTACTTTAAAAACAGTGGCTACAACGCAAATATCAATCCAGATTCTTCTGTTTCGTTCAGCTACATGGTAGATGATTGCGAAGCTATACCCGATAATTTTACGCTTTGTCAGACAAGGGTAGGAAAAGAATCAGGCTATCAGGTTTCACTTCAGGTAAATCAGACTTGGGGAGATTCCTTTAACGGCGATATAATTATCCAAAATAATACGGCTGAATCTATTGAAGCTTGGGAACTGACAGTAGACACTAACTTTACCATCACAGAAATCACGAACAGTTGGGCTGCTACCGTAACAGAACTTGATTCATACCAATATATGCTCAAGGGTACTTATACAGGATACATTCCGGCAAATTCAAGCGTTTCTCTCGGCTTTAACGGCATTAAATCCGGTAATCCGGTAATTACTGATTACTCGCTTACGGAAGTTGTTGTGGATGAAGAAATTGTATATAATGCTTCGCTCAGCAAGGATTACACTATTCCTGAACTTGAAGAATTGAATAAAGATAACTTTTATCCTATTGAGGTCAAGAAAAACGAAGTCGGAAATGTAACCTCAATTGACGGAAAATTCAGTCATATCCTGGTGACAGATGAAAAATCAGCTCTAAAAGCACTGTGCAATGTAAAAACGCTTTTGGGTATGACTGATCCGAAAAATGAACTGGTTCTCGATTACATCTACAAAAGTAGCAGCGCAGATTATGTATCGTACTTTTTCAAGCAAGTATATGAGGGAACTGAGGTTTACGGACGTACCGTTACAGTTGTTGCCCGTAATAACGGCGAAACCCTTTCTTTGGACTCAAATTATTTAAGAGTTGAAAATTTAAATAGTAATGTAAATTGTTCGTTAGAGGAAGCTAAAAATATAGCCGGCGCTAATGAAGCGGCGCTTGTAGTTTATAATTTCGACGAATATGAAAATTCGCCTGTAATGGCTTATTTATGCAAGACTGATTTTGGTGCTAAAATCATATCAGCACAAAACGGCGAAATTATTTCAGATAGCATAAATGTAACTCCAAATGAGACATCACCTTTTGAAAGCGTTTATAATCCGGAAAGATCGGAAGTGACCGACAGCGAAGGAAATCTGATTTATTATCAAGGTGAATTCGGGGAAATAGAAACTCAAAATGACGGTTCTGTTAATTTGACGCTAGACTCAAATGAAAAAGATAAGCTTAAAACCAATGATGACGATGTAACATATGTGTATGCAAATAAAAGCGAAGATTACTTTTTTCAGGTAGTACCGGACAGCGAATATGAAGAATTTATCAGTTCTCACAAGGTAATAACCGGATTACAAGATTTGTCATACAATGATCGGGACGCAGACGGAAACAGATATGTCGATGTGGCAATAAACATTTATGATTTTGACGAGTATTATAAAAATCTTAAGGTTTATGGAAGGGTTCTTTCATTAACTGTTAATGATGAAAATAATGTTATCATAGCCGATTCGAATTTGTTAAGCAATGAAAAACTGGATACAGTTGAAATACCTGAGATCATGAGCCTTTCGGAAGTTATTTCAAGCAATTCCAAATTATCTGATCTGGAAGCCGAGTTAAATGAACCTGTGATCTATTCATGGGATGAGTATTATGACGATCCGGTTGTTGCATATGTTTTTCTGGATCGAGACGATAACAGAACTTACCTTGTAGACGCTAATACGGGAGAGATTCTTAATGAAGATGACAACAGTTACCAATTGGGTAAGGGATTGGACGAAGGCGCAGTAAACAATGTAGGAAGGCGTTTGCAGTATTTCCCAATTGATCCTGACGGTACTATGTCTGCCTGCAAGCCTAATGATAAGGACGGTGGAACATACAATAACACCATTGATGTTTATGATAATACATGTGATATACCGGTAAAAATCAAGAGTGAAAACACCTATTTTTATGAACCTACCGCCGTTTCAACATATTTAAATACTTTAAAAGCATATGATTTTTATGCAAGTGATCCAATAAATCATATGTCGTACAGTAATAATAACGATAATAAGCCAAGTCACATGTCTGTATATATAAAAACCAAAACTTGGGTAGGCGCTGGAGCCGGTGCAAGTGGTTCAAATATATATTTATACAGAAGAAACTATCAAAGATTAGATTATGGTACAAAACCCGATTATTTGGGTCATGAATATACTCACTGCGTATTCCATTCCTGTGGAAATCGTTCGGAAACATATTATACATCAGCAGCAATCAACGAAAGCTATGCCAATTTATTCGGAGCCTTAATATCCGGATTTGACAAATATAATTTCGATATTTCAAATAAATTCGAGATAGACTTTGAATCAACTAAACTCCAATATTTAATAGATGCTGGTCACACATCTGAATGGGGACATTCATTGTCCGATTATATATCTTATCCGGCATATACAATGTATAAAAACAATTTCTCGTTAGACAAAATATCGTTATTATATTATACAAGTCTTAACATGGGAAGATACAACAATTCATCAAATATGAATTCGGTTCGCATAAATGTAATCAAGGCGGCAAAAGCGCTTCGTTTTACGGATGAAGAAATGAAGATCATTACAGACGCATATGACGAAATTTGGGAAAAAGATAACAGAAAGTATACGTTTACTGTAAATGTTCATGATTATGAAGATAATGATATTGAGTTGAAAAATGTAAGTATTACTTTAAAGAATGGAAACGGTACTGTTTCTCTTGAAAACAAAAAGGCTAAGATTGTTGAACCCGGATGGTATGACGTTAGTGTGAAGGCTGACGGATATAAAACTTATAACTATAAGCTTTATAAAGGAATGGCTGATGACGGCGCTTATATTACTCTTGTTAAAGATGTTCCTAATAATGGGCAGGTAATAGTTAAGGTAACGGATCATATTAACGAAATGCCTGTTGATGAACCCGTAAAATTGTTTACTATGGATGAGAATTATAATGAAACATTTGTGGGCGAATATCAAACCGGTGCAGCGGTAGGAGCAGAACCTGGAACTACGCAGGCTATTTCTCTTGAACCGGGATATTATATTGTCAAGGTTGATAATGGATATCAGTATTTCCTTAAACCAATCGCCATATCGTCCGGTGAAACCACTTCGGCAAAAATCACTTACTATTCTGATCTGAATTTAAATCCAAACGAAAAGACTGATGTTTTCTATTTCGATGTAAGTATCTACAAGGAAACAGAGTTGGCAGATCAATTGAGTGATTTTTATGATCTTGCTGCTGATCACGAAACAGATGCAGCAGGAAATAAAATAGCCAGAATTAGGAGAGATAGCAGTCAATTTGGTTATAGGTTGTATTTTTTCTGTTATGAACGTGAAAACGAAACGTTCAATTTAGGATTTAAAATTGATTCTAACACCGCCGAAGTTCTTAATAAAATCGAGGAAAAAGAGAAATTATTAGGCAAAGAGTTTAAGGGAAAACTGTATAATTTAGAAATTACTTTCTCAAACAGACAAGATGAAAGTTATAAACATACAATTTCCCTTAAAGCAGGTGATTTAAAAGAAGGATTTAACAAGTTTGCAACAATTTCATATGATAATGAAACTCAGCAATATGTTACTATGCCTGCATATTAATAGGCATTTTCAGAATTAAAAATTTAATTACAGAAGTCGAACAATTTATTAAAGTATTCAGTGAGAGATCATACTCTCACTGAATACAGATGTAAAAAGTAGTTTATTCGTCTTATTTATGAAGATTCAGACTGTCATTCGGCCTTATATCTTGAACAACTTAAAAGGAAAGGTGTTACCTATGAGAAGAAAATTTTTAGCGTTTTCACTGGCTTTGGCAACGGCGTTGTCTATGGGTATATGTATACCGCAGGTTTTGGCAGCGGAAAAACAGACCGTTAACGAGGCGGTCGATATGGAGGCGGATACTAAAATGCCAATAATTAAGGACGATACCGGTACGATAACCGAAGAGATGAAAGTGCATTTGCTTGCAAACTTTGAACAGCAGCATCCCAATACCGATTTGAGTGATTTTACCGTGGAATATTCCTCGGACGATGATTTCAATTATGATAACATAAACAGCGACTTCTTATTTAAAGTTTATTACAAAGGCGTATTGATTTACGATCAGTTTGAATCAAATTCAAGAGTGTTTCTTGGAATAAGAGGCGGCGAGGATTATGAAGCAGTTTTTGAACCTGAATTTGCCGAAGCTTGTAAAAGTTTGAATTTCAATGATCTTATTGAGGAAGAATCGGCAAAACAGGTTCTTAAAGACGCTCACAAGCTTTCGGACAGCGATAGCTGTGATACTCAGCTTGTTATATACAACTATCTGACCGGTATGATGGGTTCGGATAAAGCTATCCTCGCTTACAAAATCAAACTGACGGGCAATCATTCCGACGTGGAGCATATTATTGACGCTCATTCCGGCGAAATAATACAAAGCGAAAGTTCTGTCATTCCAACTCAAGACAGAAAATATAAGATCAATGAGGTGACTTATGTAATCCATAGCGATTGGGCGGAAGTTGAATCTTGCGAAGTAACGGTACAGGGTGGAAAAGTTGTTATACCGGAGGAAATTGATGGCGTACCGGTAACAAAAATAGGCACAGCCGCTTTTAACGGCTGTGTTATACAAGAGATTGTAATACCGGAAATAGTGGTGGAAATTGGCAACAGTGCGTTTGAAGGCTGTTATCCTTTGGAAACGGTAAAGTTACCAAGCAATCTGAAAAAAATTGAAGACAGTACATTCAGATCGTCCGGTATCAAGAAGATAATTATTCCGGAAAGCGTTACTGAAATCGAAGAAACGGCTTTTGACGGCTGTAGTAACCTTGAAACCATAACCATTCCCAAAAATGTGAAAACCATTGGGAAATGTGTGTTTTCGCATAGCAGACTAAAAGAAATTCTGGTCGAGGAAGGAAACACCGACTTTTCAAGCGTTGACGGGGTACTTTTCAACTATGACAAAACCGAATTGATCGCTTATCCGGGCGGAAAAGAGGAAACGTCATATTGTATTCCGAACAGTGTAAAAACAATTTCGGGCGGAACTTTCGGCGGAGCGTTTGCGGGAAGCTTAAATCTGACGGAAGTCAATATTCCCGAAGGCGTTGAGATCATTGAAAGCAATGCGTTTAGTATATGTCCAAAATTATCGGAGCTGAAGCTGCCGAGTACCGTTCAAAAGCTGGAGGAAAAGGCAATCAACACTTGTCTGAGTTTATCGGCTGTATACATTCCCAAAAGCGTAACCGAAATTGGCGAAGGCGTATTTGGAAAATGCGACGCTTTGACCAATATTTACTACGAAGGCTCGGAAACCGAATGGAACGAACTGGTTTCAAAAAGTAATTTGCATGTGGAAGCAACCGTCAGCTACAACTCTTACGGCACAGAGCTAAAATTACTCGGCGATGTGAATCTTGACGGCGAGGTTACCGTTTCGGATGTTGTGATGCTGCAAAAGTGGCTGGTAAAGTCCGGAGATTTGACTTGCTGGCAGAATGCCGATCTATGCGAGGACGGAAAAATAAACGTATTTGATCTGTGCCTGCTTAAGAGAAAGGTTATGGAAAATATGCAGTCTTATCCTGTCAAAAATCCCGAAGTCATCGATGAATTTACTCCATGCACAGCAACTTTGGACGATGATTTTGACGATTGGATGATAGTGGTTAAAATCAAGCATCAATACAGCGTTCCAGAACGTGTGTGGACAGCGGACGACTTTACATGCATTGAGAATATTAAAAGTATTCATCAATATGAAACTTCATCACCTTACAGACAATATCTTACAATTGGTCTTTCTGAATGCAGTAAAGAAAATGTACTAAAGCTTATTCATGATATTGAGGCTTTAAACTTAGCTGAAATAAAGGAAATAAAGACAGTAAAGCATGGATTGGGAGTACCTCCCGAAGATGAATTTGACGAAGAAGAATTCAATAAGTTTTTTGAAAATACTGCTGAGATTTAGGTTTTTTATTAATTTAAATAGAAAGGGAAAAATAATGAAATCTTTTGTAAAAAAATATATAACGACATTGCTTACAATTGCTATATGCATTTCTCTTGCATCAATGAATGCTGTAGTCCTATTTAATAGTAGTATTACGGTTTCAGCAATGGAAAACAATACCTATGGTATGGAAAATGGATTAGGTGTACCACCTGAAGATGAACTTGATTATGATGAATACTCAAAGTTTTTTGAATATTCCTCTAAGTATCCAAACTTTCAAGAAGAAAAGCCTGCTTCTAATTCCTTGGCTTCAAAATGCGATTTAAGCGCTCAAAGCAGTTTTCCTGAAATAAGAAGTCAAGGTGGAATGAATTGTTGTACTTCATGGGCAACAACATATTATCAATTTACATATGAAGCATATAAAGGTACAGGAATAGATATTAAGAGTAACGATAATTTTAATCTTGCATATTCTCCAGCATGGACATTCAATTTTACAAATAATGGTACTAATGCTGGCTGCTATATTTATGAAGCATTTGATGTGCTGCAAGCACATGGGGCATTAAAATTGTTAGATTGTCCATATAATTCTTCAAGTTTTGATTATGGATGGTCCACTAATACTGAAGCAATGGTTGATGCTTTAAACCTGAGAATTATTAATTACGGTAAAATTGATATATCTACTAAAGAAGCAACTAAAAACTTGGATAAAATTAAAAGGGTATTATATGGTACAAATGGAACAGATGGGCATGTTCTTACTTTTAGTACATTTTTTAATGGATTTGAATACAAAGACTGTATTGACATTAAATCCGGGAAGAAAGAATCAGCAGTTTATCGTTGTAATGACAGTGGAGGCGGTCATTCGATGACTGTAGTAGGGTATAATGACGATATATGGTGCGATATCAATAGCAATGGAAACATAGATGACGGTGAACTTGGTGCTTTTAAGGTCGCTAATTCACATGGAAAAGATTACAAAAATGATGGATATGTTTGGATTGCCTATGATACGTTAAATGCCAATACTTCTGTTGGTGGAAATTGGGAAGCGACAAAAGAAGATCGCAGACCAATTTTTGAATATAGTTTTACCAATAAAAATACCCTATACTGGATGGAAGTTGGTGAGAAGGAAGTAGAATATGTTGGGCAATTAACAATAAATACAGATGATCGTAATAGTCTTAGAGTATATGCAGGCAGAAATACTTCAACATCAACGTCAATTTCAAATACGGCACAAAAATTTAAATCGGTTGGTAATAGCAGCAACGAAATTTCGCATAAAGGCACATTAGTATTTGATTACGATGAACTTGCCGAGCCGATTAGTGACTACATTTCCGGATATAATTGGTTTGTCAGATTAAATGGCAATCATAACAGCGCATCGTTTAAAATTACAGATAATCTTTCCAATACTATAGTTGACTTTGGCGATATTGAAACGGGCGACAGTTATAAACCAATTTCGCTGTCAATGGGCGATTTAAATTATGATGGAGTTAATGATGTTAAAGATTCTAAAATTCTTTTTAACGCTGTGTACAGAGATGATAAGCTGTCAAATTTACAGGAATATCTTGCCTCAAATATGGATTCAAAGTTCCCAATCAATGCGGCTGTCACCTCTTCGGGATTTGACGATATAGGCTCTGTGCTTGACGGCATAAATGTAGGAAATATCCATTGGGATACAGTTCCGAACAATGTTGATCTGCAGACGCTTATTGATGGAAACTATGATGTATTATTTATAAACTGTTCTTCAAATGTAAACATAGATGGAGGAGTTATAAGAGAATTTGTTGAACAAGGCGGAACAGTTTATGCTTCCGACTGGGTACTTGATTCTATAGAAGAAGCTTTTCCGGAAAGAAACATTTCTCATGCAGTTATGGGTCCGCAAAGTGTTACAGGCAATATTGCAGATAAAGGTTTACGTACTTCAATTGGCGTAAATAATATTCCGATAGAATTTGAGAAAGCAAGCTGGCGTTTAGTAACTTCCGAACTTCAGGATGATGTTACCATATATGTCGAAGGTAAGGTTACAGGAGCGCTCAGTAAGTCGTATCCATTGGCTTTCTCATTCCCTTACGGCGATAACGGCGGCAAGGTATTCTGTATCTCGTTTCACCAAAGCACAAACAGTTCTCAGCAAATGAATGAGTTTATGAACGATCTGGTTCTCACGATTAATCATAATAAAGATATTAACGCAATCAGTGAGTGGAGCAAAGATAACGGATATGAGAACGTCATGTCTGTGACAGCAGCCCTTGACCCGGCAGAGGAATCTGTTTCTTACTCATTAAATAATATCGATACGACAAGTGATTTTGCAATTTTAACAAATGAATCCGGCGATGTTTCCATAAAGCTGACAGCTCCTGACGGAAGCACCTATACAAACTTTGAAAACGGAGAATTTGTAACCGGCGACATTGAAACGACAGACAGTGAAATGCAAGTTTACAGTATGGGAAAAAGAGGTTTGAGTGTTTCAGCGCCGATGACGTCAGATAATGGAAATTGGAACTTCAGTATCATGTCAAACGTATCGTATAGAAGTTCGTTTGCAGTGGCAACAGCAGAAAAATCAAAGGAAAATCATACAGAAAATTATACTGTTGATTACAAAGTAGCCAGCGATTGGGGAAATGGTCAGAATATACTGGTTACCATTACGAATACCGGAAATGAACCACTTCGTAACTGGGCTTTGCAGTGCGATAATTTCCACGGAACGGTTACAAATGTATGGAACGGTATGCTGCATGGCGAAAATATTATAAGAAACGCCATGTATAATTCCGACATTGCTCCCGGAGATTCTGTAACTCTTGGATATACATTAACAAATGCAGACGGAGAAGTTCCGGTCATGAAGCTGTGTACTTTCCGAAAAGCAAAACAAGAAGGATACTCAGTTGATATAGACGTATTGTCTGAATGGGGATCTGGATTCATAGGTGCAATCACGATAACCAACACAACTGACGAACCTATTATGGCATGGGAATTGAGCTTTATTACTGAAAATTTTGACATTTCGGGTACGAGTCAGTTCGTGATTCTTGAAAATACTGATAATCATTATAAGATCACAGGAACATATAATGGAAACATTCCAATTCCTGCAAACACCAGCATTACAATGGAGTTCAATGGAGAAAAAACAGGAACGCCGTCCCTGACAGATATTTCTTTAACGGAAATGACGTTTTAAATCGAATATTTTAGATAAGGCAAGTAAAGCTTGACGTGACCTATTTGCCGTATTTCTATGAGGCAGCCGTAATTTATTATGGCTGCCTTTTTTGCAGTTTGGTATTTAAAATAAACCATATTTAAGATCGATTATGAGCTTGCGTATATACGTAGGCTTCTGACCGTCAATTTCATAGATTGCTTCACTCACGGGCTTTTCTTTATATCGCTCGTTCAGTTCAGCAAGAGCAGCATCGTTTGTTGTCAATTTTCTCCTTTCCGCCTGCGATTATCTATCTCTACACGCACGGGCTTTTTGTTGCAGGGCGTTACTCCTGCACAACAATATTCATTGTCGAAATTCAATCCTCATATGGATTGCGTTTACTTTCAAAGAAAGAAGTCTGTCCGGGCGTTTCGGCATCGTCCACAGGGACATTCTTTTTCAGCTTTTCAAGTTGCTCTGGGTGCTTGCTGATAATTTCAAACAGACCGCTTTCATCACAGCCGAGCAATGCCTTGATTTTGGCAAGCTGTAACTGAGTGATTTGTGAGTTGAGTTTTTCAATTTCAGCCTTATCATCTTCCATACGTTTCAGCACCAAATCACGCTTTTTCAGAAATTTTTCAAGAGCCTTTTCAAAGTCCTGCATATCTTCACCTCCTTACTGATTTTCAAATATTTCAAAAATCGCACCTCCTTAAATCAGTTTAGAAATTTTCAAAAACGAGCAAGTAAAAATACCCCTCTATATATCAACCGAGGATTTTGCATTTTTGTCAAAGATTTTCTGAAATTTCCTGCTGAAAAATCGAAAATTCTACCTTATGCACAAATTACAACAGATATTTTTGTATATTACGACAACATTGCAGGAACTGAAAAATTTTTACGGGGAATTTTTTCATTACAGCACAATAGACAAAAAAGCGTTATCCGACTTGTGCAATGGGTAGAATTGTTGTGAACAAATTGTAAATTCTGGTGAATTTCTTTGACAAAAACCGAAATTCATCGGTTGTATAGTAGAGGGACATTTTCAAAAGCTACAAAAGCAAAAAAATCCACTGAAATGCGGATACGTCAAGAAACCCCAAAAATGGACAAACTCATATTGCAAGCACGGTATTTTGTGCCACTTTTCGGAGAAGTGGACAAAATACACCTGCTTGTCAGGGGAAAATTCCCCTGAAACCCCTATCCGCTGAAGCGGTCAGATTGAGATAAAATTTTATGAAAAACTTATTGAAAACTATTGACATTTTCAGCAAAATTTAATACAATAAAATAAAGGATGAAGTGACGGCAAAATTGCTCTGAAAAATTCAGGGTAATTCCATATTATTAAAGGGGACAAATCAGAGATCCTCTGCAAATTGCTTGCAGAGGTCTCGCACTAATTTTAGATTTTTTCAGGAGGTCAGATTTATGAAAAAAGCAATCAAAACAAGGGTGATTACATTGGTTATGTCAGCAACAATGTTGCTTTCGGCGTTGCCTTTTCCGGTATCTGCTACAGAGCAGCTCAGCTATGCGGATGCAGTAGAAACACTGGATAACGGCATCAAGATCAGTGCCGACAGCATAAGCACTGAAAACTACAAAGATACACGTTTTAACAATCCTATTTCTCCTGACTTTTATTGTGCCGACCCAACAGCAGTTGAGTATAATGGCAGACTTTATGTTTACGGAACAAACGACCATCAACAGTTTGAGGAAGCTGGTCCTGATGTAGACAATACCTATGAAAAAATAAAATCCCTGCTGGTCTTTTCCACTGATGATATGGTAAACTGGACATATCACGGTGAAATAAATGTGGGCGAAATAGCACCGTGGATAACGGCATCATGGGCACCTTCTATTGTGTCACGAGAGGAAGCAGACGGAAAAACACATTTTTACCTGTACTTCTCAAACAGCGGTGTTGGTACGGGTGTTATTACATCAACTGACCCTGTAACAGGCTGGACAGACCCACTTGGACATTGCCTTGTAACCGGAGATACACCGGGGTTAAGTGATTGCCCGAATCCGTTTGACCCGGGTGCAGTTATTGATGATAACGGAGTCGGCTGGCTTTCGTTTGGTGCGGGAAAGGCTTCTGACGGTACAGACTATATGCCTAACTCCGTCCGTATTGTGAAGTTAGGCGATGATATGTTATCATTTGCAAGTGATTTTGAAAAGATACCTGCTCCCTATTCATTTGAAGCAAGTGAATTAAATTACATCAATGGCACTTATGTCTACACATATTGCAGCGATTGGAACGACCACAGTGAACAATGGGATTTTGAATGTCCTGCTCCCGGCGGTTGCGGAATGGTTTATATGACAACAAAAACACCGCTTGACCCGGATAGCTGGAAGATGATGGGTGAATGTTTCAAACAGCCCGGCGAAGTTGGTTTTGATTACTCAAATAATCATACACATATGCAGAAATTCAAGAGCAAGTGGTATATGTTCTATCATACGCTTATGCTCAAACACGGTATGGGTATCACAGGCTCTTACAGAAGTATGGGTGTTGACGAGATTTCTGTCGATGAAGAAAATGTTGTAATTGAGGACACAGGCGGTACGAAAAAAGGAGCTGAACAGAATGGAGTGTTTAGCCCTTATGAAACACATTCCGCTGCCGAGCTTGCAGGTACAGCACAGATTGATTATGACGTAACTGACCCGTATGCACCAATTGTCATTGCAAAACAAACAGGTTCGTGGACGGCTGTCCGTGATGTGCAGTTTACCGAATCGCAATCTTCTGAACCGTCTTCCTCTGCTGAACTTGTGCAGACAAACATTGATACTATTCAGTACAATATCACCGTTACAAGCCTTGATTCCCCGACAACAATAACAATGTACGCCACGGCACAAAACGGTACTAAGAGCGAAGGCTCTGTCGAAGTCACAGGAAAGGGAAAATACACGGTTACGCTTGATATGAACAATGCAAAAGGCTTTCAGATCGTCGGCGGTTTTACGGCAGAAAATGAAACACCTATAACACTTGAAGTTGATTCAATTGTTCTCAATGGAAAGTACAATATTGCTGTTTCCTCCGAACTGACAAACACTCGTGAATGGGCTGACGGTTTGCGTAACATCTGGAACGGCTTTTCAGATGGTGAATCTGTTTACACCGATGATTACGCAGTCTTAAAGTATATCAAGGCTGATGATGCCATTGAATTTTTCGCAGCAGAAAATATGAAAAACGCTGACGATGCTCCACTTGTGGAAAATCCGCTTTCTTTTGTGGCAAAGGTGAAAGGAACAGGCAGTATTGAAGTGCATCTTGATGAACCGACAGGTGATATTCTGACAAGCATTGCATTTGATTCCCCTAATGATTTTACAAACGTATTCGGTCAGCCAATCAGCAATATCGGAGGTACACACGATTTGTATTTCGTGTACTCTGATAAAGGAATTTCAATGCAGTCATGGACATTTGCAGAAACTGATGAATCCGCAAACATACTTATGGGTGATGTGAATGCAGATGGACAATTCACTGTTGCCGATGCAGTACTGTTTCAGAAATGGCTTTTAGCTGTACCGGATACAAAACTCGCTAACTGGAAAGCTTCTGATTTTTGCAAAGATAACAAACTTGATGTATTTGATCTCTGCCTGATGAAGCGTGAACTTCTGAATGAATAAAATACTTCCTGTCAGGCTGGAATCCCCGTAAGAATTTCTTACGGGGATTCCAGCCTGTCAAAAAAGCCCTCAATTCAGCATAGTTGAAACGAAATACGGACTCAAAAAACGGAATAAATATCGAAAAAGCAAGTAAAAGCCCTCCATCAAGCAGCATGGAGGGCGAACTTTTTGAGATTCATGGCAGCAAATTTAAGCCTGACCCATTTGGAAACCTGAGCCAAGCCACGAAAGAGCGTGTAACGCATACCATGCTTTTCTTTCGCATCGGCGAAACAACGCTCAATTGTTTCTTTTCGTTTTTCATAAAGTGATCGGATTCCAGGTGTATGCCGATAATCCTCCACAAGCTCCATGTAATCCATCCAGATATGTTTTGTGACGATTTTCTGATGGTTTTTGCTATTGGTGCATTTGCTTCGGCTTGGACATATTTCACATACACATGGATCGCTTTTGAATTCTTTGTAACCTTCACGATTGGTTGTGGAAAACTTCAGAACATGATTTTCAGGGCAGATTACGCAGTCATAATAGGCATCATAAACATACTCATATGGCTTAAAATAGCCATCTTTACTCATTGGTCTCTTGTAGGGCATGGATGGAATTCTTCCGCTGTCTATGATTTCTTTGGCAATTGCCGGTATTTTATACCCTGCATCAGCGACTACGACCGTTATTTGTGGAAAATGTTCTGTCAGGCGATCATAAAAATCAAAGAACGCCACACTGTCATGTACATTACCCGGTGTTA
>CANQWA010000014.1 GCA_947627445.1 uncultured Ruminococcus sp.
ATTCGTTAATATTATTTGATAATAAGATGTAAATTTCCACTTGACATTGGCAGGAATCTGTGATAGAATTATGAATGAGTGGTATGATAAAATATATGGGCGACTTGGTAAAATTTCGTAAAACTGAAAATTTTGAGAACTCCTCGAATTGCTCCCTTATAGAGCAATTCGATTTTTCATTTATATAGCCATATTTCAGGGTATCAGTATACTATCCTACTCAATTTCAAAGTAAATAGAAAGATGTAAAACCACCAGAGATATTGCCTATTTTCGGGTACATATTAACAAAAAAGCTCTGCAAAGTAATGCAGGATGTTGAAGTTCAGATATTTGAAATGTTATGCCGTTTTACGGGATAAAGCGTAAGTCATAACAGACGTGAATAACGGAATTTTTCCGTCACGACATAGAAAAGCCCATGAAGCATGATCTTCATGGGCTTGTGTTTGTTTATTGAGACTTATTGGTTCAGCAGGGCAAGGCTCTGGTCATACTTTTCCTGCGTGATGCCGAGCATGACCAATACCTCGGCAAGCGGCTTTTTGGGTATGATACAAATGAGAACAAGTTCTAACATAAACACGATCATCATTTAACTCACAATTCTCCCATCTTCGATTCGAATCGTTCGCTCACACTGTGCTGCAATATTTGTATCGTGCGTAACGATCACAATTGTTCTTCCCTGCAAATGTAATTCATGAAATAAATCCATAATTTCCGCAGAAGTTTTACTGTCAAGCGCTCCTGTCGGTTCATCTGCTAAAATCATGGATGGCTGATTGACAATAGCTCTTGCAATTGCAATACGTTGTTTTTGTCCACCAGAAAGCTGATTGACTGATTTATGTGCATATTGTTTCATACCTACTACCTCAAGGGCTTGTAAAGATAATTCCTTTTTCTGACGAGATGGCTTTTTGGCAAAGTCCAAAGGCAGCATAACATTTTGAATTGCTGTAAAATCATCAATCAAAGCATAATCTTGCATAACCATGCCGATTTTTTCGTTACGAATTTTAGCAAGCGTTTTCTCCGATGTATTTTTTACCAGTACATTATCAATGTGATATTCGCCGCTTTCATAGCTGTCAATGCAGGCAAGTATATGCAAAAGAGTGGATTTACCTGCGCCGGAAGTTCCAATAATTGCAACAAGTTCTCCGTCTTCAATGGTAAGATTTACATCATAAAGTGCCTGAAATGCATTTGCTTTGCCTTTGTTGTATATTTTAGAAATGTTATTCAACTGAATCATATTATGACCTCTCCTTACTTTGTTAAAATTTGTTTTGGCGTATTTTTTCCAATAATAATCATGGGCATTATCATAGAAATGATAAGATACAGCACAACTAACGCAGCCATAGATGCAAATAAATATGGATTCCATATAATTTTCAAATCATCCCGAAATGTTGTGAATTGAATACTAAAAAGAATTCCAAAGGCGGCAAGAACAGCAAGAATCGATATCAATCCAGACTGTATAAAATTGATGCATGTACATTGTTTCCATTGCAGGCCATTTATGTAGTAGACCGCATAATCCTTAAGTCTTCTTCGGGTTGACAAAGCAGAACTGCTGATGCTGCTTACAGAAACCAAAACAAATAATACCACAATAATCGGCAAAAGATTTTTCACCTGCTCATACAGATAACGAATACTGTTTTCTTTCAATTCTGTTAAAGGGAATGATACGACATTACCGTAGGAAGAAAGTTGTTGTTGTGCCTGTTCAATTTCTTCTTCAGATGTATCATCCGAAAAAGTTAAAATCGCACTATACATAACGGATTGAGGTACGTCAAATTGTGCATCTCTTGCTATTCCGGTATTCAAGTTCTTTAAAGAAGAATAGGAAAATAAAAGGATCGGAATCTGCTCTATTTCAAAGTCAAAAGGATAATAGAAGTCATTAAAATCAACAGTGCCTCTATCCCTCCATTGACCGCCTACTATTTTGGTACTATTTTTTAATTTTCCGACAATTTTGGCATCAAAAGGAATACCAGTTGGAAAATTTAAAGCGGTAATCTCAATGGTATCTCCCACTTCCCATCCATAATCATTTTCAGACACGACAACTTCAACTTCTGTTGGATTTGAGGTTATATTCAACCATCTTCCTTCTTGTAATTCCGGAGAAAAACGATGGATGATTTCATCATCATAACTAATTGTTGAAATCAATTGATCCTCTTTTGTTGTATACATCATTGCATTATGACAAGCGATCATACTTTCAGAATCTTCAAATTCAGATAAAAAATCTTCATTGTTCATCATATCTATTAAGGATAGCACTTCAGGTTGTCTATTGGCAAAGTCAATGTATTTCATGAAAATTCCATTGGAAGAAAAATAGTCCTTAAATGGTGCGTAGTACTGATATCGAATACATAAAGAGGAAATCATCACCGCAGTAATACAAAGAACAGCAATCATTTGAAGCAATGTAAACAGATTCATCAATAAATTTTTCTTCAATGCATTCCACGCTGTTTTTATCAGAATCATACCTGTCCCTCCTCCCATTCCTGAACAATAGAACCTTTTATATGACCTGCAATCATAATGCTCATAATCAAAATCATGATCACAAAATAAATGGCAAAAATGGCGAAATATACCCCTATATGGTAAGATTGAACCATATAGGTAAATAGCTGATCAAACACATGATGAAGCAGCCAGATATATCCAAGCGTCCCAATGAAATAAACCGGAATGCTTACTATAATACATTCCTCTAAATAGATGAAAACTGCTTTACGTTTTGTACAACCGCAAAGTCTCATAATGGCAAGATTCCTGCTGCGCTTTTCAAGAATAAAATGATAAAGCATGGCAAAGTTTAAAACAGAAAGCACCGCAATCAGTAAAGAGATAAGTATAATATTATTATAAAGTGTAATGCTGTCTGCATCTGGAAGCTTTAGATCCGGAAAATTCAGAGCATTAGGCATATATTGTTCTGCTTTTTCTTTGAGTTCTTCATAAGCCGGCTTGTCAATTACATGATCGAAGCAAAACGACATAATGTCATCATAAATAAAATCGTCCGGAATAGACAAAAACGGAATTACTGGTGTTGCAGTAATTTTATTTTCACCAACAACTTCATAATGTTTTCCAAACAATATGATACCGTTTTTTCCGTCGGCAAGTTTTAATGTATATTTGTCCCACCCCATTCCAATATTTCCTACTATAGCTACATTTGCACCATCATTTTCTTCTTCATTTGTAATCATACGTCCTGAATACATTTCTTTTTCCATATTGCTGCGAAAAATTTCTGGAATTTCATATTTTCCGTTTCTATAAGTAAAACGAGAATCCAGTGTATCATAAGTATCGACATCATATTCTTCAAGCTTGCCTGCAATAAACACAAACATATCTTGTCTTATGTCTTCACTAAGTGATTCGATATATTCCTGTACTTGCTTATGTGTTGGTGCAGCGTCTTTATTGATGAACGCTGTTATCTCTTTCAGGTCTGCATTTGCTTCTTTTTTTTCGGTATCAAAATTACAATACAAACCATACGAAAAATTTAAAATCAAAGCTGAAGAAAGAATACAGATAATCATGATAAGAAATATGATTTTTTCATTTCGCATAAAGCTGCGAAGATTATGTCGTACATGTTTCATCCAAAACCACCTTTTGAAATTAAAATAGTTGATAAGTTACGAATATGAGAACTTTTTCGGACATTCCCGGGACGCTGCATAACTTATCCTTTTTGTATCAAGCTTGTCAGATTTCCTTGCCATACACAAAGTATTCCTGCGAAAATCTGACTGTGCTGGACCCCAAAAATCCTTCGTTATGCAGCAACTCTCCATTTCCCGAGAAGGTTTCATCAAAACGGTTGTATGTTTAAAAGAAGTAAAAATTATTTATGGATCATTTGATTCTAAGCAGTATATGTGCGTAAATCAATAGGTCAAATTGTTTGTCATGGTTCAATATATAGCTTGACCGTTCCAATAACGACCTGACTGAATATTTGTGCCATTGAACAAAGTACCCGAACCCTCAAAACGATAATCTACAGCAGAATAGCCGCTTATGGTAGCAGTTACAGAAGCATAATTTGACAATATTTTTCCATTTGAAGCGGAATTCACCCGATTGCCTGTAGTTCTGTTAAATACTCGAAATGAAACATTGCCATAGCGGGCCATTCCTGATGTGTTGGTTAATGTACAACTTGATGAATTAATTGTTACTGTACCAGGTTCCGCACTCGCAGTGATTCCCATTGCACCAGTTGCCATTGTCATAGCTGCTAAAGCAGCTATCATAACTTTTTTGAATTTCTTCATAATTTAATCTTCCTTTCGTGTCAGGCTGATCTCATATAAGAACTTGTTCTCATCGGATTTGTGCATGGATTTTCGCACGAAGGCAAGGCGAAAAAGCGAAAGCAACCTTGCCGTATGGTGCGCTTTTTCCACGCAGCAATCGGCAAAATTTGCCGAAAAGACAGGTGCAATATCCTGTGAAAACAAGTTCTGAAATCAGCAGCGAATATTTGAATGTATTCTTCCAGAAACAGTTGCTTCTATGTAGAATGATAGTTGCTTTTACTTCTCATACAACCTTATCATAATAATAGCATGTTTTTGTTTCATTTGCAATAAAAACTGGAAATTTCAGGAAACTGCACAAACCAAATCAGGGCTATTTGTGCATGATGACTTCCGCTTCAGAGCCTCAGGTTTCTTTGGCTATTGTGAGAACTCTGCTGGACAGACACAATCCATATTCATACAATAATAAACAAAAATTTATATTGTATATGATGAATTTTTCATATTTCTATATTATACTATAGTTGCAAATGATCCATAAAGGAGATGCTGATATGAACAACGGGAAAAAGAAAAAAGGCATCATCATTGCGGTGTGCATCATCATTGCAGTGTGTATCCTTACTGCTGTGACAGTGGGTATTGTATTATCTTCGCTCATTGGCAAAGAAGAAGCAAAGAAAATTGCTCTCATTGATGCAGGACTCAACGAATCAAATGTATCTGCTTTGCGAGCTGATTTAGAATTTGATGATGGTCGTTTTCAGTATGATGTGAGCTTCTATTCTGACGGAGCAGAATATGAATACCATATTCAAGGAAATAACGGGGATATTATGGCAAGAGATATAGACGGCGGCGATTTCCTTTCCGGTCGTACAACTCAGCCTTCCACACAAGCGCAGCAGGAAACGGACAAGCCATCTCAGACAACAAAGAATCCCGAAACACAGGCAGGTACGCAGGTTCCGGATGCCATATCGCCGGAAGAAGCTAAGGCGGCAGCTCTTGCCGATGCAGGATTGCCGGAATCCGATGTCACATTTACAAAATCCGAACTGGATCGTGACGACGGCATCATGAAATATGAAATCGAGTTTTATTACGGGGCTGATGAATACGACTATGAGATCGATGCCTTTACCGGAGAAATTATAGACTCGGATATTGATTTCGGGAGAAGCAACCTTCTTCTGGATTAAGCGTATCAGGCTGTGAGATAAAACTGTGAAAGACAGCGGCAATCATGTCCGCTGTTTTTTTATGCCTTCCATCCATTTATCCCGCTTTCCAAAATATGGATTGAGAAAATTTTGTCAGGCAAGACAAACGACAAATCGTTTTTTTCAAAACAGTTGACGTTTGCCCTTTTTTCTGATACAATAGAAGAAAGAACCTGACTCAGAGGTGGTTTTGATGAAAAAAGAAAATTCCACGCAATCCATCAGCTATCGCATTGCATTAGGCGGCATTGTTTCTTCTCTTTGTATGTTGTGTATGTTCTTGACCGGCGTGTTCCCCATGTTCTATTTGCTGCTTCCCATGGCATCCAGCGCTTTGATTGCCATTATGGCGATCGAAACCAGTCCTTATTGGGGATTGATCACATATATTTCCGTGGGACTGCTTTCTATGTTTATTACACCCAACAAAGACGCTGCTATCGTATTCCTTTTATTTTTCGGACATTATCCCCTGCTTCGCCCGCTGATTCACAAGATTCCTTGGAAACCCATTGCATTTTTACTGTGCATGGGTGTTTTCAACGCCGCTGTATTATCCTTTTTCTGGATCACTGTCTACCTCTTCGGCGCAGACGAGCTTTTGGAATCTTTGGGAGATTATGGAAAATATGGCGGATGGGTCATACTGGGAATTGCCAATGTAATGTTTATCAGTTATGATACCATTATGGCAAGTTTTCCGGTGCTGTATCGGACAAAGCTGAAATCCCGTATCTTTCCCAAGCGTTAAAATCTGAAGGCGGATTTCTGAGGAGTAGGTTTAGATATTCCAAACAAAACAACGGCAAGAAAAACCACTTCCTGCCGTTGTTTGCAAACTTGTTCTCCAAGAAACACGCATACACGTCTTTCTATGAGAACAAATTCTTACTTTTTCATCAAATTATTCCAAGGGAACCGTGATCACAAATCCGTCTGCATTATCGCCGGATACGGTGTAATCATCGCCGGAAACTGTCACATGTGCGCTGTTTCCATCCAAAGCTGCGTAATACACTGCATAGCTGCCATCCGCAGTTTCCACAGTCAAAGGCTTGTCCTGCGTATAATTTTGCAGTTCAGTCAGATACTCCTCCAGACACAAATCATGCTCTGTCATATAGACTGCATGAGGAATGCCCACATACCGGAAGGTATAGGTACGGCTGTCATCACCGGTGAGATTGTCCTTGCCCTCTGGATAACGCACCACAAACCCATATTCTGCGGCATGTTCTGAGATCCAGCTATACGCCGGATATTTTTCTGCATTGTAATAGTCTGAAGTGCCGTCGCCGAACTTGATTTTCAGATTAAAGGAACGTCCGGTATGATAATCGGAATAGCCGCCCTTGAAATCACTGGTACCGTTTTCGTAGCGGTCATTCTGGTCAGCTCTGGTTCGATAGCCGCTGAACACTTCCATCCCGTCAAAACCAGTTTCTTCTGCATAATCCATCATCATCTGGTTGAGATGCTCCAGCGTTTCGGCTTCCAACTGCACATCCAGATCGCTGACAGAGTAGGAACTGTTGCGTTCCTCATGGATATACTTCAGCTCCGGATCGCCGGCTGGAAAGCGATATTCGTGTTCCTTGTTGACCAGGATCAGATGCCCCTTAGAGATCGCATTAGACGAAAGCGTGATCTCTTTTTCCTCCTGCTTCTCTGGTTGATTTTCAGTCGTTGGTTCTGTACTGGTTGCCACCGGCGGTGCGGTAGTTGTAGGTTCTGTGGGAGCATCTGTCTGAATGGGAACCGTGGTGACAGCAACTGTACTGGAATCATCACGCCGGTTCAGATGCAATTTGCCGCTTTTCTGTAAGCTGCGCATACAAAGTGCTGTAATCAGAATCAGAATTAACAGAAGCGGAATCGCTACCACAGCAACACGATCAAAACGGATATGCCGCTTGACTGCATGACTGCCGCCTTTATGGGCCGGCTTTCCAGTGGGATGATCCGTCTGTTTGGTTTGTTTACTCATGACTTGTCCTTTCCAATTGGGTGAAATATGTGTGCGATTGAAATAGGCGATTTCAGAGGGGGGTGAAATGCTTTGCATCTATCATATCACAAAATCGAAGATTTTTGATATGATTGTCCGATATGCAGGGAGCAAATCGTAGATTTGCGGATCTGCAAGGACATTCAAATAAATATGATAAATGCTTTGCATTTATTATACCATATTTTTCATATGATTTCAAGTGAAAATCTGCTGAAAATTCAAGGGAAAAGTTGTAAAGGATAAATGGAACAAATGCAAAAACCCCTGTACTTCCTGGTTTGGAAGTGCAGGGATTTGTTTTTAGGATGGAAAAATATTAAGATTCCGAATAAGGCAACGTGTCAATCAGTCCCACCAGAAATTGAAGAATCAGAAGCAAATCTTTTTCGTTCACACTGCCGTCACTGTTCAGGTCGGCAAATATCGGATTCGTGTTTATCTCGACACTGCCTACCATATATTTTGACAGAAATACCGCATCTCTCAGATCAACTACGCCGTCTGCACAGACGTCACCGTAAACACTAATGGGACCACAAAGTTGATTTGCAAATCTATTGACACAGATATTCGGATTCAGATACAGCATCGTCATCAGAATTTTTATGGTCTTCTGATTTTCTGCATTGAATGTCTGTGTCTGGTATTCATCCCGTAATACTATCGTATATTCCCAATGAAGCTTGATGGGTTCTCTTAATTCCTGCAAATCAGAATCGTAGTAACAATGATAAGATTTGTCCTCCCATTCAGACTTTTCCTCTAAGTATTTATACCTAATCCTTTGAACATACTGCGCAGGAATCCCGACTGCATCACAAAAAGAAGTCACTTCCTCGTCTAACAGAGTGCCAAAACTCAGAGCTTCATGAGGAACTTTTTCTTCCTGATAAAAATAAATCGTTATGAATCCGTCCATTTCCGCATCTACTCCGCATTCACGAAAAATATCCTTCAGTTCCTCGTCTGACATGGCATAAAACTGGTCGAAGGTATAATTGCGATAGGGGTATTTTTCTTCTGCTGAAACTGTACATACACCTGTCGCAGAGAACAACATCAGAATTGTCAGAAAAGCAGCAGTCCATTTCTTCAATAATTTTTTCATAGAGCATACCTCCCTTTCATAATATTGTTAACACCATCCTATATGACATTCTCTCTTATCGCATCCCTCCATCCATAACTATATTTTGACACTTCTGCTCAATTCGTCGGCGCTGGCAGCCAGCTTTTCAGTTCCACGTCCCTTCCCAGCAGGAATCGGGTCAACTGGACAATATCGGCAGCATTGACATTTCCATCGCCATTGGTATCCTCCGCTGCCGGCATCACAAACGCCTGGTTTGTCAGTACCGCCTGCCGCAGCAGCGCCAAGTCAAGACCGTTGACCTTGCCGTCCTCATTTACATCACCCGGAATCAAATTCTTCACAGAAGGTACTTCTGTGGTAGAAGTGGTGGTGGTTGCTTCCGTCGTCTGCTCTGTGACTGTGGATGTCACAGGGGGTGTGTCCGGCATGTTGTCAATAATGGCATAATATGCCGGTTTTGCTGTAAAATCCTCGTTGAACAGCAGCGGATAACGACTGCTTCTCCAACTCTTGTCATCTGTGGTTCCCCAGAATACCACCGCAGAAATGCTGTCGGCATATTCCACGCAGGCATCCAGAATATCGCTGTACAACTGCGCCTGCTTTTCAAAGCCAGCCTCTGAGATATCAGAGGTGGTGATATCCAGTTCCGTAATCTGCACGTCCAGACCGGTGGAAACAAACTTCTCCAGTGCCTTCTTATAGGCAGAAGCTGTAGGGAATCCTACATCCAGGTGAGACTGCAACCCGATACCGTCAATCAAACCCTTTTCCTTCAGATCCATTGCCATGTCGTAGATTGCCTGTGTCTTGCCAGGCATATATTCATTGAAATCATTGTAATACAACTTGCATCCCTCGGGCGCATACTTTCTGGCATACGCAAAAGCAGACTCAATGAAGGAGTTATCCCCGAACACCTTGACCCAACCGGAATTGTTGGCGTTGTCTGCCTGCGTACCGCCGTTGCGGTAGCTGCCGTCATCCAGCCAGCATTCGTTCACAACGTCCCACGCATAGAAATCCACGGTAGGATATTCAGAGATCACAGCTGCAAAGACGTTCTTGATATAATTCTCCATACGCTTGAGCATGACATCTTTGGTGACCCAAGCGCCGTTTTCGTCGTAATTCTCACGGAAAAACCAATCCGGTGTCTGGCTGTGCCATACCAGCACATGACCACGAACGGAAAGCCCATTGTCCCGGCAGAAATTTAACAAGGGTCTGGCACTGGCAATATTTACCTGAGGATTGGTGTCATCACCGGAAGCTGCCATTTCCAGACAGGCGTTTTTGTCCAGGATGGCATCGGGCTTCAATTCGTTACCCAGAGTCAGACTATTGCAGTGCTTCAGGATCAGATCTTTTGCCGATTTCGGAGCGATCTCATCTGTGGTAGCTGCTGCACCAATTTTGAAGTAGTTGGCATATACGTCTTTGAGTGACGGGATATCCTGTTGGATCTCATAAACCGGTGCTGTGCAGATGGTGAAATCATCAATATACAGATCGGATTGGTCATTACATTCAAAATAGAGGTAGGACTTTGTTACGCCTTCGGGAATGCTGAATTTAATGGCATCAAATTCGCTCCAGCCATCGCCCTGGTTGTTTACTGCTGCCAGATTGGTGTAGTGACGCTCACCGCTTTCGTCGGTATATTCCATGCTAAGGTTGATATTATTATACCATGCGGCACGGACGTTGGCGCTGACAGTGTACTGAACGCCGACTTCCAGGAGATCATCCAGCAGGAACTGAGGACCGTTCCAATTCTTCTCTCTGTCGGTCACATACATACAAGAACTGCCGCTGACAGCATATTGGGTGGAAACCTGGATGGATTCCACGCCGCCACGTCCGGTGAATGCGCTGACATCACCAGATTCAAAATCGTTGGAATAGATGATAGTACCGGTAGTTTCTGCGCCGGTTGTAGAGATGCTCATAACGGAAGCCGTACCGGTAAGCATGACTGCGCTGAGAACTGCGGCGAGACATTTTTTGACTGCACATGTTTTCATTGGAAATTCCTCCTTAAAAAGGTTCAAGGTCGTCAATTGATACATATATTTTATCACAATACGAAGAAGTTGTCAACTATTTTACCAGACAGAACGTGCCTTTTCCGGTCTTTGTCACTGGAGAATGTCTTTATGCCGCAGTAGTGTTAAGGCAACACCGCACAAAGAACGACTGACGGCTTTGTACGGTGTTGCCTTAACAAAAAACAGATTTGCCGCTATGACACGACAAACCTGTTCTGTTTCTCTTTCGCTCAGCGCCATGCTGACTTTCCGCTGCTTCGCTCGGGCTGGGACTCCGTCACTTCCCCGCCAGGATACTGAAATCGGATCAGCTGATCTCCTTGAAACGTCAACTGCCCCTGCTGATGAAACGGCATATCCAGATATGCCTGCTTACTGGTAACAATATGAATAATATCGCCCTTTCTGGTCTTAAAAATCAACTCATAATACTCATTATACAGCTTCATCACACCATTGGGATCCGTTGTCCGCCGGCGTTCATCCACCTTCTGCACCAACACAGCAATTGCTGAACGCGCCGGCGCCGTACCCCGGTTTGGTCTGCGCATGATTCTCTCTCCTGTGACATAATATTCCCGATTAAACTCCAGCGGCTGACGCTTGTCCCCATTGGGATTCTGTACCAGGATTTTATGGAGCGCATGCCGGAATGGACTCTGCCGTGAACCCAGCATCACCACCAGCAGCAGTACAATTGCAACCGCCGTCATAACGATCAAAAAATTGTCGATCGCATCTCCAAATCTGCCTGACATAAATGTTCCTCCTTTCAGATGCAAGAGACAAGATCACATGTATCTATGCCCGCTTCTTCAAAATTCAGCCTCTCAAAAAACCTATTACATACCATTTGGATTTCTCAGCATAAAGTTCCAACTGTCACGGCACATTTTTTCCAGGTCAAAAGCTGCCTCCCATCCGAGAAGCTCCTTTGCCTTCTGGGGATCCGCATAGGATACTGCAACATCACCGGCACGCCGTTTCGTGATCTGTGTGGGAATCTTTTTCCCGCTCGCCCTTTCATAAGCAGCCACCACTTCCAGCACGCTGCTGCCCTTTCCTGTCCCCAGATTGATCGCCTCAAATCCGGTATGCTCTGCGCCATAACTCAGTGCTAAAACATGTCCATAAGCCAGATCCATCACGTGAATATAATCCCGTACTCCAGTGCCATCTGGTGTGTTATAATCATTGCCAAATACGCTGAGCTGCTTCAGCTTTCCAGCTGCTACCAGTGCCACATAGGGAACCAGATTGTTCGGAATACCGTTGGGATCTTCTCCCAACAAACCGCTCTCATGTGCGCCGATGGGGTTGAAATATCGCAGTGCCACTGCGCGGAACGAGGGGTTCGCTGTGCAGACATCCCGCAGGATCTGCTCAATCATCACCTTGGTATAACCGTAAGGATTGGTCGCCGATGTGGGCATGTTTTCCCGATAAGGCACGGGATTTTCACAGCCATAAACCGTGGCACTGGAAGAAAACACCATACAATGACAACCGAACTCCAGCATCACTCGAATCAGAGAAAGGGTTCCGCCAATGTTGTTTTCATAATAATCCAGAGGCTTTTCCACAGATTCTCCCACCGCTTTTAAGCCGGCAAAGTGGATCACCGCATCAATTTTATGGTCCAGAAAGATCTGTCGCAGTTTGTCCTCATGACGCATGTCTGTGTGATAGAACCGCAGTTGTTTTCCGGTTATCATCTCAATCCGTGCCATGGATTCGATTTTAGAATTGCTGAGATTGTCCATCACCACTACCTGATAGCCAGCTTCCACCAACGCAACACAGGTGTGGCTTCCGATAAAACCGGTTCCGCCGGTCACCAGAATTTTACCCATATCATCTGTTCCTTTCTGTTCGATCCGATGCAAGCATGACAGTGGCAAAAAGCAGAAACCTGCCCGTGAATCGCTTTGCAAAACTGATCTTTATATCCATATGGTTGTACCGCCTACAGGACGAATCCGGAGCACATGACAGCATCCTTCACCAAATGCGGCTTCCATGTCCTCACAAAATTGTGGCAGCAGAATTTTTGGCACAAATGCCTGAATCATACCGCCAAAGCCACCGCCGTGTACACGGATCGCACCTCTGCCGCCCAGCACAGCCGAACCTATTGCCAGTGCAACAGCAGAAGGCTGTTCCTGGGGAGAAGAGACTGCATATACATTTTGCAGCAGGTCATAGGAGGACTGTCCGGAATACTGCACCAGCCGCAGAAATGCCTCAAAATCGCCCCGTGCCAGAGCGTCCGCTTCCTCCTGTGCCCGTTTGTCCTCATGAAAATAATGTATCGCTCGCAGCACCGCACGATCACCGCAGTGTTCCCGCAGTTCCGGGATATGCTGCATAACATCGTGGAAAGTGATCTCTGACAACACCGTTTTCCCGAAATAAGCTGCCACGGCTTTCATTTCTGTCGGGATTGCTGCGTATTCGTCTGTCAGATCCGCGTGGCTTCCGCCGCTGTTGACCAAACAGAGGGCATACTCCACCTGAGTGAAATCAAAATTCACCGGCTCAACCCGGGGATTTCCCTCTTCGTAGAAGTCAATTGCTACAACACCGCCAATCGAAGATGCCATCTGATCCATCAGGCCGCAGGGTTTGCGGTAATAGACATTTTCGGCATATTGCCCGATTTCAGCCAGCTGGATGGCAGAAAAATATCCGTCTGCAAAGAAGGTATTGCAAATATTGCCGATCAGCACCTCAAAGGCTGCCGAAGAAGAAAGTCCTGAGCCTTTCGGTACGGCTGAAGTGGTATAAGTATCAAAGCCAGTTTTCAGCGGATAGCCCAACTGACCGAATCTCGCCGCAACACCCCGGATCAGCTCTGCGGCATGTGGCTCGTGTTCCAGATCAGGCTCCAACTCCTCCAGTGAGATCGTGTCCAGAGGATGCCCCTGAGACTGCACATGAATCATACGATCCTCACGAAGTGATGCAACGCCAAGAATATCCAGATCAATGCTTGCCGCCAGTACATGTCCTCGCTGATGATCCACATGATTGCCTCCCAGCTCTGTTCTGCCGGGTGCGGAGAAAATGGCGATTTGCCTGTCTGTGCCGAATTGCGCTGCAAAGCCGTCAATCGTTTCGATGATCCGTTGGCGATAGGCTTCCAATTTCTCTGCACCGCAAAGCGGCAGCAGCGTCTGATCCAGTGCACCGGACCGCAGCAATGCATACGCTCGTTGTATGGGTACCAAAAAATTTCCTCCTTTAGCGGAAAGCCAAAATTCTCTTCTTGGAAGGAAGCACGGATTCCATCTGTTGTGCAGATTGCGCAGTCGGATTTTTCGCCATAAAAATTTCACCGGCAGGCTGTTGCCTGTCAAGGAATCTTTATGTGATATGACGAGAAATATGCAAGTAAGATGTGCATCAAGCCGTCAAGCAGGGTTGAATCGGTGCTTTCTTTAGTATACCCCATTCCGTGCAATTTTGCAAGTATTTTTCTGGATTTTCTCCATTTTGCCGAATAGTCCGAATAAAATAAAGTGCGCTGCGGCAAAACGGTTTAAAAACAAAATTCCGCTGCGGAATCTCTTCCGCAACGGAATTATTGATACAACTATGATTCGCTGTATGCGGCTGAAATTAGCCCTTGTACCAGATAGAACCTTCCAGCTTGGTCAGTACAGGCAGTAATTTAACCCAGTCAATTTTCTCGCCTTGGTGGATCGCGGATGCGCCGTTCAGGATCCAGAAAGCATCAATATGACCTGTGATTCTCAGATCATTATCGTAGTCATCCTTACCAGTCTTTCTCTCGGTGTCTACGTCAGACAGGAAGTATACAAACTTCTCCAGATTTTCATCCTTACCGCCGGTAAACGTATAATCGTGATCGCCTGCGGACATATGAGAGTTGTATATGAGGGTTTCCCATGCATCAAAGTCATCTACCTCGCCATCCAGCTTGGTATCACCCTTGACGCCGACATATACCAACGGTTTTACATCCAGTTCAATTTTGACATCTTCACCAGTTTCCTCGTCTTTTCCGACATAGTAAACGGTGAGTTCTTGCTTCACATATGCTTCGCCAGTTGCCTCAAACAGTGCAGCCGGTGATTCATATTCAAACTCGATGTTTTCACTCTTAACCTGTACCATCTGATCCTCATCGTCGATGGCATATACCTTGATCAGGTCTGCCGGATCGAAAGCACGATCATCGACAGAGAAGTAGAAGTTTGCAGCCACAACGGATTCTGCAGACAAGTGTGTCGTGCCGATGGGGAATGTCGCCGGTTCGTTGGAGGTTGTAGTCGTTGCCTCAGTGGTGCTGGTTGCCGTCGTGGTCGTGTAGGCAACACCAGACGGTCTTGTTGTAAAGATTGCGCCGCTCGGTCTTGTCGTCAGCGATGTGGAAGTCGCAGTCGTGGTAGATGTCGTAGTTGTAGTGGATGTAGTTTCTTCGGTCGTGGTAGATGTCGTAGTTGTAGTGGATGTAGTTTCTTCGGTCGTGGTGGTTGCTTCAGTAGTCGTGGTAGTTGCCTCTGTTGTGGTAGTGGTTGCCTCAGTGGTGGTTGTCGTTGCCTCAGTGGTGGTTGTGGTTGCATGAGTGGTGGTTGTCGTTGCCTCAGTGGTAGTTGTGGTAGTGGTAGTTGTGGTTGTGGTGGTAGTGGTAGTTGTGGTTGTAGTGGTAGTCGTCGTTGTGGTAGTGGTGGTGGTCTCTTCTACCTCATTCAGAATGAAGCGGATAGAACCACCCTTTGTGCCGACCTCATCGTTGAAAATGTCGATCTCATCCTTATCCAAGAACTGGAATCTCGGCTGATATACGGTCTGGTCTCCGCTGTGACCCATATCCATGGCCTGTTCAGACCAAGAGAGCGGGAACTCGTAATACTCTACCGTTTTGCCCTGGAATTTGGCTACTTCTTCATCACTGCCGCTGTAATCGCAGACACCAGTCTGAACAGACAGACCAGCAGCCTTTGCAGCAGCTTCGATGGTTTCCTTATCCATTGTCAGGAAGGACATGGTGAAGATCTCACCTAACGGATCTTCTGCTGAATCTTCCTGTGTCAAGGCAAAGAATGCCAGACGATTATCCTGTTCATTGCCAAACTCGTCAGTAGAAACCTTTTCGCCCTGAATATACTTCAGGATACGGTCAAAGTTGAATGTAGTGGACGAACCCCAGTTAGCCATATATGCAAACTGCGGGTTATTTTCGATAATGCCGATAACCTTCATGGTCTCATCCGGAATCAGGACTGCACCGCGCATACCCTTGGAGAGAAGACCGGTCTTCGTGGAGGTCACATTTACCGGAACGTCTACAAAGTAATCCGGGATTGCCCATACTTCGTCAATATCGTAGTTTGTAGGCATATCTTCCTGAATCGGAGGCAGACCGTCTGTGTAGATGCGGATACCGCCGGAATAATACGTCACGTCAGTTGCATGAATATCTTCCTGTTTTGCGTTATAGTATACCTGGTTGTTCATGACATAAGCGCCGCTGGATTCGCCGCCGAAGCTCCAGTCGATTTCTCTGTCTTCAGACCAGTATACCGGGAATTCATAGTAAGAACCCTTTGCATCCGTTTTCAGTTCCAGACCATACTGCTTGGCGATGGAAACTGCATTCGGAGAAATGTTTACACAGAGGGATGCCAGCAGATTGCCGCTGGGTGCATCCAGCGTAGTACCATCCGAGTTGCTCCATGCCAGATAGATGTCACGCATTTCTACCGGCACATTTTCACCGGACAGATAAGCCTGGAAATACTTGACATTTGCTGTCATTCCGTTCAGACCGCTGGTAACTGTGTCTGCATACTCGTTACCTGACAGTTCTTCCGGCAGACTCAGAATCTTAACGGTTTCCTCCGGGAAGTACAGTGCTGCCATGATACCAGCAGATTTGACAAAACTGTCTATCGTGATTTCCAATTCTCTGTACATCAGCTGTTCTTCCAGCGCAGCCGGATCGTCCACACTCATATCGACTTCCATCTCGGCGATGTCCATTACGACACCCTGACCCTTCGGTGCTTCGGTAGAAGTAGAAGGTGTCTTTGTTGTACCGCTCTTGGTTGTCGTGGTTTTTGCTGTAGTTTTTGCCGTGGTTGCTGTTGTACCAGAGCCTTCGGTTGCTGTTGTTTCCGTTGTTTCGGTGGATTCATCCGTCGTATCAGACTCTTTGTCTTTTGTGGTCACCGTACCAGAAGTCGTACTTGCCTTTGTCGTTGTATCTGTCTCTTCGTCACTGGATTCCGTAGAAGTGGTTGTCTGAGTTGTGACAGTGTTATCATAGTGCAGAACAACATAGATGTTGGATATAGCATCTGCACTGGGATAATAGATGCTGGCTTTGACACTTGTTGCACCTGCAGGAATCACATAATCTGTAGATACTTCGCCGTTGGCAGGAATATTCGTAATTGAGAAGGTCTCAGCCTGCCACTTGTCAACATATGTGCCAAAGTCGCCATTTGTGTTATCAATGCTGGTATCTGCTACCGTGTAGTACAGTGTTGCAGAGACTGCACCGTCTGGCTCAAACTCAACATAGGCAAATGTGCTGCCGTCTTCGCCCTCATCAGTCTTGACTTCCGGGGTAATCTTTACATCCTCGTCTTTGATATCGGTAGAAGTAGCTGTTGTCTGAGTTGTGACAGTGTTATCATAGTGCAGGACAACATAGATGTTGGATATGGCATCTGCACTGGGATAATAGATGCTGGCTTTGATACTTGTTGCATCTGCAGGAATCACATAATCTGTAGATACTTCGCCGTTAGCAGGAATATTTGTAATTGAGAAGGTCTCAGCCTGCCATTTGCCAACATATGTGCCGAAGTCGCCGTTCGTGTTATCAATGCTGGTATCTGCTACTGTGTAGTACAGTGTTGCAGATGTTGCATCTTCCGGATTAAACTCAACATAGGCGAATGTGCCGCCGTCTTCACCCTCATCGGTCTTGACTTCCGGGGTGATCTTTTTGTCTTCGGTAGAAGTGGTTGTGGTGGTTTCTTCCGTTTTTTCAGTTGCTTTTGTGGTGGTTACAGGAGTTGAAACAGGGGGTGTTACCTCAGTTCCTGATTCACTGAAAGTCAGTGTATATTGACCAGCCTTTTGAATGGTCATAGTTTCCCCTGCGTCTTCTACGTTCCAAACCTCAAGAGTACTATCACCATACATCTGTGTATTGATGCAGAGCGGAATCGGCATCGACAGATCTGTTGTCAATGTAAAGCTGATAGAGATTGTATCTTCAGAAGTAAATGTTGCAGAAGCATCTCCTGTCAGTGTTTCAAGCGATATACCATTCCAATCCATAAAGAATCCATACTGATTGTGTGCGGTATCAGCATCTGTGTAGTAGCTATCCAGCAATGTAAAGTCGCCAAGCTTTACTGAATCAATTGTGATTAATTCATCCCAGTATTTATTGCCTTCCTGATAAAAAGCGGTTCCACCATCCTTATCATAGGAACAAATGCTCAAATAAGCCATTGAACCATAATTTGTAGCATCAGCAGCCGTAGCCATCAATGATACAACCGGTGTCACCAGTGCGCTGGTGAAGATCGTCGTTGCCGCCATCACACCAGCAGTGAGAGATGAAATAAACTTTTTCATCTTCATGTTTATCATTCTTCCTTTCCTTAAATAATTACTAAGATTTGAGGTGCGGCAATGCGCCGCCTCGTGGATGCAGAGAAGCTCCGCTGCGTGTCAGCTGCCGTCCGTGCCTATGTCGTGCCCCCTTTTTCCACCTGCAAGATTACACAGTCCAGCATCTGTCCCGTCAAACGGATAAGCTGTGCCCGTCTGCACCACACTTCTCCATATACCAGTATAAATGATTTGTCTGAAATTTGCAAGTATTTTTTTCATTTTCTCCATATTTTTATACACTATGTGCAAATAATTCACCCTATTTTGTGCAATACAGCTAAACAGAAAAAATCAGCGCCGTCTGATCTTCTCTGTATCAAATTTATTTCTGCTCTTGTATTTTCACCATATATATGGTATAATAAATCTGGATGAGAATAAATGATGTTTTTATCGGAGGAATTTGACATATGAGCCAAAAAAAATATCGCCGGCATTCCCAGCCGGAGCAACCGGAAAATGATCGCATTGCCGGCAGAAATCCTGTGACAGAAGCCCTCCGCAGCGGCGCACAGATTGACACCATATACATCGACAAGGAAAGCGGCGGTATGCAGGAGATCATTTCTGCCGCCAGAGAGCGGGGTATTCCCGTAAAGATTGTCACTGCCGCCAAGCTGTCACAGCTCACAGGCGGCGCAGCCCATCAGGGTGTGGCTGCGGACGGCAGCTGCGGCAATTACGTATCCTTAGAGGCACTGCTGGACGCCGCCAGAGAAAAAAACGAACCGCCTCTTCTGGTGATTTGCGACAGCATCCAGGATCCCCACAATCTGGGGGCAATTATCCGTACTGCTGAAGCCGCCGGAGCGCACGGGGTCATTATCCCCAAGCGGCGGAGCGCTTCCCTGACTCTGACTGTGGGAAAAACCTCTGCCGGGGCAGCAAGCCATCTCCCGGTGGCACGTGTTTCCAATCTGATCGCCGCCATGAAAACACTAAAAGAAAACGGCGTTTGGATCTATGGCACAGATGCATCCGGTACGGTTTATACCGACACGGATTTTACAGACGGAACGGCTTTTGTCATCGGCTCTGAGGGATTCGGCATTGGACAGCTGGTGGGTCAGTCTTGTGATGCCATGCTCAGCCTGCCCATGCGGGGAAAGATTAATTCCCTCAATGCTTCGGTGGCAGCAGGCATTTTTCTCTACGAAGCCGTGCGCCAGAGAATGACACGCACGAGCCCTCAACTATGACCGGAGGCTGACTATGGCAGAACAAAAATTCACAATCGAAGAAATCCTCAATGAATACAGTGCCGACGGCAAACGCTCCGGCATCCGCAGGGACGAAAGCGCACCGGTTTCCCGAGGGACACTGGAAACCGAAAAGCTGGTGAATGCGGCGACCTCCCGGCGTCCTATGCTGGAAAGCGATGCTGGTTATCGTCCCGTGCCGGAAGAACCGGCTTTGCCGGATGAGGAGCAGCTTGTAGATATCAAGTCCACTATTTCCCAAATCAAGGCAGCAAAGACCTCACGGGAGATACACCGGCAGGCAGCTTCTTCTCTGCTCAAGGAACGGTTTCCCACACAGGAGCTGCGTCGTGACAGAGTCTCCTATGTCCATGCCATGAGACGGCAGAATCAGGCGATTCATGCGGATGCAGGCGAGGATTATTACGGCGGTGCCATGATTCTTCCCGAAACAGAAACCAAAACAGATACGGACAAGTCTCAGATTGCCGAAAAACACCAGCCCAATGTCCGGCAGATGCAGGACTCTACCCGTGCCCGGGAGAAAAAGCGCAAAAAGCGCAAGCCTGTGGAAGCCTCCTATTCCAAGGAATCCGTCTCCGGTGTCATTGTCCCCCCCGTGACAGGCAAAACCCAGAAGCTTCCCACACCCAGGCGGCATTGGGAGGATGACAAGAACTTTTACTATCAGGGATCCGGTGAGGCAGATACGACGAATCCCCGGCAGCGTGTCCGCAGCCATACCGGCTGGAACAGCAAAAAAAATGACCCGGACAATATGGAGGCTGTCAAAAAGCTGCTGTATAATCTCCGAAATGCCATCTTTTTTCGGTTCGTTTCTCTACTGCTGCTCACGGTGATTAGTCTGGTTCTGGCTCTGGGCGAAACCGGTCTGACAGATCTGTTGTCCGGCAGAGGCTTTGCCATTGTTCAGCTGATAGTCGGTTCCATCGCTTTTGCCAGTTCCTTTCCCACCATCAAAAATGGCTTGAAGCACTTTATTCAGTTTCATGCAGACAGTGACAGCATGGCAATCCTGCCCATGATCCCGGCACTGCTGGGGGCATTGCTGGCAGTAATCTCTCCCGATACGCTGGAAAATTCTATCCATTTGTTTGTCCCCTGTACCGTGTTTATTTTGTTTACCAATGCAGTGGGACGGCTTTTTGTGGTGCGCCGTGCTCTGCGCAGCTGCAATATTCTCTCCAAAGATCAGCAGAAACGTGTGCTTTCCTATGTATCCCAGGAGGAAACAGCAGAGATGCTGACCCGGGGTGTCATAAATGATTATCCCATTGTCATCGCCGTGCGCCGTGCGGATTCCCTCTGTGACATTCTGCAGCATACGTATTCCAACGACATGGCAGATGCGCTGTGCCGTCCGCTGACACCCATCTGCGCCGGCATATCCCTTGTAACAGCCGTCACTATGACGCTGCTCCGGATGGGATTTTCCTTCAGTATACCTTGGCTGAGCTTTCTGTTGATGCATCTGACCGTGATCCTGACGGCGGGCTGCTGTACTGCCAGCGCTCTTGTGGTAAATATGCCGCTGGAACGGGAATGCAGACAGGCGGCTTCTTCAGACAGTGTGATCCTGGGCTATCAGAGTGTGGACGATTTCTTTGACACCAACGCTGTCCTGGTGGAGGCTGTAGACCTGTTTCCCAGTGGCTCTGTGCAGATTCAAGGGATGAAAGTGCTGAACGGTGCAAAGGTGGATGATATTCTTCTGGATGCAGCCAGTCTGGCACATCACGGCGGAAGCATTCTGGGCAGCGGATTTGACGAAATGATCCCGGACAACAAGTCCCTGTATGATGTGGAGCAGTTTGTCTGCGAAGACGGACTGGGACTCTGCGGCTGGATCGCTAACCGCAGAGTCCTGTTTGGCGGGAGAGAAATGATGGCAAATCACAATATCGAGGGACTTCCTACCAAAACGAGAGAAGCCGAAATGATGGAAGGCAGCGGTGATATTCTGTATCTCTCTGTCAGCGGCGTGTTGTCGGCGATCTTTTCCATCCGTATCACAGCCAATTCCACCATTAAAAAGCAGATGCATGCCTTGAAGCAGGAGGAGATTGCCCTGATCATCCGCAGTGTGGACAGTTCTGTGACACTGCGCCGGATCGCCGACTTGTTTGATTTTCCGGAAGAACATCTGAAGATCATCCCCACTTCCATGCACCGCCTGTTCCAGCGGGAGACTGCCGGCATGGAATGCGTCAGCGCATCAGCTGTCATCGGCGCTTCCGGTTTTGGCGCAGCGGAGTTACTCACCGGTGTGCGCCGTGTACGCCGTTCAGCCATGGCAGGTGTGATTTTACAGGTGGCTTCGGCACTTCTGGGCATTTCCATTGCTATGGTACACATTTTAATCGGTGCATATGAAGAACTGAACGCTGAGTTCTTTTTCCTCTATCATTTCATTGTCACTGCAGTGACTGCTCTGGCAATACGAGTTCGCTGACAGAAGCCAGATGATTCAGAACCTGTTTGGCATCTTCAAACCGCCGTTTTTCGGCTAATTTTCAGATACGGAACAGATTCTCAGAAATTCTTATCTCAATCAGGAAAGGACAATTATGGAGAAATTCCGAAAGAAAAACGAAAACACTGACGCTGAGGAAACCATGTTTTTCCGTGCGGCAAGCAACGGAAAATCCACAGACCAGTATCATACACAAAAGCTGAGTGCAGAGCAGATCCGCCGGAATGCCGCACAGCAGAACGCTGCATCCCGGAATCATCCTGCCTACCGATCGAATCAGCCTTATCAAAACCGATATCCGGGCGGTGCTGCCCAGCAGCAAAGGCAGAGCAATCCTCGTCCAGGCGGCTATCCCCAGGAGAATAGAACAAATCCAGCCGGGCAGCCTTATGGCAGTCAGCCAAGACCCCAGCAGCCGGGCGCAAGACCTCGTCCAGTACAGCAATCCCATCCACCATATCCGCAGCAGCACCGGAATCCCCCGCCCAGACAGGGCAGTTATCCGGCTCCCCAGAGAAGAAATCAGGGGCAGCGTCATGCCCCTCCCCGTTCCTACCCGGAACAGCGGCAAGGTCCTCCACCCCGTGGTCATCAACCGCCGAAGCAACGAAAACAGCGGTCTCTTCTGGGAAAGATCGTCAAAGCCATTCTCAGTATCATCATTGCGCTGTTTTTGCTTTACTCCGCAATTGCAGCCATTGGCATATTCAGCATGAATCGGGTAGAGACAGGCGACCGCAGTGTGACCTCTGGTTCTTTGCACGAGAGCTTTGTCAAGAACATCCTGATCATCGGCACAGATTCCCGTGATCCAGAGGAGGAGCGGGGACGTTCGGATTCCATGATCCTGGTGTCCCTGAACTCGCACACCCGTGAAATCTATATGACTTCTTTCATGCGGGATGCGTATGTGGATATTCCCGGAAAGGGCAGCGGCAAGCTGAATGCTGCTTTTTCCTACGGCGGTCCGGAACTGTTGATGGACACGCTGGAGGAAAACTATGATATTTCCATTGATGATTATGTGATGATCACCTTTGCCGCCTGTGCAGGCATGATCGACGCGGTAGGCGGCATTGAGTTGGAAATCTCGGACAAAGAGGCAGAGGCGATCAATGAAATCCTCATTAGCGAAGTCAATGAGATCATGGGTGATGACCGGGAGGACGACCTGTTGGATGGCGGCGGTACATTGAAATTGAACGGTAAACAGGCGCTTTCTTACAGTCGTATCCGTTATGTGGGAAATGCAGATTTTGAACGAACCGAACGGCAGCGCACGGTGATGTCTCAGGTGTTGAAAAAGGTCAAGGGGAATCCTCTGCGGATTGCACCAATCTGCATGACGGCTTTGCCGAAGATGACAACGAATATGTCATTTTTGTCGTTGTATGGATATGCGGAATCTACGCCGTTCAAACTGCTCACATATACGATAAAGCAACTGCGTATTCCGGCAGACGGGACGTTTTCGCCGGCAAATATCGGCGGTGAGGATGTGCTTCAGGTTGACTTTGACGTGGCAAAAGAGCAGTTAAGCGATACCTTGTTTGCAAACTGATTCCAGACATGCGGTGACCGGAGGATATATTTTCGGGTCACCGCAACAGTTGGTTGCCATACAAAAAGCAGGGGCTTTTCTTTTTGGAAAAGTCCCTGCTTTTTTCTTGCATCATCGGCAGAAATCACCGACTACTTTTTCTTTTTCAATTCTGCCTTCTTCGTTTCATACTCTTCATCCGTCAAAATGCCCTGCTCATGAAGCGCCGTCAGCTTTTTCAAAAGCTCCTCCACCGATTCTTCCGGCTGCTTCTTCTTTGCAGACTTCAGCTTCACACGCTTGTTCTGTTCGTTCTTCTCAGCTTCTTTACGCCGCGTCATCTCAGCCACCATCACAGCATAACGCTTACGGTCACTGAACCAGATAAAGATGAGCACCACAATACCAGCACCCAGCAATCCAATGCCAAGCCACCAGCCCGGCGGTGTATAAGTCAATGTCACAGTGTGCGTTCCTGGTGTCAGACGAACACCTATCATCGCATCTACTACAACAATCTGCCCGGTATCACCGTTGCCGTTGACCAGCTTGATGGAACCGTCTTCCTGCTCGACCTCTTCTACCAGATTATCCACACGCTTGCCATCCACCTTGACGCTCCAGCCCGGCTCATAGGGAATGCTTGTCATCATCAGCTGATTCTCCCCGGCTGTGATGGTTCCCTCGATCTTCCGGTCACTGTGCTTGGTGATCTGCCACTGATTCTGTTTCAGGATATCAATATCCTGCTGGAACACATCCGGATGATAGTAGTAGAACAAGAAGTTCTTGACAATGGTGTACTCATTTGCCACGGTCATACGCAGTGTAATCCTTGTGCCGGCACTGTATGAACCAAGGCGCAGTGCAACATAATTATCACCCTCGAAATATTCACCGTAGCCCTTGAATCCACTGTGACCGGTAGCCCACTGATCGGCTGCCTGCCATGTGAAGTCACCTTCATTTTCCGCGGACCAGGATGCCTCATCCTCTGCCCATTCATCTGTTGTCCATGTGGAGAGCCACAGGTTGACCTTGTGCTGAAATTCTGTCTTAAAATACATATAGAGAGGCTCGCCGGCATTTGCTTCGTCTACCTCAATGTGGAAATCCACCGTAGGGTCACCGCCGCCATTGTCATCGTACTTGGTTTGTTCGCCGTAAGGGCTCACTGTCAGAGCATCACTGACAACCGGATCCTCTGCCATGGATGCCGGTGTGTAATACTCATTCCAGGATTCAAACTGCCCGTTTTCATCAAAGACGGTATTGCCGCTCATGGTGCTGACAAAAATATTCTGGCTATTGAAGGGATTATCGTTACCCAGATGGTCGATCTTTGTGGTATCACTGCTGACCATATAGCCAAGGGATAGTGCGTTGGGATTCTCGTAAACGGTAATGGTCTTATCCGTTCCATTTTCGTTGGTATAGTCATATTCCAGCACAGATTGATATGCCGGATTCAAACGGCGGTCGATGTCGCCGGAATCTCCTCGATCCAGCACATACTTGATACCCAGAATGGAGTCTGCCACCTCAGTATTGCCGTCATAACGGGTATAGTAGCTGTGCATACAATAACCCATGGTTTCAATAAAGTTGATGACCCGGGTATTCATCACAGAACTGGAGTGAGAAATACCATTCAGCCCGAATGCCGCATTGTCATTGACGCAGCGGAAGAAGGTTTTTTCCGCACGGTACATACCGTCGTCATAATCTTCCAGTCCGTCCACTGCGGCACGTCCGTTCCAGATATAGTTCTGGTAGGACTTTCTGGTGGAATACGCCACCTCTTCGTCAATATCCTTCATGGAATCCAGGGTGTTATAGACTGCCTCGCCGCCTACCAGAACCAATGTCAGCAGGGACAGGAAAATACTCACGCCTCTTTTTCCCTGGGTCAGCTTTCCACCGGTCATAAAATACAGCAGAATCAGGTATACACCCAGCAGACCGGCAGAGATCCAGACGGCGCCCTTTGCCATCTGGTCAAATTTCATGCCGGCAACAACGGCAATGATCACCACCATAATGCCTGCGGAAATAGCAAGATGCTTCTTCTTGATGCCTTCCATCCGTGCAAAAGCAGTTGCCGCCATGGTAAGCAGAATAAAGGAGACCAGGAAGGAATACCGGAAGGGCAGCCAGTTCGGTGTCTGCCCGCCGTGCCACCACATATCCACCGGTGTGATCATCATACAAGTGAGCATCACAACGATCATGGCGGTATAGCCGATCTTCTTTTTCCTTGAAATACTGGTGTTCAGATAGAACAGCGGCAGCAGGCAAACAGTCAGCAGCCCACAGTAAATCTCAGGCTTGCCCTGCACATTGACAGAGTCATACTGTGCTGGCAGCAGCTGAGGGATCATATCCACCAAATCACACAGCAGCGTCAGCAACGGTGTATCTGTGGCATTTTCCAGCAGACGTTCGCTCAGGGGGAAAGCCTGAAACCGGAAGCTGTAATCCGGATCGGAAAAGTCAAACTTACCCAGGCTCAGTGCATGATACACCGGCAGCAGCATGAATGCGGCACATGCCAGTGCGGTCACAGAGGAATAGCCCACACGAACCAGCGTTGTTACATAGTCATAGCTTTTCATTTTCTGGTCTGTGCCGAAGAACAGATAGAAAAAGAAATAGATGGCGACAAAAATACAGATCATATAGCCGATATAGAAGTTCGCCACACACATGATCGCCAGCGGAATGATAAAGTTCAGCCGTCTGCCGTCATCTACCAGATATTCGATACCCAGCATAATCAAGGGCAGGAATACCAGACCGTCCAGCCACATCGGGTCGATCAGCTGGATCACGGCGTATGCCATCATGGCGTACATGGTAGAGAACATCAGCGAAGGAACCTGCTTGACATTCCGGCGCTTTTGCAGGAAATAATTGAATGTGACGCCAGCCGCTCCCAGTTTGGAAAGCTGCATGATCAGCAAACTGGTGAGCATAAATTTTTCTGGCAGCAATATCACGATCAGGGTAAATGGACTTGCCAGATAATAGCCGATGATACCCATGAATTCACCGGACAGATTTCTCGACCAGTTGTAGAAAATACTGCCATCGCCCCAGAATGCATCACGAAGTGCTTCAAAGTAGTACACGTACTGACCGTTCAGGTCCAGACAAAGCACCGACTCTTCTCCGAAGGGGTACAGACCGAAAAGCGCATAGGCAAGATATGTCAGAGCTGCCGGGATCGCAAAGGCGATAAAATAGACCTTATTGCGAAAAAACCAGCTTCTCAGCCCGCCCAGAATGCCGCCAACGCCGGGCTTTTTCAAAGGCGCAGCGACTGCTTTGGATTTGGTTGTCATAAAAAACCTCCTTAGATTTGGTTGTCATAAAAAGCCTCCCTAAAAATACCAGACAGCTTGTACCAGATCTGCTGTCTGAAGAGTGAGAACCCTCCATCCGGAAATGTGTGCCAATCTCCGTAGTAGAAAGATTCCAGTTCCGCCATTCCCCATATGCCGGAATAACAGACAAAAAGTATTAACCCACAATTTTCATAAAAAACCTCCTTAAAACACCAGACAGCTTGTACCAAATCTGCTGTCTGGAGAGTGAGAACCTTCCATCCGGAAATGTGTGCCAATCTCCGTCTAGAAAGATTCCAGTTCCGCCATTCCCCGTATGCCGGAACAACAGACAAAAGATATTATACCACAATTTTCATATTCTTGCAAGGGTCAGATAAGAAAAAACCGGATTTTTATGCAATTTTCACATGGTGAAAAGATTTCGTCCAATGGTTTTCCCGCCGGTTGACAAACAGAAGCAGGTGTATTATAATGAAAAAGTATGAAGGGAGCCTGAAATCCATGGAAAACGACTCATTCGTCCTGGGCGTGATCATTGTTACTGTGCTGTATGTCATTGTCATGACCATACTGGGAATCCTTTTCGCCCGTGCCATAAAAAAGCTGTCAAAGGAACTGAAAAAACTGCGGGAAGCCCAAAAAGCCGCAGAAAATCAGGAGGAAGGATGATCCTCCTTCTGCCTTCTGAATCTCCTGCCTCAAGGGCAGACGTAGTATTCTCCGTCGATCTTTACCACATACAGAGGCATTTCGTCAGACAGCACGCTTGTGGATTCGTCGGATATGGCGATCTGTACGGTCAGCGTTTTGCAGTCCTGTAAATGCTCTGCGCTGTAGCCCTCTCCCTGAAGATCATCGAACATCGTCTGGAGAAAATCCACGCCCGTGCCGGCTTCATCCTGGCGCACACAGTCTGTCACCTGGAGATACCCGAAGGTGAAATTTTCGCCGTCAACATAGTCTGCAAAATCCTGGTGCTGCTGTGCCACAAATGCATCGGTGTCAAACAAACCGCCGTATACATTTTCCAGAATATACTGCAAATAGAAATCCAGAACAACTGCACTGCAGGCATCCGGATCCTCTTGCTGGATAGCTGTGTAATAATCGGTGATGACCTTCAGTTCTGCATCCTCCAGATAGCGCTTGTCATATTCGATCTTGATGGAGTAATCTTCGGATTCCCGCAGAGTTGCGCCGTATGCCAGATCCTCCATGGCAATGTTCTCTCCAGACTTGCCGCTCTTGCTTTCTCCGCAGGCGGTCTGGATTACCGTCAGCAAAACTGCCAAACAGCCTGCTGTGAATCGTTTCAGATTTGTCATATAGAAAAACCTACTTTCTGAGAGTTCTGTATATTCAGATATACCTGAGATATACTTGTTCCTTTTAAGAGTACCATATTTTTTGAAAAATGTCAACTTTTATAGAAAGATTCCACGCAACGCCGGACTTTGTTGACATGGCATTTTGTCAACACCGGAAATTTTATATGAGGAGATGTATTATGCCGCGATTTTTTTTGGAAGAACTGGACGAAAACGATGTCCGTATCACCGGTGCTGATGCACACCATATCGGATTTTCCCTGCGGATGCGCCCAGGCGAATCCCTGACCATCTGCGCTTACGGCAGAGACTACCACTGCCGCATCCGTGCCATCACCCCGGATGAGGTTCTCCTGAATGTAGAGGATTCCGTCCTTTGCGCCGCCGAACCCTCCGTCTTTTTCACTCTGTACCAGGCAATACCCAAATCTGACAAACTGGAACAAATCGTCCAGAAAGCTGTAGAATTAGGCGTTTCCCGCATCGTGCCTGTATTGACCAGACGATGCATCTCCCGTCCCAAACCGGCAGAATTCGCCAAAAAACAGACACGTCTGCAAAAAATTGCCGATGCAGCAGCAAAGCAATCCGGGCGGGGCATTCTGCCAGAGGTGAGGGATATGATCACATTCTCCCAGCTATGTCGTACCCTGCCGGAAGCAGACACATCGATCCTGCTGTACGAAAACGGCGGCTGTCGGTTTTCTGATTTGTCACTGGGAGAAAAGCATTCTGTTGCGCTGATCGTAGGCAGCGAAGGCGGCTTTGACCCGGAAGAGGCAGAAAAGCTTCGGCAAGCCGGCGCTGTTTCCGTCTGGATGGGTGAGCGGATCCTCCGCTGTGAAACTGCCCCCCTTGCGGCAATTTCTGTCCTTATGCATCTGACCGGAAATTTGTAACAATTGCAACCGACGGATAAGACAACTTCCACAAAATCATGTATGATTTCCCAGGATTATGTCATTTTTGGTTTACAGCACCCAAATATTATGGTATAATAAATGCGCAAATTCATAAATTGAAAGGAGGAATATGATCTGATGACGAACAGATCATATCAACTGGTATGAAATCGAATCTCATTTGTATTCTCATCACTGTCATTGCCTACCTGATATTGATGGTGGCTGTGGGAATCGCATATTCCCGCAAAAATAAAAATGTCAGCGACTTCTATCTGGGCGGCAGAAAGCTTGGTCCTCTTGTTGCCGCCATGAGCGCAGAGGCGTCGGACATGAGCAGCTATCTGCTGATGGGACTTCCTGGACTGGCGTACCTCACTGGTGTTGCAGACGTGGGCTGGACGGTTATTGGTCTGGCAGTCGGTACTTACATCAACTGGCTCATCGTGGCAAAGCGCCTGCGTATCTATTCTCACAAATGCAACAATTCCATTACCATTCCAGACTTTTTTGCCAATCGCTACCGGGATAACACACGAATCCTTAAAGGACTCTCTGCGCTGATCATTCTGGTTTTCTTCGTCCCCTATACGGCTTCTGGCTTCTCTGCCTGCGGAAAGCTGTTTCAGTCCTTGTTCGGCATGGATTATCACGCAGCAATGATCATGAGCGGCATCATTATTTTACTGTACACCAGTATCGGCGGTTTTCTTGCCGCAAGCACCACGGACTTGTTACAGAGCATCGTCATGACAGCCGCACTGATCATCTTAGTGATCTTCGGCGTGGTCACTGCCGGCGGCTTTGACAGTGTAGCAGAAAACGCCAAGAATCTGTCCGGCTATCTCACCATGTTCCGGCTGCACGATCCGGAAACCGGCGGTTCTTCCTCCTATGGATTCCTCACCATTATTTCCACACTGGCATGGGGTTTAGGCTATTTTGGTATGCCCCACATTCTCCTGCGCTTTATGGCAATTGAGAGTTCCCAGAAAATCAAAACTTCCCGCCGCATTGCCTCTGTATGGGTAGTCATTTCCATGGGCATCGCCATTCTCATCGGTCTTATCGGCAACACCTTGTCTGCAAAGGGCAGCATCGAAACCCTGAAAGACAGCGCTGCATCTGAGACTGTTGTCCTCAAGATGGCTATGCTGCTCAGCGAGCATGGCGTTCTGGCGGCACTGCTGGCTGGTCTGATATTTGCCGGTATTCTAGCATGTACCATGTCTACCTCAGATTCTCAGCTGCTGGCAGCTTCTTCCAGTATGTCGGAGAATCTCTTACACGGCGTATTCGGCATCAAGATGTCCAACCGTACTTCTATGCTTTCTGCCCGTTTGGTGCTGACCATCATTGCCATTTTGGGTATTGTCATTGCCTGGAACCCGAACAGTTCTGTATTCCAGATCGTGTCCTTTGCATGGGCAGGCTTTGGTGCAACCTTTGGTCCAATCATGCTGCTGGCATTGTTCTGGAAACGTTCTAACCGATGGGGTGCCATCGCCGGAATGGCTGTGGGCGGTATTCTGGTATTTGTATGGAAGTTCTGCCTCCGTCCTCTGGGCGGTGCATGGGATATCTACGAGCTGTTGCCGGCTTTCCTGGCAGCATTGGCAGTAGATGTGATTGTTTCCCTGGCAACACCCAAACCAGAGCAGGAGATCATGGACGAATTTGAACAGGTACAGCAGGAGATGAAAACTTGATGATGAACCCGAAAGCATTGTTTCAGATGAGATCTACACTGGATCGGCTGAAACAGAATCACCCAAAAGTACCGCTGTTTTTTCAGGCAGCTGCAAAGAATGTGGACACAGGCAGTGTCATTGAAATCACACTGACCACCTCGCAGGGAAAGAAACTCTGTACCAATCTGCGTGTTACAGACGACGATCTGGACGCTGTCAGTGCTTTGCTGAAGCAGCTCAAATAATATTTGTATCGTCTGCGGAATCCGAATACATACGGAACTCTAAGAGTCTGTTCAGTATTTCAAACACGGACAAAAGACTTTTCCCTGATCAGACAGAATCCAACAAAACGCCTCCGGAGTATCACATGCCGGAGGCGTTTTTGGTATAAGCGCACCGATTCCGGTTCATACTATAGCAAACGGCAGTGTCAACAAAACCTGGATCACCGCTATGTTTACAAAAGGAGGCAAAAGCATGAGCATCGTACTGATACGTTCCATCATTCTATACATCATTGTCATTTTCGGTGTCCGTCTGATGGGAAAACGCCAGCTGGGAGAGCTTCAGCCATCGGAACTGGTAATCACCATCTTGATCTCCAACATTGCCACCCTGCCTCTGGAAGACCCGGAAATTCCCCTAATCATCGGCATTCTCCCCATTCTGTCTCTTGTCTGCTATGAGGTCATCATGTCCTGGGTCACACTGCACTCACTCCGAATGCGCCGCATCATCTCCGGCAGACCTAAAATCATCATCCGGGACGGTCAGATCGAACAGGCAACCCTCAAAGATCTGCGGCTATCCATTGACGATCTCATGACGGCACTGCGGGGCAATGACATCTTTGATCCCAGCGAGGTACAGTTTGCCATCATTGAAACCACAGGAACCATCTCCGTCTATCCCAAGTCCGATTATCAGCCTCTGACCCGGGGCGATATGGCGATCCGGAAGAAATCTCAGAACCCCCCTATTGCCATCATTCAGGACGGCTACGTCATGAACAAATCCCTGGCAATGATTGGCAGAAACCAGGATTGGCTGAATCAGAAACTAGCAGAGCACCGTCTGACCATCCGGGAGGTGTTTCTCATGCTGGGAGATCAAGAGGGCACTTGTATCGTGATCCCCAAAAAGCGAGGTGATACAGAATGAATCGTGTACGTCTGGGTGCTGCTATCCTGACAGTGCTAATCCTGCTCAGCGGTATTGTGGCATTTCTTGTCGGCAGGGAATCAAACCGGCTGCTGAGGGAGTTGGATCAGTTGGAACAAGTGGCTGTCAGCGATTCCTTAGAAGCTGCCAAAGAACCCTTTCAAGCATTTGAAGCCCAGTGGGAACAGTCGGAAAAGCTGCTTCACCTAATCGTCTGGCGCAGCAAGATACAGCAGATTGATGCGGCTGTGGCACATCTCGATCCCATGCGCGCTGCGGACTGCGACGAGCTTTTGGCAGAGCTGGCAGAAACCCGTATGTGGATTGAACGCCTGCGATACAGTGAGATGCCTGTATGGGAGAATATTTTATAAAAGCAAGGGTAACACCGCACAGAAATTGTGCCGAAGATGCACCGTCGATTTTTTGGCAGATTGCCTTAAAACGATGCAGAGATACAGACGTATGTCAAGGCGTTTTTGTATCAGATGGCGGAAAAAGCGCCAGCAGATTCGGTACAATTTCTGTGCGGTGTTGCCCAAGAATTTTTGCCTGCGGTTCAGCGTGTGTGCGTGAAAAAAACATTGCCATTTTTCAAACCTCATTTTTGTGTAATTCGTATACTATACAAAATTAGGTGAATATGTTATAATGGTATATGGATAAGTGTCGCTTGCCCTTCACAGTTTCTACAGAAAGCAGGTAATTGCAGCTATGATCGGATCGTATAAAATTATCGGCGTTTGCCTGTCCCGGATGCAGAATGAAGATCGTTTTCACCTTCTGGAAGCCCTGAACCAATACGCAGCGGCAAACGGCTATCGTCTCATTGTGTTCAATTCCTGCTCCGATCTGTATATCCAGACTACCCTCAATGACCTCTCGGAACGGGCTGTGTATCAGCTCATTGATTATGATGCCCTGGAGTGTATGGTGATCTTTCCCACAGGTATCTTTCACGATGAAACCCTGCATGAGATCGTTTCCCAGTGCAGCAAGCGAAATATTCCAGTGTTCTCTGTAGACAAAGAGATGGAGGGCTGTTATAACTTTTTCTTTGACTATTCCAATACCTTTGAGCAGATCTGCCGCCATGTGATAGAACATCATCACTGTAGAAATGTTTTCATGATGGCTGGTATGCGCAACAATGATTTTTCCAACACACGACTCGAAGCCTATCGCAAAGTTCTGGAAGATAACGGCATTCCTTATCTGAAAGAAAAGGTGGGCTACGGCGAGTTCTGGGACGGTCCTACAAGAGAACATATGATACGCTGGTTTGAGGAGGAAAAACGGGAATTTCCAGATGCCATTATCTGCGCCAACGACGTTATGGCGATCGTGGTCAGCAATTATTTGCAGGATCACGGCTGCCGTGTGCCGGAAGATTGTATCGTCACGGGCTTTGACGGTATCATGCAGATCAAATACTACCTGCCCCATCTCACCACCGGCACACAGGATTATGATGCCATGGGACGGAAGATGATCGAGGTACTGGAACAAATCCGTGCCGGTGAACCCTGTGAAAACAACTATATCATTGATTTCCACATCCTCATTTCTGAATCCTGCGGCTGCGTAAAACCGCAGCTGACCAATATTAACAGTACGGTGCAGGAAGTCTATAACCGCTTCCAGAATGCAAGAGTCCGGCAGGAACTGATGTGTCAGGTACAGTCATCTGTCACCAACATGTCTTCGATCTCCGAGTTACCCACCATTCTCATCGAAAAATTTGTATTTGAAACCATTTCCTTTGCCGTCAATGATGACATTTTCCGAGAGCCGGATTTTGGGCTGTACCACAGGGGTAAGCAAGCTTACAGCGACAATATCCATGTGCTGTATCAGCGCAACAACTGGGCCGAGGCAACCCCCTGCATCATCAAACGCACAGATTTGGTGTATAATATTGACGAAATGTTCACCCGGAAGTATCCCCTGATCGTCTGCTGTGTCCATTTCATTGATTTGATTCTGGGCTACTGTGTGTTTCAGCCGACAGTCAGCTATGACGAATACGAAAAGATCAACTCCTTTATGAGTGCTATCGGACCAGCTCTGGGTATTTTCCATAGTCAAATGCACATCAAATCCATCAACATGCAGTTGAAAACTGCCAATGAAGAGATGGAAAAGCTTTACATTCATGACCATATGACGGGATTGTACAACCGCCGGGGCTATTACCGGCAAATCCAGCAGCAGATGGAGGCCAACATGGGAAAGAATCTCCATGTGGTAATGATCTCTGCAGACCTGGACGGACTGAAATACATCAACGATACCTTTGGACATTTAGAAGGCGATAATGCCATTACCACGGTGGGGCGTGCCCTGATGACCAGTGCATTACAAAATGAGATCTGCGCCCGTTTCGGCGGTGATGAGTTTCTGGTGACCGGTGTGGTTGCAAAAGCAAATGACTATTTTGAAAGCTTCAAAAAGCGTTTCCGCAAGTATCTAGAGGATTACAATGCAGTTTCCCAAAAGCCATACAAGGTAGAATCCAGTATCGGCTTCTGTACGGCACCCCTTTCGGAGAATATGAACCTGGATCAGATGAGCAAAGCCGCCGATGACAAGATGTACGAGGATAAGACCTCCCGGAAAAAGAACCGGCGGTAAATGACAGGAGGTGTATGCCCTATGAATCAGGAAAAAAATCCAAAAGAAGATTTCAGAAATGTTGTATCCTATCTGGAAAACGACAAGTCGGAACACTATAACAAAATCTGTATGATTTCCATTGAAAAAGGCTCACTCATCTCCGGCAGAAAAGGCACAAAGATCTGGGAGGAATTGTTTGAGCAGAATGTCAGTCAGGTCAGACAGCTTCTGGATGATCCGGCACTGCATTTGTACTACTACGACAAATGGTCATTTTTCCTGGCTGCCGGAAAGAAATATCCAGAAAGTCAGTTTATGCTGAAGGCAGAACAGATGTTCCAGGAGTGCGGTTATTGCTTCTGCAAGGAGCATAATCTGACCGTCATCAATAATTTTCATATTATCATCGGCGAAGGCAATTTACTGGAGATGATACAGCTTTGCATGTCCACCGAGAAGGATGAGAACAAACGCTTTCAGGTGTACAGTGCCCAAAACGACGAGCTGATCCGTCAGACAGACGAGCAGTTGCATATGACCACGGTCATCAGCGATGCGCTGGTAAATAACCGGATCATTCCCTATTTTCAGCCCATCCGTGACAACCGCACCAAGGAGATACGCAAATACGAAGCGCTAATGCGGCTGTCTGACAAGGATGCGCATATTTACATGCCAGGGCAATTTTTGGAAGTGGCAAAGGATTATCACCTGTATCTGCAATTGTCTCAGAAGATGATCCGCAAGGTGCTGGAATTGTTCCGCGACCGGGATGAGTGTGTGTTCCTGAACCTGTCTGCCTATGATATTGCTTCAGAGGAAAACCGGGAGTTTATCCTGAAGCTGCTCAGTCAGTTCCCCCGAGAAACTTGTGAACGAATTGCCTTTGAGATCCTGGAATCGGAAAAGGTGACGGATTATGATCAGTTGATGGAATTTCTCGGCGCACTCCGCAGCCGGGGCGTAAAGATTGCCATTGATGATTTCGGGGCTGGGTATTCCAATTTCAAGGCGATCATTCAGGTAAATCCGGATTTTATCAAAATCGATGGCGATCTGATCATTGACTGTGACAAGGATCCCATGAAAAAGCTTTGTTTGCAGGCGATCACAGAGCTGGCTCGAGGGATCGATGCAGAACTGATCGCAGAGCATGTGGAAAATGACGGCGAGCAGCAGACCATTGAGTCTGTGCAGATCGAATATACACAGGGGTATTATTTTTCAAAGCCTCTGCCGTATTCCAGTTTAAAGCCGGCGGAATCGGAAGTAGAAGTAAAAGAGTAGATTTTCGGAAAAAGCCGATTTCTGCTGTACATAGAGTTAAGGCAACACCGCACAAAGAACACCTGACGGCTTTGACTGCTTGCTTACCTTGTCAAGCTTTGTCTGCGCTTTTCGGAGCTTATTTTCTTTTCTGTATAGACTCATATCTACCTCCTCTCTGAAAAAGTATGAACACAAATTACTTGTTTCTATTGACAGTTCGCACACAATCGGTTATCATATATATGAAAGAGGTGCATATTATGGCACAAGCAACATTTAGTGTCCGTATGGATGAAAACCTGAAGCAGCAATTCGATATGCTTTGCTCACAGTTTGGAATGAACGCTTCAACCGCTATTAACATTTTTGCAAGAGCTGTCGTTTATCAGAGAAGAATCCCGTTTGACATAACCGCCCCTGATAATGCAATAACAAGAGAAGGTGCTATGCAGGCTTTCATGGCGCTCCGCAAGAGTGCCGAAAAAAACGGTATTCAGGATATGCCCCTTGACGAGATCCATGCTGAGATCAGTGCGGCAAGGAGTGGGGATAAGAAATGATTTGTTACGCAGTAATTGATACCAATATACTTGTTTCCGCACTCTTATCCAAAAATGAATCTGCCGCTACGGTTCAGGTAATGGTACAGCTGCTTTCGGGCAGAATCACTCCTGTTTACAGCAACGAGATCATAGCCGAGTACCGTGAAGTCCTTTCAAGAAAGAAATTTCAATTTCCGACTGAACAGATAGGCTATTTTTTGCGTGCAATAGAAAAATTCGGCATTCTTGTTGACCCCACACCAACGGGAATGATTCTGCCTGATATGAAAGATCTGCCGTTTTTTTGAGGTTGTTATGGAAAAACGCTCTGATAACGCATATCTTGTCACAGGCAATCAAAAGCATTTTCCGAAAGAGCCATTCATCGTAACCGCAAGAGAAATGATCAATATTCTTGATCAAATGCCTTTAACAAATGGTCTGACAAGTGTCCTTAAAGACGATCACGATGAAAAAAATAGCAAGGCGGAGGCGAAAAACGTGCTGCCGCACGGTGACGATGAAAACGCAGCTATGGAAAATTTTTACCCGTGAACTTGTTTCATTTTCAAGTTGGATTACTATAAGCAAATGCCGTTCTGCAGCGCATTGTATGGCAGAACGGCATTTTCATTTTATGAATTTGTCAGAAGCTCCACTGCCGCTTTCAGCTGCGGATCATTCTCCGCATCTGGATTGTCATAATCCGGCTCATATGCGCCGATCTCCACCACATGATCCGGCGTGATCCCCACCTGATGATAACACTCTCCTTTTACCGTTCGATAGGTGGCCACCGTCAATGTCAATCCGCCGCCAAAGGGCAGATCTCTGGTATCCTGCATAATACCCTTTCCAAAAGTAGTCTCCCCCACCACTTCTGCCTTGTCAAAATCCGACAACGAAGCCGTAAACAACTCCGCTGCACTGGCAGAATTCTCATTGACAAGCACTGCCATAGGCATATCGTTCTCCTCTTCATCAGAACGCACCAATGGTAATTCCGTCCCATCCCGATATGTGGCAACTGCGATCACACCCTCCGGCAACAGCGGATCCAGAATTTGCTCCAGACTGGACACCAGACCTCCTCCGTTATCCCGCACATCAAAGACCAAAGCCTGCGCCCCCTGTGCCAGCAGCGTGTCATAGACCTCCTGAAACTGCTCCGCTGTATTTTCCTTGAAAGCATTGATACGAATATAGCCGATGTGATCTTCCAGCATCCGACCTGTCGCTGAAACCACCTGTATGTTCTCACGCAAGATCTCCCGGAGATAGATCTTCTTTCCACGGCGAATACTCAGCTTTACCGTGGTATTCTCCTTACCTCGTACCTCATTGACGGCATCATCATAGCCCAGCTCTGCCACATCCTTGCCGTTCACAGTAAGGATCACATCCTCGACTTGCAGCTTCGCCTTTTCTGCCGGAGAATCCTTTGTCACATCGACGACCTCCAGATAGCCCTCATCATTGACTGTAACCGTCACACCAATGCCCACCATCTCTCCAGATCCTTCGGCGAGAAAACTGTTGTACTCCTCCTCCGTCATATACCTGGAATATGGGTCATTCAGCCCAGAAACATAGCCTTTTAACGCACCGTCCATGGCAGCTTCCCGGTCAATATCTGTGTAATAATTCTGCTCCACCAGCGCCGCCAGGGTATTGAATTCACCATAGGTTTTCTGATTCTGCCATGCGCGGACAATTCCCACGATCGTTCCCACAGCCAGAACCACGCCCAGACAGATCATGGACACAAACGTAGACCGCTGCATGGTAATTTGCTTCGGCGTTTTTTCTTCTGTATGTTCTGTCATAAGGTTACCGCCTTTCTCTTAGCATATGTTCAAATGGTCTGAGGCAACACCGTACAAAGCCTTCAGGCGTTCTTTGTGCGGTGTTGCCTTAACTGCTTACTCCGGAAAAGGGGACAGAGTTGCCTCTGTCCCCTATGATATGCATACCTGCCGGATTTATGATAAATACTGCATCGGATCTACCTTTGCACCATTGACACGCACCTCAAAATGCAGGTGGAATCCTGTGGAAAATCCAGTAGAACCAACATAACCAATGGTCTGTCCTGCACTGACAGACTGTCCGGCAGATACTGCTACGGATGCCATGTGACCGTACAGAGTGGAATATGTACCATCATGCTGAATGATCACATAGTTACCATAACCGCCGCCGCAGCCGCAACTGGAGCTCTTGGGATAATTGTGGGAGCAGCCTGAACTAACTCTCACGACAGTACCGCTCCGGGAAGCCACAACAGATGCCCCTGCGTTTCCGCCTGCAATGTCAATGGCGCCGTGTGTAGTACCCCAACGGCTGCCGTAGCCGCTGGAGATCGCATAATATCCCGGGCAAGGCCATGTAAAGCTGCCGCCGCTGTAGGACGGTGTGGAGGTGTCGTAGGAGGTGTCGGTGTTGCCGGAAGAATCGCTGCTTCCTGAAGAGCTATTGTCAGAAGAGCTTTCTCCGGAAGAAGTGTTATTGGAAGAATTATTGCTGCTCTGCTGTTGCTGCTGTGCCTTTTTCGCAGCTGCAGCCTCTGCACGCTTGCGCTCTTTCTCTTCCCGCTGTTTCCGCTCCGCTGCCGCTTGTATCTCTGCTCGGATCTTTGCTTCCTCATCGTCCAGCGCCTTGTTATTGGCTTCCAGAGTGTCCACGTCCACGTTCAGTTTTTCCTTCTCCCGCTCCATGGTTTCCTGTGCCTCTTCAGTCTCGGCATAGGTATCCTGCAGATCCAGAAGTGCTGCGGTAAATTCATCCTTCTTTTCCTGCTGCTCTGTCTGTTGTTTCTCTAAGCTTTCCTTCTCGCTTTCCAGCTCAGCTTTTTTGGCATTGCATTTTTCCAGCTTGTCCTTTAAGTCGTTGACCAGATCGTTGTCGTGATTGGCAATCCGAGACATCAGCTCATATTTGGAAAGAAGGTCATAAAAGTCAGTCGCTCCCACCAGTGCTGATGCCAGACTGTCGTTGCCCTGCACATACATGGCACGAAGACGCAGCTTAAATTCCTCCAGACCGATGGCGATATCTGCTTCCATGACCGTAATCTCGTCCTCTGTATCTGCAATCAGTTCCACCGTCTGTTCAATAGAATCATTGATCCTTGTCAGTTCTTCAGAAACGATATCCAGATTCTTCTGCTGAAGCGTAATCTTCTCCCGAAGAGTTTCCTGATAGGCTTCGTTTTCTTGTATATCCGATTGAAGCGCATCCAGTTCTTTTTGCTTTTCCGCAATCTTTGCATCGTTTGCCTTTCGCTCTTCCTGCAATTCTGCCAGAGTTTTTGCTGAAACCGAGATCTCGCCCGCTGGCAAGCGATTCGCCGTCAATCCTGCTGCCAGAATCGTCAGACAAAGTACTGCGCCGGTGAGACGAAGTACCAGATGTTTTTTCTTTCTCATAAGTCTGCCTCCTAGACGTTCAAATGCTTCCGCATAGAGAGCATGCTGCCGAATGCGCCGAACAGCGTACCGGACAGCAGATATGCAACTGCCACCTTCCATGCCAGATCCTGGAAGGAAATAATGCTTCCCATACCGATTACAGAGAGAATATCCACCTGACCGGTGAGAAGTCCCACCAGAGAATCATATCCAAACCAAGTCACAGCCAGGGCGACACATCCGGCAAAAAATCCGGTGATCATACCCTCTACAAAAAAGGGAATGCGGATAAATGCGTTGGTCGCACCGACATATTTCATAATCATGATTTCTTCCCGGCGTGCAAACACACTCGCCTTGGTAGCATTGGACACAATCACAACAGAAATCACAAACAATGCAGCGATGATCACACCGAATATTACCGTGACAATCTTCCGCAGTTCTGTCAGAATGTTGACAAAATCCATAGGCGCACGGATGGAATAGATATGATCCAACTGTTCGATCTCTGCGATTGTTGTGCTGATCGTGGAAATATCATCAATCCGCAAACGGAAACCGTCGATCAGAGGGTTGTCATCTCCCAGAGAATCAAACAGCACCTGATAGTCAGACATGCTGGTTTTCAAATCCTCAAATGCCTGCTCTTTGCTGTAAAAGGTGATCTTAGAAATATTGCCGATCTGCGCCAGCTGCGTCTGGAATTCCACCAGTTCTTCATCCGAGGTATCCTCGTCCATATAGACAATGACCTCGTTTTTATCCTCCACGCCGCCAATCATCGAATTCAGGTTCATGTAAAACAGAACCGACATACCCACTAACAGCAAGGAAACCAGCAGCACACAGAAAGATGCAAACGCCATCATCCGATTTTTCCAGATATTTTCCGCTCCCTGACCGATGAGATAGTTAAAACCGCTAAGCTTCACGGATCAGGTCACCTCCTATCACTTCATCGAATACGATCTGCCCCTGATCAATATTGATGATTCTGCCGCCGAACTGCCGCACCAGAGTATGTTCATGGGTTACCATGAGAATGGTCGTGCCAATTTCGTTGATGCTTTGGAGCAGTTTGACGATCTCGTAGGACAATTCCGGGTCAATATTTCCCGTAGGCTCGTCAGCAATAATCAACTGTGGGTCATTTACCAGCGCACGGGCGATGGCGACACGCTGCTTTTCGCCGCCGGACAGCTCGTCCGGATAAGAATACGCCTTTTCCTGTAAGCCCACCAGGCTAATCACATAGGGCACACGCTTCCGAATATACTTTGTCGGGGCGTCAATGACCCGGAGGACAAATGCAACATTCTCGTACACCGTCATGGACGGGATCAGCCGGAAATCCTGAAAGACAAATCCGATGGTTCGTCTCAGGGCAGGAATCCGTCGTCTCCGCAGACGGTTCAGATGATAGCCGTTGACCGTTACGGTACCGCTTGTGGGCGTGATCTCCTTGAGGATCAGCTTAATCAGAGTGCTCTTTCCGGCGCCGGATGCGCCTACAACAAAGGCAAAGTCGCCGTCGTTGATCTTTAAATTGACATTGTGCAGTGCATCTACGCCGCTGGAATATGTCACAGAGACATCTTTCAATTCAATCATAGTTCACACACATCCTTTCATGAAGCCGGACTTCATCAGTACAGCTTCTTCTGACAGACCGCACGCCCGGAAATACAGGAAATACCATAACTCACATAACTTTGCCGCCGACACTCCTGCACCGGCGGCAGTTACGATAATATTCTTGAAAATCAGAATTTCGCCGGATTTGCTGAGAGATATTTCTTGACCATCAGTGCAATCTTAAAGATGATGGCATGGTCAAATTCCCGCAGATCCAAACCGGTCAACTTCTTAATCTTTTCCAGACGATACACCAAAGTATTCCGGTGTACAAACAGCTTTCGTGAAGTTTCAGACACATTCAGGTTATTCTCAAAAAACTTCTGAATGGTAAACAGTGTTTCATGATCCAGCGACTCGATGCTGCCCCGCTTGAATACCTCCCGGAGGAATGTCTCGCAAAGGGTAGTAGGCAGATGGTAGATCAGTCTTGCAATTCCCAGATTCTCATAGCTGACAATGGCTTTGTCCGTGTCGAATACCTTGCCTACTTCCAGTGCCATCTGGGCTTCCTTAAAAGAATTAGAAAGCTCCTTGACATTGCTGACAATGGTACCAATGCCCACATTCACACGGGTATAGAACTCGCCGCTCAGAGTATCGGCAATAGAGCGTGCCAATTTTTCCAGATCCTTGTTGTCCACTGAGCCCTTGATCTCCTTTACCAGAACGATATCGCTCTCAGAAATGGTAAAGACAAAGTCCTTGTTCTTATCCGGAAACAGATTCTGGATCACATCATAAGCAGACACATCATTGGCTGAAACAATACGGATCAGCAGGACAACACGGCTAACCTCAGAATTGAAGTGCAGTTCACGCGCCTTGATCACAATATCTCCCGGCAGAACATTGTCCAGTACAACATTTTTGATAAAGTTGTTGCGGTCATACTTTTCGTCATAATACTGCTTGACATTGAACAGAGAAATCGCCAGAATATTGGCATACTTGGCAGCAGTGTCATCCATGCCCTCTACAAAAACCGCATATTCCGGCTTTGTATGAGAGCCGAAGGGCTTGTAGGTATAGCCGTCCCGGATAAAAATATCATGGACATCATTGAGGTCGAGAGAAACAAATTCATTGGTTGTCCCAACCATGGTGAGATCGCTGCATGCGATGATTGTAGCGGTGTCATCCACCACGCCGACTGTGGCATCAATGGTATCCCGCATCTGATGCACCAGTCCCTGAAATAATCTGTTTGACATATGGAACTTCCTTCCTCTCGTGGTCACACAGGCTGCTTCCGTTCAATATATTACAAATTGTAACACATCGCACAGCTTTATTTGTGAACACAAGGTTAAATTTTATACTATTTTTTTCTGTTTCGGCAGTTTTTCACGAATTTCCACGATTTTGCCAAAGGTTCTTCGTGTATTTTCTGCCGCTTTTGTAACTAATTTGTAATCTTCCGTCCGATTTTGCCCAGATCACATTCTCTCCGGGCAGGTCACTTTCAATATTTGCAGCGTGTTGGCAATGGTCTGCCGCACAGCTTCACACAGCAAAAGTCTGCCCTGTTTCAACTCCGGCGTCTCCGCATACTTGATGCTGCATCCATCGTAGAACTTGTGGAACAGTGTCGCCAGCTCTACGGCGTATTTTGTGATTTTGGAAGGATCGTACTGCTTTGCTGCCATATCCAGCTCGGAGGGCAGCGCCGCCAGATGACGGATCACTTCCAGTTCCTGAGGCTGCCGCAGCAAAGTCAGATATTCACGGCTGCACTGCTCCATGGTCAGACCCTCCTCTTGCATGGTGCGCAACAGGCTGCAAATTCTTGCGTGGGCATATTGTACATAGTAAACCGGATTCTGAGAAGACTGCTCCACAGCCAGATCCAGATCAAACTCAAAGTGAGAATTGGCTTCTCTGGTATTAAAAAAGAACCGTGCAGCATCCAATGGGATCTCGTCCAGCAGTGTGACCAGTGTGATTGCCTTTCCGCTTCGTTTGGAAAGCTTGACGGTTTCGCCGTTCCGCATCAGCATCACCATCTGCATCAGCACCACATCCAACCGATCCGCATCTGCGCCCAGAGCCGTCAGCGCCGCTTTCAGACGAGGCACATAGCCATGATGGTCTGCGCCCAGAATATCAATGGCTTTGTCATAACCGCGAACCATCAGCTTGTCGTAGTGATAGGCGATATCCGGTACCACATAGGTGGGAATGCCGTTGGCACGCACCAGAACGAAATCCTTATCTGCACCGAACTGCGTGGCTTTGAACCAGACTGCCCCTTCTTGTGTATAGGTATAGCCCCGGTTGGTCAGCTCGTCCACCACCCATTGCACTTTGCCGCTGCTGTGCAGGGAGCTTTCCCGGTACCAGTTGTCATAGACAATCCGGTATTTTTTCAGGTCACGCTCCAGTCCAGCAACATTCAAAGGCAAGGCATAGTTGACCAGAGCTTGCTTCTGCGCCTCCTCCGGCTGACTGCTGAGGGCTGTGCCATACTGATCGTAATAATTTTTGGCATGTTCGATGATATCCATGCCCCGATAGGCATCCTCTGGCATCTCAAAGCCGGGCCGATTGCCGTCCTCGCCGTAAATTGCCTGGCAAAAGCCATCCACATCCAGGTCTTCACCCAAAAGTCTCTGTCCGGCTTCACTGCAAATCTGTCCGTAGCGGAGCATCAGAGACTTACCAAATTTTTCGATCTGGTTGCCGGCATCGTTGACGTAGAATTCCCGCTGTACATTCCAACCGGTCCAGCTAAGAATTTCAGCCAGGCTGTCTCCCATTGCGCCGCCTCTGGCATTTCCCACATGCATGGGTCCTGTGGGATTGGCAGAGACAAATTCCACCAGTACTCGCTTTCCTGCACCGGTATCGGTTTTGCCATACTGCTCCTGCTCGTCCAGAACCGTTTCCACCACACCGGAAAACCAATCCGGCTTCAGGAAAAAGTTCAGAAATCCCGGTCCGGCAATCTCACCCCGTTCAAACACAGAGCCATCCAGCACCATTGCCCCCAGCAGCTTTTCTGCGATGGCACGGGGCTGCATCCGGAATGCCTTGGCGCTGACCATTGCCACATTTGCGGCAAAATCGCCATGGGATTTGTCCGCCGGGATCTCTACCCGGAATGCCGGCAGCGGCACTGCCGGTATTTCCTGCTGCGCCGCAAGGCGTCCCAGTCCGTCCAGTATGATGCCGTGCAGCGCCTCGGATGCCATTTTGATACAATCTGCCATGTTTTTTCGTCCTTTCCGCTGTGCTGATCCGGTTTCACACGGTTCAGCAAGAGCAAGAAGCAAGATATTGACTTACTTCTGTATGATATCATTTATTGCCGGGTCTTCCAGCGTATCTCCAGTCGGTTGTCCGACAGGCAGTTACTGCCAAGCTGTAACTGATAGTTCATCTCCAGCAAACCCTTGTTCTCATCCTTTTCCAGAATGACGTCTTTTCCCAGCACCCCGATGGACATGGTGCCGAAAGGGGTATCGTATAAACTGAAATTCTGCTTTTTTGGTTCGATCACCAGATTGGCTGTGGCACTGCCGCTGCGGAGAATGGTCACCATCCGTTCCGGTGTCACGATCACGCTTGTGGTAGAACCGGAAAATCCAGTGGCTTCCGTTTCCTCATAGGAAAGGGTAAAGCTGCCGTTTTCTTCTTCCTCCAGTGTGCCTGCGGTTATCAGCTTAGTGCTTTCTTCATCTTCCGCCGTGAACTGTTGGCTTTTCATGGTAATCAGAATCTCCTTCATTGCATCCCTTCTCCTTACAAACGACTCCGGAACACCTTTCCCACCACATTCCGATGCAGAAAGTGTCCGGCGTTTTCCACAAACATTTCCGTGCTGTCGCTGACATAGTAGGTATTCTCCCCCGGTTCTGTCCGGTCAGTGAGAAGATCCTGCTCTATCAGCCGTTTTTTTGCATATTTTGCCGCTTCTGCGCCTGATGAAATCAGCTGTACATCGCTGCCCATGATATCCGCAATGATATCCCGGATCACCGGATAGTGGGTACAGCCCAGAATCAGGGTATCCACACCGGCACGACGCACCGGCTCTAAGTATTCCTCTGCCACCAGCCGTGTCACGGGGTTGTGAAAATCCGTATAGCCGTTTTCTACCAGATGAACAAACAGAGGACAGGACTGAGCCGTCACCTGAGCTTCCGGCAGGTACTGAGCAACTGCCTTTTCATAGCTGCCGCTGCGAACGGTTGCCGGTGTGCCAATAACGCCGATCTGATGGTTTTTTGTCCATTTGCAAGCCGCTTCTGCTGCCGGAAGCACCACCCCAGTAAATGGCATATCCGTCACAAAGGGCTGACTGCCCACCACAGAACTGACGGTTCCGCAGGCAGCAATGATCATTTTCACCGCATGTTTCCGCAAAAATGCCACATCCTCACGGGCGTAGCGCATAACAGTCTCTGCACTGCGGCTGCCATAGGGAATCCTTGCGGTATCGCCGAAATAAATGATATTCTCATGGGGCAGCAGGTCGTTTAGCTCTTTGACTGCTGTCAATCCCCCCATGCCGGAATCAAATACGCCTATTGCATCATTTCTCATGAATCTCTGCTCTGCCGTCTGCTGCGGCAGATCTCCTTTTCGGTTTTGGCTGCACTGCACCAAGATCGTATGCAGAATGCGCCGATCTATTTCTTGTCAGATTACGCAAAAAACCGTCAGTCGGTCTTTGTACAGTGCTGCTTGAAAGTCTGTTCCGTATCGCAGAACAGACAGATTTTTGAGCGAATTTTTGCTGCAAGGAAAAAAGCCGCAGGCATATTTGCCGTATGGCAAAGCTTTTTTTCCACAGTCAGGCGGAAAAATCCGTCAAAAGAATGCCTGTTCGGAGATGCTGAACAGGTTTTTAATTACGGCGTGTGAAAAAATTCTCCACTGCCTGTTCAATGAGTTTATCCACCAGATAAGACTGCTGCATCCCCAGATGTTCCATGAGCTTGGGATACATGCTGATGCTGGTGAAGCCCGGCATGGTATTGATCTCGTTCAGGATCACCGTGCCGTCATTTTTCAGGAAAAAGTCCACGCGCGCCAATCCCTGACAGCCCATAAGGGTATACGCATGGACGGCGGTTTCACGGATGCGGTCGGATTCTGCGTCCGTAATCCGTGCCGGAATATACAGCTTAGTATTGCCATTGACATATTTATCGTCATAATCATAGAAATCTGCTGCTGGTTCAATCTCGCCCACATAGGACATAAAAGGCTTGTCATAACCGAATACAGCCACTTCCAGTTCTCTGCCTTCAATATATTCTTCAATGACCACCTTGGTGTCGTGGGTAAAGGCAATTTGTACGGCATCCTTCAGGGATTCGATGTCGTTTGCCTTATTGACTCCCACGGATGATCCGGCATTTGCCGGCTTGACAAAAAGCGGAAAGCCCAGTGTTTCAGCGATCGCCTGGCATTTTTCATCCAGCTTGTTAATTTCACGTTGGAACACACAAGCCCATTTTGCCGTGGTAATGCCGTTATGCTCCAGAACGGTATGTGTCAAATCCTTATCCATACAGGATGCACTGCTGAGCACGCCGCAGCCCACATAGGGAATCCGTGCCATATCCAGCATCCCCTGTAATCTGCCGTCCTCGCCATTTCTGCCATGAAGCACCGGAAAAACAACATCTACCTTTTTAATATAGGCTTCGCCGTTCTCAATGGTGACAAAGCCCTGATGGATGGGGTCGGGTGAAAGAATCGCCGTGGTACAATCCGGATTAGTGTCCCAAGTGCCGGCAGAGATCTCGGAGATATCCCCTGGAAAATACAGCCATCTGCCCTTTTTAGTGATACCGATGCAAAGCACCTCGTATTTATCCTTGGGAATGCTGCGGATGACATTTTCTGCTGAAATGAGAGAAACCTCATACTCACTGGAAACGCCGCCGAACAAAACAGCAACTCTGGTTTTTGCCATATTTCAATACACCCTTTCCTGCTGCGGGGCGATCCGAAAACAAAATGTGATGCCCTCGCATACCTGTGATCGTGCCGGTGCTGCTCATACTATACTATATATGATATCGCATGATACCGGCATATTAGAACCTTTCCGGCAGGAAATATTTGCCACGTAGAACAGGTTCGTTCTTCTGAAAATAGATTCACTATTCTATTCTATCATATTTTTTGAAAATCTGCAAGGGTTTTTTGTAAAAAAGTGCGGATTTCCTTTCAGAACTTGTTCTCATCGGATTTGACCATGGATTTTCGCGCAGCATTTTGACGAGGGCAAGGCGAAAAAGCGAAAGCAACCTGACGTATGGTGCGCTTTTTCCACGCAGCAATTACCCTGCAATATGCCATACGACAGCCCGAAAAGAAAAATTGATAAAAAAGCTTGACATTTTGTCTCAGAAGTGATATAATAACAATACCTCTTTGCATCGGACAAGAAAAGATCATAGAACAGCAGACGGGCAGTGCCCCGTTTTTTTGTGCAAACTGTGATCTGAGATAGACGAGCCTCTATTGCAAAATGCAAAATAGATGAAAAGAAGATTTTTCGCAGTTCCAGAAAGAGGACGCAGACATACTGGATGTATGGCAAGGACGATGACGAAGATATGCGGAAAAACTTCCGTCAGATTTATGTCTATTTTGCAATAGAGGTTCATATCATGCCTGTCCCATGCAGTCTGAGGGAGGCAAACATTACGGAAAGCTGCAAAAACAGCTGTACCGGCTTCCGCAAAGGGAAGAAGTAAACGAGCAGGAGGTGCCGATCATGAGAGTGAAAATCACACTGGCTTGTACAGAATGCAAGCGCCGCAACTATGTGACCAAGAAGAACAAGCGAAACAATCCGGAACGGATTGAAATGAACAAACACTGTAAGTTCTGTCGGAAGCATACGCTGCACAAAGAAACAAAGTAATGGGGGTTGCAGATAATGGCTGAGATCGAAAAAAACGCCGAGCAGCAGACTGCTGCGGCTGCGAAAAAAGCAAAAAAGGCAGACCCCGAAAAATCCGCCGGTAAGTCCAAAAAGACTAAGGATAAGGATAAAAAATCCATCTTTGCCCGTATCGCCGGCTGGTTCAAAGACCTGAAAAAGGAATTCAAGAAAGTGGTATGGCCGGATCGAAAAAAAGTTGTCAACAACACATTTGTTGTAATGGTTGTTGTCGTCGTCGGTTCGGTGCTGGTCGGTTTGATTGATACCGGTCTGCTGCGCCTGATGCAGTTCCTCATGGGACTTTCAGGCTGATCATACGTGACCGGAACAGGGAGGATTTATTATGGCAGAAGCGCCGAAATGGTATATTATTCACACTTATTCCGGCTATGAAAACAAAGTAGCACAGGATATTGAAAAGGTCGTGGAAAACCGAAAGCTTCACGAGCTTATCCTTGAAGTTCAGGTCCCCACCGAAACGGTGACAGAAATCACAGACGGAAAAACAAAGGAAGTGGAACGCAAGACGTTTCCCGGCTATGTTTTTCTCAAAATGATCTATACAGATGATACATGGCACGTCATTAAGAATATCCGCGGCGTCACTGGCTTTGTCGGTCCCGGATCGGATCCGACTCCGGTTCCGGAAAAGGACATCATAAGGCTGGGCGTTCATGTGAATACCGGCGTTCAGGTCAACTATGCAGTTGGCGATACCGTGACCATTTCCGGCACGGCAATGGACGGCTTCAGCGGCGTGGTTCAGGCTGTCAATCTGGAAGACGGTACGGTTGAGGTTCTGATCTCAATGTTCGGACGGGAGACCTCCGCAACATTACAGCTCAATCAGGTGATCCGTCAGGACTAAGAACTTGTTCTCAGAGGAGATGTGCGTGGATTTTTCCAGCAGGTTATCACTCTGCTGACGAACGTCCGACACAGAAATACCTGGTGTATTTACAAGGAGAACGAGCTAAGGCGAAGCGAAAAATGCCGAAAAGGCACGTGCAAATTCGATGAAAACAAGTTCTAAGAGGGTTTCCCCTTCCGAAGGCGGAAAGCTTCTGATGATATTGCAATGAAATTTCGGAAGTCTCAGAGAGCTTCCGGTGGGAGAGGCGCAAAAGCTGCGTTCTCGCTCTTAACCACAATATGGAGGTGTGCGCAACATGGCACAGAAAGTAACAGGTTTTATTAAGCTTCAGATCCCCGCAGGTAAAGCAACACCTGCTCCGCCGGTTGGTCCTGCCTTGGGTCAGCACGGTGTCAACATTATGGCATTCACAAAGGAATTTAACGAACGTACCAAAAATGATATTGGTATGATCATTCCAGTTGTTATCACCGTTTATGCGGATCGTTCGTTTACCTTTATCACAAAAACTCCGCCGGCAGCAGTTCTGATTAAAAAGGCATGCGGTATTGAAAGCGGTTCTGGTGTTCCCAACAAGACCAAGGTAGCTAACATCACCAAGGAACAAATTCAGAAGATCGCGGAACAGAAGATGCCCGACCTGAATGCAGGTTCTCTCGAAGCTGCTATGAGCATGATCGCTGGTACAGCCCGCTCGATGGGTATTGTTGTCGTTGACTAAAAAGGGTTTCGCCCTTTCTTCAAGGTGGGAGGAAATTTCCGCTAACCGTTCGTGCTATAGGCATGTCGGTATTACCACTACAAACAGGAGGATTATATTATCATGAAACATGGAAAAAAATATACAGACAGCCGTAAGGCTGTTGACAGCGCCAAGCTGTATGCTTCTGAAGAGGCGCTGGCTCTGGTTTGCTCCAATGCAAAGGCAAAGTTCGACGAGACCGTAGAGGCACACATTCGTCTGGGCGTTGACTCCCGTCATGCGGATCAGCAGGTTCGTGGCGCTGTTGTTCTGCCCAACGGTACTGGTAAAAACGTCCGCGTCTGCGTTTTCTGCAAAGAGGACAAATATGAGGCTGCTAAGGCTGCCGGTGCTGACCACGTAGGCGGTCAGGATCTGGTAGACCGAATCACCAAGGAAAACTGGATGGACTTTGATGTAGTTATCGCATCTCCGGACATGATGGGTCTGGTTGGCCGTTTGGGTAAGGTGCTTGGTCCCCGTGGTCTGATGCCAAACCCGAAGGCTGGTACAGTTACGCCGGATGTAGCAAAGGCTGTGACAGAGGCGAAAGCTGGTAAGATCGAGTATCGTCTGGATAAGACCAATATCATCCACTGCCCCATCGGCAAGGCTTCCTTTGGTGCAGAAAAGCTGGTTCAGAACTTTGAAACTCTGATGGATGCCATCGTCAAGGCTAAGCCGGCTGCGGCAAAGGGAACCTATCTGAAGTCCTGCACAGTCGCTTCAACGATGGGCGTTGGCGTAAGAGTTGCTACCAATAAGTATAGTGTCTGAGTTTTCATTCCAGAAGAAAATGTTTCCCTGTGCCCGGTTTGGGTGCAGGGAATTTTTGTCGAAAATCCATTGACAGCCAGCAGCGTCTGCGCAACAGGCATCCGCTTCGCATTCCGCTCCATTTCCGGTTTGGTGTTGCCTTTAGTGCCATCCCTGTTCGCAGTTGTTTTTCTATATCGGAAGATGGGGGCTTCAATTTTCCGCATGTAAATTCTTGTGAAATCTCCACATCATAAATTTTTTCCAAAACCCCTTGACAAACTCCTCCCCCTGTGCTATAATATTAAAGTTGTTACAATACAATATCGTATTCTAAAGACAGCTGGTGGCGAAAGCCGTAAGTCCAGCCGAGGAATGTGCAATGATTCTGTTGAAATACAGTGTGCTGTTCCCATGTCGGAACAGCACTTTTTTTATTGCGGTTTCCAATACGATACATTTTCTATCGGAGGTGAAATCTGAATGGCAAGTGAAAAGATTCTCGAAGGCAAGAAGGCAAAGGTTGTTGCTCTGACCGAACTGCTCCAGAATAGCATTTCTTTCGTTCTGGTAGATTACAAAGGCATCAACGTAGAAGACGACACAAAACTGCGTAAAGAGCTGCGTGAGGCTGGCGTGACCTATGTGGTAGAAAAAAACTCTATGCTGCGTTTTGCTTTCAAAAACATGGGCATCGATGCATTTGACGAGGTGCTGCACGGTACTACTGCTGTTGCGCTGTCCAATGACGATCAGACTGCTCCGGCACGTATTCTGGGTAAGTTTGCAGAAAATCACAACGATTTCTTCCATCTGAAGGCAGGTTATGTAGAGGGCATTGTTTATGACGCCGCTGGTGTAGAAAAGCTGTCCAAGATCCCTTCCAAGGAAGTTCTGCTGGCTCAGCTGGTCGGCTCTCTCCAGGGACCGATGCAGAAATTGGCTGCAACACTGCAGGCATTGGCAGACAGCAAGTCCGAGGATTCTGCTGCATAATTTCAGCACAATTGATGTGCAAAGTTTATTTCAAATTTATTGTTAAAGGAGTTAATTATCATGGCATCTGAAAAGATTCTGAATTTCATTGAAGAAATCAAAACTATGACTGTTCTGGAACTGTCCGAACTGGTTGACGCTATCCAGGAAGAATTCGGCGTAACTGCTGCTATCGCAGCTGCTCCGGCTGCTGGCGGTGCTGCCGGCGGCGCAGAGGCTGAAAAGACTGAGTTCGACGTTGTTCTGGCATCCTTTGGTGACGCTAAGATGGCTGTTATCAAGGCTGCAAAAGAAGCTCTGGGTCTGGGTCTGAAGGAAGCAAAGGAAGTCGTTGAGTCTGCTCCGACCACTCTGAAGGAAGCAATTTCAAAGGCTGACGCTGAGGCTCTGAAGGCTAAGCTGGAAGAGGCTGGTGCTACTATCGAGTTGAAGTAAATTTTTACTTCGTTTTTGATGACATAAAAGCAGGGACATCTCATCTGAGGTGTCCCTTTTTCTTCTGTTGCATTTTTCAGAACAAAAAAGGAAGCGTTTTTGCCGCATCCTTTTGATCCATTGTTCTTGCCAGAAATGGTCTATTATCCCAGAATCCCAAAGCCGTCTTCTGTTTCTGCCACCAGCATTTCCAGTCCGTCCATGACAGTGATATCTGTCCCCTTATCATCTTTTGCCTTCATGGTAACTGCCACATCGTAGAGGGCGGTGCTGGTATCCATCAGCTCGTTGGTAAAGTCCTCACCGAATACCGTGGTATAGGTTTCCAGATAATCTGCAACAAAATCCGTGCCTTCCTCGTACTGATCAGAAAGAGCTTCACTGGCAGGAGATAATTCCAGTCCGGTAATAACGAAGCTGTCTGTCCCTGCATATTCCACCAGCGTCTGATGATATTGCTCTATCGTAGTCTCCAGACCATAGCCATAATTGTCCGTCAGAAAAGCCGTCATCGTCTCCTGATACAAGGGATTGATCTGCTCCAGATACAGGGCATAGTTCTGGGTCTCTATGGCATAGAAATAAGTGGCAATTGTTTCGGCAAGACCTGCCGGAATCTCTTCGCTGTCATAAGTCAGGGCATAGTTCATATTGGATGGATCAGATTCCGTCACGGGCTGCTGCTCTTCGGTATCAGAATCTGTATTTTCACTGGATTCGCTGCTGTCCCCTGCCTGTGTGCTGTCTTCCGCCACGCTTTCTGAAGAAACCGAATCTTCCGATGTTTTGGTACAGCCGGTTACTGTTACCAGGATACAACTGGACAGAATCCATCCATAGATTGCTTTCCAGAATGTTTTCATGAAATAATCTCCTTTCTCTGATCCGATCCTCTTGCGGTTCGCAGAACAGATCGACAGGTCTGAAGGCAAAATGGACTGTAGGACAAAGCTTTTTCACACAGCCAGGCGGAAAAATCCGCCAAAAGGATAGCTGTTGGGAGAGATGAGACGGACTCTTATTCTAAGGTCTGGGTACTGATGCCATTGGCGTTTGCCCAAGTTTCGATGGCTGAACCGGAAGGACAGACAATGGTGACATGCATCGGTTCTGCGCCTTCCACAATGCCCCAGCGGTCATATTCCAGGGCAGGATTTGTCACTGTCAGTGTGACCAGGCTGCCGCAGCCGGTGAATGCTTCTTCCATGACAACAGAAGTCGCCTCCGGCAATGTGACATTGGTGAGTGAAGAACAGCTGGCAAAAGCTGCACGACGCACAGTGGAAACCGTTTCCGGGATGGAAACAGAAGCCAGCATGCCGCAGTCCATAAACGCGCTTTCACCAATCCAAGCCAGACCGTTGGGCAAGGTAACCTGAATGAGATCCCAGTTTGCTTCAAAGGCGTGGTCACCGATGGCAGAGACGACATAGCCATCAATGGTTGCAGGGATATTTAATTCAGATTCTTTGCCGTGATAACCAGTGATGGTGATCGTGCCGTCCTCGTTGACTGCATAGGTGTAGGAGTTTTCTTCGGAGGATGTGTCTTCATTGGCGGTATGATTGTCTCCGCCGGGGGTGTCCTGTACGGAAACTTCTGCGTTATTCTGCGGAGCGGTGTCTGCAATAGAGCTGCTGTCATCGCCGCAGCCGGTTGCTGTGACAAATGCGGCTGTAAGCAGTGCTGCCCAGATTGCTTTTTTCAAAGATGATGGTTTCATATGAATTCCTCGCTTTCTTGGGGGAATAAGTTTGCTTGGATGAAAAGAAATCGCCGTCCTGTATGTTTGTGAATATATCGGCATAGGTTTTCATGATCCATTATACCCGATTTCTCCGGATTTGTCAAGTTTTTTCCCAGATCGGCAAAGCAAAAATCCGGGCGTGCTGACACTATCCTGAAACGTCGGATGCAGACAGACATTGAGCCGTAGTTGTATTCCCCTTTCCAAAGCTAAGAACTGGTTCTCATCGGATTTGACCATGGATTTTCGCGCAACATTTTGACGAGGGCAAGGCGAAAAAGCGAAAGCATACTTGCCGTATGGTGAGCTTTTTCAACGCAGCAATCGGCAAAATTTGCCGAAAAGACAGGTGCAATATCCGATGAGAACAAGTTCTGAGAACTTGTTCCTATTTCTTTCCTCGCTGCTTCGCTCGAAGCTGATTACTAAGAATCTGCTTCCGGATGCGCAAACTCTTCGGAGTCACCTCCAGCAGTTCATCCTCCGCAAGAAATTCCAGACAATCTTCCAGACTGAGATTTCTTGGCGGTACCAGACGCAGCGCATCATCGCTGCCGCTGGCACGGGTATTGGTCAAATGCTTTCTCTTACAAACATTCACTACCAGATCCTCCGCTTTCGGAGAAGCCCCCACAACCATGCCTTCATACACCGGAACACCTGCGCCAATAAACAGCGATCCACGCTCCTGTGCATTGAACAACCCATAGGTCACCGCTTCACCTGCTTCAAAGGAGATCAGCGAGCCAACGCTCCGCCTTGGAATATCCCCTTTATACGGCGCATATTCCCGGAACACACTGCTCATGATTCCTTCGCCCTTGGTATCCGTCAAAAATTCGCTCTTATACCCGAACAATCCTCTGGACGGAATGAGAAACGTCAGTCTTGTCCGGCTTCCCTGGGGATGCATGTCCTGTAATTCTGCTTTTCGTCCGCCCAGCTTTTCCATCACAGAACCGACGCATTCCTCTGGCACGTCAATGGTCAGTTCCTCAATCGGCTCACACTTCTGCCCGTCGATTTCCTGGAACAACACTCTCGGTGTAGAAACACCCAGTTCATAACCCTCCCGGCGCATATTTTCAATGAGGATGGACAGATGCATTTCGCCTCTGCCAGCCACCCGGAACGCATCGGTGCTGTCGGTTTCTGTGACACGCAAAGAAACATCCCGGAGCAGCTCACGCATCAATCGGTCACGAAGCTGACGGGAGGTGACAAACTTTCCCTCCTGTCCGGCAAAGGGACTGTCATTGACGCTGAATGTCATTTCCACCGTCGGCTCACTGATCTTGGTAAAAGGCAGCGGCTCGAACTGTTCCGGCGCACACACCGTATCACCGATGGAAATATTTTCAATGCCGCTGATCCAAACAATATCGCCCACAGTAGCCGTTTCTGCCGGCACACGCTGTAAGCCCTGGATTTGAAGCAGTGAGACGATCTTATTGCGGCGTGCATTTTCCGGGTTGTGATAATTTCCCAGCAGCACCTGCTGTCCCACCTGGATCGTCCCTCGTGCAATGCGCCCGATGCCGATTCTTCCCACATACTCATTATAGTCAATGGAAGAAACCAGCATCTGAAGGGGTTCTTTCTCCTCGCCCTCCGGCGGATCCACATAGGACATGATGGTATCGAACAACGGCTTTAAGTCTGTTCCCTCTTCATGGGGTTCCATACTGGCTGTGCCGGCACGTCCGGAACAGTACAAAAACGGCGTATTTTCCAGTTGTTCTTCACTGGCATCCAGATCCATCAGAAGCTCCAGCACCTCATCAGCGATTTCATCCAGACGAGCATCCGGACGGTCGATTTTGTTGACAACCACAATAATTTTCAGATGCATTTCCAGTGCCTTGGACAGGACAAACCGTGTCTGAGGCATAGGACCTTCCGCAGCGTCCACCAGCAGCAGCGCACCGTCTACCATACTGAGCACACGTTCTACCTCACCGCCAAAATCTGCATGTCCCGGTGTGTCGATGATATTGATTTTGGTATCACCCCAGCGGACGGAGGTATTCTTCGCCAGAATGGTAATACCGCGTTCACGCTCCAGATCGTTGGAATCCATGACACGTTCTGCCACCGCCTGATTTTCCCGGAATACACCGCCCTGTTTCAGCATCTCGTCTACCAGGGTTGTCTTGCCGTGGTCAACGTGGGCGATGATAGCGATGTTTCTCAGATCTTTTCGAATCATACATTTTCCTCTTTTCTCATGCTTTCTCAGAACTTGTTTCGTATCTGATTCCGGCAGATGATTCCGCCCGAAACAGATTCGGAATATTGACAGAAAAAACAGGCAAGCTCCCAGGGAGTCTGCCTGTATGGACAGATGAACAAAAAAACGAAAACGTCAAAATCACTAGGAATTTTGACGTTTTTCTGGTGGGGGAGGACGGATTCGAACCATCGAAGCTAGAAGCAACAGATTTACAGTCTGCCCCCTTTGGCCACTCGGGAACTCCCCCATGCAATATAAATAATGGAGCTGGTGGACGGACTTGAACCCCCGACCTGCTGATTACAAATCAGCTGCTCTACCAACTGAGCTACACCAGCGCTGCAACATGTTATATTATAACACAGCTTCGGAAAATTGTCAAGAAAAAAATTGCTGTTTTTTCTTTTTTAAGCATATGTCGGAAATTTCCAATGAAATGGAATGAACAGCTTTGGTAAAATACATTATCTCATCTGCTTTCTTTCATAAGGCAAACCTGCACAAAGGAGGACATCGAGTCCAGAAGCGAATATTCAAGTCTTGGTCAGGCGTTTTCCATCCATGTTCTCAGATTCAATTCCCCTGAAAAAGTCAATCATACAAATAAAAATCTCATCCTCTGTCAATCCCTCTGCTAAATATAAATCATGCAATTCATCATAAGCATTTTTTGACGGTTCAGAACCATAATACTCATCGTTTTCACCTACTGCAATATATACAGGTGTACGGCTTTTCACAAGATTTTCAAAGTTACCATCCCATTGTGAACTGCAATGCAAATATGCCGTAAATAATTCAGGGCATTTTTCCATATGCAAAACGTTGTCAAGCACAAATCCTCTGTATAATTCCGTTCCGGCAGTAACTGTATCACGATTTGACAAATAATCCCGTTTCATCAAGCAAAGGTCAAAAACGTCCCATCTACCGTCATCGTTCAAAACGTAATCTTTGCCGGATAAATCAGCCGTTTCTCTTGCCAACAAGAAATCCTGCAAATTCTGCATATCATTTTTGGTGAAATCCTGCTGATGATGGGCATTTGCACCGACTGCCGTCACACAAAGCACTCGGCAAGAATACTGACAAAAAATTTTTTCATGCAAGACACTTCCTTTTCATTTTTTTGATACTTTTATTGTAACATCAAGATCCCGATTTGAGAAGTGCAAAAAAGTAAATGCTTGTAAACTTTTGGTTGATACTTTTATATCCCCTGAAATCAGTTATAACCAAAGGTTGTCACGTGATAACGAAATGGAACTTCTCAGGAAGTTCTTTTTGTGTTATAATCCAAATAGAAACTATCAGAGGTGCTTGAATATGAAAAAATTCACATTGCTCACAGCTGCGACGGCAATTTTTATGACATTCTGCACAATGGCAGGTACTCCGTCAGTAAATGCGAACAACGGTGAACAGAATTACACAAAAGAAGATATTGTCAATTTGCAGAATTTCTTATTGGCAAGAGAAACGCCTGATTTATCCGACAAAGATTATGATCTAAATAATGATGGCAGGTGGGACGTTTTTGACCTATGCCTGATGAAACATGAATTTCTGGAATCGTCAGATTTCCCGGAAGATACAGGGAAAACACTTGTTGCATACTATTCAGCAACAGGTACAACAGAGCGCATTGCGGACGATATCGCTGAGGAAATGAACGCTGATATTTTTGTGATCACGCCTGCGGAGGAGTACACATCAGCCGATTTAAGCTGGACAAATCCGGAAAGCCGTGTTGTTGCGGAACACAATGACCCTGAACGCCACACGGAGCTTGTCACAATGGATGTGCCCGACTGGGAGAGTTATGACAATGTTTTCATTGGCTATCCGATATGGTGGCAGGAGGCTTCGTGGGTTGTTGATGATTTCGTGAAAAACAACGATTTTACAGGGAAAAACGTCATTCCGTTCTGTACATCTTCATCTTCTCCGCTTGGCGAAAGTGGTACAAAATTGGCTGAAATGGCAGGTACAGGAAACTGGCTTGAGGGTATGCGATTTAGGAGCAGTTCCTCTGTCAATGATGTTGCGGAATGGGTGCAAAGCCTTGATTTGACGAAACATGAACCCAAAAATTCTGTTTTGGTTGCTTATTTTACACCAGCAGAAAATGACGGTGTTGATGCAATTTCGTCCGCAACAGTCAAAAACTATCAGGGTACGGAAATGGGTGCAGCACAAGTGCTTGCAAATATGATTGCCGAACAGACAGGCGGAGAACTTTTCTCCATAAAAACAGAAGCTGAATATCCGCTTGAATACAATGAACTTGCCGACTACGCAAAAAATGAACAGGACAACGGAATTTTGCCGGAATTGACCTCACAAATCAGCAATCTCGAAAAATATGACATAGTAATTGTTGTATTTCCTGTCTGGTGGTATACGATGCCGCAAGCCGTCTACAGTTTCTTTGATGCATATGATTTCAGCGGTAAAACAATTGTTCCTGCAACAACTCATGCCGGAAGTTATTTGTCCGGTTCACCGTCAACAATTGCCGAATTAGAGCCAAATGCAAATGTTTTAAGCAACGGCTTTACAGTAGCTGCAAGCAATGTGGAAAATGCGAAAGAAGATGTTGCGGAATGGGTGAAGGAAATGGGCTTTGAAACAGAATTTTCCAATTCAATGATTTTTTAACATAGGATAAAATTGTCGGCGGTGATTTCTTCACGGGAATGCCATCAAGTGACAGGGGGACATCACTTTCAAATGGCTCACTACCGGCATTTTTATCAGTTTTATGACAGGTGCCAACCAGCAAAAGCAATTTCACATACAAATCCTAAAAGGAGGACTGAACCATGAAATTTATGAGAAAATTATTTGCTGCTGCCACTGCAATTTTTGTCGGCCTATCATCAAGTTACGGTGCAGCCAGGGAAATCAGCCTGACACAGCCAAAAACAGAATTGCCTGTGATTGAACAGACGGGTATGTCGAAAAGCGTTCCGGAAGATTATTTTTCACCGTGCAAACATTCCGGAACAGTCACCGAAATTACATACAACAGCAAAGATTATGTCCGTGACGAGAGCGATGTTACAAAGACGGCATATGTCTATCTTCCCTACGGCTACGATAAAAACGATACCGAAACACGCTACAATATCTGCTACCTTATGCACGGCTGGGGAGGTCATGCAGGGGAGTATTTTCAGTACGCAAATATCACGGAAATGCTTGACAATATGATTGAAAACGGCGATATTCCGCCAACGATATTTGTGTCTGCCACGTTTTACAATGAAAATTCACAGACGGATTTTTCAAGCTCCGTTGCAGAGTTCCGACAATTTCACCGTGATTTTGAGGAAAACCTGATGCCGACAGTGGAGGGAAAATTTCATACCTATGCGGAAAGCACTTCTCCCGATGACCTGAAAGCAAGCCGTGACCACAGAGCATTTGGCGGTTTTTCGCTTGGTGCGGTGACAACATGGCTGCAATTCTGCTATGATTCCGACTATATCCGCTATTTCCTGCCAATGAGCGGTTCATGTTGGTATTACGGCGGTTACGGAGATTTTCAGATTGAAAAAAATGTGGATTTTATGGAACAGCTTGTGCAGGAAAATCAGCTTGATGAGCGTGGATATTTCATTTATCACGGTGTCGGCACAAATGACACGGTAAAATATCAGTCCGAGGCAATGGCGGAGGAAATGCTCTCCCGAAACGATATTTTCACACCCGAACACTATGTTTTCTATCAGCGTGAGGGCGGTCAGCATGACCACATTTCCTGCCGTGAATTTATGTACAATGCCCTGCCGTTATTTTTCAAAGACGAGGACAACGATATGCAAAATAAAACTTTTACGGAAAATACAACAGTCGGCGAAGTCATTCACGATACGGCTTTCGGGGACTTCGGCAGACTTCTTTTCCCCGTGGACAGAACAGTTTCAGACGATATGACGCTGAAAGAGGTCAGCAATAGCAGTACCTATATTTGGTACAATGACATCAAGCCCGAAAAAACAGTGGAAATTCTGAACACGCTGAAAGAAAATGCCCTGAACGGACAGCAGATTTTCTACCCGATTTACACAGAATCTGAAATGCAAAACGATACATCCATGCGTGACACGGGGATTTTCTTCTTCAAAGGCGAACCGAATGCAAAATTTGCGGTGTGCAACGCAGGCGGTGGTTTCATGTACGTTGGTGCAATGCACGACAGTTTTCCTCAAGCACTGGAACTCTCAAAAATGGGCTATAACGCATTTGCCTTGATTTACCGCCCTGACGACCCTTATCACGACCTTGCGAGAGCAATTGAATTTATACATGACCACGCAGAAAAACTCGAAATCGACACCGAAAATTATTCACTTTGGGGCGGTTCAGCAGGAGCAAGAATGGCGGCAACGCTCGGAAATTCGGACAATTTGAAACAGCTTACAGGCAGGACGGACATCGGGCAAGCCGGAACTGTCATTATGCAATATACAGGCTATACTTCCGCTTCACAAGCAGATGCACCGACATATGTCTGTGTTGGGAAAAATGACGGCATTGCCAACTGGAAAACAATGCAAAATCGCCTGAATACCCTTGACAGCTACGGTATCCCCACGGAATTTCACGCCTATGAGGGTTTACCGCATGGTTTCGGGCTTGGTACGGGAACAGTTGCGGAGGGCTGGATCTACGATGCAGTTACATTCTGGGAAAATCAGATGAACGGCGAAAAAATCCCACAAAACAGGCAATTGGCGAATTTGCAGGACTATCTGCTGACAAGAACAAATTCAGCACACGGGAATCATTATGACCTGAATAACGATAATAAATGGGATGTGTTTGATTTGGTAATGCTGAAACAAAAATATCTTGACAATACATAACCAAAAGCAAACCGGAGCAGTAAAAATACTCCGGTTTTTTATTCAAAATATCAGATTGACAACAAATCCGCATATGAGCGAAAAAATCATCACAAATGCAAGATACAGGACAAAATTTTTG
>CANQWA010000015.1 GCA_947627445.1 uncultured Ruminococcus sp.
TCAGAAACAACCTGTTTGTCCTCGGTAATGTAGGTTGTTTTGGTTGTTTTCAGTCCCTTACAGGAGTGAGAAGCCGAAGTATCAAGTGCAGAATAGTTGTGCAAACTAATCTACCTTATGCATTGTCGATTATTCATATTATGTCAAATATTAAAAACATACTTGAGCCAATCCAAGAAATACTGACAAGCTTCTTTCTCCGTTTCAAACTCCTTTAATGAAGTGCGTTGACCTCGTTCTGAATAGTAAGTATACCACTTACCCTCAAATTCTTCTATACAATATGCCTCATTTGGAAGACCACCATTCAGGTCATATGCAAACTTGTCAATATTTAACTCATTTAATTTTTTTTCTAACTCTCTTTTTGTCATCTCAATACCTCAAGTTTAGGATTTGAACCTTCTAATAATAGTTGAACCGTAATTCCGTCACCCAAATAATATTGTGTTCCTCCGCCTGGCATACCAAACCACGGTGCCACCTCGCCAGCATATACTCGAATAGGTTCTTTAACTACATATACATTATAAGGTTTAGAGATCGTGCCTGGCTCAACAGCTCTAGCTTTATATGGTGTATTTATAGGTGATAAATACGACCCGCCTGCGTAACCATAACGATCAATAACTGTTCCAGGTTGTAATGTTATTATATCACTATCTGTCAACGGATGTGTAAAGCCACCATTGCTTGGCCATTTCGCACTCATATCTGAATTATAATATTTTCCAATCCATCCGCCTCGTTCTGCAATCTCACGCTTCAATGATGCAATTTCTGATGTACTCAAATTTTTGTTACATACTACATTTTCTATTAATGCGTATACATCTGGATCATCGGCATTTTTAAAATCAAATTTACCAAGACTTGCTACTATTTCGCCATAATTCTCGCTTGCTTTCGTGATATCTTTTAGTTCTTCTAAGTCATCAGCAATTTTAATGTACCTTTTTGCATTGTCGCCAAATATTTTATTTATCTCATCCTCAGATTTTATAATTTTTCCATCAACATAGCAATCATCTATTGAATCGGTAACAGCATTATAATACATTTTGTTTGACTTTTTTAATAAAGTGGCAAATTCATCTGAATATTTAAGAATACCAATAACAGGAATAATTCCAACTAAATCAATAAATGATTGCCCAGCAAATGACCAAGAAAATTCATCATCTCCAATGATAATTTCTCCCCATTCTCCAATATCATATGCAATATCTCTTAAATCGCAAACCAAGTCTAAATCAAAAATACCAAGTACAATTTCGCCTGCAGTTCCAAGCAATGTAACATCGTCTGTGAAATTTCCTTTCACAATTTGATTAAGGGATTTACCAATATAGTCTGATGCTGCATCTGCAACTGGTTCAATGTAATGATTGTATAAATAAGAAAGTGTCTCAACCAGTGTTTTTTTGTTCTTATCAGCATTTACATTGTCAGTTTTAATAAATTCTTCTACGCTACAGCCATATTTGTCTTCCAGCCATGCATTGTCAACATTAAGTGGATCTTCTGCTATCTGTTTTTCCACAATATCAGGAATTGTATTGCCATTGGAGTCCTCCATGTACTTCCATTCCTCATAAGGAACAGCATCCTCTAAGTTTGTAACATATTGTGGAAGATAAGGTCTGAAATGATAGTTCTCATTGGAATAATTAGGAGAAAAAACAACCCCCAAACATTTTCCAGCCTCATCTTTATAATTAAAATTGAACGTTCTTTCCGTATTCAGAGAACCATCTTTGTTATTGATATACGTTTTGCAGTTGTCCCAAAGAACAGTCTGTTTGCCGCCTGCATAACCAAAATAAATTGTCTGTGTACCAGAAGAATAGATAGACTTATCGCCAGAAGCTTCGTTCACTTCCCACGTTGGTCCGAGAAACCAGATATTTCCGGCTGTCCATTTCCCTTCCATATCCTGAAGTGTGATATATGTCCAATTGCCGCCAATCATTAACATATCATCATCATTCGTCATCTGAATAGTGTCATAGCAGTTTGCCTGACCGAAGTCAAAACAATTTCCAATAATAACTATACCACCATTCAGATTCATTAGCTGTCCAGCATTTCTGCCCCAACCATCCGGAGATGCTGTACGGAATACCAAGTTGTTCTCAATCAGCAGTGCGCCGCCATTGATGTCCAATGTTGCACCTTGACCATCAGACCAAAACTGCGGCATATCTGTGGTAAATGACATACAATCATTCACCTTTAAACCACAGCCATTCAAGTCAAAGTTGGTATCATGCAGATTCAAGCTGTACGAGAATTCGCCGTTTGCCATCATTCTCAGATTTCTCTTAAATGCGTGATCCCAATCTAAATCACCGGACGCTGCGTATGCCTCTGCAAACCACGAAACATCGAAGTCATCGATTGTTCCGTCATTATTCTTATCCATGTATTCAAAGTAATTTTCAGAACGTCCATGCTTCTGTGCATCTCTGTTGATTTTGTCAATACCATCATTGTAATCATTTGCATCAACAATGACATCGCCTGTCATTTCATGATTGTAAATATAAACCCATGATTAACGATATCATATACATTAGCAATGCTGTCCTTAATGGCATAGCTGTCTTTTCTCATCTGCACATTAATCGTTCTATCTTGAACATAAGAGAAATAATAAATGTCCTCCATTTCTACGTATCGGCAGGAATTTTCAGTTGATAATTTGAAATATTCTTTTGTTTCAGAACTTTTTACACTGCGTATATAATCCAGATACTCCTCCAGAACTCTGAAAATTTGTTCAGCTTCATATGGCTTTGTAATATACTCAAAAGGGTGAATCGTCATGGCCTTTTTAATATAATTGTCATATGAAGTAACATAAATCAAAGCAACCCATTTATTCCATGTCCGAAGCCTTTGTGCAGTTTCTATTCCACTTATACCACCCATCTGAACATCTAAAAAAGCAATGTCAATTGGAATGCTGCATTCCAATAAGGCTTCTCCACTATAAAATGGAAGGATTTTATATTCTATATTCTTTGTTCGGCAAAAATCAATAACCAAATTAGAAATCTGTTCCACCTGATTTTTCTCATCGTCCACAATTGCAATCCGAATCATCTTCATTTCACCCCTCTTTCCAAAATAATATCACAAAACACGACAAAAATCAAGCTGTATAAACAAATTCAATTGTGATATAATACTTTGGAAGGGCAATACAATCTTTCGTCAATTCCGCTCATACATGGAAAGATGTAATGGATTCCCATATATTACGTCGTTTCGTTAAATAGAACTGACTACATTCTGACGGTTAAAAAATTAAGCGGACAAACAAAATCTGTTTCCACAATTTTTTCATCTGCATGGATAGATGCACATAACAATTGAGCGTAATACTTGCATCGGCATGACCAAGCGGCTCACTGAGTGTCTTGGGATCGAATCCATTTTCAATGCAAACAGTCGCATAGGTGTGACGAAGAAGATGAAAGGAAACACTTCGCATCCGACAATCTTTCAGAACAGACTTGAAGCGATACTGCACCTTTCTTGGTTCTGTTGGTTTTTCAGTTCCTGACACCAGAAAAATCTTGCCGTTTTTTCTTTTCTGCAATAATAAATCAAACAAAAAGCTTGGAATAGGCACTATTTTGATAGAGAAATTACTCTTTGGCAAACCGATAATTACCTCAGAACTTCCACGCTTATTGATCCTCTGAACCGTTCTTTTCACGGAAAGTTTTTCTGTGGAAAAATCAATATCTTCCCAAGTCAGACCACACAGTTCCCCAACACGCAGTCCTGTGAACAGATACAGCAAAATTCCTAAGTTTGTATTGGTCAGGTTGTGCAGTAAATATTGTTCAAGCCGTTTTCTCTCAATAGCGGAAGAACTTGCAATGGAAGATGAATTTCAAGTGGAAATGGAGATGTTTTGATGCTGTATCATGGATTTTATGTGAAAATTGCGCCCTTGGAAAATATTCAAAGGGAGAAAAAAGGGGGGGGAGTATTGTTTGTTGTGACGGATTTCAGATTGAGATTTTCTCCGATAAATCAGAAGAAGTGACCGAGAATGTGTTTACTGCTGCGGTGGGATTTGAGATACTGAAAGATTCTGTTTCCGATGCAGAACAGTTTGCGATGGATGTGATTGAGTCAGAGGAGAAAGAATATGTAAGATGGATTGAGGGGTATATGGCAAAATTTAGTAAATATTGACCAAATAGTGCTGAAAAACGACCACATAGTGCAAAAGTATTGATTTCTCTTGTTTTTTATGATACATTAAATGTATGAAAAAACCTATTTTATGCTAATTTTGACATTTCAAATGTTATTTTCGACATTTTGAGTTTTGGCTCGACTTTTTATGCTATAATTATACTGGAATAGCTATATGTTGCAAAATATACATATATTCAATTCTGATTTTGTGCAAGCATACAAACTTTTGAAAATGCTCAAATTTTGTAATATTTTGGAAATGAAATTGATTATATATATAGTAGAACATGTTCATGAATTTTGAAATTGGACAAGCGTTCTTAATAAATGATAATTGTATAATATCAATACTACGGATGAAAACATTACAGAGCTTAGGACTAAAAACTTATGTATTAGTTTAATTAATGATAAAGCTTTTGACATGGATAAACTTGATTATATAATGCGAGATTCGTTATATACAGGAATTGGTACTCCTAGAATTGATACAAAAAGATTATTTAGAAATCTAAGAATCACTAAAGAATATAAATTGGTTTTTATGAGTAAGGCTGTACCCACTTTGCAAAATCTTATCGAGTCCAGAGACAGTCTGTATATGTGGGTGTATAATCATCATTCAGTAATATATTCAGATTTTATATATGGATATATTTTTAGAAGATTAGGACATAATGCAGAAAAAATAAATGAAAGTGAAAAATTAGGTGCCGGCATTGTTCCAAGAAATTTTATAAATAGAAACAATGATTACGGTACTAATGATAAAATGTATATTTTTCCATTTAAAATAAACAAAAATTATGAATATCCTGCAAATATGGTTTATTTTCATAGGACACTTTCAAATTATATTAATACTGCAATCAATGCAGGTTTTGAAATGGTAAGAATGAATGAATTATTTGAGAATAATAAGCAAAAACTTGAAAATAGCTCTCAATTAGATTTAATGGGATTTATATTACGAAAAAAAAGTTGACCTATTTGATTATAAAAATATATATTTTTAAAAATATATATTTTTATAAAGCCCTTATATGTGAGCTTGAATGTAATTCTTTTACAACAGAGAATATTGTATTTTACCATTCATCTATTTTATAGCCACAAGACATATTGTTGCCATGAAAAGGATATTTCGCGGAAATGGATGGATACATAAAGCGATAAGCAACAAGAGGTTAGCCGAATTTGGGCTAATCTCTATGCGAGGCCATTACACCGAAAGGCGTGTCAGAAAGGCGTGTCATATGTAAAGTTGATTGAACCGCTATTACCATATTTTCTTGTTTTTGTCTCCGATATTGTCGAAATTAATATGGTTTCATGTTGAAATTTACAAAAAACCAGCCTGATGCTACTCCTCCAAAATCCGATAGAACATCGGATTTTGGAGGAACGCCTGTTGCGCAAGCACCAATCGGTTTTGCCGATTGCCGTTTCATACCATCCTCTACGCCACCTGCGGCGGCTTAATTCCGATAGATCAATCTATCGGAATTAAGAGGATTGGTATGACATCTCAAATCTGCCCTGATTCTTCCTAAACTTTTTCAGTTTCCGCCCTTATTTTTTCGGCGTTTGGGCAGAAAAAAAGCCCGATTTCTCGGGCTTTTTCCATGAAATAGCTGTTTCATGGAAACAATATGCAATATGGTCTGAGTGACCGGACTTGAACCGGCGGCCTCTACCACCCCAAGGTAGCACGCTACCAACTGCGCCACACCCAGAAACCAGCCCGCTCTTGAAGCGAACAATTATATTATATCACAACAAGAATCATTTGTCAAGGGAAATTTGACATTTTTTCAAAGAAGTCAGATAAAGTCAGATAAACCTTCTGTTCCGGCGTGATCCGCCGGCTTTCCTGATGCAATAAGACCGATTGACATGGGAAATCGTCAATCGGTCCAGCTTGATTCTGTTGATTCTATGATTTTTCTTTTCAGCAAACAGAGGTCAAACGCATTGACACGTTCATCACTGTTCATGTCAGAAGGCATCCATTGATCCTGATCCATTTCTGCCATACCAAGTATATATTTTTGCAAAAGTACAGCATCGGACACAGTTACTTTGTCATCATGGTTCATGTCTCCCTTAAGCCCAACGGATATTATCGTTCCAGTGCCATGACACAGACTGCATTTTGTTTGACAGGCAATATTTCCATCAGAACAGTCCTGACATACTCTTGAAGTGAGTATTCTTCCGGTACCATTACAATTTATGCAATCTGTTCCTAATGTTGTGTAAAGCCATCCTTCCCCATAGCAAACATAACAATCCGGCATAATGGCGCCTATCTTCCCGCCATAGCATCTTGGACACTTTCGTGCTGTCGTTTTCATCACGATACCAATGCCTTCACAAACACTGCATTCCTCTTGTACGTCTACATAATGTGTACCTTTGCACGTTTCGCATTTTTGATAGGTTAAGATAGTGCCTTGTCCATGACAATTTGTACAGACATTTTTATCTTGAAAAACGTCATCCGCATCAGATCCTCCCCAAACCGCATATAGTTCCAGGTTTCCAGTCACCAAGTAAGTATCCCCTGGCTGATAACTCACCACCTGTCCATCTGGAGAAGTTGCCCAGCCTTGAAATGTATATCCTTCCCTTTTGGATGTAGGCGATTCAATCGTTATGGTTGATTCCTCACTGGTGTAATATCCATGTGGTTGTGTTACTCCGTCATCCTCATAGTAAATGATTTGAAATGACTCTAATATTTTACCGGTTCCTTGACATGCTGCACATGGTGATGGCGGCGCAAGAACACACCCTTTATACAGACAAGCACTGCATCCCGCTCCACTGCATTCGCTGCATGTGACATATGCAACTGTGGATGATACGCCAGAACCATTACACCAATAACATTTTTGATAGGCGGCAGCTTTTAACCCCGTTAAACTGAAACATAAGAGCGTTAAAAGCAAAACACTGATATGAAGCATTTTATGACATCTCATATACATCTACATCACCTTACACATTTCTTATGATGACAGATTCAAATTTTTCGTCATCTGACACAAAATCTTCTTGAAATATATCTGTTACTATTATCGCATATTCTTCCACCAAATGCAATTGACATTTTGCACAAATGTTTTGATGCATACTGCATACGATGTACCATAAACGTGTTTATTCCGGCATCTTTTTTCTCCGTAGTTTTTAGAACTTGTTCTCAGGGGAGAAAGACGCAGAGAAATTTGATTTTTGACCAATATGGACGGCAAGGCTTCGCTGGCGGATCAATACGTGCCATTATTTTTCACACGTCCGATCACACCGCAGGCGATCTTCTTTCCGGAATCTCCCGAAGGCTGCGTTCTAAAATCATCGGGAGCGTCATGTATGAGAATCGTTTTCCCTATGATCTCATTGACCGTAAAACGATCCGTCAGAAACAATGACAGCGCAAACCCATGATTGCCGAACAGCGGCGGCAGATCACCTGCATGATACGGGTGGGTGCAGCCCTCGGGATCATAGTGACTCATGGCATGGGAAAAGGGATCGTTCATATTCCCGGTACAGGAATCCCCCTCATGGATGTGAAACCCGAAGATCCGGTCACAGCAGTTTTCCTCCGCCTTCGGCAATTCCCGGATCTCCGCATAGACGATTACACCACTCCGCATCTGATAAAACCGCACCGTTCCTGTGATATGCGGGCATTCCGGACTTCCTGTGATATCTGCTATCGCCTGAGGTCTTCTCTGCAAAACCGAAATAAGGGGAAATCGCTGCTGACAACAATGAGACGGACAATTCATAGACACTCCTCCTGTGGATACTGATGGTATACTTAACTCTTATACCATAGTTTATGCAGATTTTCCGTCAAGGTTCCTTCATTGCCATACCCCGATCTGGAGACTCACAAGAAAAGCACATTTTCGCTGTGATAATTTCATGAAATCCGCTTGACAAATACGTGAAAGCGTGCCATAATATATTAGAACCTGATGAAAACTGTCAGAAATTCAATATGCGAAAGAGAGCGTGAAATACCATGGAAGCCTTAAAGGAATTCCTGTTTCAAAACGACTATTCCTATCTGCTGAACATCGCCATTATTCTGCTGGCGACTAAGCTGCTGGGATTGTTCACACAAAAGATCAGCCTGCCCCAGGTGGTTGGGGCGCTGGCAGCCGGTATCGTTCTCGGTCCGATGCTGATGAATGTTGTGGAGAGAAACTCCCTAATCACACAGCTTGCAGAACTGGGTGTTATCGTATTGATGTTCAGTGCCGGTCTGGAAACCGATATTCTGGAGTTGAAAAAGGCTGGACTTGCCTCCTTTATCATTGCCCTGTTCGGCGTTATTGTGCCTCTTGTGGGAGGTTTCTTTCTCGCTCAGTTCTTCAACACCGAACAAGACCCTGAAATGGCTTCTCTGTTCTGGCAAAACATCTTTATCGGCGTTGTTCTGACGGCAACCTCTGTCAGCATTACCGTTGAGACACTGAAAGAACTGGGTGCCCTAAATTCCCGTGCCGGCAATGCCATTCTTGGTGCGGCAGTCATCGACGACATTCTGGGCATTATTGCACTCACCGTTGTGATCAGCCTGGGCGGAAAAACCGAGGGCGAATCCGAAAAGACGCTTGGCTCTCTACTGGTGAGCAATGGCGTTGCAGCTGTGTTCATTAACATTCTGGCATTCTTCATTGTTGCCATTGGTGCGGCAGTAATCTACCACTATGCATTTAAAAAATGGCGGGAACACAGCAAGATCAATCTTCGCCGTCATAACATCATTACCTTTGCATTCTGTCTGCTGCTGTCCTTTGCAGCAGAGGTCTTCTTCGGCGTCGCAGATATTACTGGTGCGTTTGTGGCTGGTCTGGCGGTTTCGCATCTGAAAAAAGCGGAATATGTGGAGAAGCGGTTCAATACCCTTTCGTACATGCTTCTTTCCCCGATCTTCTTTGCCAACATCGGTCTGGCAATGACCATTGATGGTCTCACCGGAAAATTGATCCTCTTTATGGTGATGCTGATGCTGCTGGCGGTGGTGACAAAGGTGCTGGGCTGCGGGCTTGGTGCAAAGATCATGAAGTATACAACGAAAGAGAGCCTGCAAATCGGTGTGGGTATGATCTCACGCGGTGAGGTTGCGCTGATCGTTGCAAATAAGGGCTCCTCTGTAGGATTGATGAGTGAAAAGTTTATGACGCCGCTGGTTATTATGGTGGTATTTACGACAATTGTGACGCCGATCCTGTTGAAATTTGTTTTTCCGAAGAAGAGTTCCATCGCTCAGGACGGAAAAGACATTGAGGGAAAAATACGGGAGCGTGAACAGAAGGCACTGGAGCATTTCACACAGCAAGTCAAGTCATAAAAATTTGTCCACGCAAAAATCTGCACATGTTTTTTCAGCAGATTTTGCCGAGGGCTGCGTTGAAACTACTTCATGTTCATGAACAGGTTTTGACGCAAGAATAAAGCAAATGGCTCAGATGCGTGTATCTGAGCCATTTTATGTCAATCCTCTTCATTCCGATAGATTGATCTATCGGATTTTGAAGGAGTAGTATTACACCCCCAAAAATCGTCTTCTTTATGATCTCATTCTGCGCTTTTTCCTGGATGAAACTGACCGGGAAAAAATGATCCGATACTCCCGCAGCGCCAACGGCAACAGCAAAAACAACAACGGCAGATCAACCGCCAGTTCGATCACATTCTTCGCCATTCTGGCAATAATCGCTGCACCATATGCCTCCTCCGGAATAAACCCATAATGCAAATTCAACTTCGTATTGATCAGCAGATTGATCAACACCACATCCAGCAATCTGGCAGCAATCGCACGAAGAAACAGTGTAATATCCACTGTTTTTCCCGTCTGATGATGGACAAACTGAATCCTGTGCCCATTCGCTTTATGATACAGACAGATCCCATAAATCAATCCCTGCAAACCCGCAACCAGTGTATAAATCGGCAGAAATCCCCCGGTGGGATGCACCAGAGTACCCACAATATCACAGGCACATCCAGCTGCCAGCCCCACACAAGGTCCGAACAGCATACCGATTATTGCAATAGCAATAAATGCAAAGTTCAGTCTGGCAAATGGCAGTTCAATGGTAAACATCTCGATCACCATAGAAACAGCTACCAGCATTGCCGTCAGCACCATACTGCGGACTTTCGAGAATTCCTTGGCGGATTCTGCAAATAACGATAAAAAGCCTCTCATGATAAAACCTCCTTGCCGTACTGCGGCGGAATCAGAGCCTGTCCGAAGAGACAAAGCCGGAAGGCTCTGTGCTTCGTGCACATAAGGAGTGTTTCAAAACTTGTTTTCAATCTGAGAGACTTCTTATGATGCATTCAGCGGGATGCGGAACCGACACCGCAAGCGACAGAATATCGCCTTTCGTCCCAGCAGCAACTCCCCGTCTGCCAGACACTTAACGCGCCGTTTCCTACTCTGGAAATGCAATCTATGAGAGCCTGTATCAACAGACTCTTTTTTTCCCGGAATATTCTTCCGGATAATTGCCAGAAATATCTATACGAACCTCTATTGCAAAATGCATTGGAAGTTCACGATGAAAATGATGAAAAGTGCCTCACACATCCGCATGCTGATGCATGCTCTGTGCGGAGCGGCAAATCGCAAACACCAAAAGTTTTTGTCGTTTGTGATCGTTTTTTACTTCTTGAACACACGAACACGCAAAACGCCGTCAATGGCACGAAGCGCATCAGCCATGGCATCGTTCATACCGTTCACATCCAGAATGGTATAGGCATAGTCGCCCTTGCTGGTATTCAGCATGTTCTCAATATTGCTGCCAGCCTCGCCCACAACCGCCGTCACAGCAGAGATCATGGACGGTACATTGCGATGAATGATACAAACCTTTGTATATACCGTCTGCAAAGAAGCATTGGGCAGATTTACACTGTTGCAGATGTCACCTTTTTCCAGATAAGCGATCATTTCGTCTGCCGCCATGACTGCACAGTTGTCCTCACTCTCCGGTGTGGATGCACCCAGATGTGGTGTGGCAATGATACCCTCCTGATGACATGTCTTTGCATTGGGAAAATCCGTGCAGTAGCAAGCCACCTTGCCGCTGTTCAATGCAGCGATCATGTCATCGTCATGGACTAACTCACCACGGGCATAGTTCAGCACCCGGACGCCGTCCTTCATTTTTGCAATGGTGCTGGCATTGATCATGCCGGCAGTATCCTTGTTATACGGCACGTGAATGGTCAGATAATCCGCTGCTGCAAATACATCATCATTGGAATCGACTACCGTTACAGCCGGATTCAACCGCAGAGCCCCGCTCACAGACAGGAAGGGGTCAGTCCCCACGACCTTCATGCCCAGTGCCACGGCTGCATTGGCAACCAGCGCACCAATGGCGCCCAGACCAATGATACCCAGTGTCTTTCCGGCAATCTCCGGACCGGCAAACTGGCTTTTGCCCTTTTCCACCTGCTTTGCCACAGAAGTCTCACCATCTGTCAACTGTGCAGACCATTTCAGAGAATCCGGCACTTTACGGGATGAAATCAGCAAGCCGGTCAGCACCAGTTCCTTTACCGCATTGGCATTGGCACCCGGTGTGTTGAATACACAAATGCCAGCCTCGCTGCACTTGTCCAGAGGAATATTATTCACACCTGCACCGGCACGTGCAATGGCTTTCAGGTTGCCGCCGAATTCTGTTTCATGGAGAGATGCACTGCGTACCAGAATGCCGTCCGGATTTTCAGCGGCATCAGAAATGGTGTAAACGTTTGCATCAAAACGATCCGTTCCGATTTTTGCGATCTTATTCAGTGTCTGAATGTGATACATGATAATCTTGTCCTTTCTTTCAGCTGTCTCAAGCATTGTCGGTTTCAAACTGCGCCATGAATTCTACCAGCTTCTTCACACCCTCAATGGGCATTGCATTATAGATCGAAGCACGCATACCGCCAACGGAACGATGTCCCTTGAGGTTGACAAAACCAGCCGCTGTGGCTTCCTTGATAAACTTTGCATCCAGTTCCTTGTCACCGGTCACAAAGGGAACATTCATCAAAGAACGATCCTCCTTACGAACAGTACCCTTGAACAGCTTGCTCTGATCCAGAAAATCATAGAGAACCTTTGCTTTTTCCTCGTTGCGCTTCTTCATGACTTCCAGTCCGCCCATTTTCTTGAGCCACTTGAACACCTTACCGCAGATGTAAATACCGTAGCAGGGCGGTGTGTTGTAGAGAGAATCTGCATCCGCCTGAGTCTTCCATGCCAGCATAGTGGGCGTGTTTTCTACCGGTGTGGTTTCGGGAATCATATCCTCCCGGATAATTGCGATCACAACGCCGGCAGGTCCGATATTCTTCTGCACACCGCCGTAGATCACAGCATACTTTGTCACATCCATGGGCTCACTGAGGAAACAGGAAGAAACATCTGCAACCAGTGGCTTACCCTTGGTATCGGGCAGGGTATGGAACTTTGTCCCATAGATGGTATTATTCTCGCATATGTAAACGTAATCTGCATCATTGTCAATGGGCAGATTGGAGCAGTCGGGGATATAGGAAAAAGTCTCGTCTTCAGAAGAAGCAATCTTCACAGCTTTGCCGTATTTCTGGGCTTCTTGGTAGGCTTTTTTCGCCCACTGACCGGTAACAATATAATCAGCTACGCCGTTTTTCATGAGATTCATGGGAACAGCGGCAAACTGCTGGGACGCACCGCCCTGTAAAAACAACACCTTATAATTATCGGGGATATTCAGGAGATCCCGCAGGTCTTGTTCTGCAGTTTTGATGATCTCGTCAAAAACAGCACTGCGGTGGCTCATTTCCATAACAGACATACCGGAGCCTTGATAGTCCATCATCTCAGCAGCGGCTTCCTGAAGAACTTCTTCGGGCAGGACAGCGGGACCTGCACTGAAATTATATACTCTACTCATGATACCATTCCTCCTGCAAGAACGACGGTGCACAGCGATTCTGTAGCGGTCGTTCTGCGACTCATTCTCGTTTTTTCAAACGGTATTTTTTATTATACGCTTTTTTTGGCATTTTGTCAAGAAGCGGAAAGAAATTTTTGGCAACATTTGCGAATCTCTATATGAGATGGACAGACTCCCGCTCTAAACAGCTACATGCAGCACCATCATCAGGATTACACCCGGCACACCTAACACAAATGCCTGTACCAGATTTAAAGCATTCAGCGCCGGTGTCCAACCGAAGAGTATTCCCCCGTAATGTACCAGAAGCAGTGCCAGCAAACCGCTGCCTGCTCCTGTCAGCAAAGAGCGTATGGGATGCTGCCGCCTCAGATAATAGATCAGCATGATCACTCCCAGAACACCCCATAAGCCCCAGAATATGATATTCTCCATTTGTCACAGTCCTCCTATGTCAACAAATACGCCAGTGCCATCAAAAGCTTTTTGTCAATCTCCTCACCGCCGTTTTTATATAGCATCACCATCAGGGCAATGATTAGCATGGAATCTCCGTCCAGCCTGGACAACAGCTCGGTTGCATCCAGCCCGGGCAAGCATCCCAAAAGCGGCGTCCCTTTTAAATTGGATGACAAATGGGACGATCCCTGTCTCTGATCTGCCGGATGATGACCGGATGGCTGATGCTGAGGCGGTATCGGCGGCGGCATCGGCCTTTCATTTCGAGACGGCGGCGGTGAGATCGGTTGTTTCTGCCGGGGGGGCGGCGCTGCCCCGTAGTAGGGTCTGGGACGCATAGGAGGCGAGACACGCTGTTGCATCTCCCGGACACGCCGGGCAGCGTCCAGGCGCAGCTGGTTTTGTTCCTGCTGTGAAAATTGTGCCATGTCTCTCCCTCCCCTACAACAAATCTTTCAACAAACCGTTTTCTTTGACCGCACTGAACACGGCGTACAGCTTTAACAGCTTTACTGCCTGATCGACCTTTTTCTGCCGGGATTCTTTTAAGTGGGGGCGCAGGGCGAGAAGCAGCTGTGTGTCTGCATCGTTGTTCTGCATCATGCTCATGAGTTCCTGAACACGCAGCAGCATGCCCATATCAAACCCCCCAGCTGTGCTGTCCTCGGATGACGCTCCTGTTCCCGAAGCGCCCTTTTGCGGTTCCGCTTCTGCCCCGCCGCTTTCCGCTTGGAGCATTTGCGCCAGTTCCTGGAGCTGTTTCAGACTCTCCGGGTCAGACAGCAGCTCTCCCATTTTTCCTAACATGTCTGCCACACGTGTCACCTCCAGAAGCAAAAAGCAGGATTTCTCTTGTTTCTGCCCTTAGAACTTGTTCTCATCGGATTTGACCATGGATTTTCGCACAACATTTTGACGAGGGCAAGGCAAAAAAGCGAAAGCAGCCTGCCATATGGTGCGCTTTTTCCACGCAGCAATCGGCAAAATATGCCGAAAAGACAGGTACAATATCCGATAAGAACCAGTTCTTATCTTATTTCTTTCCCCCGGAAAGCTTCTGATACAGAGCCTTTGCCTGGGGAGAACTGAGCATTTTCTCCAGCAGCTGGGGATTTTTCAGCACCTTTTGCAGCATAGCGGAATCTTTCTGATTCATGTTTTTCAGTACGGCATCATATTTGCCGGATTCCAGCTCTGCTCTTAGCTGTTGGGGCGGAATACCCAGTTTTTTTCCTGCTGTCCCCAGAAGCTGATCTACCTGTTTCGGGTCAAAATTCTGTCTTTCCATTCCCGTCTCTCCTTCCATTTCTGACAGCATTGGGCAACTTTTCTGGAAAAAGTTATTGTAATACTGTCCGGATTGTGGTATAATAAATGCAAAGCATTTATGATACATGATTTTAAGAACTTGTTCTCATCGGATATTGCGCACCACTTTTGTGACAACCGCAAAAGAGGCGCAATGATACCATCCATTTCTGAAATTTATGGTATCATAGACCTGATAAACCTATTTTTCCATTGGAACGGAGGTCATCCTACATCATGCGCTTGATTGTCATATCAGACACCCATCAGCAATACAGCAATGTCAGCCGGGTCATCGAACGCACCAAAGATACGGATACGTTTTTCTTTCTTGGCGACAGCGAGAGCGAATACCGCTTACTCTGCCGCAATTATCCCGGATTCATCAATCGTTCTTATTACGTCAAGGGCAACTGCGACTACGGCTGTGATGCGCCGCTGGAACAAATTATCGACATTTACCCCGGACACCGGGTCTATGCCGTTCACGGACATCGGCTGAACGTCAATTCCAGCACAGAGTGGCTGGTGCGTGCCGCCAGAGAAAACGAATGCGATATCGCTCTTTACGGACATACCCATGTTTCCCACTGTGCCTATGTGGACGGGGTCTACATACTGAATCCCGGCAGTACATCCTGCCCTCGGGATGGCAAACCGCCCTCTTTCGGCGTGGTGGATGTCAGTTCCGCCGGTGTGATGACCAATGTTGTATTTTTATAGGAAACACCAAAAGTCTTTGTCATTTGCTGTATGACCTCCCTCGGTCTATCACCATTCTATGATGTGACCTTGCAAAAGGTTCCCGAAAGGACATTCTCTCTATGGCTCTGAAAAAACTTACGCTCCGCCCCAACAGTCTCCGTGACGAGCTGCGGCTTTATCTTCTGGCATTTCTGCTGGGCTTTTGCAGTCTGCTTCTGGTGCTGCTTCCCATCATCATCGCTGATAAGGGTTATTTTATCTATTACGGCGACTATAACTCCCAGCAAATCCCATTTTACAACCTCGCCAACGATGCGGTGCGCAGCGGCAGTTTTGGCTGGAACTGGTACACGGATCTGGGTGCGAACTTTATTGGCTCCTACGCCTTTTACCTGCTGGGCAGCCCCTTTTTCTGGCTTTCCGCAGCCCTGCCCCGAAGCTGGATAACCTTTGCCATGCCGGTGCTGCTTTCTCTGAAACACGGCGCAGCTTCTGTGACAGCATTTGCCTATATCCGCCGCTTTGTACAAAATCCTTATGCTGCTGTTATCGGCGGGCTGCTGTATGCCTTTTCAGGATTCCAGCTGTTCAATCTGTTTTTCAACCACTTTCAGGATGTGACTGCTTTCTTCCCCCTGATGCTCATTGCCATGGAGGAAAACATCACCCGAAACCGGCGGGGCGTTTTCGCCTTGTCTGTGGCGCTCATGGGAATCATCAACTATTTCTTTTTCACCGGACAAGCGGTATTTCTGGTGCTGTACTTTATTTTCCGGTGCTTCTCCAAGGATTTTTGCGTCACACCCAAAAAATTCTTTCTCCTGCTGCTGGAGGCTGTCATCGGCGTACTCATTGCCTGCGGCGTCATGCTTCCGGCTGCCCTGGCAATTCTGGCAAATAGCCGCGTCTCCGAGCATCTGTTCGGTCTGGACATGGTGGCTTACAGCGACCGCACCCGGATCTGGCGCATTCTGCTCAGCATGTTTATGATCCCCGATGTACCGGCACGTCCCAATCTGTTTTCCTCCAATACCGGAAAATGGGCATCCATCGGCGGCTATCTGCCGCTGTTCTCCATGGCAGGTGTTCTCGCCTTTCTGAAACAGCGTGACGGCAGCTGGGCAAAGCGATTGACCGTACTCTGCGCCGTATGCGCCTGCGTGCCCATTCTCAACAGTGCATTCTATGCGTTTAACGGCTCGTATTATGCACGGTGGTTCTATATGCCAGTGCTGATTCTTGCTATGATGACTGCCTATGCCCTGGACAACGGAGAAATCGTCTGGAAACAAGGAATGCGTCTTAGCTTTGGCATCCTTGCCGCCTTCGGGCTGATCTCCCTTTTACCGGAAAAGGACAAGGATGGCAATATCTCCTGGTTTACCTTTGCAAACTATCCCTGGCACTTTTATCTGGTACTGGCAGTGGCAGTCGGTTCTCTGGTTCTGGTGATCCACCTGCTGCTGCGCCGGCAGAAGAAAAAACCTTTTCTCCGTCTGGGGCTGATCTACTCCACTGCCGCATGTGTCATATGCACCATGACAGTCGTCTATTTCGGTGCATTTGATCCTTCCCGTGCCAGAACTTATGTGGATCAGGCAATTGACGCAGAACAGGAAATCTCTGTCTCTGTGTCACAGGATGATTTCTTCCGAGTGGATATCTCCGAGGACTGTGACAATTACCCCATGCTGTGGGGACTGCCCTGCATGCGCACCTTCCACAGTGTTGTGCCGGCTTCTATTATGGAGTTCTACAACAGTGTAGGCATCACACGCGATGTGGCATCCCGTGCAGAACGGTCCGCCTATGCCCTGCGGGGGCTGTTCTCTGTGAAATATTATTTTGACCGGACAGGTCTGAATTTAAAGAGCAATACCTTGGGTGATACGCCCTCTGTTGATCTCCCCGGATTTACCTACGATATCACCGAAAACGGCTTTCACCGTTTCCGAAATGAAGCGTATATTCCCATGGGATTTACCTTTGATTCCTATATCCCAGAGGAAGAATGGCAGTCGCTTTCCGAAAATCAGCGCATTCCCTTGTTGATTCGTGCATTGGTGCTCACCGATGATCAGATCGAAGCATACGGCAATGATCTGGAACCTGTTTCCGACACAGATATCCGTATCACCGAAGAATCTTATCTGACGGAATGCGAAAAGCGTGCTGCTTCTGCCTGTGACAGCTTTATTTACGATTCCAAAGGATTCACTGCAGCCATTACCACTGACAGTCCGAAACTGGTATTTTTCAGCGTGCCCTATGACGAGGGCTGGAGTGCCAAAGTAAACAACAAGCCAGTGGAGATTGAACAGGTAGACGTAGGCTTTATGGCTGTTCCCGTAGAAAACGGCAGCAGCGAGATCGTCTTTTCCTATGAAACGCCAGGGCTGCGTGCAGGAATGATTCTTTCTCTTGCCGGTCTGGTGCTTTTGACAGGCTATCTTCTCATCTGCCGCAAGACAACCAGACGGATTTCCAAAGCAGAAGCGCTTTCTCCCATAGATTATGCCGCATCCGCAGAGGATCTGTGTATCGAACAGACCGAGAAGGAATCTGAAGAACAAGCGGATGAGACCGAAGCGTCTGAAAACCAGCCTGAAGCTTCCGACAAACCGGAAACAGAAACATAAGGCAACCCCACACAAAGAGCGCCTATCGGCTTTGCACGTCATCTGCTTGCATATTTTCCGTCATATTTCACCAAAATGCTCGTGAATACACCAAGTATTCACTGCGCTTTTGGTTTCATTTGACGAAAAATCTGACGGCGCATCTGACGCACCATCTTTGTGCGGGGTTGCCATAAGAAGGAGGTAATCCCATGCATTTAGAAGAAACAACCATTGCCAGTGAAACCACCTATGAGGGAAAGGTTTTCTATGTGACAAAGGACACTGCAAAGCTGGAAGACGGCAGCCTGGCACAGCGGGATGTCGTACACCATTCCGGAGGTGTTTGCGTTGTGCCCCTGACCCAAAACAACACAGTTCTCATGGTACAGCAGTTCCGCTATCCTATGCAAAAGGTCACGCTGGAGATCCCTGCCGGAAAACGGGAACCGGGCGAAGATCCGGCACAATGCGGTCTGCGGGAGCTGCGGGAAGAAGTAGGACGCACCTGCCAGAGCTATACCCCTCTTGGAACCCTTTTCCCCACCCCAGCATATGATACGGAGGTCATCTATATGTATCTGGCACAGGAACTGTCTGCACCGGAAAAACAGCAGCTGGACGCAGAGGAATTCTTGGACATCACAGAGATTCCTCTGGAACAAGCCGTACAGATGGTCATGGACGGCGAGATTGAGGATGCCAAAACACAGATTGCCCTCCTGAAAACATATTTTTTGCTAAGGCAAACCCGCAAAAAGAACGCCTAGCGGGTTTGCCCTAAAAAAAATAACCGCCTGATGACAGACGGTTTGAAAAAATGCACATAATAGAACGATGCGTTTACGCACCCACGGGAAGTGAAGCCTTGGCTGCTTCCAGTTCCAGATACCGATGATATGCCTCCAGGATCTGATCCTCCAGCATACGGCGGGCTTCCATAGAGATGGGGTGCACAATGTCACGGTATGTGCCGTTTTCATCTCTGCGGCTGGGCATTGCGACAAACAGCCGGTTTTCTCCCTGCACCACCCGGATATCATGGAGTGCCAGCATATCGTCAATGGTTACCGAAATAACTGCCCGCATCCGTCCCTCACTCTGCGGGAGAATGCGTCTGATTTTTATGTCTGTGATTTTCATAAGAAAGTCCTCCCCGGGGCAGCACCGCACAAAGACCGCCTGACGGCTTTGCACGGCATTGCCTTGCACAATTGGTAAATTTTGTAACGAAAAAACAAAAAGGAGAGGGCAATGCCATTCAGGCTCTGCCGCTTCTCCTTTGAAACGTTACTCTTATTATACACCCTGTTTTTGAATATTACAATAAAGAAAAAGGTGATTTTTTTGAACAATGACATTCTGACCGGAAAAAAGCACATTCACTTCATCGGAATCGGCGGCAGCGGCATGTATCCCTTGGCGCAGATTCTCCACGCCAAGGGTTATTATCTCACCGGCTCGGACAACAATGAAACCGAGACATTACAGGCAGTCCGTGACATGGGGATTCCCGTCTATCTGGGACAGCGTGCGGAGAATATCGAAGGCGCGGATCTGATTGTCCACACCGCAGCCATTATGGCAGACAATCCGGAGCTGATCGCCGCCAAAGCAAGCGGCGTGCCGGTTCTGGAGCGCAGTGACCTTCTGGGTATTGTAACAAGCTGGTATGACAACGCCATCTGCATTGCCGGCACCCACGGAAAAACTACTACCACTTCGATGGTCACACAGATTCTCTTTACTGCCGGAATCGATCTTTCTGCCTTTATCGGCGGTAAGCTGCAATGCATCGGCGGCAGCGGACGCAGTGGTTCCAGCGATATCATGACTTGCGAAGCCTGTGAGTTTGTGGATACATTCCTCAAGCTGTATCCGGATGTAGCGGTACTGCTCAATATTGACGCAGATCATCTGGATTACTTCGGCACGGTGGAGAATATCATCCGTTCCTTCCACAAATTCGCAGAGTTGACCTCGAAAGCCATTATTTACAACAAGAGCGATGCCAACACCTGCAAGGCAGTGGATGGCATGATCGGAAAGGCACTGATCACCTACGGCAAGGATAACAGCTGTGACTATTACCCAACAGAGATCCGACACATTTCCGGACTGGAGACACGGTTCACTCTGATGTATCATGAAGAAGCTCTGGGAGAGATCGTGCTCCACGTTGCCGGTGAGCATAACATTCTCAACGCTACCGCAGCCGCAGCCGCAGCACTGTATGTAGGGGCTTCCTTTGAGGATGTTGCCAGAGGGCTTGAAGCATTCCGGGGTGCAGGCAGACGCTTTGAGAAAAAGGGCGAAATCGGCGGCGTGACCTTTGTGGATGATTATGCCCATCACCCCACTGAGCTGACGGCTACGTTGACAGCCGCCATGAAAATGAATTTCCACAAAGTCTGGGCGGTGTTCCAGCCCTTTACCTTCTCCCGTACGGCTATGTTACTGGATGAGTTTGCGCAGGCGCTGTCAATTCCCGACTGTGCCGTGCTGACGGATATCATGGGTTCCCGGGAAAAGAATGCCTTCAACATTTTTACACGGAATCTGGGAGAGAAAATTCCCGGCGCTGTTTGGTTTCCTCAAGATGAGAGCAATCCGGAGACGACGGACGAGCGGAAATATGCAAACTTTCATCAGGTCGTGCAGTATGTCTGCGATCATGTGGAGCCGGGTGATCTGGTGATCACTCTGGGATGCGGCGATGTGAACAAAGTCAATAAGCTGATGCTGGAGGAAATGGAACGGCGGCAGAACGGATGAAGATTTGGGGATCATTCGTTGACTTGGTGATTGGCAAACGTCCCGCCGAAAAGTTTGCAAGACAACACGACAAATTTGACAAAATTGCAAAAAAGGGCTTTTCAATTCCCGAAAAATGTAGTATAATAGAGGAAACGCCCTCCTGGGCAATCCAAGCCGAAAGGAATTTCAAAACATGAACAAAGTAAAAGTCATCATCTGCGGAAAAGATTTCACCATGCAGACCTCCGAATCCTCCAATTATGTATTTGGTCTGGCACGCACCCTGGAATCCCGCATTTCTCAGATCACAGACACCAGCAGCGCATCCCCCTTCACCGCCGCCATTATGGTAGGACTGAGCGCACTGGATGATCTGAATAAGGCAAACGCCAGGCTGGACGCCCTCCGGGAACAGTCCAAGGAATATGTCAACGAAGCCGGACAAATCCGCTTGAAACGTGACGCTGCCCTGAAAGAAGTCGAATTGCTCCGCTCCAGAGTCGCATCTCTGGAACGCCAGCTCCAGGATAAAAACGCCAAGTGAACACGCCGGAGATCCTTGCACCGGCAGGTTCACCAGAATCTCTTTTAGCAGCCCTTCGGTGCGGTGCAGATGCCGTCTATGCCGGTGCAAAAGCGTTCAGCGCCAGACACAGTGCAGAAAATTTTAACTTGGCTCAGCTCTCAGAAGCCGTCCGGCTCTGTCATCTTTACGGCGCAAAGCTCTACCTCACAGTCAATACACTGGTCACCGACGAAGAATTTCCTGCATTAGAACAGCTTTTGCAGAAAGCCGTACAAATGGGCGTAGACGCCTTTCTGGTACAGGATCTGGGCGTTCTGGAACTGCTTCGCTCCATTGCACCGGAAACACCCATTCACGCATCCACCCAAATGACCATCCATACACCCGAGGGCGCACGCTGGGCAAAGGCACAGGGTATTTGCCGGGTAGTGGTTTCCCGGGAGCTTTCCCGGAAGGAGGTTGCCGCCATTTGCAAATGCGGCATTGAAGTGGAACAGTTTGTTCACGGAGCACTCTGCATGAGCGTATCGGGACAGTGTGGTCTGTCTGCCATGATTGGTTCACGCAGTGCCAACCGAGGCAGATGCGCACAGGCATGCCGGTTGCCATTTTCTGCGACAGGTGACCCAAAAGCCTGCGCCCTTTCCCTGAAAGATCTCTGTCTCATTCCCTATGTAGCACAAATGGCAGCAGATGGGGTAACTTCCCTGAAAATTGAGGGCAGATGCAAACGACCGGAATATGTTGCCGCCGCTGTGACCGCACTCAGACAGGCGAGAAATTACAGAGAGCCTGATCTGGAAACCCTCCGGGCAGTGTTTTCCCGCAGCGGTTTTACCGACGGTTATTTCACCGGAAAACGGCAGAATATGTTCGGCACACGCCGGAAGGAAGATGTTATTCTGGCAAAGTCTGTTCTCCCCCGGCTGGCAGAACTGTATCAGAAGTCTTCCGGATTTGTCCCTTTAGATTTTCACGCTATGATAGAAACAGGAAAACCAGCAAGGCTGATGGCAAAGGATGACAATGGGATTGCCGTGACGGTAACAGGCGACATGGTACAGCCGGCACGTACAAAGCCCACAGATACCGAGCAGCTGAGGCGGCAGATTGGCAAACTGGGAGATACCATTTATACACTGAGAAAGCTGACGGCGGACTGTGACGGCACAGGAATACTGCCGGCTTCTGCGCTCAATGCGCTGCGAAGAGACTGCACTGCCGCCATGAATGAAACAAGAATCCGGAAGAATACACCGGCATTTGTGCTGAGGCCGGCTGTGCCTGTTCCGGCGATGGACGTGACGAAAAAACCTTTGGTCTATCGGATCTGCATTTCCCGGTGGGAAATGCGTTTCACAAAGTTGTTTTCACAGGCAGAAGCACTCCTGCTGCCGGCAGGCAGTATTTCCCGTGATATTCCCGAGGCATGCCGGAAACAGGTCTGGCTCACTCTGCCCCGTTTTTGTGCAGACGAAGACCTGGTGCGGAACTGGCTGACACAGGCGGCAAGCCTTGGCTTTTTCCATGTGGTATGTGAAAATGTTTCTCATCTGGCGCTGGCAAAGCATCTCTCTATGATCCGTCACGGAGGGCTGGGTCTAAACGTCACCAACCGCCGCAGTATTCTGTTTTTACGGCAACAGGGCGTGGCCGATGTGCTGCTGTCACCGGAACTGACTGCCAGACAGTCACGCGTCTGCACTGGACTTCCCATAGGGCTGTATGCCTACGGAAATCAGCCGGTGATGACCATGCGAAACTGCCCCATACAAGCGGAGACCGGCTGCAAAAACTGCCACCATCAACTCATCGATCGAACCGGCAGAAGCTTTCCCGTATACTGTGACAAAGCTTCCGGCATCACCACCATGTACAATGCCGTTCCCACATGGACAGCAGACAAACAACAACAGCTTTCTCACAGTGATTTTCTTCTGCTGGACTGCTCATTGGGACAAGATCCCTTTGAAATTCTCTCCGCCTATCAGAACAGACTTTCATCTCACAATCCCATGACCCGTGGTCTGTTTTTCCGCGGTGTCGAATAGGAGGACCATTTTATGACTCTTTCCGTTCAGCGTTTGTGCCCCGAAGCACAACTTCCGAAACGTGCCACCAAGGACAGCGCAGGCTATGACCTGTATGCGCTGCCCAATGCGGCTGTAACCATCGCACCGGGTGAGATCTGCAAGATTCCAACCGGCATCGCCGTTGCACCCTCCCGAAAAGACGTTGCACTTTGTATTTTCCCACGCTCCGGACTTTCCGCCAAGCACGGCATCACCCTGGCAAACAGTGTGGGACTGGTGGACAGTGACTACCGGGGCGAACTGATCGTTCCCCTGATCAATCACGGCACGCAGCCTTTTACCGTAGAAGCCGGCATGCGCATTGCACAGCTTGTGATCCTACCCATCCTTACACCGGAATTGGAGGAAGCAGATTCTTTAGACGAAACCGAACGGGGCGCAGGCGGCTTCGGCGCCAGTGGACTGTGAGAATTGATTCTCACAGGACGAAGCAAAAAGGAACAAAAACTGAAAGGAATACAAACATATGAAAAAAATACTGATATACATCGCTTCCATTGTGGTCGCACTGGTGCTGGGCGGCATCATTGGCACTCTCTGCGGCAACATCGAAAGCCTCAGTTGGCTGGGCTACACCCTGCCGCTGCGCATTGATACGCATGAATGGAACTGGTACATCGCAGATGTGACCTTCGGCATTCAGTCCAAGTACAACATTGCACAGCTGCTCCTGACTATTATTGCTGTTTTCACGGCGCCCAAGATCTATAGTCTGACCAACAAGTGATCCTTTTGTCCTTTGTATATATTGCTGTATTTTTTCACATTTGATTGTAGATTTTTCACATAACCATAGAATTTCAATTCTACAGAAAAAACCGGAAAAAATGATTGTCTTACACCAGAAATCGTGGTATAATAATAAATACCAAACAACATGCGCCCGGATCACCCGCCGGTCATCCGGGCACAATGCCAGGTGATCTCTGAAAGCTTATCGGCATATCCGGAGAGTTTTCCGAAATCACCTGTCCATCCGACATTCTCAGAACCCGTCTTCACAAGGAAATGTACGTGTCTTTCCGGCAAATTTTGGCACATACTGGATGAAAATGTCTTGCCAGGCACAAAGGCTGCCTGCGGCTTTTTTCTGGTTCTCACCAAAGTCCACGCAAAAATCCACGCACATTTCTGATAGAGACAGGTTGTCCAAACAGAAAAAAGGAATCCCTTTCCGCCCAAAGGAGACACAAATATGTTTACAAAAGACATCGGCATTGATCTTGGAACAGCCAACACCCTGGTATATCTCCGTGGCAAAGGCATTATCATTCGTGAACCCTCAGTGGTTGCCGTAAATACCCACACGGATCGTGCAAAATATGTGGGAAAAGAAGCAAAGGACGTCATTGGCAGAGCTCCCGGCTCTATTGTAGCAGTGCGTCCTCTGAAGGACGGCGTCATTGCAGATTTTGAGACCACCACCATTCTTTTACAGGAATTTATTCGCAAAGCACTCAAAGGCAAAATGTTTGCACGTGCCCGGGTGATTATCTGTATTCCTTCCGGTGTCACTGCGGTAGAACGCCGTGCGGTACGGGATGCTGCAGACAGTGCCGGTGCCCGTCCGGTTCTCATTGTAGAAGAACCCATGGCAGCTGCCATCGGTGCAGGCTTGCCTACCACTGAACCTGTGGGCTGTATGGTGCTGGATATCGGCGGCGGTACAAGCGAGGTCGCTGTCATCTCTCTGGGAGGCATTGTGGCATCCAAGAGCATCCGCTGTGCCGGTGACGAATTCGACAATGCCATTATCGGCTATATCAAAAAGCGATACAATCTGCTTATCGGCGAACGGACTGCGGAGGTCATCAAGCTGCAGATCGGCTCTGCCTATCCGGTAGAACGGGACGAGGTCATGCAGATCAAGGGACGCAATCTCATGAACGGTCTGCCGGAAAACATCAACATCAACTCCTCCGAGGTGCGTGAAGCCCTGTCCGAGCCTCTTTCCCGGATCGTGGATGCAGTACGCTATACTCTGGAGCAGACGCCTCCCGAGCTAGCTGCGGACATCATTGACAAGGGCATCACCCTGACCGGCGGCGGCGCATTGCTTCGGGGACTAGATCAGCTGATTCACAAAGAAACCGGCATTCCTGTCTTTATCGCAGAATATCCTCTGGACTGTGTCGCAGAGGGAACGGGAAAGATCCTGGAGAATCTTCATAAATACCGGGATGCCTTTTCAGAAGAAAACAGATTTTTTTAAGGCAGCAATTCCTGTCTTTAGAAGGGAGTCATGCAAATGGGCGGCTTTTTCCGCAGCAACAAATTTCGTATCATTCTGTGTATCATCGCCCTGCTGATCGGCATGATGCTTTACGCCGTCACACAAGACGGCTACACCCTACCAACCACTGGTGTCATCGGAAAGCTCCTGAATCCGATCCGCTCGTTTTCCAACTCCATTTCTACAAAGGTAGAGGATACCATTCATATCTACACCCGGAATCAGCAATATCAGGAAGAAAACGCCCAGCTCCGCCAGCAGATCGCTGAACTGGAAAACGATCTGGCAGACTACCACAGAACACAGCAGGAACTGGAAGAACTGGAAGCTTTTATGGACGTGAAAATTGACCACGAGGACTATGATCTGTCCGATCCCTGTACCATTATCGGCTATGTGGAGAACGATCCCTTCCATTCCTTTTACATTGATAAAGGCAGTCAGGACGGACTTTCTGTCTATGATCCGGTGGTGACCTCACAGGGTCTTGTGGGAATTATTTCCGAAATTTCCGAGACATTTGCCACCGTCAAGACTATCTGCTCACCTACTCTATCTGTGGGCGGTGAGATCTCGGGTTCTTCAGAATCCGGTATTGTAGAAGGTGACGTGACCCTTGCGGCAGATTATCAATGTCACATGATCTTTCTGGATAAAGACACCAAAATCAAAAATGGCGATCTGGTACTGACATCCAATTCTGTGGGTATTTTCCCTTCCGGTTATCTCATCGGCACTGTCCAGACCATCCAGCCCATGGACAATGGTCTGAGCTACTGTGCGGTCATCGAGCCTGCTGTGGATTTTGAAAATCTCACAACAGTCATGGCGATTACCGATTTTGCCGGAAAGGAGCAGCAGCATGGCGAGGAATAAGCTTCTGCTTGCCGTTTCTAAAAAGCCGAAACGGCAAAAGCTCCGCAGTGTGATCCTGTGGGTATTGTACAGTATTCTGATCCTAATGGCTTTTGTGCTGGGAACTGCCGGAGATTATGTAAAGCCTTTGCTGCTGCTGCCTATTGCTCTGTGCATTTCTTCGGTATGCAGCACGGCTGTTGCCGGCGGTATAGGGATTGCCTGTGGTTTACTGATCGATATTTCCTATGGTACACTGCTGGGATATCATGCCATCCCGCTGTTTCTGATCTGTATGGGGGTTTCCTTGCTCTACGATCGTCTGATGCAGCAGCGCCTTTTGAATCTGGTTTTTTTTACATTGGTGGCTGCTTTTCTGATCACCGGAAGCGATTATATATTCCAATACGCCATCTGGGGATATGAAAATGTCTCTCAGATCTATGTGAAGAATTCTCTGCCCTGTCTGGTTTATACCGTGATCAGCAGTGTGGTTTATTATCCGATTTTCCGCTTGATGCACCGGTTTCTTCTGCCGCCCCGACGGAGAAAAGTAGAGCGAACCGTCAAGCCGATAGATGACTGAGAACAAGTTCTGATACATGATTTCCTATTTTATCGGTTTTCTGGAATTCCTTGGATGGGAAATGTCGTTTGCAAGACCTTGCTTTTAGCCCTGCCTTTTTTCTAAAAAAAACAGTCTGATGTCCATGTTTGGTGACGCAGAGCATATGACAAAACGCCGCCGCTTTTTCTTGCTTCTTGTGTCTTCCCCCTATCGATGAAAGGATTCTTCTATGAAACAACGTACTGTTTCCAGCTATATCAAACTCACTCTCGCCAGCCTGCTGGTGCTCATCTCCTGCTGTCTGTGCACATGGCGGCTGATGAAAATTCAGGTGGTAGAAAGCGAAACTTACATTCAGAAACAAACCTATGTCCAGACCTATAAACAGGATATCAATGCCACCCGCGGCGAAATCCGGGACTCTGCCGGTAATCCTATTGTCGAAAACAAAGTGGGCTATAACATCATCATCCAACCCGATACCTTTCCCGAGGACAACAAAGAGGGCAATCGTGTTCTGCTGACCCTGACGTCCATACTGAAGGAAAACAACGTGACATGGAACACATCTCTCCCCATCTCTCAGACACAGCCCTATACCTTTACCAACGATGACACAGCCGTAGCAAAGTTGAAAGAAAACCTGAATCTCAACGTCTATGCCACCGCTGAAAACTGCATAGATGCCCTGAAAGAAACATATGGCATCGACGATTCTTACACCGAACAGGAACAGTTCCTCTTAGCCGCCCTCCGCTACGAAATGCAGCTCCGGGGCTTTTCTCTCAGCAACCGCTTTACTCTGGCGGAGGACGTTTCCATTCAGGTGGTCACGGAACTGAAAGAACGCGGCGTGACCATGCCCGGTATGGATATCGTAGAAGAGGCCATCCGGTCTGTGACACAGGCAGATGTGATTCCCCACGAAATCGGTACAGTAGGACCCATCTATGCCGAAGAATATGAGGACTTAAAGGCAAAGGGATACGACTTAGACGACATTGTTGGAAAAAGCGGCATCGAACGTGCTTTAGATCTGACCCTCCGGGGTACAGACGGCATCAAGGAGATCCGGGTGGAAAACGGCGAGGTGATCTCTGCAGAGATGACAACGCCAGTCGTTGCCGGCAATACCATCCAACTTACTGTCAACAGCGATTTTCAGCGGGAATTGCAGAATATTCTGGAAAGTTTTATTGACAACTTCGATTATCTGCGGGACTTCAAAACCGAAGAAAACGGTTTGGGTGAGGTTTCCTGCGGTGCCATTGTAGTACTGGACGCCAAAGACGGCGGTGTGTTGGGTATGGCAACCGCCCCCACCTATGACCTGAACACCTATAAAACAGACTATGAGGCGATTGTCAACGCTGAAAATGCCCCTCTGGTGAACCGTGCCACAGACGGTCTGTACCGCCCCGGTTCAACATTCAAGACCATCACTGCCACTGCTGGCTTGAACGAGGGTATCATCAACGGCGCATCTACCTATCACTGTGCCAAAACCTATCTGTTTAAGGATCACACCTATAACTGTACCGGTACACACGGAGATATTTCTGTCACACGTGCGCTTCAGGTTTCCTGTAATATTTTCTTCTATCAGCTGTCCGAAAAACTGACCATTGACCGTATTTCAGACTATGCTTCCCGGTTCGGACTGGGTCAGCCCACCGGGCTGGAAACCGGCGATGCCAGCGGCTATCTCTCCAACCAGGAGACATTTGCGAATCTGGGCATTGACTGGACAGTGGGACAGGTTCTCCAGAGCAGTATTGGTCAGGGCGAATGGGCGGTGACGCCCCTGCAAATGGCAAATGTTGCCTGCACCATCGCCAACAACGGCACACGCTACAAACCCCACCTGGTGGACAGCATCTGGGATTATCACTATACCCATTGCATAGAAGACATCCAACCTGTCATTGCAGAACAAATCCAACCAAAGGATGATATGGTGTTCCAGTATGTGGAAGAAGGCATGATTGCTGCCTCCCATAACGGATTCCCCGACCGCTATTCTCTGTCCAATCTGGGCTTTGATGTGGCGGTGAAAACTGGTACGCCTCAGGCAGGAGGCGGACGAGTGCAGGATTCTTTCTTTATCGGCTATGCACCGGCAAACGATCCGGAGATTGCCTTTGCCGGCGTCATTGAGGGCGGCGAGTATTCCAAGTATATGATTCGCTCCATTATCCAGGCGTATGAAAAAATCGTCAAAGAGGATGAAGCTGTTTCCGTTGGCTACTTCGGAACGACCACTGCCACATCACAGATTACCGATGCAAATAGCAGCACTGGTACGACCACTTATACAGAAGCTGTAACGACTGCGGGAGAAAATCCCCACGCATAACATTCCGAAAACTGGCAATCGAAAGCATGGAAGACTGTCTCTCAAAATGTCTTTCCATGCTTTTCGTCATATTGTATAAAGAAGGGCGTGGGAAGCACCATATTTTCCACAATTTTATATTTTTCCGGCACAAATGCTTTGACAAATGCCAGATTTGTGGTATAATAGAAATAGATATTTTTCATCAGGAATGTTCTATTCTCCCATATGCAAATTCCATATCAACATCAAATGTTTTTTATTCGTATACATTCTAAACCAAAAGAAAGGGATGATTTGCACACATGACAATTGCACTGATTGCGCATGACGCAAAAAAAGAACTGATGATACAGTTTTGTATCGCCTACTGCGGCATTCTCTCCCGGCACATTCTCTGTGCGACCGGCACCACCGGAAAGCAAGTAGCAGAATCCACCGGTCTGCGTATCCAGCAGTACCTCAGCGGTTCACAGGGAGGCGATCAGCAGATCGCCGCAAGAATATCCTGCAATGAAATCGACATTCTGCTGTTTTTCCGGGATCCCATTACCCGCAAAGCAACAGAACCCAACGAAATGAACCTGCTTCGTCTCTGCGATGTACACAACGTCCCTGTTGCCACAAACATTGCCACTGCTGAAGCACTGATTATGGCGCTGGAGCGTGGCGACCTGGATTGGCGTGAGATCGGCAATCCTTCTATCTAGGATGCATTGACACCCTGGCTTGTCCACATAGGGCTTATAACACAGACAGAATTGCCCCTTTTTCCGAAAGCTGTCCCACCGGACAGGCTTTGAAAGGGGCTTTTTTCTTGAGCGTCACCGAACAAAGATTGTGCGCAAAGCTGCCAGGCAGTCTTTGTGCGGTGATGTCCTTAATACAGGAGGTTTTTCGATTTATGGCAATTTCTATGAAGCGTCCTCAGGGAACGGAGGATGTGACCCCAAAACAGATCTACAAATGGACCACCGTAGAGCGCATCGTCCGGGAAACGGCAGAAAGTTTCGGCTTTCAGGAAACACGTATCCCCACCTTTGAAAGCACAGATCTGTTCCTGCGTTCTGTGGGAGAAACCACAGACGTAGTGCAAAAGGAAATGTATACCGTCAAGGCAAAGGAAACGGAATTCACCCTGCGTCCCGAAGGCACAGCAGGCACCATCCGCTCTATGCTTCAAAATGGATTATTAAACGATGCACTGCCCCAGAAGATGTTCTATATACTGTCCTGCTTCCGCCACGAGCGTCCCCAGGCAGGACGCCTCCGAGAATTCCACCAGTTCGGCGTGGAAATGGCAGGCAGCCCCGGACCTGCTTCCGATGCTGAGATCATCGCCCTGGGAAAAGCCATTCTCGATCGTGCCGGAATCCAAAACATTGTTCTGAACATCAATTCCATCGGCTGTCCCGCCTGCCGTGCGGACTATCATAAGGCGCTCCGGGAATTTCTCAACCCCCACCGTGAAGAACTGTGCGAGACCTGTCAGACACGCCTGGAAAAGAACCCCATGCGCATTTTGGACTGCAAAAGTCCGATCTGCTCCAAAATTGCAGCGGATGCGCCCCTGATCTTAGACTATCTCTGTGACGGTTGCCAAACACATTTTGACAAGCTGAAAGAATATCTGGCTGTCATGAAGATTGACTATGTGATCAATCCCAAGATTGTCCGCGGACTGGACTATTATACCAAGACTGTCTTTGAATTTATTACCACCGACATCGGTGCACAGGGCACTGTCTGTGCCGGTGGCAGATATGACGGATTGATCGAACAGCTGGGCGGAAAACCTACACCGGCTATGGGCTTCGGCATGGGACTGGAGCGGCTGATTCTGACCATGGAAAGTCAGGGCTGCGAATTTGAACAGCCCCATACCTGCGACCTGTATCTGGCTCCCATGGACGAAACAGCCGTTCCCGTTGCCATGCAGATCGCACAGGGTCTGCGTGCTTCTGGCTATCAGGTGGAATACGATCTGATGCAGCGCGGACTGAAGGCTCAGATGAAATACGCCAACAAGCTGAAGGCTTCCTTTGTCATTGTGCTGGGCGAAAACGAGATACGAACCAAACAGGTGGCGCTGAAAAATATGCAGACCGGTGAGCAGACAGAGCTCAGGCTGGACGACACCTTTGAGGATAAATTTGACGATATTGCCATTCAGTACCTCTTTCACGATGTGGTAGAGGAATTTGAGAAGGAGTGTTTGGAATAATGGATCTCATGCAGGATTTGCGCCGCACTTGTTACTGCGGTGAAGTGACAAAGGTTGGCGAAACAGTGGTTGTAGGAGGCTTTGTACAAAAGGTTCGCAATCTGGGCAACCTGATTTTCATAGATCTCCGTGACCGCACTGGCATCGTACAGCTTGCCTTTAACGATCAGACAGACCGTGCTGTTTTTGACAAGGCGGCTTCCTGCCGCAGCGAATATGTGCTGATGGCAAAGGGCGTGACAGAAAAGCGCTCCAGCATCAACCCAGATATGAAGACCGGCAAGGTAGAGATTATTGTCGATGATCTGCGTATCCTCTCCAAAGCGCAGACACCGCCCTTTGCCATTACAGATGAAACCAAAGTTAACGAAGAACTGCGTCTGAAATACCGCTATCTGGATCTGCGCCGTGCGCCCCTACAGCAAAATCTCATCATGCGGCACAAGATTGCACAGGCTGCCAGAGAGTATTTCTATGCCAATGATTTTATTGAGATTGAAACACCCATGATGATGAAATCCACCCCGGAGGGCGCACGGGACTATCTCATTCCCTCCCGGGTACACAAGGGCAAGTTCTATGCACTGCCCCAGTCGCCGCAAATATACAAGCAATTGCTGATGGTTTCTGGTATGGATCGGTATATCCAGATCGCCCGGTGCTTCCGGGATGAGGATCTCCGTGCCGACCGCCAACCGGAATTCACCCAGATCGACCTGGAAATGTCCTTTGTGGATGTAGAGGACATTTTGAAAATCACTGAGGGCTTTGTGCAGCATCTGTTCCAAAAGGTATTGCAGCAGAATATTCCTCTGCCTCTGCCCCGTATGACATATCAGGATGCCATGGAACGCTATGGCACAGATAAGCCGGACACACGGTTTGGCATGGAGATCCAGGATCTGTCTGATCTGGTTCGTGACATAAACTTTATGGTGTTCCGCTCTGCACTGGAAGCCAAAGGCAGCGTCCGTGCCATTGTGGCAAAGCAAGCGGCTTCTGTTCTGACGAGAAAAGAGATCGACAAACTGACCGAAAAGGCAAAGGGCATCGGCGCAAAGGGACTGGCATTCATCCGCTGGAACGATGAGAAGCCCAACTGTTCCTTTGCCAAGTTTTTGCCTGAGGGCAAGCTGGAAGAAATTCTATCTGCGCTGGGCTGCGAACAGGGGGATGTGGTTCTCATTGTGGCAGACAAAAACAAGGTGACACTGCCGGTGCTGGGCGCACTTCGTTTGGAAGTGGGCAAACGATTAGAACGGATTCCCGAGGGACAGTTTAACTTTTTGTGGATCACCCAGTTTCCCTTCTTCGAGTGGAACGAGGACACCCAGAACTGGGATGCCATGCATCACCCCTTCACCATGCCTATGGACGAATGCCTGTCCTATCTGGACAGCGATCCAGGTAAAGTCATGGCAAAGGCATTCGATCTGGTGCTCAACGGCACAGAGCTTTCTTCCGGCTCAATCCGTATTACCGACTATGAGTTGCAGGAAAAGATGTTCCAGGCACTCGGTCTGACAGATGAGGAAATCGAGGCGAAATTCGGATTTTTGGTGGAAGCGTATCACTATGGCGCACCGCCCCATGGCGGATTGGGTATTGGTCTGGATCGTCTGGCAATGGTGCTGCTTCAGGCAGAAAGTCTGCGTGATGTCGTGGCATTTCCCAAGGTGCAGAACGCCAGCGAGTTGATGAGTGCATGTCCTTCGGCTGTGGATCAGGAGAGCCTGGATGTGCTGGGTATTACCATCACAAAAACAGAAGAAGCAGAAGCAAATGGGTAAAATTTGCGGCGGCACGAAACCACCCTTCAGCCCAAAAGATTCTTTTCTGAGCTTTTACCATTTTCTTGATTCTCATACTACTCCTTCAAAATCCGATAGAACATCGGATTTTGAAGGAACGCCTTGCAAGCATCCTTGTGGGATGCTTGCAAACCATCCAGAAAACAACACCTCCTACAGCTTTTCGGGTAGCCATAGGAGGTGTTTTGTATTCAATTCTTCCGGAACTGTTCATGCTCCCGTTTCAGCTCATACACCAGTTGAAGCGCCGTCCAGTCCGCATTGATTGAAGTCAGCACTGCCTTATACGGAATCACAATCTCTCTGCGGCGCAGTTCTGCCAGCAGCCGATCCAGCCGACTGTTATTCAGACCGCAGATCAAAAGCATCCCCTCAGAAGGCATGTTTTCTGCAGCAGGAACATCCGAAGGCTGGGTTGTCACAAAACCTGCCAATGCACCCACTGGAATGTCAAACTGTTCCGGCGAGATCACCGCAGATCGAATATGCAGCTGAGCGGCAATTGATTCCACAGCAAATGTATCGGGCAGTGCGAAAAGAAGTAATTTTTCCATGAAATTTCCTCCAGAAACAAACATGCGCACCGAAGTCACTCCGATGCGCTTGAAGCAAGCTCTTAATAAAAATCTTGATGGCTATAATACGGATCCGTTCCCAGTAAAAAGGCTACAATAATGATGATCAGCAAGAACAGCACAGACAGAACCAGTCCGATTACAGAACAGACGATACCGCCAGTCGCCATGCCGCTTCCCCCCTTGGTGTTGGTAGAATCGTTTTGGATCTCCTTTTTGGCGATCACGCCAAAGACAATGCCCATGATACCAAAAGGAATACCGCCGCCATAAGCGCACAGCAACAGCAGAGAAAGAATACCCATGATCAGCGAAGCCACGCTTTTGCCGTTCGTCTGCTTGGGCTGCACATAATAATTGTTGACAGGCTGCCCATATGGAGGTTGGTAATACGGTGTATATTGGGGCTGCCCATACCCGGGCTGATTGGTGTACTGAGTCTGACCGTACTGCGTAGTCTGTTGGGTATACTGGGTCTCCGGCATCGCATAAGGGTTTTCTTCCGTCACTTGCTTCGACTGTTGTGTCAACTGCCCATAGCTTCCGCTCTGCTGAGGTGTATCATAGGAGGTAAACATCTCCGGTACCGGTGCAGCAGAGGCTTGCTCCGGTGTAGGTGTGACTGCCTGATCTGGGATGGCGGAAGCAATTGCATCAGAGTCAGGTTTTATCATAGGAGCGTTCTCCAGAGGAGAACCGCAATTGGAACAGAAAGCAGTGCCATCCGGCAAAGTCTGTCCACAGACTTCACATGTTATCATCAGAAATTTCTCCTTATTGAAAGATCATCTAAAATATCCGTAGAATCTGTTGCCACCAAAATGACCGCCAATACCACAATGATTAACAGCATCAAAGTTGCAATGCTGACAGCAACAATGGAACAGACAAGCCCTGCCATTGCCGCTTCAGAAGAAGTACCCGTTCTCTTGGCGTCCTTCCGGGCACTGACTCCCAGACAAATGCCAATGATACCCGGTAAAATACCGATACACATGTACAATGCATTTCCGGCAAAGAGCAGGCAGAGACTGAGCAATGCAACAATGCCTAACACCAGCGAAGCGACGCCTTTTTTGCCAGACGGCACAGGCTGCATGGAATAATACCCGTTTACAGGCTGCTGAAGCTGAGGCTGGCAGTATGGATTCTGACTGTATGAAACAGGCTGCTGCACAGGAGGCTGCTGGGAATAGCCGTTCTGAAAGGGCTGTTGCGGATATGGATCCTGGGGCTTTTGCTGGGGATAAACATTCTGGGACGGCTGCTGTGTATATGGATTTTGAGGCGGCAGCGGAGAGACTTGGTTACCGCAATTGTTGCAAAATGCCGCATCATCCGGCAAAAGCTGTCCACAGTGAGGACAAGTCAACATTGGTTACACATCCTTTCTGGTTCTTTGAATCTATCATACAACTATTATAACACAAAATCAATGCTTTGTCAATTTTTGCGGAAACTTTGTCTTTGCTGCTGTTTTTTCAGTACACGGATGTCCGTTCCCAGAAATTGCAGACAGGTATAGCTGGTGAACACACGAGAGGTGATGCGCTCATCATAGTGATAGGAGATCTCGTCGTAGCCCATATTGGTACTGATAATAATGGGCTTTCTACGATTCATCCGGGTGTTGATGATGTTGTACACTGCCGACTGATAAAACTGAGAGTGGAATTCCGTTCCCAAATCGTCCATGATCAGCAGATCGCAGGACAGCAAAGCTTCTAACGTATCATCATCACGGACTCCTTTGCCGAAATGCTCCCGTTCTACCTGCCGCAAAAAGTTGATCGTTGAATCGTACAACACGCCGTATCCCTTGCGCAGAACTTCATTGGCAATGGCAAGAGAGAGATGCGTCTTTCCCAGACCAGTCTTGCCGAACATGAGAATGCTGGGAGCAGAGGGAGTGAAATGCATCGCATATTCCCGACAGAAACAAAGCACACGCTCCATTGCCTGATAACAGTCCTTGCCATTTTCTCCGTGCTGTCCCCGATAAAATTGCAGAGAAAAATTGTCAAAACTGTAGTTTTCAAACTGCACGCTGCGGTTTAGTTCCTTGGCAGAGAGCTTTGCAGCAAGCTCTGTGAGGCAGGTGCAGTATGTACCACCGTAGTAGCCAGTGTCCTGACATTTTTCACAGGTATAGTGCATTTCCAGATAATTGGCAGGATAACCGTTTTTCTCCAAAAGCTGCCGCACCATGTGCTGTGCCTGAAAATTCTGTTCCCGAAGCCGCTCAATGCGCTGGCTGGCATCTTTTCCTTGTCGGATAATCTCCATGAGATTCCGGCTGGTGCGGAACAGCTGGCGGTTGATCTCCGTCACCTCGGGAATCCTGTCTTCGATCTCCTGAATGCGTTCTTCGTGCTGCACCTTTGCATGGCTGCGCCTGTCGGCAATGATCTGCACAGCCCGTCCGAAGGATTCTTCTGTCATATGTTTCACCTCTTACTCGTCTAAATTATAAATAAAAGACTGGTATGCCTTTGCATTGTCACTGACTGGAATCTGTTTCTTTTCTTTGGTCTGTCTCCTGCCCTTTTTCTCCTGGGGGATCGGATGATCCTTTGTGTCTACATCCACACGCGTTCGATAGCCTGCTTCCCACCAACGCATGAGAATGCTGTTGAGGTAGGGAAAGGACAACTTGTCTGTTCCTTCAATGGTCTTTTCATAGGCATAGGTAATCAGCTCTAAGGGAATTTCCTGATCCTGCCACTGCTGAATCAATTCCTGCTGCTTTGGCGTGGGCTTCCGGTTCATTTCAAAAGCCTTCTGAATATGTCCCTGAAAGCTGCGGCGGTGCTCCAGCTCACGGATGGCAGTGTTTACCTGTGCCAGCGTCTGAATGCCATCGTTCCACCAGGAAGTGATCAATGTTTCTGCATAGGAAAAACCAGCGTCAATGGATTTGCAGTACATCAGCACCGTGAGGATCACATCACTGCCGATATTGTCGTAGTCATGCATCCAAACCAACGCCTTCTGCTCCATGTGCCGAAGAGGACGACCGAGCTGCTGTTCTGTCATGACAAACAGGGTTTTCAGATCCTCTGATCCTTCTATGGCTGCTGCGATCTCAATGGGTGTCAGTTCGCCTTTTCTGCTATTGGAGGATAGAGGGGGCGGCGTGGTATGGTTGGGCAGCGGCGTTTCCGGATTTGGCTGTTCTGCCGATGCTTCCAGTTGAGGAACCGTTTTATCTATGGGAAGTTCCTGCACGGTAAAGAGATCTGTCTGCGACCAGAACAGCAGTGCTTCTTCTGCCAGTTCTTCGGAGATGCCGGCAGCCTTTGCGATCTCGCTGGTGCCCAAAGACAGGTCGTTGTGCCGCAGCAGATATAACAGAACTTTCAGTTGAGATGGCGTTGCCAGACGCAAGTACTGATCTACCACCAGATTGGGCACACCAAACATTTTTCCAAAGCCGTTTGTACGCACTGTAATTTCCACGAGTGACCTCCTGTAAGTAAAAGCAAAATATGCGGCGACCTGAGAACCTGTTCCGCATCTTCAAACCGCCGTCTTTCCAGCAATTTTCAGATACGAAACAGTTCCCAAAAAATGAAGCTGTCAACAAGCACAGACAAAGGACTATTTTTTACCCTACCAGAAGCAAGAGGTAAGAGGCAGGAAACAAGAAATATCCAGTCGTAAAGATTGTTCCCTGATCTTCTATCGTCATCTATTTCTTGCTTCTTCCTTCTAATCCTCCTGCTTCTGGCAGGGGATGTTTCAAAATCGCCAAGCAAAACCAATCTCTGTAAAAAAAACACTTGACAAGCATCTGAAAATATGTTAAAATAAATATGTTGCCGCCGACATGTCGGAATTGGCAGACGAGACAGACTCAAAATCTGTTGCAGGCAACTGCGTGTGGGTTCAAGTCCCACTGTCGGCACCAAACTCGGAAGAAAACCGTTCATGCAATCCTGCATGGCGGTTTTTTTGTCCCAGCAATACAGGCTGTCGAACCTGCTTACAGATAGAAAAAAACCCATGCTACATAATATATGTAACACAGGACTTGTTCCATATCTCAAAGGAAAATACTTGGCGTGCCCAGAGGGATTCGAACCCCCGACCTACTGGTTCGTAGCCAGTCACTCTATCCAGCTGAGCTATGGGCACATATTGGATTTGGCTGAGCTTGTCCTCAGCAACATTAAATATTATATCACATCACAGGGCATTTGTCAACCCTTTTTTTGAAGTTTTTCAAATTTTTTGGTATAGGGGGTATCACCGAAAGTATCTGTCATGATTCTCAGATGCTTTCGGGACACCCAAAGGGAAAAACAAACAGCATTTGAATATCTGTTTCGGCAAACCCGCACAAAGCTTGTCCGTCATTTGTATCAAAGATATTCCTTGATCAAACCAACACAAGAGCTGCACAACTTTTTATCGTTAAAATCCACCAGATCCTCTGCACGTCCGCAAAGGGCACAATTATTTTGCGCCTTTTGTATGATAATCCGATCGCCTTCCGTATAAATTTGCAGGAAATCATTGCACTCAATCTGAAACTTACGCCGCAGCTCTTTTGGCAGCACAAAACGTCCAAGCTGATCCACGCGGCGCATGATACCAATGTCACGCATAATTCGATCCCTCCTTTCCGAGGTAGTCTACGGCATATTTTGCCGCAGCAGATGATTTTATATTATACACCTTTTGGCGATATTTGTCAATCTGTTAAAGGACAAAATTGGATGTTTCCCCTATATTGCACTCCACAAGAGAAAAAAATATGGTTATTTTGCGTATTTTGATAAAATTTACTTGACAAGCATCATTTACCGTGGTATAATATATAAGCTGTTGACAGTTTTTATGCTCGACTCTATTGCAAAATGCCCCATCGGTTTTCAGATAAAATTTTGTCCGGTCAGGAGTAAACCGCAAGACGGGCTGCCGCCCGTCGAGGATTGCTGACGCAGGATGGCGAAATTTTAGAAGTTGCCTTTAACCAAAAGATATGGATATTTTGCCATGGAGGCGAGTATATATGCGAGATATTAGCTCAGTTGGCAGAGCATACGCCTTTTAAGCGTAGGGTCGAGGGTTCAAATCCCTCATATCTCACCAAAAATCCGCATCAGGTTTCTGATGCGGATTTTTGCTTTCAACCCAATCCTTTTCATTCCGATAGATGGATCGATCGGAATTGTGCCGCCGCAGGCGGCGCAGAGGATGGTATGAGACGGCAATCGGCAAAGCCGATTGGTGCCTGCGCAGCAGGCGTTCTGCCAAAATCCAATGTTCTATCGGATTTTGGAGGAGCAGTATCAGAAGCCAAGAGAAAAACATTGTTTGATTCAATAGAAAGAAAGGACCATCCTACCATGTACACCTTACTCAAAGAGCGTGTAGACCAGATCATCTCCCGGGGCATCGAACAAGGAAAGATCATCGGTGCTTGTGTGGGCATTTCACAAAAGCAAAAACTGATTCACGCTGCCGCTTATGGACTGACGGACAAAGAACTGGGACTCCCCATGAAAACTGACGCCATATTCCGGATATTCTCCCTGACAAAGCCTGTCACTGCTGCCGCCACCATGATGCTGTGGGAACAAGGCAAACTGGAGCTGAGTGATCCCATACACTGGTACATTCCCTCTTTTCAGAACAAAGCGGTATGCGAGGACGGCAGACTTGTTCCGGCAAAGCGTGCCATTCTGATACAGGATCTGCTGAATATGACCTCGGGCATCCCCTATCCTGGAGAAGATGCGCCAGAGATGCAAAAACTGTATGACGAGATCGGCAAGCGTCTTTGGGCAGGTGAGCCCATGGACACACAGGAGTATGCCGACCGTGTGGGGCGTACGGTTCCGCTGATGTTCCATCCAGGAGAATCCTGGGCATACGGTGCTTCAGCAGATATTTTAGGGGCAGTGTTAGAGCGCATTGCTGACATGCCTCTGGATGCGCTGTATCGAAAGCTGATTTTAGATCCTCTAAACATGACAGATACGGATTTCTATATTCCCCCAGAAAAACGTTCCCGGCTGGCGCAGCTGTACACCTGGAGCGAAAGCGGTCTTGTAGTAGAACCCGACCCTCATCTGGGCATGACGGATTATCGAGAATGCCCGGCGTTTTTCTCCGGCGGTGCAGGACTGGTCTCCACTCTGCATGACTATATGCAGTTTGCAGACATGCTGGCAGGAAAAGGACTTCATGCAGCAAGCGGCAGACGGCTCATGGGTGAAGGCACATGGCGGTATCTGACCACGCCCCAGTTACACGCATCCCAGAAGCAAGCCATAAACTGGCAGCAGTTGGCAGGCTATACCTATGGAAATCTTCTCCGGGTGCTGGAAGACCCCAAGGCTTGCATGACCAATGTGCCTGCTGGAGAGTTTGGCTGGGACGGATGGACAGGTCCTTATGTCTGTATCGAACCGGGCAGCCAGACGGTGCTGCTGTATATGATCCAGGTATGCGGCGGAAGCACCAGCGATATTGTCCGGCGGCTGCGCAATGCGGTGTTTGGGTGGATCGGGTAAATGGAACAGATGCAAAGATCCCTGTACTTCACATGCAGAAGTACAGGGATCTCTTTTTTAGGGCAACGCCGAACAGAGATTGTACCGAAGATGCACATCAAACCATCAAGCGGAATTTCATCCGTGCATGATTTTCGTGTCGGCACGGCCTAATACTCTATCCCTTTTCTTGCCTTTATCCCACGATGATATGGATGCCTAACTGCCCTAATTACGCTGTAATAATCAGCGTGTTTTCTGAATATTGGTGCAGGGGAACGTCCTGTCAGTATCAATTCCATATGTTTAGGGCAATCACTTACAAGACGACAGACTTCCTTTTTATCAATAAGCATAGCGTTATACGCACCAAAGATCTCATCCATGACAACAACATCAACGGATTCGCAGCGTATCAACTCCCTTATTTCATTTAACAACTTGTTATGCGCAAATTTTATGATTCCTTTTTCTGCATCGTTCATGTCAAATGTAAATTTTCCGCATGCATCGCAATATCGTATCGTGATATTTTTACATTTTTGAAGCACACTGACCTCAGACGAACTGCCATTTTTCAGAAATTGACAAAAAAGAACTCTTTTTCCTGCTCCGGCTGCCCGAACCGCAAGTCCAACGGCAGCAGTTGTTTTTCCTTTGCCATTTCCACTGTAAATATGTATCATTTCGATATCCTCCGTTCTGACAAATCTGCCGCATTTCCAAGCCGCTACCAACAATTTTGCACCGTTTGCGTTCATCATTCCGACATGTTCCAAACAGCATAGGATCTTACCACTTTTGTTCCACCTTGAGGCAACACATATGCAAGTTTCATATTCCCTCCTCCAGTACGCTGTAAACGAATTTCATCTGGAGATGCTTCCGCACCGTATCAGCAAGCAGATCCAGCTGACTTTCGCGATACTGTTTGCGATCAACGGAATCTCCCATATATACAAGCCCTTTTTGCCTGGATAATTGCTGGATCAGTCTACCGGAAACCTCGGCAGAATCAAATATTCCATGCACATAACAGCCTGCAATATTCTCTGCATAACAACCGCCGAGATCCGTAAGAGCCGGACTTTTTGAAGTGGTTTTGCCCATGTGTACTTCATAGCCGTAAAACTCTGCGCCGGACAGGCAGGAGAAAAATCCACGAACATCAGAAAATCTGCCTTTGACCTGTGCCTGACACTTTTTATGGTCAAAAGCGGTATCACAGTCAAGAAGCTGCATTCCCTCCGTGCTTCCGCTGGATTCACTTTCGTACGGATCGCTGATCGAACGCCCAAGCATCTGATAGCCTCCGCATATTCCAAATAGTGGCACGCCGTTTTTGACAAGGTTTTTTATCGCATTTTCCATGCCGCTCTTTCGTAACCAGTCCATATCGTCTATGGTATTTTTCGTCCCCGGAATCATGACAAGATCAGGGCTTCCAAGCTGGTGAACAGTTTCTATGAATCTCACTGAAACACCACTGTATTGTCTGAAAACATCAAAATCCGTAAAATTTGAGATCTTCGGCAGCCGGATGACCGCAATATCAATCAGCGCATCCGACATATTGGGAGTCAGATGATGCGAAAGGCTGTCTTCCTCTTCTATATCGCATTTTATGTTTGGGACAACTCCGACAACAGGCTTTCCGCTTCGCTGTTCCAGAATCGAAATACCATCATGAAATAATGCCATATCTCCTCTGAATTGATTGACAACAAGTCCCTTTACCATATTTTTTTCGCGGGCTTCAAGCAGTTCCAACGTACCAATAAGCTGCGCAAATATGCCTCCTCTGTCAATATCTCCCACAAGGAGAACCGGGGAATTCACCATTTTGGCAAGTCCCATATTGACAATATCGTCCGCTTTCAGATTCAATTCAACCGGACTTCCTGCGCCCTCAATCACAATAATATCATACTGCTCTGCCAGGCGGTGATAAGCGTTCATGATATGCGGAATCCATTCCTTTTTACGTCTGAAATATTCCGCCGCCTTCATATTCCCATACACTTGACCGTTTACAATAATCTGCGAACCAATATTGGTAGTTGGTTTCAACAAAATAGGATTCATCCATGCACAGGCTTCGATACCTGCCGCCTCCGCCTGCAAGGCCTGCGCTCTGCCGATCTCCGCACCGTCGGCGGTGATAAAAGAGTTCAGCGCCATATTTTGTGATTTAAAAGGCGAAACGGTGTAGCCATCCTGACGGAATATTCTGCACAGAGCTGCCGTCAAAAAACTTTTTCCCACATTGGACATCGTTCCTTGAATCATAATCGTTTTAGCCATTCACACACCTCCCATCTGCTGACAGAAGCATCCTGTTTTCTTCCTGCTTGTCAACTGCCATGCGGCAAATTTCGCCGTTGAAAGCATCTTAGGACAAACCCGCACAAAGATGGTGCATCAGATGCGCCGTCATATTTTTCGTCCTATGAAACCAAAAGCGCAGGGAATACTTGGTGTATTCACGAGCATTTTGGTGAAATAGGACGGAAAATAGGCAAGCAGTTGACGTGCAAAGCCGTTAGTCGCTCTTTGTGCGGGTTTGTCTTAACCGAAAGATATGGATATTTTGCCATGGAGGCGAGTATATATCTCCTCCATGTTGATCAATCTATTTTGGTCCCATTCGCAGAAATAACCATGTCCGTTTTCGCAATACCAATCAAAATAATCCCGATGCGGATCAGAAAATTGATTGAGTATCGCCATGATCGTTCCGCCGTGAACAACAAATGTCATCGAGGTTTGATCCGAAACCGAACCGACGATCTTCCGAAATTCCTCTGCACACCGGCTTCTGAAATCCGACGGTAATTCACCATGGGGAAAAGCAAGCGTTCCACCGCTGTCTATCCATCTCTGGTAAACCGCATCTTCCGTTAAATCATGGCAATTTTTTCCTTCAAAATCGCCAAAATCACATTCACGAAGCGCATCCAACGTCGTATATTTCTGGCTGGGAAACAAAATTTCGGCTGTCTGAATACATCGTTTCATCGGACTGCAAAAAAGCAGATCACTTTGAGGAAGCTGCATCCTTTTCAGTTCATCTATGCCGATTTCACAAAGCGGTTCATCCGTTATTCCAATGTATCTTTTTTCGAGATTTCCTAAGGTCTTGCCATGCCTTATCAAACATATTTTCATATGGATTGTCCCTTGATAACGGTGGGTATTCCACAAGTCATCCGAATCACAATGCTGGCTTTTTCAGCGATGATACAGCCGCATCTCCCCACATTTTCACGCCATTCGCGTTCGTTTTTTTCGAGCGGTATGATACCGCAGCCTATCTCGTTCATGACAATAACGGCATTTGGATTTTCAGAACAGAATTTTCTTGTAAATTCCGCCGTATCCATTTTTTCAAGCATAAGCCGCTTTATGAGCAAATGATAATGGATGATACAGGCGGAGTTTTGCGGAATCGAAAGGAAACAGTCAGAACCATCAACGATCGCAATTGGTTTGAAATGCTCCATTACAAATTTGATTTTTCCTTGTGCTGCGCCGCCTATTACAAAAACCATTTTGTCGCCTCCAAAATCAATTTCATCCACACAAATGCAGCCAGGTGCGCCAGTTCACAAAGCTGCAAAAACCAACCACATATATCTCCCGTATATCCGCCGAATTCTTTGTAGGCGATTTTTTTACAGTAAAGCAGCACAATACCGCTGACAATCAGGCAAATCAGTCCGATCAGGGGATACAAAATCACCATGAAAATTGCCGAAACAACCGTAAAAAACAGTTCCATACACAGAGTGATCTTCTTGTGGGATGGCTTTATCAAACTTTGCAGCGTGCCATCCGTTTTGGCGGATCTGCATAGTATGGCTGACGATCCGCTGAGCGCTCTTGAAAGAACATATCCGCACCCGATCAAAGCAGTATCTTGCAGGCTGACGATCCTTGAAAAAAAGCAGCCTGCATGAGAAAGTAAAGGCATGTCCGTATGATGGCAAAAGAACCGATATGGGGATCGGCAAGTATTGCAAGGCGTTTTTGGGAATCGGCATAGGATGCTCTTGCATCCGTAACATCGCAGAATCCGTCAATATGTATACCGCCTGTTATCAGAACCGGCAGAAAAACTGCTCCGGCAGAAAAGATAAATGGTCCTGTTTCAAGAAAATCACAAAGCAATCTCCAGAGTATGATCATCACGCCAATGACAACTCCCACAAGCGGAAAAAATCCCAGCGCATAACGGCGGTTTTCCTCTTTCCATTCGCATTTTGGCATCGGTATTTTTGAATACATCAAAAATGCAGAAAAAAGCGATTTTAGCATGGCAGAACCCCTTTTAGCAAAATCGGCAACCCATAAACGCATTCTATCACATTATCGGAAAATTCTGCAATTCTGCGGTTTATTTCTCCCAGTACACGAATATATGCGGCTGTTTCTTCGGCATACTCGATTCCGTCATCACCCACCTGATTCGTCACGATCACCATTTCCTTTGCCATACGGTTCAGATGCTGCACACCCATCAGAATCTTATCTGTCGGATCTATGATTTTGTTACCGCAAAACATTTCATTGGCACAAAGATTTCCCATACATTCCAAAAGAACCGAACTGCTTTCTATCGGCAATATTTCATGGATATCCGTATATTTTTCAATGGTTTTAAACCCTTTTCCTTCCCGCATTTTGCGATGCCTTTCTATCGCTGTATGTGCTTCTTCGCCATAAGGAATCATGGTGGCTATGTATAATTTTTCGGGTTGGATATTGCTGAATATTCTCTCGGCATATCTGGATTTTCCGCATTTTGATCCGCCTGTAATCAGTGTTATCATGGCAGTTCCGATTCCCTTTCTATAGAAGTTTCATTCTTGCTGATTCTTTTAGGCAAACCCCTGGATTTTATCAAAAGCCTTTTCATGTACTTCACAGCCTGATGGAATATCGGGTCTCATAAGATTTCTACAATCTGCAAAAGCATTTTTGCCAATATGTTTAAGGGTAGAGGGAAAATGGATCTTTTTCAGATTTTCACAGCCTGAAAAAGCACTTTTTTCGATGATTTCCATTCCATTTGGCAATGTGATTTCTTCCAGAGATGAACAATCGCAAAAAGCCATTTCTTTGATGATCTTCAAAGAAGAAGGAAGATGCACTTTCTTCAAACTGCTGTCATACATAAAAGCACAATCGCTGATCTCTGTCACGGCATCCGGAATCCAAATTTCTTCTAACAGCCCGCAATCACTGAAAAAGCCAGTCGGCACACGCAGCATGGTAGATGGCAAGGAAACTGTTTTCAGCTTTGGACATCCATCAGCCACGGCTTCAGGAGTTTGGATAAAATCCATTCCCTCTGGAAAAACAATTTCCTCCAGTGCTTCACTGAAACTGAATGCGGCATATCCGATCTCACGGACACTGTCCGGCAAAACAATCTTTGTGATTCCCTTTGTCATATTCAGAGCATTGTCACAAATGGTATGAACCGTATTCGGGATGATCATTTCTCCCATAAAGGGAATACTTTGCAAACCGGATATGATTCCAACCGGCAACCCGTCAATATCAGCCGGTATTTCTGTGATCGGCAATTTTGGGCGAAAGCCTGTTATTTTGATTTCTTCGCCAACCCTCTGATATTTGAAGCCTTCCGGCGTTGTATCATGCAGATTTAATGCATGTCGCAATTTATCTCTCACACCCATCAACCATCAACCTTTCTGAAATGAACCCTGTTGCTTTGATTTTTTTGCGGACGGAAAGTCCGGCTTTGCCTGCCGCACCATTGCAGGTTTTTTCCGGTCACGCTTACTGCTGCCCATTCCGCTGCCCTCAACGGTTTATTCCTGCTATAAAAAGCATCATCATGTTGACACCACACAAGCCGTTAAGAAACCACAACCTTATTCTTACCGGTCTTCTTTGCACGGTACAATGCCGTATCCACCCGTGTACACAGCGAGTCAATGGTATCGTCCGCATTCGCCTGGGTCACACCCAAACTGATGGTCTGCGAACGAATCGACGGAAATGTCGTATTCTCAAAACATTTCCGAATCAGTTCAGCGATCAAGGAAGCCGCAGCGACATCTGTATCCGGAAGCACCAGCATGAATTCCTCGCCGCCCCATCTGCCTGCAGAGTATTTCGCAGAGGAACAAACCTGCTCGTTGCGCAGAATGTTTGCCAGTGCAATAATAACAGCATCGCCCTCCTGGTGGCCATACGTATCATTCACCTGCTTGAAATTATCAATGTCCATCATAACCAGAGAGAATTTCTCACTTTTCAAGTTGGAAAGATTCTGCTCAATCCGCCACTGTGTCTCTGCACGGTTAAATAGTCCGGTCAGACCATCCGTGATGGCAGCAGATTTCAGATTCTTGTTGGCAATCTCCAGCCGGTTATTCATTTCCTCCAGTTCCAGAGAAGTGGCACTAATAAATGTTGCCAGACGTGATACCAGTGGGATCTTTGACAGCGTGGCTCTGCTGTCAGAAATGCTCTGTACCTCAGACAGATCCGCCTCACCCTCACGCATGGCAGCGATAACCAGTGTGACATTGTGCTGGTTCAGGCATTTTTCACGCAGAAATTCCCCATGAGAGAAAAATCCGATAGAAGCGGCGATATCTTTGAAGGGTTCTAACTCATAAGTTGGCTCATTGGATGTCCAGAAAGTCCGTCTGGCTGCGCAGGAGAAAATATGCAGCAGATCCGGATGAAAATTGCGGATATTCCGGCTGTCTTCGGCAATGCTCTCTACGATGGTTTTCGGGTCACCATAGGAGATCCGGACAATTGAGCCTACATCAATATCCGAGGACATAGAAAGAGAGCCATCTGCATTGCTTGCTACAGGCACACGCAGAATCGTCGTATTGTTATGCTCGTAAAACAAGGGAAATTCCAATGTGTTATAGAAAAAATTCTCATCATTGTTGATGTGCAAGTATTTGTGATATACCTCATAAGCCGGAATGCCGTCCAGCTCCTGAAGCAGACTGCCTTCCGATTTGGTCACACAGAATTTTCTGCCCAGTCCCTTCCAGCCAGTCACCTTGATGGATTCCACATAAAATTCTTCGCCGCCATAAAATACCACAAGAATGGCTGTCTCTGAAAATCCGCCGGCTTTGGAGAAAACACAGGAATCATCACTGGTAATATCATCGCTGCAGCAAACGCCGCCGAACATATGGACTTCTGGGCGGACATCTTTCAAGCCGTCACAGAATTTTGTAGAAGAGCCCTTTGGAATGGTAAAGTACAATTCTATGGCTCTCAGCCAAGGACGGGCATCTGCATCCTCCGTAATCTTGCGGGTGATTTCCTCCACAGGCATTTCCCGGGTGTCATACTGGAACACCTCAAACTGAGAGGATTCCTTTTCAAAAATCGTTGCCACAACAATGATTTTCGTGGAAAGCTCACAGTCCACCAGATTACCGCTGGTAGAGCCGCCGAACCAAGGGGTATCCGGAAAAACTTCTTCAATGGCATTGCTGACTTCTCCCACCACATCAGGTTCCAGGATCTCAGAAAAGATCTGAAACATCATTTTCGGTGCAGCATCTGCACTTTTCCGGAATTTCTTCAATTCTTCCAAAAATGCTTCTTTTCCGGTGTAATCAATTTGAATCTGTCTCATTTATGCCTCCTTGATATGAATTTTGCATTGTAAAAAATATTGGCATTTATCATTATAACATATTTGTCAGAAATATCAATAAGTTTCTTTTAATTTTACAAAATGCACACATAAAGATAGACTTTCTGCCAAATAAAGCTGCTACACCGTACAAGCCGATGCAGCAGCTTTTTCATGCTTCCATTCCCGACAGATTATGAAATCGGTTCAAAATCCGCTGCTCCGTGCTTGCACAGCGGGCAGACAAAATCCTCCGGAAGTGTATCGCCTTCATAAATGTAGCCGCACACCTTGCACACATAGCCTTTTTTGCCTTCTGCTGCAGGCTTGGGCTTTACATGCTCCTGATAATAGGTATAGGTCATGGTTTCCGCATCCGAAATGACACGAGCTTCCGTCACACGGCAAATAAACATTCCATGGGTTTCCAGATCTACATACTGCTCCACCTGCAAAGAAAGGAAAGCATTGATATACCGGGACAAGAAGACCAATCCGTTATCCGAACGCAGCGGTGTACTGTCTGCAAACTTATCCGCAGTCCGACCGCTCTGGAAGCCAAAATTCTGGAACACCTGAAAAGGTGTTTCGGTAGACAGACAGTTCACATTCATCCTGCCGGTCTGCTGAATAATATGGTGAGAATAATTGGCTTTGTTGATGTTTACTGCGACACGATAGGGATTATCCGTTAGTTGAGTCACCGTATTTACAATCAAACCGTTATCCTTTGTGCCATCATGAGAAGTGACCACATAAAGACCATATCCCAGCTTGAACAGGGCGCTCATATCGTTTTTGTTGGCAGTCTCTTCCTGCTGTGCCAGATAGTCCATGCACAGCTCATTTGACAGCATTTCGATCTGCTGACGGCTTTCCTCATTCAGCGCAGACAGAATGCGGACAACAGGCTCAACAAAGGTCAGGTTCTTACAGCCGTCCAGCAGATTTTTCATGGTCTTGGCGGCCAGAGGCGCCCAGGAACCATTTTCCATCAGTGCAACGGTACGGTTCTGAAAGTTGCGCTCGGTCAGGTGATCGATAAATGTGCGCATAAACGGAAAGATCTCAGCATTATATGTAGTCGTCGCCAGCACCAGCTTGTTGTACCGGAATGCGTCCTCCACTGCCTCTGCCATATCATCCCGTGCCAGATCTGTCACAGCAACCTTGGGACAGCCCTTTGCTCTCAGCTTATCTGCCAGAAGCTGAACGGCATCCCTGGTATGCCCGTAGACAGATGTATAGGCAATCAGAATCCCCTCAGATTCTGCTTGATAAGACGACCAGGTTTCGTACAGTCCGATATAATGTTCCAGATCTTCCTTCAAAACAGGACCATGTGTGGGACAGATGATCTGAATATCCAATCCGGCAGCCTTTTTCAGCAGACGCTGTACCTGCGCACCATACTTGCCCACAATGCCGATGTAATACCGGCGGGCTTCGCAATCCCATTCCTCTTCTACATCCAGTGCACCGAATTTTCCAAAGCCGTCAGCAGAAAAAAGCACCTTGTCACAGGAATCATAGGTGACAATAACTTCCGGCCAGTGTACCATGGGCGCAGTCACAAATTTCAGCGTATGCTTTCCCAACTCCAGTGTATCACCTTCGCCTGCCACAATGCGCCGATCCGTATAATCTGTCCCAAAAAACTGCTGCATCATCGTAAACGCCTTGGCGGAGGATACGATTTTTACATCCGAATATGCCTTCATGAAATCGTCAATGCTGCCGGCATGATCCGGCTCCATATGCTGAATGATCAGATAATCTGGTTTTCTCCCCCTCAAAACGGCTGCAACATTGTTCAGCCACTGGTGGGTGAAGTGCCGGTCAACCGTATCCATGACTGCAATTTTGTCATCCAGAATCACATAGGAATTGTATGCCATTCCGTTGGGAACCACATACTGTCCCTCGAACAGATCGACTTTGTGATCGTTGACACCTACGTATTGAATATCTTTGGTAATTTGGATATCCATGTTTTTTCCTCCTTGAAATATAGATGAATTGTACTTTTATTATATCTCGTTGCCATGCAATTGTCAAGTATACTGCACGCTCATGTTAAGGCAACAGCATCTGATTTTCTTGCAAAAGCTGTTCTCACATAGAAGCTCTTGCTTGTCCTTTTCATGAGAACCAGTTTAAAAAGTCTTCTGAAAAACGATTTTCCTGTTTTTTACCGTTCTTTGACTGGAAATTATAGTTTTTGACAGGGCTGAATTATGATATACTAGAATCACAGAAAAGGGAACACCACAAAACGAAAAAAAGTTCCCGAGAACCATTAGTTGAAAGAAAATCAAATTGACATACTTTAGAAAAGGGGTCGTGTTCTATGAAAAACCGTGTAATTGCAATTGTCAGTGCTGTCACCGCTATCTTCTCCGCTGCTGCTTCTCCGGCATTGGCAGCTTCCGCAGCAAACCATGCTGCTGACACTTACGGCATGTCCATCCGGACTGCCGGCACAAAGGAAAATACCGTGACAGTTTCTTCTCTGGAAACAGCTGAGCACGATGTAACCGTTCGTGTTGGTCTGTACATTGAATCCGATGCATGGAATGCAGATGACTACATTAACTTGGTTTCCGCCAAATGGAATGCCAGTGATTCTAACATCCACTTCGCAAACTGCACCGATCTGACCAAGATCATGAATAAATCCGAGTATGCTTACAGCGAAGGCACCGTAATCACCTCTTATGAACCCTACTGCTTCATGACAGCAGTGACCATTCCAAGACGGGGGACAACAGAGATGAATCGTCCCATCATGACAACCACCACCTCTACCGCATATGATCCTATTTTCGGATCGGCTTTATTCCAGGCTGGTGAGAATCTGGTGACTTTCTCCTATCGTTACTATGCTTCTGAGGCTGACAAGGATGCAGATAATGCAGAATTGACATCCAACCGCATGATCCACGTAGATCAGGTTTGTGAGGTTCAGTACGATGAATCAGGCGATGCTTACTATGAATACAGCTACATTGACCAGGAAACCTACGAAGAAAAGACACAGATCGCTTATCTCCCGGCTTATGACGCTTCTCTGGAAGTCGGCGCAAAGATCCCGGGTGCAAGCAACACCTTTTTGTGGATCTACCTGGGCACAGACGCAACTGCTTTCTTCGGCGGCGCTTCTGATGAATTCCCGATGGTCACCTTCGATGTCGTCATCGAAAAAGGAACAGAGTGCGGCACCTACACCGTAGATCTGGACACAGAAGGGCAGACCACCTTCCTGTCCGGCAACACCAGTTCATCTCACGCACCGGCATTCACGCAGGGTCTGACCATTGTAGTCGATGACAGCATTCCGGTTGAACCGGATGTTGCAACGGATATCACTGTTGCAGAAGCCGTAGATGCCGGCTTAGCAGACGCAGCTTCTGCCGTGCCGGAAAATCCGATCACCACGGAAGAAACCACAACCACCACAGAAGAGACCACCACAACTACCACGGAAGAAACCACGACTACCACCGAAGAGACGACAACTACCACCGAAGAAACCACCACAACAACCACTACCACCACACTGGGATTCGACGAGTTGGACGAAGATCTGGACGTCAACGAAATCAGCCATCTGAGCCTGAACTATGAGGGAACAGATGCAGTGACATGGCTTTCTGACCACCCGGGCATCGTAGAAATTAGCGGCAATGGCAGCGATGCAGTTCTGACCGCAGTTATGCCGGGTGAGGCAACTATCTACGCAATGGTTGACGGCAGAGTTGCCGCTTGCCATGTTGTTGTAACGGCAATGGATATCCCGGCGCTGTATGGTGACGTCAACAAGGACGGCACACTGACACTGGCAGATGTCGTTCTGCTGAACCGTGCAATTGCGGGCAACGTCAATCTGGACTATTACGCAAGGAATAATGCAGACTGCAACCTGGACAAAACAATAGACGTTTCAGACGCAATTCTGATTCAGCAGTTCCTGACTCGTGTCATTGGCGAACTGCCCTACACCCTCTAATTTGACATCATCCTAATAGGTTCAATTGCATCAAAAACCGCCGCACGTTTCCCCCTTTCGTGCGACGGTTTTTTGATGAGGTGACATTGCACAAAAGCTGTGCAGTGCCGCCCTGATGTTTTCATTTGGATTGGTGTTTCTCTCAATCGGCAAACCCGTACAAAGCCGCTAGGCGCTCTTTGTACGGGTTTGCCGATCTGTTTCTTTGGGGTAAGAGGTACAGCAAAGATGCAATTTCGCAGTTAGCCCCCTTTTGCATGCTCAGTACTTGGCTCTCCGTTTTCTGTTCCGCTACCTGCTGCGTCAGAGCGAACCCTAATACAGGTGCTGTTAATATAGAGGATATCTGAGCGAATGTCAAGAATATTTTGACGCCGCATTTCTTCCAAAATTTTTTGCATGGTTCCATTTTGAAACCATCGATGGAATCTCATATAAATTGTGTGCCAGTTTCCGTACTTTTTCGGCAATGCCCTCCACTTGCATCCGCTTTCCATCATGTACAACAATGCACACAAAAATTGATAATGCGTTATTTTAGATGGCTTCCGTTCAACTGGCATCAGATGCTCTATCGTTGAGAATTGTTTTCTTGTCAGTTTCATATTCTTAATTTTATTGCATTTTTGCTCTTTTTTAGATCTTTATGTGAACACACGCTAATTTTACTCGGCAAATTTTCAAACAAGCGTGTCTCCTCCTTTCCCATGAAAGGCAACCCCCGAGGAAAACCTCAAAAGCAGCAAAATACTGTCTGAAAAAGCATCTGCAAAATCACTCAAAAACATTGAAATAATCCTGAGCTTGTGGTATAATATACAATTAGGGTTTTTATATCATTTTGTCAATGCGTATATTTTCCCCTTAATTCTATTATACTCATTTTTATGAGTATGTCAATCTATTTTTGCTCATTTATCTGAGTTTCTGCTTTTTTCACAAATTTAGGAAGTGATTTTTGTATGTTTTATGAAAGACTGCATCAATTGTGCAAGGAACGCAACAGCACAATATCAGCCATGCTAAAAGAACTTGGTCTGAGCACAGGCAGTACAGGCAATTGGAAAAAGGGTCAGCTTCCGAAAGGGGATATCCTGGTGAAAATCGCTGATTATCTGGACACTTCTATTGACTATATCATTTTCGGGGAATATAAATCCAATTTAACAGACGAAGAAAAGCATCTGCTTGAACTGTATCGATCCACGCCGGATAAAGCGAAATACAAAGTCGTTTGCGATTTTGAAGATATTGTCCATACAGAGATAGGAAAAAATCCCGCCAATAAAAATTCGGAATAACGGCAAAAAATGCTCCTCTCTTATCCACGAGGAGCATTTCCTATTTTCAAAATCTGTCTGAACAAAAGAACTGCCGCAAATTTTCATGCGGCAGCTTCTCTTGAGATTCTGAAAGATATAAAATGATTGTTTTTGGAACGAAAATCAACTGATTTGCAACACGATATCCAACAAAATCTCACTTCTTCTTGGCAATCTTCTTCTGCATTTTTTCAGCCTTCTCAGCCTTTTCTCTCACACTATTGATCATGTCCGAAAATGCCAGAGCCTTTTCGATGCTGCCCTCGACCTTCAGTTTACCCACAGTAAATGCCATTACCGGATTCAACGAGCCTTCACATATTTTCAAGAAATCCTTGCCGGAGACAATGAAAATACAGTCACGGTCATAATATTCATAGGGCGCAACAGCAACAGTACCGTCACTGATCTCGATATAGAATGCGCCCTCACCCTCGCCAATGATATTGACTTGTACAGCAATATGACCCTTTGCTTCGCTGAAATCACCAACAGAGATCAGCTCCTTGGTTCGAGTAACAATTTCTTCATAAGTCATGATGGTTCAACCTTCCTTCCATAAATCATAGGATGAAACAGTGGTACACTGTATGATTCTATTATACCACGTTTTTCAGAAAAGGTCAAATGGAGCGTTTTCCCGGTTTTTAGAGCATCAACAGGCTTGAACCAAAATCTGCCCTTTCTTTTTGTATCATTTGCAGAGAATCTTCTCATATTTCAGGAAGATACTTGACATTTTTCATCATATGTGCTAAAATATGATCAGTATATTTGAAATAGATGGTATATCTTAACATCAAAGCCACGCGCAGTTCCGTGTGACCGGAGGATGATATATATGACAAAATTGGCTTATGTGATTGCATTGTATCTCACATCCTTTTTCATATTTGGCTGTATCTTTTGTAATCTGATCAAAATAAAAAACAATTGCATCGAAAAACCAGTGCGCCAGCTGCTGCTCATCGCCGCTGCTGCACTGATGACTTATGCCTCTGCCCTTCTACTGCCTGTCAAGCTGGCAGCAGATCTGATATTCAGCATATACAACTGCTTTATTGACGCTATGGTGGTCAGTCTGCTGCTCTTTGTGCGCCAATTTACCGGATTGAAGCCCTGGATCAAGCGAGAGATATGGATTGTTTCCGGCATGATGACACTGGACTGGATTTTTATGCTGACAAATCCCTGGACAAAACTGGTCTACCGCACAGATCTTGGGTCAGATAACATGGGCGCTGCCTATTATTACATCGCTGAAAGAGAACCTCTTTATGCCTATCATTTGTTCTTCGTCTACGGGTCGGTTCTCCTTCTGATGATCGTATTAGTACACAAACTGATACTCACACCAAAGACCTATCAAATGAAATATTCTACCATATTTATCTCCCTGTGTGTCGTCGTTGCCCTTCATGTGACATATCTGAATTTTAACTTTAATTTTGACTATTCTTTGTTCTTCTACGCCGTGACTGCCTTTGCCATCTTCTATTTCTCCTTATATTTCGTCCCCAAGGGACTGATGAAAAGCATTCTGTTCTACTCCGTCGCCAGCATGAAGACCGGCATTATCTGCGTCGATATTGATGGAAAATGCATTCACGCCAACAAGGCGGCTGCTCTCTATTGCCAAGACGAAAACAACAAATGTAACTTCAGCGCACAGGTGCAGGCATGGTTTACGGAATTCCCGGAAATGAAAAACGAGGACAAGATCTGGGATTATTCCCGCACGGCAAACGGTGAAACAATGTACTACACCTGTGAATACAAACAAATTTTTGACAAAAAGCAGAGATACATTGGCTGCTTCTTCATCCTTCATGATAGAACAGAAGCACATTGCCGTCTGGCGGAAGAAAAATACCGTGCCACACATGATGTTCTCACAGGAATCTATAACAAAGAACATTTTGCCAGGAAAGCATCGGAACGGCTTCAGGAGTATCCGGACAAAGAATTCTGCATGGTTGCCATTGACATCAAGAATTTCAAGTTGGTCAACGACCTCTTCGGTGTGGAAATGGGTGATATTGTCCTGAAAAAAGTGGCACAGTCTATTGCATCTCTCGCCAGCGAGCTGAGCATCTATGGCAGGATCACGAATGACCGCTTCTGCATTCTCATGCCGAAAGAGCGGTTTCATGAAGAAGTATTCGTGGAGGAATCTGCAAAATTCAATACCATATTGGACAACTCTGTCTATAAGCTTTATGCCCATTTTGGCGTATACTTCATTACCGACCCAACCATCAAAATATCGATCATGTGCGACCGGGCATTCCTGGCGATCCGCTCTATCAAAGACAGTTATCAGACAGTGGTCGCCTACTATAAGGAGGCGCTGCGTGACAGCTTTGTCAGCGAACACAAGGTGATCAGTGAATTCGATCATGCGATCTCAGACAGACAATTCCACGCCTTTATCCAGCCTCAAGTAACCGTAAGCGGCAGAATTTTCGGCGGCGAAGCGCTTGTACGCTGGATTCATCCCATTGAAGGGTTGGTTGCACCCTATAAGTTTATCGACATCTTTGAACGTACCGGTCTCATCAGCCGGCTGGACCCTTATATCTGGGAAACCGCTTGTATGCAGTTGAGAAAATGGCATGATGATGGCTATACAGATCACTATATTTCCGTCAACATCTCCCAAAAGGATTTTCTGCTGATTGATGTGTACAAAACCCTGGTGGATCTGGTGCAGAAATACCGCATTCCGCCCCATAGTCTCCACCTGGAGATCACCGAGACTTCCATCATGAACAATCCCAAGGAACAGATCCCTCTCATCAGCAAACTGCGAAGCTTCGGCTTTGTCATTGAGATTGACGATTTCGGCAGCGGGTATTCCTCTTTGAATACCTTGAAAGATCTCCCGGCAGATGTACTGAAGATCGACATGGGATTTCTCAGCAAGACCGATAATACCGAGCGGAGCATGACGATCCTCAAAATGATCATTTCTCTGGCGAAAGCCTTGCATATGGAGGTCATTACCGAGGGCGTGGAAACACGGGAACAGGTGGATTTTCTGACAGAATTTGGCTGTGATATGTTCCAAGGGTATTATTTTGCAAAACCCATGCAAGTAACTGATTTTGAGATACAGTATTTGCAGTAAGCATGAAAAGCCGTCCGCAGGCAGCAGATACGGACGGTTTTTTTACGGCAAACCCGCACAAAGCACGCTTGACAGCTTTGCACGGTGTTGCCGAAAAGATACACACAAGGAGGCGAATATCTCTTATGAGGCAATTCTACATTGCAGAAAACGACAGCGGTCAGCGATTGGATCGTTTTCTCCAGAAGGCACTCCCCCATCTGCGAAAAAGCATGCTCTACAAAGCCATCCGCACCAAGAACATCAAAGTGAACCGAAAACGCTGTACCCCACAGCAACAGCTCTTTCCCGGCGATCAAATCGACTGCTATCTCAAGGATGACAACCTTCCTGTGCAATCAACCTTTCCGGAAAAAGAACCGGAATTTCTTCAGGCACCGGATACACTGGACATTCTCTATGAGGATGATCAGCTCCTGCTGGTCTGCAAGCCTGTGGGACTAGTGGTACACTGCGACAACCGGCAGACACCGGACACACTGATCCACCGGGTGCTGCACTATCTCTACCGCACCGGGGCTTACAATCCTGCACAGGAACAGAGCTTTACACCAGCGCTGTGTAATCGTTTGGATCGGAACACCGGCGGTATTGTCATTGCTGCCAAAACCGCCGCAGCGCTCCGTGAGGTCAATCGTCTGATTCGGGAAAATAAGATACACAAAACCTATCTCTGTCTCACCGTAGGGACACCGAAACCTCCGGCAGCAATTCTTCATGCATGGCACAAAAAATCCGACACACACAATATGGTCATGATCCGTGACACCAAGTCAGAGGGCTTTCAGGAGATCATTACCGGCTATCAGGTCGTGGCTTTCAATCCGCGTCATGCTCTTTTATCGGTGGATCTGATCACCGGACGCACCCATCAGATCCGAGCACATCTGTCCCATATCGGCACGCCAATCCTGGGTGACACCAAGTACGGGAATATGAAAGAAAACCGCACTCTGCACTGTAAACATCAGCAGCTCTGGGCGTACCAACTGACCTTTCAGACCGATGCAGACAGCTGTCTGGCAAACTTAAACGGTCTAACGGTAAAAACTTCCCTGCCGGCGTTTGCAGCAAAGGAGTTCCCGGAGATTTCTATGCGGTCAGATTCTCAACCCTGATCCCCTGCAATCTCCAGATAGGCATCCGGCACACGCCCCACCAGCACGGTTTCGGAGATCAGGCAATCATATACCGTTGACACTTCCGTTTCCGAAAAGGGAATAGCTGCCGTCAGGTCTGCCGTCACGACCACACGGATTCGATGACAAGTCTGGTTGATGCCGGCAGCTTCCAACTCGCTGATGATCTTCACAGAGGCATTTCCTACCGGCAGCAGCCGCACGGGAATCGTTGGACCATGCCCAGCAAAAAGCCACACTCCACTGGCTGTTCCCAAAGGAATTTTCAGCGTGGCATTCCGGCAATCTTCCATTTTTTGCTGCACGGCAAATAGCATGGCAGATTGCAGCCGGCTGAGCTGCTCTGTATGGGTTTCCACAGCAGTGATATTCCCAGTTGGATCGTAGACCAGACTGGTAAAATTTTCATAGCAATAGGCTTGCTCTTCCAAAGCCTGTGCCGTGCTTTCCGCCATGAGCCGGGAAACAAAGCTGCGTGTTTCACTTTCACAGAGGGCGCAGAGGGTGGGGCGGATCGACCGATCCATCCGCACCAGAAGCATCACCAGAATGGAAACAATGGTCAGAAATGCGATGGCAGAACGCACTCTCCTTTTGCGCTGTGCATACACTTGTTTTCGCAAGGAAAAGCCTCCCTTCTCAGAACCCGCCTTCATCAGAAATGTGCACGGATTTTCCGGCAGATTTTGGTGAGGACAAGAAAAAAAGCCGCAAGCATGCTCTTTGCCTGGCAAGACTTTTTGACACAGCACTCGCCAAAATCTGCCGGAAAGACGTGTGCAGCTTTTTGTGAAGAATGGTTCTCAGAAAAAACGGACGGCAATCGCCGCCCGTTACTGTGTCATGTGTTCCCCAGATTTTCTTCCGGCATGGGGTCATTGCAGCCGCAATTCTCCTCCTGTGATGCCATGGGAAAAGACGTGGGCGAAAACTCCTCAGCAGGAAAACGAATCTTGTCAAAAACAGCGCAGGGCGACTCTGTGTCCGCATGGCATTCCTTGGTGGGAATGGTATATTCATACGTAGGCACAAGAATCGTCACGGGACGGAACAACTCTACTACAGAGAACAATCCCAGCGTCATAATTACGGTGCGGATTGGTGTTGCGCCGTCAGTGCCGCAGACAGAACCGATCTTTGCCTCCAGGGCAATAGGTTCTACCACCTGAACTGCTGCAGTGGGCAGGTTGACGGTTTCGCAGCAGGCATTGGTATCACCGATCTGCTCGCCGTTGCTGAAAAATGTCTTGGTATTGCTTTCGCCGCCGTAGAGGATCACATTCTTCCCGGCGTATGCCGTACCGGTCAAAAGCACCGGACTGCCGCAGGCACGTTCATATGCCATCAGTTCTACCCGAAAGGTATATGTCAGGTCAATCGAATAAAAGCCTCGGTTAAAGGGTACAGGCTCAATATTCATACAGATATTGGACACCCGTACACAGCGGCTTTTTACCATGGTGATGTTCGCCGGAAGCTCTCCGCCGTCCATCAGGATCTGTACATTGGCAAAACAATCCCGGTCGCTGCAGCTGTCAAAGATCCGGTTCACCTTGATGGGAACAGTGTCAGCGCATTGATCCGGCATCGGGCGATAATTGCTCATAGAAAACCCTCCTTGATATGGTTGAAGCTGTCTTTATCCGTGAAGTGCACGGATTTTCTGGAAAAACATGTGCTGTGTCCTGGCAGACAGCTTCTTAGAAGCATGCTTCTCTACAGTGTATTCAGAGTTTTCTGAAAACGTGACTGCTTTACCGAAAAAAATAAAAACCTGGCTTTCTCAGAAAAGTCAGGTTCCTATGAGAATCAGTTCTTAGTGTCAGCACACCCTGGCATTTCTCCCGTTTCCCAGGAGGTCTATTGAAACAGAGAAGTAATGGCAGTGAATACACCCAGTGTTCCCAGTGTCATAATGATACCGGCTAACAGCACACCCAGTATCACGGCAATTACACTCTTCTTAAAGCCAATATCCAGCAGACTTGCTGCCAGTGTGCCTGTCCATGCACCTGTACCGGGAAGCGGAATACCCACAAATAGCAGCAGTGCCACAAATGTACCCCGTCCTGCCTTTGCCTGAAGCTTTTGTCCGCCCTTGCGTCCCTTTTCCAGGCAAAACCGGAAAAATTTTCCGATAAACCGCTTATCCGAGCCCCAGACCAACAACTTTTGGGCAAAGAAATAAATAAAAGGAACCGGAACCATATTGCCGATGATGGAGACGATTAATGTGATCCAGGGATTTAGTCCGAAAAAGCCTGTACCAATGGGGACTGCGCCTCTCAATTCGATGATTGGCACCATGGACACCAAAAATACCAGAAAATATTTGATAACCATTGTGAATTTACTCCTTTTTCTTGATAAAAGCAGATTTTTCTGCTCCCCTTCTATTATGATACACTGTATCACCGGATAAATGTTGAACAAATGTAGAATTTTAGGTGTTCGATTTCTGAATTCGCATAAAAAGCATGGACCTGTTTTTACGTATCATCCATGGAGAACTTGGATGATATATGATTCTAAGAAGCCTTTTGCGCACCACTTTCGCATCAACCGCAGCGGCAACCGCAAAAGATACGCCATAAATCCATCAATGGCAGAAATTTATGGATGGATAAAAAAGCTGTTTCACAGCAGAACGGAGCATCATATGACATATACCAATCCTATTTTACCCGGATTCCATCCGGATCCCAGCATCTGCCGTGCCGGAGATGACTATTATCTGGTCACCAGTACCTTTGAATATTTCCCGGGTATTCCCATTTTTCACAGCCGGGATATGATCCACTGGGAACAGATCGGTCA